>NZ_ATYV01000012.1 GCF_000427865.1 Corynebacterium sputi DSM 45148 | reverse complement strand
TCACCCGTCACCGCATGGTCGGATCGATGGGCAAAGTCGGCGCTGCCGGCGATAACGCGGCCATGGAATCGTTCTTCAGCCTGCTCCAGAAGAACGTCCTCGACCGCCGCACTTGGACCCGCCGAGAAGAGCTGCGCATCGCGATCGTGATCTGGATCGAACGGACCTACCATCGGCGCCGTCGCCAACCCCGCCTCGGACGTTTGACCCCGATCGAGTTCGAGGCCATCATGAACACGCCAGCCGCACTGGCTGCGTGACTAGAACCTGTCACCTATCCGTGCAGCAGACCCCAGGACCGGTCTGTCCTGTTTGTCCGTGGTCGGTGTACTGCCTGTCGACGGAGACATCTCGCATGTCCGTCCATCCCCAGCGTCCCCGGATGCCTCCACCAGGCAGTGCTGTCGGGGTTCCGTTGGTCCCCTCTGCTTGATGACGTCCAAGAATGCGCGCTGAGTCATACTCATCCACGCCGGGGCCAGAACCGGGGATAAGACCGTGATTCGGCGAAATGTCACCGGGTGTAGACATAGCAAAGGCCGCTACGTAGGGCGCGGCTGCCGGGTTCAAATGGTCAACTCCGGCGGAATGCTCCATCGACCAAGCTGCGTACCCCTTCGAATCACCAGAGATCAGTGGGTAGTCGGCGCCAAATGTCGTGGGGTGGATGCCGTACCAGTTGATGAGACCAACAGCGGCGCCGTCTCGAATGATGTGTAGCGTCGTGGAGTCCGGATTCACACCACCGGGTACCTGTGCCTTCTCCTCTTCCGGATTGCGGTCAAAAGCCAACCGAGACCGGTTCACTCCGGCATCAGCTACTTGACCAACGGTGAGGGTAATCAATGCGGGTGAGATGTCGTCATGGGCTCGATTGACCGATGACACAATTCCGCTGACCGCAGCCTCAAAGGTAACTGGACGGAAGCCGAGGGTCGTGATGTCGACCATCGCATGTCCGGAGGTGCCGCCTGGGGTCACGTGGGTGTGTGAAGCACCGATCAGGACATTGCCTTCGTGATAGATATTCCCGTGCACCGCGGCGAGGCGTCGCAGGACCTCCATCTGGATCGACTGGAACATCAAACCCATATCTGCAGTGACATGGACGACGCGCTCGTCCTCGTCATCGACGAACACAAACGTCCGGGCGAACTGCCGGTGGTGAATGCCAGCGCTGGTCTGCTCTAAGGCCGCATAGCCGTTCATGCCTGCACCAAGGGGCTCACCGGTCATGTCAGCCATCCCTCGGCCGACGTTCATCGCAGTGCCAACCCCACCTGCCGACGCTGTCGCAGGGCCGATACCCGGCGCGAATCGGGGCATGAAGGCGCCCACTGCAACCGTGGCACCTCCTAGCGCTATTCCCCCGAGGAAGTGCCGACGGTTGGTCTGTGCCATGGGTTCTCCGTGTTCTCTGCGGGAATATCTTTCGCGAGGTGCGACTAAGCAGAGATGGTACGAGGAAGATGCTTTGCCGAGGAACGTTTTACCCGGAAAGCTCTAGACATTGGGTATGAGCCTTAGAGGACCATTGCGGCAATCCATCCGGCGATGAGGAGCGGGATGTTGTAGTGGATGAAGGTTGGGATGACGGTGTCGTAGATGTGGTCGTGCTGGCCATCTGCGTTCAGACCGGAGGTGGAGCCCAGGGTCGAGTCGGAGGCCGGGGAGCCTGCGTCTCCTAGGGCGCCGGCGGTACCGATGATGGCCACTGTCGCCAATGGGGAGAACCCCATGGAGAGGCACAGGGGGACGTAGATGGTGGTGATGATGGGCAGGGTGGAGAAGCTCGAGCCGATGCCCATCGTCACGATGAGGCCGACCATCAGCATTGCGAAGACGGCAAGTCCTCTACTGTCGCCGAAGATGTCGGAGGTGGCATCAACGAGCGGCCCCACGGATCCGGTTGCGTCCATGACTGCGGCAAAGCCCTGTGCGGTGATCATGATGAAACCGATGAGGGCCATCATGCGCATGCCGGAGGTGAAGACGTCGTCCGCATCTTTCCATTTCACGGCGCCGGTGACCATGAAGACTGCCAGGCCTGCCAGCGCACCGACTAGGAGGGAGTTCGCCTCTAGGCCGGCGGACTGCATGATGATCTGGATCGAGAACGTCACGACGATGGCGATCAGGGAGATGACGACCTTGTATCGGTCTACCACTAGTGCGTCGGTCTGCTCGGTGCCAGAGGTCAGCGGTCGGTCCTCGTACTCCCGGGGCTTGCGGTAACTGATGAACACTGCGATCAGCAGACCAACGACCATGCCGAGGGCAGGGATGCCCATCGCCGTCATCACCTTGATTCCGGAGGTGTCCATTCCTGCCTGGTCAATGTTGAACAGGAGGATCTCGTTGAGGAAGACGTTGCCGAATCCGACCGGGATGTACATGTAGGTGGTGACAAGGCCGAATGTCAGCACACAGGCGATGAGGCGTCGGTCGATCCGGAGCCGGTTCATCACTGTCAGCAGCGGCGGGATGATCAGCGGGATGAAGGCGATATGCACGGGGATGACGTTCTGACTCATGATCGCCATGGCGAGGATCGCGAGAATCAAGCCGTACTTCACGAAGAAGAGGACGCGTTTCTGTGCGTCTCCGCTTTCTACGCCGATTCTTTGGACGATCCAGCGGGCGATGAGCGTCGGCAGGCCTGAGCTAGCCACTGCCATCGCGAAGGCACCAAGGAGCGCATAGCTCAGGGCGATGAGCGCGCCGTTGGATAGGCCGTCCTGGAAGGCAACGAGTGTCCCGTCGAATCCCAGCCCGGCGGCCAGGCCACCGACGATGGCACCAATGAACAGTGCGAGGACGACATGGACGCGCGCGAGGGCGAGGATCAGCATCACCAACACGGCGAGCAGTACGGCATTCATGGTGTTAAACACTAGATTGGCCGGGTGACAGGACTAAATTCAGCTCCCTGTAAGGCACAATGCACTCATGGCTCTGACGATTCGACCGGAAACCGCAACCGACGGTCCTTCCATCCGCTCACTAATACAGACGGCTTTCGCCGATACCGAGCATTCCGATGGAACTGAGCACCTCATCGTTGACCGACTGCGTGAAAACGGCAATCTGTCGGTCTCTCTCGTTGCTGTTCGAGACGACCAGATCATCGGGCACGTGTCCGCATCACCGGTGTCGGTAGACGGGTGGTTCGGGATTGCTCCTTTGGCGGTGGCGGCGGAGGAACGTGAGCAGGGCGTCGGGAAGCAATTGATGGAGGCGGTCATCGACCGACTTCGCACTGGCGGCGCTGATGTTGCGGTGCTGTTGGGAGAGCCTGCGTATTACGGGCGTTTCGGCTTCGCCCACATTCCCGGTATCACGATGGAGGGACTGCCCGATGATTTCGCGGCTTTCTTCCAAACCCTCCCGCTTAACGACGTCCCCCTCTCCCCACACACCATCTCCTACGATCGGGCATTTGGCGGATGAGAGAGCGTCTACTGGGCTGGTACCTGGGCTCTGCTGCCGGTTTTATTGATGCCGTCGGGTTCCTGTACCTCGGTGGGGTGTTCCTGTCCTTCATGTCCGGCAACACCACCCACCTAGCGGCGGATGCGACTCAAGGGCACTGGGCCCCTGCCTTGAAGACGATCGGCATCATCGCATTGTTCGTCGTCGGTGTATTCATCGGAGCGCTCGTTAGGCGCACATGGGATCAGCGTGCCCTCTACTTGTTCCTGTGCCTGACGGCCTTGGCCGCATCGATCTTCGTCGCATTCGGAGTCGGTGCCGGCGCGATGATGTGCCTGTCTTTCACCGTCGGAGCAATGAACAATATGTTCCTGCGCAATGGCACTGTCTCCGTTCCGCTGACCTATGTCACCGGCACCTTGGTGAAGACAGCGCAATGCCTAGCGGACGCTGTTCTCGGCGGAAATCGCCGTCGCTGGATCGTCCCGTTGGTCCAGTGGCTTTCGCTGCTGTGCGGCGCACTCGCCGGCGCTCTGTGTTACCGCTGGCTTGAACTGCACTCGGTATGGATAGTCACAGCATGGATCGCAGCAGCCGGGCTGCTTCTTCCGGGTCGCGCGCCTCGGTAATCGCCCTCACGACAACTACTCGCTGGGCGCCAGCCCGTAGCACTTCAGGCATCCTCTCCTCATCGATGCCCCCGATTGCAAACCACGGATTGTCCGAGATGGCAGTCAGTTCCGCTGCCTGTCGGATCGTCTCTGTGCCGACTGCTTTCCGGCCGGGTTTAGTCGGGGTTTCCCAGACGGGGCCGATGACGGCGTAATCGAGGTGGACGTCGTTAAGCGAATCTTTGAACATCTCCGTGGAATTATTCGAGCGGCCGATGATCACGTCATCGCCGAGCAGTGCTCGAGCCTGAGCGGAAGTCAGATCACCTTGGCCGACGTGGAATATATCCGCATCGACCAGAGCGGCGACATCGGCGCGGTCATTAACCGAGAACAACTTGCCGTGCTCAGCAGCCACTTCGGCGAGAACTTCCACCGCCTCGATTTCTTTCCTGGCGTCAATACCCTTGTCCCGCAACTGGATGATGTCCACGCCTCCCTCATATGCGGCGTGAAGGAACTCCCGCAGATCAGGTCGAGAGGGCGTGCACAGGTAAAGCCGTGCCTCCGCCAGGGCATCTCGACGGGAACTTCCGAGCGAGGGCTCAGGCGGGTGGAATGAACGGGGCTGGCGCATGCGGCCTATAGTAGGGATAGAAATTTCCGCGGGAGCCCTGAGGGGCTGAGAGGGCTTCAGTGCCGACCGCCACACCTGATGCGGTTCGTACCGCCGGAGGGAGGAAGATTGTGTTGGACGATCCGAAAAACAAACGGGTAATCGTCGTCGGAGCCGGAATTATCGGGCTTGCGACGGCCCACGAACTACTGCGTCGGGGCTGGGACGTCACTGTTTTAGATGAGTCGCCGGTATCTGGGGCCACCTACGCTGCGGCGGGCATGCTAGCCCCAGTTGCCGAGGTGGTCTGGGACCAACCGACTCTCTATCCGCTAATGGTGCGATCGGCCGAGATGTACCCCTCCTTCGTCAAGACCGTGGAGTCTGACTCTGGTGAGAACGTCGGGTACCTGACCAATCAGACCCTCGTGTGCGCTGGCACCGCCGCGGACCGCTCCGCGCTGAACGATCTGACTGGACTGCAGCACCGACTCGGCATGGAAGTGGAGTCAATTACCTCCAGCGCCGCACGCCGCATGGAGCCGTCACTCGGGCCCGGGTGCGTGGGAGCGGTACACATTCCCGGCGACCACCAAGTCAATCCCCGGCGCCTCGCGCAGGCCCTCCAGAGCATCCTCGGCTCCCGACTGCAGCCGCGCCGGGTGGAATCGCTGATCTGGTCAGATGACAAGGTCGTCGGCGTTCGGTGCTCGGATGGCAGCGAAGTCTTCGCCGATGAGGTCCTAGTGGCCGCTGGCGCCGAGGCTGGGGACCTCGTAGACGTGGATTTGAGACTGCGACCAGTCCATGGCGAGGTGCTGCGCCTGAATGTCCCAGAGGGCCTGCAACCGCTTGTCACCCACACCGTCCGCGGGCTCGTCCAGGGCCGGCCGGTGTACCTGGTTCCCCGAGGCGACGGCACCGTGGTGCTCGGCGCCACCTCCCGCGAAGACGCCATGACTGGGGTGTCCGCTGCCGGGGTCCACCAACTGCTTCACGACGCCTCTCACCTCATTCCCGCCGTCCTCGAATGCGAGATCTACGAAATGACGACCCGGGCCCGGCCCGGCTCACCTGACGACGTCCCTGTGATCGGCCGCCTGGCCGACGGGCTCACCGTCTCCACCGGATATTTCCGCCACGGCATCCTGCTGACCCCGCTCGGTGCCGCAATCGGCGCTGATCTGGTCTCAGGCGTTCCCCTTCCTAGCGACACCGCCGCCGCCGTCAACCCCCACCGCTTCTGAAAGGCCCCTGCATGACGAACACCACCGTGAACGGTGACTCATACGCCCCTGCCGACGGGGAGAGCCTACTGAGCCTCGTCGCCACCTGGTCCAACCGCGCACTAAATGATGACGGAACACCCGCCGACGGTGGCAACCTTGGCGTCGCCGTTGCTGTTGATTCCTCCGTTGTGCCCAGGAGCCGGTGGTCCCAGACCCCCGTCTCCGGCCAGGTCGACATCGTCACAGCAGTACAGGGAGGCTAATGATGACCGAGCACACCACGCCCCTGCGGATCGGCGACCTGGAACTGTCCTCCCGCCTGATCATGGGCACCGGCGGCGCGTCCTCCATGGATACTCTGGAACGCTCGCTGATCGCATCTGGCACTGAACTGACCACCGTCGCGATGCGTCGATTCTCCGCTGGCGGCGCCGAATCAGTCTTCGGGATCTTAGAGCGCAATAACATCGCTGCCCTTCCAAACACTGCCGGCTGCTACACCGCGCGCGATGCCGTCCTCACCGCCGAGCTCGCCCGCGAGGCCCTGCAGACTGACCTGATCAAACTCGAGGTCATCGCAGACACCGACACGCTCTTGCCAGACCCCGTCGAACTGGTCGAAGCCGCAGACACTCTCATCGCCAAAGGTTTCACCGTCCTCGCCTACACCAATGATGATCCTGCGCTGGCCAAGCGCCTAGAGGACCTCGGCTGCGCGGCCGTCATGCCTGCCGGAGCCCCTATTGGTACTGGCCTAGGCATCCTGAACCCCCACAACATTGAGTTGATCGTGCAACGCGCCAGCGTCCCGATCATCCTCGATGCCGGCATCGGCACAGCCTCTGAGGCTGCTCTGGCCATGGAACTGGGATGTGACGCTGTTCTTCTCGCCTCAGCAGTGACCCGCGCCCACGACCCGGTGGCAATGGCCACCGCAATGCGTCTTGCGGTCGAGGCTGGATACACCGCTAAGGCAGCCGGGCGTATCCCACGGCGTCGTCTGGCCATCGCCAGCTCGAGTTTCGACGGCATCGTCACCGGCTCCCGCGAGGACGACAGCCTGTGACCTTCGAGCCCCTTGTCTCTACTGGAGCTCCACTGACGGACTCGGATACCTCCAGGTACGCCCGGCATCTCTCTCTGCCGCGCATTGGCGGCGAGGGGCAGCGCCGCCTGCGCAACACACGAGCGTTGGTGATCGGCGCCGGAGGCCTTGGCAGCCCCACCCTCCTGTATCTCGCGGCTGCAGGCGTCGGGCATATCACCGTCATCGACGACGACACCGTCGACGAATCCAACCTCCAGCGCCAGATCATCCACCGCCAGGAAGACATCGGCAGGCCCAAAGCCCAGTCCGCCGCCGATGCCGTCATGCGCCTGGATTCTCGCGCCTCCATCACACCGATCGTGGACCGGCTGACCGTCGACAATGCCTTGGAGCTCTTCGAGGACCATGACATCGTCCTCGATGGCGCCGACAACTTCGCCACGCGCTACCTCTCCAATGACGCCTCCGAGCTCACCAGCACTCCCCTCATCTGGGGAACCATCGCTCAGTTCTCCGGGCAAGTCTCGGTGTTCTGGCCTGGCCATGGCCCCACTCTTCGCGATCTCTACCCAGATATCCCCGACGCAGACTCAGTCCCCTCTTGCGCCGCCGGCGGAGTTCTAGGGGCACTGGTCGGCTTAGTTGGGTCGACTATGGCCATCGAGGCGATCAAGGTCATCACTGGAATCGGCGCTCCCGCAGTCGGCAGGCTCCTGATGCTTGATGCTCTCGGCGCAGGCCAACGCGAACTGCGTTTCGCCTCCGATCCCGAGCGCTCCCCCGTCACCGGCCTCGAGCAGTTGACCGAGGTCTGCACCATCACTACAGAAGCCCCAGTGTCAGAGGTCGGCGTTAATGCCTTCTCCTCCCACCGCGACGACTATCCCCTAGTCATCGACGTCCGCGAGACCGCCGAACGCGAATCCGCGTACATCGGTGGCGATGTGCACATTCCCGTCGGAACCATCGAGTCCAACGGATGGGCGGCGGTGTTGACCGCCTGCGATAGCGACAAACACCCGCTTCCCGACGCCCCATCCCACATCATTTTCTACTGCCACTCCGGAGCACGATCTGCTCGTGCCATCCGTCGCCTCGCAAATGACCCTGCCACCCCTACAGAGCATCGCCTGATGAGCCTGTCCGGCGGAATCCTTGCTTGGAGCGCCGGACCGGGCGCTGAGTTGACCTAACGGTCAGTTCAGAGGAATGCCCTGCGCGTCACGGTCGTAATCGCCTCCACCGACCAGGATCATGATGAACTCGATAAACGCCCAGATCCCGACTGCGACGATGAACAATGCACCAATCAGGATGATCGCGGTGATATAACCGAAGATCGTCAGGCCCAACTGCCAGCACGCCTTCTTGGTGTAGCCAAGGTAAAAGTTGTGGACACCAAACGTGCCCAGGAAGAACGCGAGGAGCGCAGCGGCAATCTTCGACTTAGGAGCGGCTCCGTAGCCCGGCGCGACCTGGTACTGCTGCGGGTAACCCTGTGCCTGGTAAGGCTGCTGATACCCCTGCTGCGGGTAGCCCTGCGGTTGATAAGGCTGCTGGTATCCGGAGGCACCATGTCCCTGCTGATACCCCGCAGGGTTTCCGTACTGCGGATCATAGTTTCCCTGCTGGGAATACGGATTGGACACTGGAGCCTCCTGGATGATGCCATCAAACCCGTCTTCGCCGTCGGCGCCCGGGGATCCGTTCGAGAATAGTCCACAAAGTTACCTGGGCAAAGCCTTTATTTTCACTGAGGCAACACCTCATACAGGCTCGACAGGGGGCTTGCTCTTTCGCCGTTATTTTTGGGCCGCGTTGCTCTCCTCGATGAGCTTCTGGATGTCCTTGAGCTCCACACCGGTTCCTGGGAACGACGTGATGCGCTCAAGTGGCATTGACCCGAGCAGGTCCATCATTTCGTCGCCGTTATCGTCGTCTTGTCCAGACGCCCCGAATCCTCCCATCAACTCGCCTAGCTTCGGCCCAGCCACGGGATCAGCCACAACTTCAGCGATTGACGATTCCACACTAAGCGGAATCCGCACTTCATCACCGTCGACAGCTACCGAGGCCTCGATGCGGATATCGCGGCTAGAGGCTCCGATCTCGAGTCGGTATTCCCCACCCTCGACGATGAACTTTCCTACTCTGACGTCCCAGTACGCCAGATCCTCACGGCGCACCGTCAGTGTGACGTCTCGGGTCCCGCCAGCGCGAATGTCGACCGAGGAAAATGCCTTGAGCTCACGCGGCGCTCGTTCAACCACCGAGCCTTCCAGCCCTACGTACACCTGGATGACCTCTCGCCGACTGCGCTCTCCGGTGTTGGTTACTGGCACCGTTACGTCGATGTCTCCCCCGGACCTCACCTCAGCCTTGGCATCTCCGTACTCGAAGCTGGTGTACGTCATCCCATGGCCAAACGGGTACACAACGTCTAATTTCCGATGGTCGTACCAGCGATATCCAACGAAGATCTCTTCTCCATAACGCACATGTCCAAACTCGCCGAGGAAGAACCCGAATGCCGGCGTATCTTCCAACCGATGCGGGATTGTTTCTGCGAGACGACCTGACGGGCTAGACCTGCCGAGCAGGATGTCCGCAGTAGCCGATCCTCCCGCTTGCCCCAACAGCCATCCCTCCAGAATTGCCGGGACCTCATCCGCGAACGGCAACGCCACGACCGAACCATTGGACAAAACGACGACGGTATTCGGGTTTGCGTTAATCACTGCGGCGAGAAGCTCTAGTTGGACCGCAGGCAGGCTGAGGTGATCCCTGTCGAAGCCTTCGGACTCCTCTTCCTCAGTAAGACCGAGGAACACCACAGCCACATCACGCGAGGCGGCCAGATCAGCCGCCTCCGTGCGCATCTTCTCGGTTCCCTCAGTTCCCGTAAAGGGGAATCCAGGAGCGAAAGCCATGCGGTCACCCAACTCCTCCGACAACGCATCCAGCGCGGAATCTATCTTCGTTGGGTTGATGTGTGAGGAGCCTCCGCCCTGATAGCGCGGTGTTCGCGCAAACTCGCCGATAAGTGCGACCGACGAATCCGGAACCAGCGGCAGCAGATCGCCATCGTTCTTCAGCAGCACGATCGAATGTGCCGCTGCCTCGCGTGCCAACGCATGGTGTGCGTCCACGTCGAGCGCCCACGGCGCCTTTGGACGCTGTTGTGCCTTGCGAATAAGTTCAATCATCCGGCCGGCAGAATCGTCGAGCGCACTTTCGTCGAGTTCGCCGTTGTTCAGTGCCGTGACGACTTCTCCATCAGTATCGCGGCCGCCGCCGGGCATCTGCAGATCCATCCCAGCAGCCACACCTGCGACTCGATCACTGACTGCTCCCCAATCAGAGACCACCAGACCCTCGAATCCCCATTGATCCCGGAGCACCTGTGTCAGCAACCAGGGATCTTCTGAGGCATACACCCCGTTGATGCGGTTGTAGGAGCACATCACTGTCCACGGCTTCGCGTCCTTCACTGCGCGTTCAAATCCACGAAGATAGATCTCCCGCAGAGTGCGCTCGTCGACGTCCGCAGAAACTCTCATCCGGTCGGTCTCTTGGTTATTCACCGCAAAGTGCTTTAGCGATGCACCAACCCCTTGCAACTGGATGCCTCGGATAAGCCCAGCCGCCATCAGCCCGGAGAGGACTGGATCCTCCGACATGTACTCGAAGTTCCGCCCACACAAAGGCGAGCGTTTGATGTTGATTCCGGGCCCGAGAACGACAGCAACGTCTTCGATCGCGGACTCCACCCCGATCGCCACCCCGACGCGCTTAGCCAATTCCGGGTCGAAGGTCGATCCGAGTGCGGCTGCAGGAGGGAAACAGGTCGCCGGCTCACTTGCTTCCAGCCCGAGGTGGTCGGAGCCACCGGTCTGCTTCCGGAGGCCATGCGGTCCATCCGTCATCATGATTGACGGGATTCCGGCGTGCTCAATGGACTTGGTGGTCCAGAAGTTGACGCCACTTGTCAGCGACGCCTTTTCCTCGCGCGTGAGCTTGCCTAGCACTTCGCCTGTCATCTCATTCATGTCGCAGCTCCTCGCTTTCATCGCGATATTCAAACTGCCGACGACGTGCCCGGTAATCTGAGAACGACTATCGGTAATCCGTGGTAATTCACTTGCGTCGTCCACGGTACGAGCATGCCGAGATGTTGCACAGGAATCCCGCGCTTCCCGACGCAAACTCACCCTTCAACCCCCAGAGAGCCAACCTTGACTTACTCCATCATCATGTTGGGAGCAGTCATGGCCCTGATTTCCAGCGAAAGCAATGCTGCACTGATCGCTATGGCTGCCACCGGCTGGACCTTGGCGTGGATCATCGTCGCGATGGCACGAATCAACAAGGCCATCGCGTAAAGATCCCTGGGGCGGGGCTGATCACCCAGCCCCCTTACCGGGAGGTAGTGCCTTTCGCGGGGTGTACCCGATTGCCAACTGCGGAGGATCGGGCTTCCAATACTCCGGTTCGTTTCGGGGCCAGTTCTCCCAGGGTGGCGGATCGTTCATCGCATGACGTGCCGCTTCGGCTGCGTCCCTCGCGCTCACTCGTTCGTCGTTGTAATCACGGACAACCTTGGATCGGCGACGCAGTCGCGCGGACACGCTCACCCGACCAGGACCATGAGCGGGCCCAGACGGAGTGCTGGTGGCCTGGGTTCCACTGGTGCGGGATGACCACACGGTTCGACCGTCGGAGTAACGGATGACGTCGAAGAGCTTGTCGGTCTTCAGATTGTGGTGGCGCTGACATAGCGCCTGAAGATTCTCAGTGTCAGTCAGTCCACCGGCCGAAGGATTCTCGAAATTGTAGGGCTCGATGTGGTCGATCTGGCACCGTTCGGCGTCAATGGAACATCCAGGGAACATGCAGGTGCCGTCGCGGCCTCGAACAAAAGCGACCTGCGCTTCAGTTGGTCGATAGCCATCAGAGGTGCTGTCGGAGATGATCCGGATATTGGATACCCGGCCGAGCCAGTGCTGCGAAGCAGTGCCACTCAACCATCCGGTCTGCACAGACCAGAGTCGACCGCCATTGAGGTGGCAGTACAGATTCAAGCTCACATCGGCGGTGGTCTGCCCGCGCACAAGCATTAGAAGGGCATCGACCTCAGTGCAGTTCTGCTGGTCCTGGACGGATCGAACCGCAGACTTAATTTCCCATGCTTTGTCGCGGTCCATGACACCCATGACGTAACCCTTCGAACATCCGTCGTCAGTGATGACTAGGGACTCAGTGAATTCCTTCTCGTCGTTCTCGTCCGGCGGTCGCAGCATCTCTTCAAACTGCTCGATCACCTCGCGCAGCAGCGCCAACAGTGCATAAGGTCCGTAGATCTTCTGCCCCTCCACACTTGGCAGTAGTGCCGCGAGAAGCTGCGGCTCCATTTCGCTCAGGGTCGAGGTGACATCAAGTTCTGGGTCGTCGGCGTCTGCAGCGAGAAACGGCAGGATTGCATTCGCCAGTACAAGTAGCAACTCCCTGGGCATAAACCCACGAACGCGCAGTACGTACGCTAGACGCGGCAATGCCTCCTGCATCAGCGCGATGTCCATCAACTGTCCAGCCTTGCTGCGGGTACAGCCGATCCGCATACCAAAGACTTCGGCCTTGTCGATGACATCATCCGAATACTCGCAGAGACACAGACGGGCCTGAGACAGGACAGTGCGATTGAGGTCCATGGAGACGGCCGAGAGGTCATCCTCCGGGTCCTCACTTGAAAAGCGCGGAGCGTCAGGAGCAAGAGCGGCAGCAAACGGGCAGTCGGTATCAGTGAGATCGAATGGTGGCAGCATGACAGGTCACCCCCTTTAAGGCCCCGCAGCACATGAAAGAACATGGACGTGTGTCGATGGAATGCGAGTGATCTCCCCTTTCCGATCATCTCGCCAACATGTTCGATCATAAACTGTTACCGCAGGTCAGGCAAGTGAACTTTAAGGAAACGCAGTCTAATGGGCCTAGCGGCACAGGCGAAGGACGACCTTCTCTGCGATCGTCCCGGGTGCCAGTCCGCAGTAAGCGAGGATTTCGGCCCGGGAGCCGTGGGAGGGAAAGACTGTCGGGACGCCGAAGCGTTGGACTGGGAGGTCGTGACCAGCATCGTCGAGAGACTCCGCGATCAGCGAGCCGATGCCTCCGCGAACAACCCCGTCCTCGATCGTCACAATGTGTCGCGCTTGGCTGGCGAGGTCGATGAGAACGGCTGGTACCGGCGCGGCCCACAGTGGGCTGACAACGCTTGAAGGAATACCGACGTCCGTAAGGAGGTCATGAACCCCTACAGCGATGTCAGCCATCGCGCCGATTCCGACAATGAGGACGTCATTCGGCGCTGGATTACCGGCCAATAAGTCCAGAACACCGGGAGCGTCGAGTTCACGCGACTCTGGCCGGCCGTCCCGCTGCGGCGCTTCGCCCTTGGGGAAGCGAATGACGGTGGGACCATCGTCGACGTCGAGGGCCTGCTCCAAAGCCAGCCGCAAGGTTCGCGCGTCGCGAGGAGCCGCCAACTTGAGGCCGGGCACCGTCGAACACAGTGCCATGTCCCACAAACCGTTATGGCTGGGGCCATCCGACCCCGTCACCCCGGCGCGGTCCAGAATGAAGGTGGTGGGGAGTTGGTGGAGGGAGACGTCGAGAAGCAGTTGGTCAAAGGCCCTGTGAAAGAACGTGGAATAGATCGCGACGACTGGGTGCTGCCCGGCGCGAGCCATTCCTGCGGCCGAAGCGACGGCATGCTGTTCGGCGATTCCGACATCCCGGAAGCGATCAGGATAAGACGCAGCGATGGGCGCCAGGCCCGTGGGCCCGGGCATGGCCGCGGTGATGGCGACGAGATCGTCCCGGTGGCTGAAGTGTGACAGCAGCTCCTGAGAAAAGACATCGGTCCAGGTCTCTCCCCCAGTTCGGCCGATTCCGGTCGCAGGGTCGTAGGCGCCGGTGGAGTGGTGAAGTTCGTCATTCAGCACATGTGGATAGCCATGCCCCTTGTGGGTGCGGATGTGGAGGGCGAGGGGGGCGTCGTGAAGCGAGGCATTTTTAAGCGATTTCTCGATCTCCCCGCAGTCATGTCCGTACACGGGGCCGTGAACCGGGATCCCCGCAGCTTCGAGCACTGCGAGCGGATTGCCGACAGTCGGCGCATAGGAGCGGCCATTGTCATTGACCACGATAATCACCGGGACCTGATCCGAGGCGATAGAACTGAGCGCCTCCCACGCCATGCCGCCAGTGAGCGAACCGTCACCAACAACTGCAACTACCCGACCGAGATTGCGAGCCAGACCATCTGCGTGACTGAGCGCGACCGAGGCATGAGAGTTCTCAATCCAGTCATAGTCACTCTCGGCGCGGGACGGGTAGCCGGACATCCCGCCACGGGTGCGCAGCGTGTCGAACTGGTCCAAGCGTCCCGTCAGCATCTTGTGCACGTACGTCTGATGGCCCGTGTCGAAAAGAATTGGCACCTCAAACACGCGGTGCAGCGCAATGGTCAACTCCACGGCCCCGAGATTCGGCCCCAGGTGCCCACCGGTGCGGGACAAGGAATCAACCAGGAATGCGCGGATCTCACCAGCGAGTTGCGGCAGATCCGCAGCGGGCACAGCCCTCAGATCGGCCGGTGACGAGATCGTACGCAGAATGTCCATAGGTCCCACCAGAGTACGTTCCCCAACACCGGGAACAAGAGCAGGTCAGTCTACTGTTGAGGGCAACAATGTCTGAACGAACTGAGAACCCCAGAAATGCGCGCCGTAAGTCCGGCGGCGTGGACAAGCGTCCCCTGTACCCGCTTCTCGACGGTGTCACACTCACCGACGCCCGCTCATTCCGGCGGAGGCTGAAGCGGGCATCATCGGCTACCGCGGTCACTGCCATCGGTGAGGACATCGAGCTGGCCCGACTAAAGGTGGACGAGCGCCGGGATTCGCTACCGACGATTACATATCCGGAGAGCCTTCCGGTGTCAGGGCGCCGCGACGATATTCGCGAGGCGATCGAGAACCACCAGGTGACCGTCATCGCTGGTGAAACCGGTTCAGGCAAAACGACGCAGATCCCGAAAATCCTGCTGGATATGGGCCGTGGAGTGCGCGGGCGGATCGGACACACTCAGCCTCGTCGTCTGGCGGCGCGGTCGGTAGCCGAGCGCATCGCCGATGAATTAGGCGAGAAAATTGGCGAGCACGTGGGCTACGCCATCCGATTCGACGACCGGGTCGGCAAGAACACCTGTGTGAAGCTCATGACAGACGGCATTCTGCTGGCGGAGATCCAGCGAGATCGGCTGTTGCTGGACTACGACACGATCATCATCGATGAGGCGCATGAGCGGTCACTGAATATCGACTTCCTTCTGGGGTACCTCCGACAGCTGCTACCAAAGCGCCCGGATCTCAAGGTGGTCATCACTTCGGCGACGATTGATCCTGAGCGGTTCGCACAGCATTTCGCCGATGCCGACGGCACGCCCGCACCGATCATTGAGGTCTCAGGCCGTACCTTCCCTGTAGAGATTCGCTACCGTCCGCTGGTGCGTGAGAGCGTCACGAAAAAGGGCGAAACGCGGACGAGCGACATCGACCCGATCGATGGTGTCATCGACGCCTGCCAGGAACTGCTCCGCGAGGGCGACGGCGATATCCTCTGCTTCTTTTCTGGCGAGAGGGATATCCGGGAGGCAACTGAAGCGATCGAGGGGCAGAAGTGGAAGGGTGTTGACGTCGTTCCGCTGTTTGGACGCCTTTCCAATGCCGAACAACACCGGGTGTTCTCTCCGCACTCGCGGCGGCGCATCGTGTTGGCAACCAACATTGCGGAGACTTCCCTGACGGTTCCGGGAATCCGCTATGTAGTTGACCTCGGAGATGCCAGGATCTCTCGCTACTCGACGCGCACGAAGGTCCAACGCCTACCCATCGAACCGATCAGCCAGGCCTCGGCCAATCAGCGCTCAGGCCGTTGTGGTCGTGTCGCTGACGGTATTGCCATTCGCCTGTACGCCGAGGAGGACTTCCTTTCCCGTCCTGAATTCACCGATCCGGAGATCCTGCGAACCAACCTCGCCAGCGTGATCTTGCGAATGGCGGCACTGCGCCTCGGAGGTATTGCAGCATTCCCATTCGTGGAGCCTCCCGACGCCCGCTCCATTCGCGACGGCGTCAACCTCCTGGACGAACTCGGCGCCCTCGAGGACGGCACCCGAGCCAACGACGACAACCTGAAGCTGACGCAGATCGGCCACGAGTTGTCGCGCCTCCCTGTCGACCCACAGTTCGCTCGCATGCTCGTGGAGGCTCGCTCTAACGGCGCCCTCACTGAGGTGACCGTCATCGTCGCCTCGCTCAGCCTTCAGGATGTACGGGAGCGCCCCCTGGAGAAGCAGGCCCAGGCAGATCAGCTCCACGCACGATTTAAAGACACGACCAGTGATTTCCTGTCGATCCTCAAGCTCTGGGACTTTCTTCGGGAGAAGCGCCGAGAGCTCACTGGCAACCAGTTCCGCAAGATGTGTCAGCGCGAGTTCCTCCACTACATGCGCATCCGCGAATGGCAGGACTTGGTACGCCAGCTCAACCAGAACTCCGCGGATCTAGGGTGGAACTCCCCCACGTCAAACACGCCCTCTGACGACTCCGTCCACATGTCCATCCTTTCTGGTTCCCTCTCTCGCATTGGGCTGCGTGAAGGCGACGGGAAGGAGTTCAGCGGAACTCGGAACACCACGTTCATCATCCAGAACGGCTCGGCGCTGGCGAAGAAGCCACCTCGGTGGGTGATGGCTGCGGAGATCGTGGAAACCTCTCGCATGTTCGCCCGCAATTGCGCTCGCATTGAGCCGACCTGGGTAGAGAAAGCCGCCGGCCACCTGCTCAAGCATCAGTACTCCGAACCGCATTGGTCGTCCAAGCGCGGTGCAGCGATGGCGTATCAGAAGTCCACGCTCTACGGCCTGGCGGTTATCCATGACCGGTTGGTGCCGTACCACCGCATCGATCCGGATGCTGCCCGGGATTTGTTCATCCGGCACGGGCTCATCGAGGGCGATTGGAATACCCACCACACGTTCCTCGCTCGGAATCGACAGCTCCTCGATGAGGCAGCAGAGGTCGAAGAGAAGGCCCGCCGCCGCGGCATCGTCGTCGACGACGAGACCCTGCACACCTTCTACGATTCGCGCATTCCTCGTGACGTCACCACTGGCACATTGTTCGACCGCTGGTGGAAGCAGGAATCTCGCGAGAATCCAGATCTGCTCGACTTCGACCCGTCCACGTTGCTCGACCCCAGCGCCGGCGAAGTCAATGACATCGCTTTCCCGGACATGTGGCGTCAGGGTTCACTCGAATTCGCGCTGACGTACCGTTTCGAGCCGGGAGCCGCTGATGACGGCGTCACCATGCGAATTCCTGTCCCTCTGTTGGAGGGAGTAACTCGGGAGAACTGCGATTGGCTCGTCCCAGGAATGCGCGCCGAACTCGCCGAGGCGCTGATCCGGACCCTTCCGCGCGTCCTGCGCAAGACCGTCGTGCCCGCTCCGGACTTCGCGGCCAACGCCATGCAGCGCATCACCCCCTACGAACGACCGCTTACCGACGCCCTAGCCGACGCCCTGCGATCCCTCGGCGGAACCGGCATATCCTCCGGAGACTTCGATGACACGAAACTCCCGGATCACCTCCGGTTCAACTTCGCGGCCGTTGACCGGCACGGAAAGATCATTGACAGCGACCGCAACCTGGACCAGCTGAAAAAGCGCCAGTCAGGTCGAGTTCAGGCCGCGGTCGATAAGGCTGCCCGGAGAACGGGAGGCAAGACCAAGAAGTCTTCCGGAGGTAGCCAGTCGTCCCTCACCACAGCCGAGAAAACTACGGAGGTTGTGCAGAAGTGGACTGAAAATAATCTCGGTGAGATCCCCGAGACAGTCACCAACACGGTCGACGGCCAGAAGGTCACTGCCTATCCTGCGCTGGCGCCAGTACGCGGCGGCGTGACGGTGAAGGTCATACCTACCAAGGCCCAGGCTGATGCTTCCATGCTCACCGCTACCCTCACTCTCCTGCTGCGCGAATGTCCGGTGAACCCAAAGCAGATGCTCAAGGGGCTGCCGTTACAGCAGCGCGTTGGTGTTGATTCTTGGCCCCATGGTGGTGCTGAAGGCCTCGTAGAGGACTGCCGAGTCGCCGTGGTCCGAGATGCGTTGATCGCCGCTGGCGGGCCTGTTCGAACCCCCGCGGAGTACCGCGAACTCCAGACCAACATCGCCCCGCAGGTCGCCGGTGGTGTCCGCCAGCTTGTAGTAGGAATCGCCGGATTCATGCCAGAGTTCCACAAGGTCAAAGACCAATTGGCAACGTGGAGCGGAGAAGCCATTGATGACATGAACCAACAGTTGGAGTTCATGGTCCCGAAGGGCGCCGTGGCAAAGCATGGATGGTCTCATCTACGCCATATGCCGAGGTATCTGCAGGCCATGACCATCCGACTTACGGACATGGAGCGAGATCCAGATCGAGACGCCGACCTTGAAATGGAGATCGCCGAGGTTCGTGAAGCCCTGGACAATCGCCTCAAGGCACTTCCAGAGGGTCGGCGCAGGTCTAACGCGGTGCGCGACATCGGATGGCGCATCGAGGAACTGCGGGTCAGTCAGTTCGCACAGCGGCTAGGAACTAGTGGCACGGTGTCGAAACAGCGGATCATCAAGGAGATTGGGAAGCTGCGCTAAATCCCTTTGCGGGTGCGCAAGTCCTCGATCTCTCGCTCGAAGTCCTCGGCAGAGCTGAAGGACTTGTAGACCGAGGCGAATCGGAGATATCCGATTTCGTCGAGGTCACGCAGCGGGTCAAGGATTGCCAACCCCACCTGATTGGACTTCACCTTCGCAGTACCTTGGCTCCGGCCGGCGCCTTCCTTGCGCAGTGTCTCTTCCACAGTTCGGGCAAGCATCTTCAACTTTGCATCGGAGATGTCTCGGCCCTGACAGGCTCGTCGCACGCCGGCGATGACCTTCTCACGGTCAAACTCCTCCAGCTCACCGCCGCGCTTCTCGATCATCAGAACGGAGCGTTCGATAGTGGTGAACCTCTGTTCGCACGAAAGGCAACGGCGGCGGCGACGGATCGCTTGACCGTCCTCCACCGTGCGGGAGTCGACGACCTTGGTGTCCGAGTTCTGGCAGAAAGGGCAATGCACTCCCGCCACTTTAGTGCGCCTGGTCAGCCACCGTGACAGGAGTCAGAGCGGTATCCTGCGGAGCCTCCCAGGCAAAGTTCATAGCGAAGGCCACCGTGAGGGCGATTCCTGCCATCGCGAAACAGTTCTTCGCCGTCATTCGCACGTGGCGCACCGGCCCGCGACCTGCTCCGCCTGAACGCACCGGAACCGATGTCCTTGACGGCGGCCGCTGCTCTGAGGGACGGTTCGCCGGGCACTGAGACGGGCGACGGGTCGGGCGCTTCGCTGGGCGCTGAGACGGAGTCCGAACCTCCCACCGCGCTGCTCCTTGAACAGCAGGAGCGTCATTGACCCATTCGGGTACATCCAACTGGTCAATCGAGGAGCGACCCACCGGCCGCACAGGCATGATGGAGCACGGGACAGAGTTGGCGGGGCGGGTGCTGTGGGTTCGATCGACAATCATCATGGCGGTAACTCCTCTATCGCTCAGGTACCACCCGGTGGATGCCACCGAACCTGGTACACGTGTTCGAAAATCGTTCGCGTGTTCGATTTATAACACGCCGTGGCGACGCTGTCCATACATGTGTTCGATTTTCTTCGAACAAGTGTGCATGATGTTCGATTCTCCGGTAACGTCGTTTTTCGAACACCCACCGATCCACACCCCGGCACCAATGGAGGCAGTACCTCAATGACGAAGGACGCTAAGGCCAAACGAGATGTGACGACCCTGAGCGCACGCCAAAGGGCCGTCCTAGGAGTCATCCGCAAAGCGGTCAAGGACCGGGGCTACCCGCCGAGCATCCGAGAAATCGGAGATGCGGTCGGTCTGAATTCGACCTCGTCGGTCGCCTACCAGCTCAAGGAATTGGAGCGGAAGGGATTCCTGCGCCGCGACCCCAACAAGCCTCGCGCAGTCGATGTTCGTCTGGACGAGCCTGAGGAATCCGAGACCACCACTAACGGCACTGAGGCCGAAGCACGTCCCCAGGTGCCCGAAGGCGTTGCGGCTCCGACCTACGTGCCCATCGTCGGGAGCATCGCCGCCGGCTCCCCCATCCTCGCTGAGCAGAACATCGAGGAGTACATGGGACTGCCGGAAGAACTAGTCGGCCAGGGTGAACTGTTTATGCTTCGCATCGTCGGTGACTCCATGATCGACATGGGCATTTACGACGGAGACTGGGTGGTTGTTCGTTCGCAGAACGTGGCCGAGAACGGTGAAGTCATTGCCGCAATGATCGATGGCGAAGCCACCTGTAAGGAATGGAGCGAAGACTCCTCCGGCAAGTGGCTCATTCCCCACAACGAGGAATTCGAGCCGATCCGGGCGGAACACGCCACGATCCTCGGCAAGGTTGTCACCGTCCTGCGGCGCCTCTAAGCACCACAGACATAACGAAATGACCGGCAGGTGCAAACCTGCCGGTCATTGTTGTTTCTGGATCAGATGCCCAGTGCTTCGGCTGTTGCCTCACGGGCGGAGGCTGCATCAACGGAATTGATTGCGATCTCAGCCGCGGCGCGACACTGTTCTTTCGTCACCTGAGCCAACTGCGCTCCGACGGCAGGAAGAGCTGTCGGGGCGGCCGAGAGCGAGTTCACGCCCAAGCCGACCAGAACACATGCCAGCAACGGGTCAGCCGCGGCCTCGCCACAGACGCCCACCGGAGTGTCAGTGAGCTCGCCGGACCGGCAAGTCATGTCGATCAGTCGAAGTACCGCCGGCTGCCACGGGTCAGTCAGATGCGCCAGGTGCGGAGACATTCGGTCCGCCGCCATCGTGTACTGCGACAGGTCGTTCGTTCCGATAGAGACGAAGTCCAAGACCGTCATCAATTCATGGCTGAGCAGTGCTGCTGCCGGAACCTCAATCATCGCGCCCGGAGTCAGGCCACGCTCACGGCACAATTCCGCGAACCAGGTTGCTTCCTCGAGAGTCGCGATCATGGGCGCCATCACCCAAGTCTTCGCTCCATCACGATTCGCCTCCGACTGCGCCTGGGCGACGGCGTCGAGCTGCCGCTCCATCAGGCCACCGGACGAACGGGAAATACGGAGTCCTCGGACGCCCAGTGCCGGGTTATCTTCGTGGCCCAGGTCCGCGAACGCCAGCGGCTTATCCGATCCTGCGTCGAGAGTCCTGATGACCACCTTCGAGTTCGGGAAGCTCTTCAGGACCTCGTCATAAGCCTTCGCCTGCTGTTCAATGGTCGGCTCGAGCTCCGAGGACAAGAAGCTGAGCTCGGTTCGGAACAGACCCACACCTTCTGCAACGCCGCCTGCGGCCTGCCGAGCAGTGGAAGCATCTCCGACATTGGCGAGCAACTGAACTGCTTCACCGTCAGCGGTCCGGCCAGGGCCCTCCCACTTAGCGACCTGCTCCGCGAGTTCCTTTCCAATGCGTACTGCCTCGACCGCTCCGTCCTCATCCGGGTGCAATTCGATCGTGCCGTGGGCACCGTCAACGAGGAGCAGCTCTCCGGCCGGGATATCCCGCAATGCGTCTCCGACCGCGACGATGCAGGGCACGCCAAGCTGACGGGCGATGATCGCGGTGTGCGAGGTGGGGCCACCCAGAACCGTGACCAGGGCAACGACTAGTTCAGGATTAATCGTGGCAGTGTCCGCGGGGGCGAGGTCCTCAGCCAGCAGGATCGACGGGCTACTAATCGAAGGCAGTCCCGGCTCATCCTCCCCTCTCAGACGCGCGATGACTCGATCTCGGACATCCTCCAAGTCGGTGACACGCTCAGCCATCAGTCCGCCAGCGGACTTCAGCATGTCGGAGAATTTGTCGATTGCAATGACAACCGCGGATTCCGCAGGTGACCCACCACGAATCGCCTTCACCGCAGTTCGGTGCCATCCCTTGTCCAAGGCGAGCTTCGCAGTAGCAAGGAGAACCTCTGCTGCATGTCCAGTTGCGTGGTCAGCACGCTCCTTGAGCCCATCAGATACCTGCCCCGCTGCGACTTGCAGTCGCTCGATCTCCGATTCCGTGCGGTCCCCGGAAATGGTGGAGTTCGGGTCCGGAAGCTCCGGCCGGGGCCGAGCCCAAGCCGCGGGAGCGTAAGCCACCCCCGGTACTACCCCGGTGGCATTGAGAATGTGCTTGGCGGTCATTAGTGCTCCTACATCTCTCGAAAGGTCCGGCCCAATGGCAGTACTCCCAGGAGGCAGCCATAACGCTGTTGCCAGCGGCCGATTCCCCTTTGAGCATACCGATTTACTGCGGGTTGCCCGCCTTCCGATTCCCTTGACAAACCCACATAATCGGGCATCCTTGGAACCAATAGCTGAAATAATCCTGGCTAATTCGGGCGTGTACCCGGAAGCAATCACAGCTTGGACTCAGCGAAATCAGTCGCACAGCGACCGCGAGTGTTAGGAGCCTGTGCCCATGTACGCAGAAGAGCGGCGACGTAAAATCGCCTCGCTCACCGCTGTTGAAGGCCGCGTGATGGTCTCAGACCTCGCGGAATCGTTCGACGTCACCGCCGAAACCATCCGTCGGGACCTGAAGGTTTTGTCCGATGAGGGCGCGGTCAACCGAGTGCACGGTGGGGCGGTCGCCGCTAAGGCGTTCCAGACCCTCGAAGCATCCGTCGAGGACCGCGAGAACGCGCAGCGCGACGCCAAAAGGTCGATCGCGAGGACCGCGATGGAACTGATCCCCGAAACCGGGGGTGGCGTCTTCCTCGATGGCGGTACGACCAACGAGGCCTTGGCGAAGTTGATCATCGCCAACCCGGTTCAGCGTCGGATCTCGGTGGTGACAAATTCTCTTCCTGCAGCATTGATCTTGGCAGTGAACCCGTACATCAACCTCCAGCTTTTGGGCGGCTCAGTACGAGCTATTACCCAAGCGGTTGTCGGCGACCAGGCTCTTCGGTCGCTGGCTCTGCTGCGCGCGGACGTCGCATTCATCGGATCCAACGCGATCACGCTTGATTACGGGCTCTCCACTGCAGATCCGCAGGAGGCGGCGGTCAAGCGCGCCATGATCGCCAACGCTCAGAAGGTTGTCGTCCTGTGCGACTCCACGAAACTTGGGCGCGATTACCTGGTGAGCTTCGCGAGGCTTGACGACGTTGACGTGGTAATCACCGACGTCGGCGCTCCCCGCAGCTTCATCGAGGAACTGACAGACAACGGAATTGAAGTGATGGTGGCCCGATGATTCTCACCTTGACCCTGAACCCGTCGATCGATCGCACTGCGTCGATCCCGGAACCGCTCAACCGTGGAGGCGTCTACCGGCTGTCGGATGCCATTGATGTCGCCGGCGGTAAGGGCGTGAACGTCTCCGGTGCAGTCGCCCACGCTGGGGTCCGGACCTTGGCGCTGTTCCCAGTCTCCGGGACTGGCCGTTTCCGCCGTTTGGTCGAGGACTACGGCCTTGACCATGAACCCATCCACATTGACGAAGAAGCCAGGGTCAACCTGACGATCGTCGAGGATGACGGCACTACTACCAAGCTCAACACCCCAGGTGCGGAACTGAGCGAAGACATCATCCGGGCATGCCTGGACCGACTCGCCAACTACGCCCCGGAAGCTACGTGGGTGGTCCTCGCGGGGTCGCTGCCTCGCGGTGTTCCGGATGACATCTACCTTAGGGCGGCCACAACGGTTCGTGAGATCAACCCGGACTGCAAAGTCGCGGTGGATACCTCCGGTGGTCCGCTCGAGGTAATCGGTGCAGCACTTGCGCAGACCCCGGACGGCATCAATCCGTTCCCGGACCTGATGAAGCCCAACGGCCTCGAACTCGGGCAGCTGGCCGGGATCGACGGCCAAGCGCTCGAAGATCTCGCCGAAGAAGGCGACTACGACGGCATTATCGACGCCGCCCGGAAGGTCAACGAAGCCGGTGTGCCGGAACTTCTGATCACCCTCGGTGCTGCAGGGGCGATCCTCTCGCGTGACGACGGACTGGTCCTCCACGCCTCCTCACCGAAGATCGATCCCCTCTCCACCGTCGGCGCCGGAGACTCCGCGTTGGCCGGGTACATCCTCGCTGAGCAGGACGGAGAGGGACCGGAACAGCGGACAGCCCGCGCGGTTGCTTACGGATCCGCGGCTACAGCACTGCCCGGAACGACTGCCCCTAAACCCGAACAGGCGCACCCGGAGCAGTCGGTTGTCACGATCCTTCGCCAACCCGAACAGCGTTAACCTACGCTGGAAGTGCACTTGCTTTCATGACACTCACACCAGCAACAACTCCCCATCAGATTCTCGTTCAATCCCCTAATCAGAGGATCCCATCATGAACACAAACGTCATCACCTCGGAACTCGTCTCACTCGACGTAGCGCCGGGAGACAACCCCGAGGCCGTGATCAGGTATCTGGCCGGTCAAATCACCGAACAGGGCAGGGCTTCCGGTGTCGATGAACTGGCTGCCGACGCACTGGCTCGTGAGGCGAAATCCGGTACCGGTGTACCGGGCGGGGTAGCCATTCCTCACTGTCGCTCGGAGAGCGTCACCGAACCGACCCTGGCGTTCGTTCGTCTGTCGGAGCCGGTGGACTTCTCCGGTCCGGACGGAGCCGCAGATCTCGTGTTCCTCATCGCTGCCCCTGCTGGCGGCGGCAAGGAGCACATGAAGATCCTGTCGAAGCTGGCTCGGTCGCTGGTGAAGAAGGACTTCCGTGCGGCACTTCGTGGCGCGGAGACTCCGCAGGACATCGTCGATGTTGTTGCCGAGCGCCTGGAGTCCAAGCCCGCATCCTCCGCAGGTGTCACTCCGACGCCGAAGGAGACAGAGGCAGCGCCGACGACGCAGTCCGCCGCATCGGTGACCCGAATCGTCGCAATTACCGCGTGTCCGACCGGCATCGCGCACACCTACATGGGTGCGGATTCGCTGACTCAGGCCGCCGATGAGCGGGACGACGTCGAACTCGTCGTTGAACCTCAGGGATCCAGCGCCGGCAAGCCGGTCGATCCCTCGATCATCCAGGCTGCGGACGCAGTGATCTTCGCGACCGATGTTGGTGTGAGGGATCGGGAGCGGTTCGTCGGGAAGCCTGTCATTGAATCGGGCGTGAAGCGCGCGATCAACGAGCCGAACAAGATGATTGACGAGGCAGTTGCCGCGTCGAAGAACCCGAACTCCACGAAGGTCTCCGGTGCAGGTGGCGGCTCCTCGGAGGCGTCGCAGGAGTCCGGTGCTGGTCTTGGCTGGGGCACTCGCATCCGCCAGGCCGTGATGACCGGTGTCAGTTACATGGTGCCGTTCGTTGCCGCCGGTGGTCTGTTGCTTGCCCTCGGATTCCTTTTCGGTGGCTACCAGGTGGCGAACGTCGCGGACGAAGTCGCCGGAGGGTACAGCCTCTGGGATCTGCCTCCCGACGTATACATGGTCGGCGGTGAAGCCAT
Organism: Corynebacterium sputi DSM 45148; assembly: GCF_000427865.1. Classification (GTDB taxonomy): domain Bacteria; phylum Actinomycetota; class Actinomycetes; order Mycobacteriales; family Mycobacteriaceae; genus Corynebacterium; species Corynebacterium sputi. The sequence continues at coordinate 66,301 of NZ_ATYV01000012.1, read as the reverse complement.
CGACCGCGGTGGCCTACTCCTTTACCTCGGTTCAATATTCTTCGCGACCGGTGGTTTCGGTATGGGAGTGATCGTCGCGATCCTGTCGGCGTACATCGCATTCGGACTGGCCGGTCGCCCCGGTATCGCACCGGGCTTCATCGGTGGCGCTATTGCCGTCGCAGTCGACGCCGGCTTCCTTGGCGGTCTGGTCACCGGTATCCTCGCCGGCCTAGTCGCCTACTGGATTGGCGCCATTGCGGTCCCGAGGTGGCTGGCATCGCTGATGCCAGTCGTCATCATCCCGCTGATCGCATCCGCCACTGTCGGTCTGGTCATGTATCTCTTCCTCGGCCGCCCGCTCGCCTGGCTGATGACCAGCCTGACCGACTGGCTGTCTTCGCTCTCCGGAGCCTCCGCCGCAGTACTCGGACTCATCCTCGGCCTGATGATGTGTTCGGACATGGGTGGCCCGATCAACAAGGCTGCGTACCTGTTCGGTACCGCTGGCCTGGCTGCCGGCACAACCGAGTCGATGGAGATCATGGCCGCCGTCATGGGTGCCGGTATGGTGCCGCCGCTGGCGATGGCCCTGTCCTCCACCGTGCTGCGCCCGAAGCTCTACACCGAGGCTGAGCGCGAGAACGGTAAGGCCGGCTGGCTGCTTGGTGCTTCGTTCATCTCCGAGGGAGCAATCCCATTCGCCGCGGCCGACCCGCTGCGCGTCATCCCCGCGATGATGCTCGGTGGTGCCACCACCGGTGCCATTTCGATGGCACTGTCCGCAGGCTCCCGTGCGCCGCACGGCGGTATCTTCGTCTTCTTCGCGATTGAGAACCTATGGGCCTGGGTCCTGGCGATCGTCATCGGCACCATCGTTGCCGCCGTTGCGGTGACAGTACTGAAGGCTGTCTGGAAGCCGAACGTCGCCAAGGAGACCCTTGACGCAGGCATGGGTGAGAACGCGAAAACCGCCCCGGCGGCAGCGTAATAATCCGCCTATAATCGTCCAGTAGAAACTCCACCGAAAGGAACCACTCATCATGGCTTCGACCACCGTTACCGTCGGCTCCACCGTCGGACTGCACGCCCGTCCCGCTACCGTCATCGCTGATGCCGCCGCCGAGTACGACGATGAGATTCTCCTGGAGCTCGTTGACGCTGAGGACGATGACATCGAGCCTGCTGACGCTGCATCGTCACTGATGATCATGGCGCTAGGTGCTGAGCACGGTGACACCATCACCATCACTTCGGATAACGCCGAGGCTGTCGAGAAGATCGCGGCACTGGTCGCGAAGAACCTCGACGAAGAGTAGTCGCGTACGGCGAAGGGGCCGTCGGGAAGCAAAAGTTAGCTTCCCGACGGCCCCTTCTTTTGTGCCTGGCCTGCTCAATCGACGATGAACTTGGACAGTTCCGCGCCTGTCGAGCGCGGCACCCGGATATCCATCAGAGTTCCGGTCTCGGTGTAGTCCTCGGAGATGACAGTCCCCTCTTCGTGGAGCCGCGAAACAAGATCGCCGCGGTCGAAGGGGATGAGCATCTTCGTGTGCAGATCCAAGGAATTGAGGATCTGCTCGATCCTGGTCTCCAACTCAGATAGTCCTTCGCCGGTGACTGCAGAGGTGAAGACGACGTCATCGAGGGCATGCCGCAACTGCGCCACCGTGGCGGACTCGGCGCGGTCAACCTTGTTGACCACCAGCAGCTCCGGGGGCATCTCTGCACCCTGCTCCTCGACAATCTCCGAAATCACCTTGTTGACTGCCTTGATCTGCTCCAAGGGGAACGGATCGGAGCCATCGACGACGTGGAGGATCAAGTCAGCCTCGACGATTTCCTCCAGGGTCGAGCGGAATGCCTCAACGAGCTGGGTCGGCAGGTGCCGGACGAATCCGACTGTATCGGTGACGATGACGGTGCGGCCGTCACGGAGCTCCGCGCGGCGGGTCGTCGGGTCCAGAGTCGCGAAGAGCGCATCCTCTACCAAGACTCCCGCGCCAGTGAGCGCATTGAGCAGTGAGGATTTGCCCGCGTTGGTGTAACCGGCAATAGCGATCCGAGGGAGCGTGCCAGCCTGACGACGCGAACGCTTGACCTCCCGAGAGGTCTTCATCGACTCCAGTTCCTTGCGGATCCGAGCCATGTCTTGGCGCAGGCGACGACGGTCAGTCTCGATCTTCGTCTCACCAGGTCCACGCAGACCCACACCACCGTTAGAACCAGCACGGCCACCGGCCTGACGGGACATGGAATGGCCCCAACCACGCAGACGCGTGATCAAGTACTGCATCTGCGCCAGCGAAACCTGTGCCTTGCCCTCCTTGGACTGGGCGTGCTGAGCGAAGATGTCCAGAATCAACATCGTGCGGTCGACGACCTTCGCATCGAGCTTGTCCTCCAACTGGACCATCTGGCCCGGGGAGAGCTCACCGTCGGCAATAACGGTGTCGGCGCCGGTCGCCTTGACGATGTCACGCAACTCTTTCACCTTGCCCGAGCCGATGAAGGTTCCCGGATCCGGCTTGTCGCGCCGCTGCACGACGGACTCAAGGACCTCCGAGCCTGCTGTCTCAGCAAGCGCCTGCAGCTCCGCCATGGAGGCTTCTGCCTGCGCAAGGGTTCCCTCGGTCCACACACCGAGGAGAATGACTCGTTCAAGACGGAGCTGGCGGTACTCAACCTCGGTGATGTCCTCAGCATCCATCTGGTGCTGTGCGGCACGGTTCAGCTTTCGCAGTGAACTACGTGCCTCCAGGTCAAGATCACCAACGGTGGGTTCCTTGGGGGCGTCACCAACTGGGTGACTGTCGAGCGGGCCCAAGTCATTGTCAGCAAAAGCCTGGGCCAGCAGATCTTCATTCTTCCTGGATTTTTCGTTCATATATTGCCCATTGTGCCCTGTAACGGCACCGATGGGAACAATTGTGCGTCCTGCGTTCGCGACCGGCGAACAAACCCCGCACCAGCGGGCGTTACAATCTGCACCATGAGATCCGATCTGAAGAGCCTCGGCTTCGGCTTCGAGCGCTGGCAGGAGGCCGTTGAAGCGGCCATCGCGACTGACCGTCTTTCTGTCTTTGGCGAGGTCCGCGGAGGCCAGTTAGTGCGATACGACGATCCTTCTGGCGCCCAGTTGTACGTCCTCGGTGTCGAGCCGTTCAACACCTACGCTGGATTCACCGCCGACCGTCGAGTCACCGCGCACGTCAGCAGTGTCGACGATGTTCTGGCCCTCGTCGACATCACCGACGACGTGCCTGGGTCCCCCACCTACGAAGACACCGTCGTCAGCCTGACCTGCAACCTCGCCCAGGGTCCGATGCTCGTAGAGGCCGGAACCCAGTCTTTCGAACAGGTGGCTCTGACGGGACTTGCTCTCGAATCGCGAGTCGACGGCACCCCAGAGAAGTTCACTGCACGCACCGGCTACGCCCCCGGCACTGTGAAGTTCCCTGGCGCAGAGCCTGTGCTCAACCCCGGTTCCGGCACTCGGTCGGCGGACGCTACCGCGGAGATATCTGCGAAGATTATTTCCACTGACAAGCGCTCCAACGCTCTGACCGGCCAGGAGTTCTGGCATGTGACCATCGGAGGCTTGGTCCCGATGGATCTCAGCCTGCCGATCGATGTTGAGGGTGCCATTCCGGCCCCCGGTGCGATCGTCTCCGGAACCTTCCATGTGGTCGGTGAGATCATCCCGCCCGCCGGCTGTGGTGGAGATTCCGGCGGCTGCGGTTCAGGAAACTGCGGCTGCGGCGGACACTAAAGTTCGACGGTTCCCTCGGCGAGGATGACCGAGGGACCAGTTAGTGTTGCCCCTCCATCGGAGCGGACCTCTACCACTACCCGTCCACCGGGGATCTGGACCGTCAGTTCCCCAGAATCTCGTCCCGCATTGGCTAGAGCGGCCTTCGCTGCAGCCACGGTTCCGGTACCGCAGGAGCGGGTCTCCCCTGCTCCACGCTCGATAACTCGCATGTGAATGACCGAGCCTGAAACTGGGGTGACAATCTCCAGGTTAACTCCGTCCGGGAACATCTCCTGCGATGGGGAGACCTCCCCTAGCAATTCCATGGATGCCAATGACTCGGCAGTCAATGCAGGGTCCACACAGGCCAAGTGCGGATTTCCCACATCCACGCCAAGGCCGGTGAAGATTTGGCCGCCAACGGTACAAGTGGATTCGCCAAGTACCGTAGCGATACCCATATCCACCGTGACGTCCGCGTTGCGGGCATCTGCGGAGTGAACCTCCACCTCACGCAATCCCGCCCGCGTGCCGACTCGCAGCCCTGAGCGCTGCGCACCCTCGTATGCGACGAGATAGTGGGCAAAGACCCGCACGCCGTTACCGCACATCTCAGCGATGGAACCGTCCGCATTGCGGTAGTCCATAAACCAGTCCGACTCCTCGACCTGAGGCGGCAGTGCCTCAAGGGCGCCGGTACGCAGTAGTGCGCCTGCAGTCGCTACATGGAGGATCCCATCCGCACCAATGCCCGCGCGGCGGTCACACAGCCTGGCGACATACGAGGCGGGAAGGTCAATCGCCGCGTCAGTGTCCGGGATGATAATGAAGTCGTTTTCGGTGCCGTGGCCCTTGAGGAAGGAGATCATGAGCCGATTCTAAGTGCTTGGTCAACAAGCTCTTCACCGGCGGCGTCGAGCCAGTGGATCCTGGGGTCCCGTCGGAACCACGACCGCTGTCGTCTGACATACCGCCGCGTCCCAAGGATCGTGCTTTCACATGCCTCCTCCTCGGTGATGATCCCGTCGATCAGGTCGGTAACCTGCGCGTATCCGATGGCTCTAGCTGCGGTCACCCCGTTACGAAGTCCCTGCTCCAGTAGGCCCTCAACTTCAGAGATGAATCCCTCCTCGAACATCTGATGGGTCCGGCGTTCGATCCGTTCGTTCAGCCACTCAGCCTCTGTAGCCAGCCCGATGATCGTGGTTCCCCAGCGCGGCGGTGCCCCAGGAATGGGTTTAGAAGCACCGAAAGGACGGCCGGTCAGCTCGATCACTTCCATGGCCCGCACGATGCGCCTGGGGTCCTTGCGTTCGATGATCGCCGCGGCATCCGGGTCGACCTTTGCGAGTCGGTCGTGAAGGCCCTTCACTCCGATCTCCTGCTGGACCGCCTCCCATTTCGAGCGGACCTCCGGATCAGTCGGCGGGAACTGCCAGTCGTCGACGAGAGCCTGGACGTACATCATGGAGCCGCCGACCAAGATCGGGGTCCGGCCACGAGCCATGATCGCCTCGACGTCAGCGATCGCCTCCTGTTGGTACGTCGCAACCGACGCCGGTTCGGTCACATTGAGGACGTCGAGCTGGTGGTGTGCAATCCCCCGGCGCTCCCCCACTGGGAGCTTCGCGGTGCCGATATCCATCCCCCGGTACAGCTGCATGGAATCGACATTGACGATCTCCCCGCCCAGCCGTTCGGCAAGGTCAAGGCCAAGGGCGGACTTGCCGGAAGCGGTCGGTCCGATTACTGCAATGGGGTTCACCAGGACCACCTCGCGACGTGGTAGCCAACGCCGTATGGCGCCGCATCGTAGGCCCTAGTGTGCAGGACGTCGGCGCCAAGATCCTGGGAGCGGTCAGCCAACTGCAGCCACAAGTCCGCCGAGTACAGTCCGCAGGCCTCGGTATCACCGGCGCGGATCACTGCGGCGGCTTCCCGGACGGCGGTGCCGCCGGCGATGGCGCGGCAGGCATCGTCAAGCGTCACTGCCTCGGGCATGAGTGTCAGAGGCGCTGCAGCAGACAGCGCCGCAGGTCCGTCGGTAACAACGATGACAGGACCAGTCTGCGGGATCCGGTCGGTTGCGAGAATCTGGTGCCCGGAGACTCCGAATTCACTCAAGGCCCACCGAGCGACCAATTCTGGCAGATAATGCCCGACCCCGACGGAGACGTCTGCGCCCCATGCTCGAAACGACCCTTCAATCGCGGTGTCCTGGCCCAGCTGCTCCAGCCGAACAATCTTCGGTGGCACCGTGGCGCGGTCCAGCACCACGGATAACTCCGAGAGCACCACTGCGCGAAGCTCTTCCGCATCGGGGTCACCGACGGACAACTCCGGCACCAGCACCGGCGTTCCGGGAATGATCAACAGGTCCTCTTTCACAGGTCTGAGGGTACCGTCGGATCACAGATCTCCTACGTCGGCCCGTATGTGCTGGACTTGTGCCCTGCGTCTCATGCGATAATCAACTCCGGAAAACGTGTCCGGCAGCCGTGTCGCGCGGCGCACCCATCACTAAGAAGGACAGACCCATGACCGAGACCACCCCGAAACCCTCCGCAAAGCCGGGTCCCCGTCCCGGACCGTCGAAGGCTGCGGCTGTGGCGACACTTGCCGCTGCCCCCACATCCGACCCGAAGAAGTGGGGCCGTGTCACCGATGAGGGCACCGTGTACCTCACCACCGCGGATGGCGAGCGCGAGATTGGGTCATGGCAGGCCGGCGACATCGATGAGGCGTACGCGCACTTCGGCGCTCGGTTCGATGACTTGGCCACCCAGGTCGCACTACTTGAGGCCCGCCTGAAGGCATCTCCCGAAGAGCACAAGTCCATCTCGGGAAATGCACAGACGCTTCTCGACGGCCTGCCCAACGCCAAGGTTCTCGGCGACGTGGACGCACTGCACAAGCGGTTGACCTCGCTGCTTGCCGATTCGGTGACGGCAGCGGACAACGCTGAAGCGAATCGCCAGTCCCGCCGGGAGCGTGCCATCGCCCGCAAGGAGGAGCTGATCGCAGAGGTCGAAGGAATCGCTGAGACCTCCACTGACTGGAAGGCTTCCGGCGACCGGATCCGCCAGATCCTCGAGGAGTGGCGTGGCATCCGCGGTATCGATCGTGGAACCGATGACGCGCTGTGGAAGCGCTACTCCCGCGCCCGGGACTCATTCAATCGCCGGCGTGGATCCCACTTCGCGGAGCTCGACAAGAATCGCGCAACTGCGAAGCGCACCAAGGAAGCGCTCGTCGAGGAAGCCGTCGCGCTGCAGAACTCCACTAACTGGGGAGACACCGCTTCTGCATACCGCGACCTGATGAACCAGTGGAAGGCCGCAGGCCGTGCCCCGCGTGAAGCCGACGACAAGCTGTGGGAGCAGTTCCGTGCCGCCCAGGACCACTTCTTCGCGGCCCGCAATGAAGTCAACGCTGAGCGCGACCGTGAATTCGCTGCTAACGCCGAGGCCAAGGAAGCTTTGCTGGCCGAGTACGACCAGCTAATCGACCCGTCCGGCAATCTCGACAAGGCCCGCGCTAACCTGCGGAGCCTCCAGGAGAAGTGGGAAGCCATCGGCTTTGTCCCCCGGGACCGAGTCCGTGAGTTTGAGAACCGCATCGCTGAACTCGAAGGCCGTGTCTCCGACGCTGCCGACTCCCAGTGGCGCCGCACTGACCCGGAGGCTGAGGCACGAGTGGCTCAGTTCGTCGAGCGCGCCGAGGATTTCGAGGCCAAGGCAGAGTCCTTCGCCGCCAAGGGCAACACGAAGAAGGCAGACGAGGCACGGGCAACTGCCGAGCAGTGGCGCCAGTGGGCCGACACCGCGCGTGGCACGTTGGATTCGATGTAGACGAGGACGTCGTAAAGCAAAAAATGCCCCGGCCTAATGGCCGGGGCATCTCCATGCAGCAGATCAGTTCTCAGTGTCTGGCTTGGATTCAATATTCTTTTGAATCCGTTCACGAGACGCCTGCTGGCGCTCACGGGCCTTGGCACGACGGTCATCGACTACGTCGAGCTCAGTCTCCGTACGCGGGGTCAGCCCAGAACGGAGGAATACCTGCTGCTCTCGGAGCACCGGATCAGAGTGAACCTCCTCGCGCCGGGCTGCCTGAAGCACGGTGAGCATGTTCGAGCGAGTGAACACCAGAGCAGACAGCGCAATCGCCAGCATGAAACTCAATGCAATGGCTGCCATCAGGCCGTAGGAAATACCGGCACCTGCGTCAGTGGGAATGTGCTCAGCGCTGTACTGGGCCTGACGCGACTGGCGCATCCAACCGGCAAACACTGAGTACGCGGCGGAGACACCGGAGAAACCCCAAGCCGCAAACGCAACCCCAGACGAGCGCGAAAGCAACGTAGCGAACACAAGCAGGATCGTCACCAGCATCAGGATCGAAAAGACCCGCTCCGGCAAGGTCACGCGATTCGCCTCGGCGATGTCAGTGTCCAGCAGGATGTCGAAGCCCAGCACCGAACCGGAGAACGGCAAGAAATACGTGATGATCAGGCCGACTGCCAGTGCCAGACACACCCATAGCACGGGGGTCACCTGCACCTCGCGGCCGAACTTCCGTTCTGCCCCGGTCAGGTCATCGCGATACTCCTTGAGCCTGGAGTCATCGAGAATCGACTTCGCCTTGGTCGGCTCTATCTGATCAGCCACAGCCACATCCCTCGTCGTTCACGGTGACGGGCGTCGGACGCCCGATCTTCGGCAAGCCTAACCCGACGCCAATCGGCGCCGTAGTCGGGGTCTGGCCCACTTCCCACATGTCACCGGCGCGGGTGCGTCGGTGATCCCAGACAGGTGACTCAGCGACGAGGTAATGAGCCGCAGAGTCAGTCACGGTCGTCCGGAGATAGTCGCCGGGGCGGATCTTCGTGCCATCGACGGTGCTATCTGGGTGAGACAGCGCAAAGTGAACAAGTCGACCATCGCGGGCGCGGCCGGTCATGCGTCCACTCTCGGCATTGCGACGGCTCTCATTATCGATCACGAGCAGTTCTACCTCTGCCCCGATGAGCTTGGTGTTCTCCTCGGCGCTGACGCGCTCTTGAAGCTCCTGCAACCTGCGGTACCGGTCGCCGACAACCTCTGGGTCGACCTGATCGGCGTACTCCGCTGCCGGAGTACCCGGGCGCGGCGAGTACTGGAAGGTGTACGCAGAGGTGAAGCGAGCCTTTTCCACGACGTCGAGCGTCGCCTGGAAATCCTCTTCGGTCTCTCCAGGAAAACCAACGATAATGTCAGTGGTGATCGATGCCTGCGGCATCCGTTCTCGGACCTTATCGAGGATTCCGAGGAACTTCTTGGAACGGTAGGACCGCTTCATTTCCTTCAAAACCTTGTCCGAACCGGACTGCAGCGGCATATGGAGCTGCGGGCAAACATTCGAAGTCTCTGCCATTGCATCGATAACGTCATCGGTGAACTCTGCCGGGTGTGGTGAGGTGAATCGGACCCTTTCCAGGCCCTCAATGTCACCGGTGGCACGCAACAACTTGGAGAAAGCCGACCGATCCCGTTCCAGTTCCGGGTCGTCGAAATTCACGCCGTAGGCATTGACGTTTTGGCCCAGAAGGGTCACCTCGGAAACACCCTGTTCCACAAGTGCCTGGACTTCAGCAAGAATGTCGCCGGGGCGGCGGTCTAGCTCCTTGCCTCGTAGTGCCGGCACGATGCAGAAAGTACACGTGTTGTTACAGCCGACGGACACTGAGACCCAGCCCGCATACGCAGATTCACGCTTCGCCGGCAGTACCGACGGGAAATCTTCCAGCGCATCCTTGATCTCAACCTGGGCATCTCCATTGTGAGCGGAGCGCTCCAATAGCGCCGGCAGAGAACCAAGATTGTGGGTGCCGAACACGACGTCCACCCACGGAGCCTTCTTCACCACCGTCGCGCGGTCCTTCTGCGCCATGCAGCCACCGACGGCAATTTGCATAGTCGGGTCAGCATCCTTGAGGGGCTTGAGCTGACCGAGGGTTCCGTACAACTTGTTGTCCGCATTCTCGCGGACAGCGCACGTGTTGAACACGATGACGTCTGGTCGTTCCTCGGGAGCAGCGGCACGGTAGCCGTTCTCCTCAAGGAGGCCGGACAGGCGCTCGGAGTCATGGACGTTCATCTGACAGCCAAAAGTGCGGACCTCGTAGGTACGACCAGGCGTGTGTGAACCGGGGATGGTGCTGGGGCTGGGGATGGTCACATCCCCAGACGTTAGTCGCCCACCTGGCATGTACGGGAATCGGCCGCGGGAAGAGGCAAGACTTTCTCAACTGTGACATACACAACACCTGAAGGTGACGCTGAGTCAGCATTTAACACTCCTGTGACCAAGCTTAACGTTCTGACTATTAACTTAAAGGTTCCTGTTGAGTAGATTATGGCTATGACCAATGACCAGGCAAACACCACGGACGCGATGATCCGCATGACGGACGTGGAGAAGTACTTCGGCGATTTTCATGCCCTGAAGAACATCAACATCGAAATCCCCCGCGGCCAGGTGGTCGTGGTACTTGGGCCTTCCGGCTCCGGTAAATCAACCCTGTGCCGCACCATCAACCGCCTGGAGACCATCGAAGAAGGCGAAATCTTCATCGACGGCGTTCTGCTTCCAGAAGAAGGCAAGCAGTTGGCCGAACTTCGGTCTGAGGTGGGCATGGTGTTCCAGTCCTTCAACCTGTTCAGCCATCTCTCGATTCGCGACAACGTCACGCTCGCGCCGACGAAGGTGCGAAAGCTGTCCAAATCGGATGCCAACGATTTGGCCGGTGAGCTTTTGGACCGTGTCGGAATCTCTGCTCAGGCAGACAAGTACCCGGCACAACTCTCCGGTGGTCAGCAGCAGCGTGTAGCGATCGCCCGCGCCTTGGCAATGAAGCCGAAGGTCATGCTCTTCGACGAGCCGACCTCAGCTCTGGACCCGGAAATGGTCAACGAAGTCCTCGACGTGATGACCTCGCTGGCTAAGGAGGGCATGACGATGGTTGTGGTTACCCACGAAATGGGCTTCGCCCGACGTGCCGCCGACCGAATCTTGTTCATGGCAGACGGCGAAATCGTCGAGGACTCAGACCCCGAAGACTTCTTCAGCAATCCGGCGACGGATCGGGCCCGGGACTTCCTGGGCAAGATCCTCGGACACTAGGAGGTGCCGGGCATGAATACTACAACTCGAAGAAGGAGCCTGCTCGCCCGCGCGGCCGCAGTGGTGACGAGCCTCGGCCTCGTCGCTGGGCTCACCGCCTGCGGTTCATCGCAGCCGCGGAGCGTTCTCGGTGACATCCAGTCCGGAGAAGTCGTCATCGGTACCAAGTATGACCAGCCAGGTCTCGGCCTGCGCGAACCAGACAAAGCCATGTCAGGCGTAGACGTAGACGTGGCCACCTACATCGTCAATACCATCGCCGACAACAACGGTTGGGAGCATCCGGAAATCGTCTGGCGCGAGGCCCCTTCGGCACAGCGCGAGATGCTCATCCGAAACGGTGAGATGACGATGATCGTCGCGACGTACTCCATCAACCAGGGCCGTGCCAATGCGGTGAACTTCGGCGGCCCGTACTTGCTCACCCACCAGGCGCTTCTGGTCCGTGACGACGACAACTCGTTGAACACTCTCGCTGACTTGGACGGTCGCAAGCTTTGCTCGGTCACCGGATCCACTCCAGCGCAGACGATCAAGAGCGCACTGCCGAGCGTCCAGCTCCAGGAATTCGATTCCTACACGACCTGTGTCGAGGCACTTCGTCGCGGCAAGGTCGACGCCATGACGACCGACGCGACGATCCTGGCCGGATACGCAGCTCAGTACAACGGTGAATTCCGTGTCGTCGACATGGTTCAGGAGGACGGAACCTCCTTCACCGACGAGTTCTACGGAGTCGGACACACTCTCGGCGACGACGAATCCACCGAGGCGATCAACGAAGCCGTTGACCAGATGGACGACTCTGGCGAATTCGCCCGAATCATGGAGGACAACCTCGGCGAGTACGGCGAGACCGTCGAAGTTGTCCCCGCCGGCGACCTCAGTTTCCTGGAAGGCAGGTAGGAGAACACCATGAGTGAAATGTGGGCGGAACTCGCCCCTCAACTTCCCGCGGCTTTCTGGATGACGATCAAGCTGGCGCTGTACTCGGGAATCGGTTCATTGATCCTGGGAATCATCCTCACCGGCATGAGAGTTTCACCCGTCGCCGCGATGCGCCGGATTTCCTCAGTCTTCACCGAGATCATGCGAAACACCCCGCTGACGCTGGTCATCTTGTTCTGTTCGCTCGGCCTCTACATGAACATGGACGTCGCCCTAGCCAGGGACAACGAGATGTTTTCAATCAACAACAATTTCAGGCTCGCGGTGCTCGGCTTCGTCCTGTACACCTCGGCTTTCGTGTCCGAATCTCTTCGTTCGGGCATTAACACCGTCCCGTTCGGCCAGGCCGAGGCTGCTCGTTCATTAGGACTGACCTTCAGTCAGGTCTTCAGCAAGATCATCTTCCCGCAGGCCTTCCGCGGTGCCCTGATCCCTCTGGGAAATACGTTCATCGCACTGACAAAGAACACGACGGTCGCATCCGTAATTGGTGTGGCTGAAGCGTCACTTCTGATGAAGACGATGCAGGAGAACTACGCGGATCAGCTGATCCCGATCTTCTTCATCTTCGCCATGGGATTCGTCATCCTGACCCTGCCCATCGGTCTGCTCTTCGGCTGGGCCAATAACCGTCTGGCGGTGAAGCGCTAATGAGTACCCGTGCAACTGTTCTGTATGACACCCCCGGCCCCAAGGGACGACGTCTCAACCTGATCCTGTCTGTTGTCAGCATCGTGATCATCGTGGCGCTACTTGCCCTAGTGCTGACGAAGCTGGGTGCGAACGGGCACCTCGCCGCTGATATGTGGACCCCATTCTTGGAGTCCACAACCTGGACCACGTACTTGCTTCCGGGACTTTTCGGAACGATCTCAGCAGCCGTCGTCTCGATCTTGCTGGCGTTGGTCCTTGGTACTGTCCTGGGCCTCGGACGACTATCCGAAGTCACCTGGGTCCGCTGGATCTGCGGCATCATCGTGGAATTCTTCCGCGCAGTGCCAGTCCTGCTGCTGATGCTGTTCGCGTACGCGCTGTTCGGGCTCTACAACCTAGTGCCGGCGTCAATGCTGTCGTTCACCGCGGTCGTATTCGGACTGACCCTCTACAACGGCTCCGTGATTGCAGAGATCCTGCGTTCGGGAATTCTCTCACTGCCCAAGGGCCAGACTGAGGCCGCAAAGGCCCTCGGCCTGAGCCGCTCCCAGATGATGGTGAAGGTGCTGCTGCCGCAGGCGGTGGCCGCCATGCTGCCGGCGCTGATCGCGCAGATGGTCATCGCGCTGAAGGACTCGGCGCTGGGCTACATCATCGGATACGTCGAGTTCGTCCGATCCGGTATCCAGGTTGCATCCTTCTACCGCAACTACCTGCCGGCGCTGTTCGTGGTCGCCGTCATCATGATCCTGATCAACTACCTGCTGTCCAGGGCTGCGACCCGCATTGAGCAGCAGCTGCGAGCAGGGCGCCACCGCAAGAACATCGTGGCTAATGTCCCGCACCAGCCTGACCAGGGTCTGTTGACCAAGGACCAGGAAAACGTGGACAAGCTCGACCCGAACTACCACCAGATCAAGAATCCAGGTCAATAGCTAGTAGCTGACCTACTCCCCCACTGATATGGCCCGGTACCGCTCATCCAGAGCGGACCGGGCTATATCCATTGACATACCTTGAGCGAATCCCCTGCGGGCCAAAACTCCGACCACGCGACGGAGATCCTTGTCTTTGCCGGCTCGGTCCGACGGCACGTCGCGGATGCTTGATGCCTTCTTCTCAGCGAGGCTGCGCGCGACTTCTTGCTCGTCATCCTCGCTTACCTGCTCCAGAGCTTCCACTCGGAGATGGCTTGCGACACCCTTCTGCTGCAGTTCCCGGTCGAGCACGCGTCGTGATTTTCCTCGACGCACCGCTCGCTGGCGAACCCATTCTTGGGCGAAGGCGCCGTCGTTGAGGAGTTTCGCACCTTCTAAGTCATCGAGGACAGACTCGATGACCCGCGGCTCCCACTCTTCATTCTCCGCGAGTCGACCCCGCAGCTCTTCGCGAGATCTCGCGCGCTGGTCCAAAAGCCTCAGGGCCCTGGAGCGGATTGGGGCCTTCGACTCCTCAGCGGCCGAGTCGATGAGGCCGGTGCCGTCCGCATTCTCTAGTGCCTCCGCTAATGCGGCTCGGGCACGCTCGATCTTGTTAGCGTGCGGTTCCACAGGACTCACTGACGGCGGCTCCCTACTGCTCTCTACTCTTCGTCGTCATCGAACGAGTCGATGTCTGGGACCAGGTCTACCGGCTCATCGGCGCTTTCGTCCTGAGCATTGGCGTATTCACCGACGCCGAGCTTCTTCTTGATCTTGATCTCAATCTCAGTGGCGAGGTCCGGGTTCTCCTTGAGGTGAAGGCGAACCTTTTCCTTGCCCTGACCCAACTGGTCACCTTCATAGGTGAACCACGAGCCTGATTTCTTGATCAGACCATGGTCCACGCCCATGTCGATGATCGAGCCCTCACGAGAAATTCCTTCTCCGTAGAGAATGTCGAACTCCGCGATCTTGAACGGCGGCGACACCTTGTTCTTGACGACCTTGAGCTTGGTGCGGCTACCGACCGCATCCTGGCCGTCCTTCAGGGTCTGAATACGACGGATGTCGCAACGAACCGAGGCGTAGAACTTCAGAGCCTTACCACCGGTGGTTGTCTCCGGGGAGCCGAACATGACGCCGATCTTCTCACGCAGCTGGTTAATAAAGATTGCGGAGGTTCCGGTGTTCGAGAGCGCGCCGGTCATCTTACGCAGAGCCTGGCTCATCAGACGAGCCTGCAGGCCGACGTGCGAGTCACCCATTTCGCCGTCGATCTCAGCCTTCGGCGTCAGGGCCGCAACGGAGTCGATGACGATCAGGTCAATAGCACCAGAGCGGATCAGGAGGTCTGCAATTTCAAGTGCCTGCTCACCAGTATCCGGCTGCGACACCAGCAGATTGTCGGTGTCAACGCCGAGCTTGCGCGCGTATTCCGGATCAAGTGCATGCTCAGCATCGATGAACGCCGCAATGCCGCCGAGCTTCTGTGCCTCAGCGATCGCGTGCAACGCCACAGTCGTCTTACCTGAGGACTCCGGCCCGTAGACCTCGATGACACGGCCGCGGGGGAACCCGCCAATGCCGAGTGCAACATCTACAGCGATATTTCCGGTCGGGATTGCCTGGATTGGCGGACGATCATCGTCGCCGAGGCGCATGACAGCGCCCTTGCCGAAATCCTTCTCGATGTTGGCCAATGCAACATCAAGCGCCTTCAGCCGGTCAGCACCTGATCCAGCCGTTGCAGTCGCGGTCTTCTTCTTTGCCACCGTTGTTCTCCTTCAGGGCCGCTTGCCGCCCAATCGAAATTACCTGTGTGCCTGGCATCTAGTTAGACGTAACGAATGCCCTCGCGGTTCCCGGATGTTATATCCCGGGCCGGATCCGATGCCCCCACTAATACGGGCAAACCCGACACCGGCACCTTCTCCATAGACCATACCCGAACGAATATTCGAACCGCGAGTCGAAAAGGATACTTTCCAGCTAATCCGCCAGATCAGGCCCCAGCCAACGATCCTGAGGAATATCGTTGTCCCGGCACAGCGCCCACCAGACCTCGCGGACGTCATCGCCGCGATCAATGGCCTCATCTGCGGTCACGCCGAGAGTGGACAAAACATGGGTCGAAAGCAGCCACCTTCCATGGGCAGCTCCGAACTCAGACTCGACCAATCTGGAAAATTCCGCCAAACGCATGGCACCACGGTAGTCCAGACAATGCCTGAAGTACGACGCACTGTGCCCCACATGGCAATTGAACGGCGATCAAGTGAGCGCTATCCTCTTCAAGGTGCAAAAGAAAACCATCCAGGACCTCGTCCTCATCGCGGCATTTGCCGCACTTATCATCGCCTTGGGTGCGGTGGCAGTTCCGATCGGCGGTCTCGGTATCCCGATCGTCCTGCAGAACATGGGCGTCGCTCTGGCCGCCATGGTCCTCGGTGCCCGTCGCGGTACCTTCGCGGTCGTTCTCTACCTCGGAGTCGGGCTGATCGGCGTCCCGAATCTCTCCGGTTTCCGATCCACATTATCGGCGTTGGCAGGCCCGTCGATCGGCTACCTCATTGGATACATCCTTGCGGCCCTAGTCATAGGCCTGATGACGCAGCGACGCCCGCTGAAGGCCGGCGGTCAGATTGCACTGTTCATCACCGCTGGGCTCGTCGGTGTAGCAATTCAGTACCTGCTGGGCTCTGTCGGACTCGTGTACCGCGCTGACATGAACTTCATTCCCGCGCTGGTTTCCAACGGCGCATTCATTCCGGGCGACATCATCAAGGTCGTTATCGCTGCGCTGATCGCCGTCCCGGTGCTTCGCGCATTACCGGACCTGCGGCCTAGGAAGACACCCTCCAAAAAGCCGAAGCAGACCTCCACGGACGCTGCAGCTACACCGGCGTCCTAGGCTGTCTCCGTGCCAACCATCACCTTTTCTGAAGCAGTCGTTGACTATCCGAGCCGGAGGGCGCTCGGCCCTCTCAGCACCGAGTTGTCCGAGCGGCGTATTGGTGTCATCGGCCCTAATGGTGGCGGCAAATCAACATTCGTACGCCTCATCAACGGTCTTGAAGACGCCTCCTCTGGTTCGGTGACTGTTGACGACACAGATCCTTCCAAGGATGGGAAAAAGGTCCGTCGGCAAGTCGGTTTCGTCTTCTCTGACGCCGACAATCAGATCGTGATGCCCACCGTTGGCGAAGACGTGTCCTTCTCCCTACGGCAGCGGAAAGTGCCAGTTGCTCAGCGAGAGGCCAATGTTCGTTCTGCACTGGCAGCGGTCGGTCTCGACGGGCACTACGACGATTCTGCCCACACTCTCTCCGGTGGCCAGAAACAGCTACTCGCTCTGACCTCGGTTCTGGTCCTAGAACCTGAACTGATCATCGCCGATGAGCCAACGACACTCCTCGATCTCCGCAACCGCAGGAAGCTGCGAGCAGTGTTCGAGGGACTATCGCAACAACTGATCGTCGTCACCCACGATCTCGACATCCTGACGGGCTTCGACCGAGTGATCTGCATCGAAAATGGTCAGATAGTCGACGACGGTGACCCCGATGAGGTCGTCAGACGATACCTCGTACGGATGGAACCCTGACATGCCACGGCAGCTACCGATTCCACTGTCCGTCTACGTTCCGTCAGGTTCGGTGATTCACCGGATTCCGTCAGGGATCAAACTGGTGACACTCATCGCGTTCGTCCTCGGAGTGACCATTTTCGCCCGCACGCCCCTCGCCGCCGGCGTCGCGCTCGCAGTTGCGTCACTCGGCTACTTCATCGCTCAAATACCCGTCAGAACCGCGCTGTGGCAGATGTTCGGCGCCGTCCCGCTGCTCTTGTTCCTGGCGATCTTCCAGGGTTTCTCAGTCAGCTGGAGCAGAGCCGCGGTGTTGTTCATGACGCTACTGGCGTGTGTGGTCGCCGCGACACTGCTGACGCTGACGACGAGAGTTACCGACCTGATGGACACACTCGATCGGGCGATGGCCCCGCTGGCTCGGTTTGGTGTCCCAGTCGAGACTATTTCCCTCGCCGTCTCACTCACCCTCCGCATGATCCCTCTGCAGGTCCAGTCAGTACGGGAAGTGTTAGACGCCCGCCGAGCACGAGGAGCCAAGGGTTCTGTCGCAACCTTCGGGGTTCCGCTCATTATCCGAACTGTCCGCAGGTCCCGCGCAACCTCAGATGCACTACTCGCGCGAGGAGTCGGGGATTCGTGAGGTTGGGAACGTCGTAAAGCAAAAAACGCCGTACCCAATGGGTACGGCGGAATAAGTCGCGGTGTTACTCTCCGCGCAGCTCCCGCAGACGAGCCTCGACGGCCGGATCAGCAGAACCGGAGTTCCCCTGCTCCACAGCCTTCTGCTGTCCGCCCTCGATAGCGTTTCCGCCGCCCATCTCAGCGCGGATCTGCTCCAGACGGGAATGACCGGCAAGCTGCACCGACGCCTGCTCGACCTCCGCCATACGCCCCTGAACGGAGTCCTGAGCCAGTTCAGCCTGACCCAGGGCATTCGCGTAACGACGCTCAATCTTCTCCCGGACCTGATCCAAGTTCGGGGAGCTTCCGCTAGACAGCGCATTCATCGACTGCAGGGACTCGGAGACCTTCTCCTGCATCTTTGCCTGCTCCAGCTGCGAGAGCAGCTTGGTGCGCTCTGCCACCTTCTGCTGCAGTGCCATGGAGTTACGCTCAACTGCCTTCTTGGCCTGTGCGGCCTGCTGCAGCGACTGATCATGCAGACCCTTGAGGTCCTCCACCGACTGCTCGGCGGTTACTAGCTGAGCGGCGAACGCCTCAGCAGCGTTGTCGTACTCAGTGGCCTTACCCAGGTCGCCCTCCGCACGAGCCTTATCGGCGAGCTGAATTGCCTGGCGAGTGTTGCCCTGCAACTTCTCAATCTCCGCCAGCTGGCGGTTGAGGCGCATCTCGAGCTGGCGTTGGTTACCGATGACGGACGCAGCCTGCTGCGACAGCTCCTGATGCTGGCGTTGAGCATCCTCGATCGCCTGCTGGATCTGGACCTTGGGATCGGCGTTTTCCTCGATCTTCGAGTCGAACAATGCCATCAAGTAGTTCCAGGCTTTGGAGAAGGGATTGGCCATGACTGCTAGGTGCCTTCCTCAGGAGGGTTATTGGGTGCTCGGCGAATAGCCGGTGACGGGGCGTGCCCGCCGAATCACGATACCCGCATTGTAGCGGCTGCGGTGCGAACCTAGACGTTTGCCATCTCTGCACGGGTGGAGTCGTGTTCCATCGACGCCATCTCAGGGCGAACTGCGTGCAACGCCATTGCTGCCGCTGCCTCCATGAGGACATCAGCGACCGACAGACCTAAGCCACCACACACTGATGCCAGGAGTTCGGAAGACACTTCTTTACGTCCGCGTTCCAGCTCGGAGAGATACCCCGGGCTGACGGAGGCTACCTGCGACAACTCACGGAGGGTAAGTCCGTTCCGGTTGCGGACATCACGCAGGGCTCCACCCAGGGCCTCGCGCAACAGGGGCTCTCGCCCCTGCGGAACGGCGGGGACCTGGATTTCTCGAGAGGTCACGGTGGACGGTGCGTAATTCATCATCAGTTCACATAACGGACAGAGCGGGTTATTTGTTCCCGCTAGTTTGATCCGAAGCGCATATCGGTCGAGGCTTACGCCCTTCAGAATGACTGCCGATGCTACCAGAGCAACACTTGTCAGGAGCGAAGAAAACCGCCTATTAACAGTCAGTGTCCACGGATCGAGTTCAAAAGACCCGAAATGGCTCGGGCCACGGACTCTCCCCTGATCTGTTTGCGGGAAAATTCAGGCGGCAGGTCGAGGTTGGATGTCGCCACGGAGCCGTGTGGGCCCGCGAGTCCGAGCCAGACTTCCCCCACCGGATGCCCGGCCTGCGGTGTCGGACCAGCGACTCCAGTCAGCGAGACTCCCCAGTCAGCACCGCATCTGATTTGGGCGCCGAGCGCCATTTGCGCTGCGGTGGCCGATGAAACCGGACCATATTCCTCGAGCACCGATTCATCGACGCCGGCCAGCGATGCCTTCAGGTCGGTGGCGTAGACCACTAGCCCACCACGCAGAACAGCAGACGCTCCCGGGACATCCGCGATGGTCGCGGCGAGCAATCCTGCAGTTAACGACTCAGCCGTCGCGACCGTCTGAGCCTGGGAAGTCAACACCTGGACCAGATCGGCGGCAGACACAATCAGTTGTGCTTCTTCGAATCGAGCAGGTACTGGATTCCGGTCCACACCGTCACGGCAACGGCCGCGATCATTACGATCCATGCCGGGTACATGATCCACTCAATCGAGTCGACGACATTGAAGGGAATGATGAAGAGTGCGACAGCAGCGGTCTGCAGGACCGTCTTGAGCTTACCTCCCTTAGAGGCCGGCACCACCTTGCCTCCGCGCAACAGAACCATGCGCCACACGGTGATACCCAGTTCACGCACAACGATGATCGCGGTAATCCACCACGGCAGAACACCGATGATATTCAATCCGACCAGCGCACCGATCATCAGGAACTTATCGGCGATGGGATCGGCGATCTTTCCGAAATCGGTGATGAGGTTTCTGCTGCGGGCGATCTGTCCGTCGAGGCGGTCAGTCGCCATCAGAATCAGGAATGCGGCCAATGCCCACCAGCGCCAGCCGGCGTCATCACCGCCATCCTTCAGCAACAGCCACAGGAACACCGGAACCGCGATGATCCTGAGCACGGTCAGGAAATTGGGGAGGTTCCACGGCGACGGCTGATCTGCCGGTGCCGGAACCTGCGGGGATGGCTGGGTACTGTCGCTCACTTTCCCTACAATACCCCCCACCCGCCGCCGTCAGGTCATGAACCTTCAGGTCGATCTTCAGGTCGGTCGACGGTGACGCCACCGTCGCCTTCTGGTGCGGCTCCAGCCTTGTGGGCGGACGACACGGAATCATTAACGTCCTCATGCTCCGGATCGCCGATCCAGGTCCTCGGTCCAACTGCGCCGTGGGCGCGGTCACGGGAGTGCTTCCACATGGAGGCCAGGACCGTGATGACGATGACAAGGACGATGAAGATAAGGGAGGTCCACGTTCCGACCTCTGGCACCGTGACATCTTCGCCGTTGTTGATGAACGGCAGGTTGTTCTCGTGCAGAGCGTGCAGGATCAGCTTCACACCGATGAAGCCAAGGATGAGTCCGAGGCCGTATGGCAGGTACACCAGGCGGTCGAGCAGGCCGTCCAGCAGGAAGTACATCTGGCGCAGGCCCATCAGGGCAAGCGCATTGGCCGTGAACACGATGTACGGCTCATTCGTCAGACCGTAGATAGCCGGAATCGAGTCGAACGCGAACATGATGTCGATGAAACCGATTGCTACCAGGGCCACAGCCATCGGTGTGAAGAACCGCTTGCCGTTGATGCGGGTGGTCATCTTGTCCCGGTCGTACTTGTCGGTCATCGGGATCACCTTGCGGGTCCACTTGATGACCGCCATGTCGGACGGATCGGTTTCCGGCTTGTCAGAGGCTTCATCCCAGATCGTCTTGATTGCGGTGTACAGCAGGAACAATCCGAAAAGGTAGAACACGTCGGACCAGCGTTCAATGACAGCAGCACCGGCAAGAATGAAGATGGTACGGAATACCAGTGCCATCGCGATACCGAAAAGCAGAACCTTCTGCTGGTACTTGCGCGGGATCTGGAACGCTCCGATGATCAGCGCGAAGACGAATAGATTATCAACGCTCAATGCTTTTTCGGTTACGTAACCGGACAGGAACTCGACTCCGCGCTGGTGGTCCCAGAACAACCAAATAAATCCACCGAAGAGCATGGCGAGGACGACGTAGAAAATCGTCCACCCGCCGGACTCCTTCAGTGAGGGCTCGTGGGGAGTTTTGACGTGAGTATAGAAATCGAAGGTGAAGAAGCCGATGACCACGATGATGGTGACGGCCCATACCCAAAAGGGAACATCCATGTGTAGTTGTCCTCCGGACAGGATCGTTGACGAGCGAATCTGAACCGGAGGTCTCTCCCGCCACCGACGCCTGGGTCAAGCGTCCTGGTCACGGGGCCGGGGTGTCCTCACACCCGTGCTGACGACCACCGTCGCGGTATTTCCGGGGATACTCCCCTCCACAGAAAAACCACTCTACACATTCAGGAAGCTGACTGCGACAGCTAGAATGCTCCGTTATTTGGCTCAGCGTCAACCAACTCGGGCTCGTCTTCCTTCGGTGCGTCGGCAGGGTTGGCACCCTTGATCATCCACTTGATCGTCTCGAGTTCCTCTGGCTTCACCAGCACATCGCGTGCCTTTGATCCTTCGGAGGGGCCAACCACTCCCCTAGTTTCCATGAGATCCATCAAACGACCAGCCTTGGCGAATCCAATGCGGAGCTTTCGCTGGAGCATCGAAGTCGAACCGAATTGCGCGGTAACGACAAGTTCAACAGCCTGAAGCAGGTCTTCGAGGTCGTCTCCGATGTCCTCGTCGATGTTCTTCTTCGCTTCAGCGGCCTTGTCTTCGGTGACGCCGTCGGTGTACTCCGGCTCTCCCTGCTCCTTGCAGGCATCCACCACGTCCTGGACTTCTTCGTCGGTAACGAATGCGCCCTGAATACGCTTTGGCTTTCCAGCGCCCTGAGGAATGAACAACGCGTCGCCCATACCAATGAGCTTCTCGGCGCCACCCTGGTCAAGGATGACTCGGGAGTCAGTCAGTGACGAAGTAGCGAACGCAAGACGCGACGGAACGTTGGTCTTGATCAAGCCGGTGACCACATCGACGGACGGACGCTGGGTCGCCAGTACCAGGTGGATACCTGCGGCACGCGCCTTCTGAGTAATGCGGACGATGGCGTCCTCAATATCCTTCGGGGCAGTCATCATCAGGTCAGCAAGCTCGTCGACGATGCAGACGATGTACGGATACTTCCGATACTCCCTCTCCGAGCCAAGCGGGGCCTGAAGTTCACCGGTCTCGATCTTCCGATTGAAGTCCTTAATGTGCCGCACTCGGGCGGACTTCATGTCGAGGTATCGCTGCTCCATCTCCTCCACGAGCCACTGCAGTGCGGCTGCAGCCTTCTTCGGCTGAGTGATGATCGGAGTGATCAAGTGCGGGATTCCCTCGTACGGCGTCAATTCCACCATCTTCGGGTCGACGAGGATCAGCCGAACATCCTCAGGGGTTGCTCGGGTCAGGATCGACACGAGCATCGAGTTCACGAACGCCGACTTACCGGAGCCAGTCGAACCTGCCACCAACAAGTGCGGCATCTTCTGCACCGAGTGGGAAACGAATTCGCCTTCGATATCTTTACCGAAACCGATGAGCATCGGGTCGGGGTTCTCATACGTGGCAGGAGCCTCCAGCACATCGGCCAAACGCACCACTTCACGGTCCTCGTTGGGAACCTCGATGCCGACGGCGGATTTGCCAGGAATCGGGGTCAGCAGACGGACGTTATCGGTAGCTACTGCGTAGGCAATATCGGACTGCAGGTTCGTCACCTTCGAGACCTTCACACCTGGGCCGAGCTCCACCTCGTACCGGGTCACCGTCGGTCCACGGGAGAATCCAGTGACCTCGGCGTCGACCTTGAACTCACGGAATACAGCGGTGATCGACTCGATCATCCGGTCATTGGTCGCAGTACGAGTCTTCGGTGGGTCACCTGCGATAAGCAAATTGGTCGAGGGAATGCGGTAGTCACTCTCCGGACGAATCTGCTTAGTCTTCTTCACCTCTGGCTTCGGCTCCGGAACCGTTGCAGGCACGGCACTCGGATCAACACCGGACCGGGCCAGAATGGCCTCCTTTTGCCGCTGCGCAGCTGCATCGACGGCGTCAGGAGCCGGCGCCTCAGTCGGTGCTTCTTCCGGCTCCTCGTCCCATTGCTCGTCGTAAAGTTCTTCGGGCTCGTCGAAATCGAGCTCCGGCTCCGGTTGCGGTGCCAGTGGTTGCGGTCGCGACCGACTCACCGGCGCGGGGATCACACGCGTTTGCTTCTCGACGTTCTCGTCCCCCAAATCCTCGTACAGCGAGCTATCGACGTGGGAGGCTGTATCGATGACCTCTGTGCGTTGAACGTCTGGCTCCTCGACGGGGTAATTCTCCATCGGGGTGGGGCGACGGCGTGCCGTCTCAGTCGGCTGGTCCACCAACTCGTGCAGATCATCGCCGGAGACTTGACGGGCACGACGGCGACGCTGGCGAGGACGGGGCTTGGGCTCCTCCAGAGGCGGCTCAGAGCCCTCAGAGTCGGCGTCAGCCTGTTGCTCGAGCATGGTGTCGACACCTGCGTAGGGGTCATCGGAATCGTCATAGTCGTCGTAATCGTCGTGACGCAGGCCAACTCCGAGGTAGTCACGAAGAACATCGATCAACTGCCGAACGCTCGTTCCGGAGAACACCAGCGCACCATAGAAGATGAAGCCCAAGAGAAGGATGATGGCCAAAGGTGCCGAGAATCCCGCCGCTAGGGGTTGCCCGACCCATGCTCCGACCGCACCTCCGGCTGCACGCCGGCCTTCCCAGCTTGCGGGCAGACCGGATCCGATGTGCACCACCGAAAGCAGTCCGACCGCGATGATTACACCGCCTCCGGCAACCGCACCAGTCCTAGAGCGAGGCGGCATCCGGTGCAGCATCATCATGACTGCGGCGATGATGAGGAGGACGGGCACCACAAGCGTCCCAAGACCGACGACTGTTGCCCAGGCCGTCTCGAGTCCATGGCCGATGGGCCCGCCAAGGTTTAGCCACGAGGTGCACACCAACACGATGGCAACGGCCAACAGCAGAAGAGCCAGACCATCGTGTGAACGGCAATCTTCCCCATTTGGGTCTAGCCTGTCGTCTTGACTGTCTCCGGCCGGACCGGACGCTGCAGCAAACTCGTCTTCATCACGGAATTCATCCGGAGTCTGGCGGGCGACCTTGCGGGTCAGACCTGCGATGCCTCCGGCAACCTGCCCCCAGGCAGAGCGGAAGCCGGAGCCAACAGCACGAAAGGCACTGCCAGTGCGCTCGAACTCATCGGTGTCATAGGCCCGGGTAGCCGGGGCCTGCCGAGTTGAGCGCTCGGGACCACCTGAGGCGCCACTCCCCCGCTGGGGAGTGGCGCGTGAATCCTTGTTCCGGGATCGACTCGTGGCAGACATGTCCACGAGGATAGCTGGTTTCCGCCACTTTGTTCACATCAGTCACATGCGGCGCGTCTTACCTACCCATAACGTGACGCTCAGGAACTAGAGTCCTCCGCGAACGACTCCTGAGGCATCTCCATCAATCTCAACCTCGACCGCGTCACGTCCAAAGACCCACAGCAGAAGCTCGCCCATCTCTCCGCGGACTGTGACCGTCGGGAGGCTTCCGTTGCGTTTCACTGGGCGGGTCCGGGACCCGCTCGGGTGCTCCAAGACGATCGAACACTTCGACTTGCGCAACAGCGGGCGCGATACCTTGCGCAGCAGCCGCCACAGTTCCCAGGTCTCCTCCGGAGCCAAGTCACGGGGCTTCCATCCTGGAACTCCTCGGCGGACATCCTCGTGGTGGACGAAGTTCTCACCCAGGTTCACCGAACGATCGAGCCATGCCAGCGGGTGCCACGGGCGCGGTCCGCGGGCCCAGATCCGAACGATGTCCTCGAAGGAACTAGTCTCCACGCGGCGCGTGACCATGTCCGTGTGCCCCTTAAAGAGACGGACAAACATGCCGGGGACCGCATCCAGACGGTGTTCGCGCAGCATCAGGTGCACGGCAAGGTCACGGGTGTCCCAGCCGCCACAGAGAGTCGGCTGGTCCGGTCCAACCTCAAAGAAGAGGTCTGCGAGCGCGATACGTTCCTGGCGTGAATAGTTCATGCCGTAACTCTAGACACATCGCCGGGAGGATGATCACCCGGAGGTGCCATAGGCATGCAAAAGGGGCACGGAACCTGAGGTTCCGTGCCCCTTAACCACTTACAGGCTCGGGCGCGTGCCCTCAACTGAGTCCTCTTCGTCATTCATGACGTTGTCCGAGGACATCGGGACGATGGTCGGCAGGACCATCGGGGAACGCTTCCACTTAGAGTTGATCTGCTTCTCCACGCGGCGGCGGACCTCCTGGGCCATGCGGTACGGGTTGTTCTCTCCCGTGCCAGCCAGGTCAATCATCGTGCTGTCGACGAGGTCTGCGACCTCACCGGCGAGCTCCTTGGTGTCGTCCGAGAAACCACGGACCTGCACCTTGGGAACCTCCAGCGGACGGCCGGTGCGGTTGTCGATCACGGCGGTGATGGCCACCAGACCACCTTCGCCGAGCTCGGTGCGGTCTGCGAGCACGTCCTTGTCGACGTCACCCATGGTGACGCCGTCGACGTACAGCTGACCGACCGGGATCTGACCAACAACGCGTGCACGGCCATCGACTAGGTCGACGACTACACCGTTCTGTGCCAAGACGACGTTCTCCGGCTTCACTCCCGTGGAGACTGCGAGTTCCTTGTTGGCACGCAGGTGACGCCACTCACCGTGGACCGGCATCGCGTTGGACGGACGAACTGCGTTGTAGAGGAACAGCAGCTCGCCGGCGAAACCGTGACCGGAGGTGTGCACGTTAGCGTCCTTGCCGGTCACTACGGTGGCACCGATCTGCGACAGCATGTTGATGACGCCGAAGACGGCCTCTTCGTTACCCGGAACGAGCGACGAGGACAGGATGATCAGGTCACCGTCACGGACGGTGATCTGACGGTGCTCACGGCGAGCCATGCGACTCAGGGCGGCCATCGGCTCACCCTGGGTACCAGTGGTGACCAGGAGGACCTTGTGCGGGGCCATCTTCGCGGCCTCGTTCATCTCAACGATGGTGCCGCGAGGCGCGTTGAGGTAACCGAGCTCCTCGGCGATCCGCATGTTGCGGATCATGGAACGACCGTTGAAGGCAACCTTGCGGCCGGCTGCGACAGCAGCGTCGATGGCGACCTGCACGCGGTACACGTTCGACGCGAAGGTCGCGACGATCACACGCTGCTTGGCCTCAGAGATCAGTCGACGCATCGCCGGAACAATGTCCGACTCCGAGCCGGAGACGCCCGGGGTAGCGGCGTTGGTGGAGTCACACAGGAAAAGGTCAACACCCTCGTCACCGTAACGGGACAGTGCCGGCAGGTCCGTCGGACGTCCGTCCGGCGGGGTCTGGTCGAGCTTGACGTCACCGGTGTGCACAACCAGGCCGGCGCCAGTCTTCAGCGCGATGCCGAGGCAGTCCGGGATGGAGTGGTTGACGGCGAAGAAGCGGACGTCAAACGGTCCGTAGTTGACGCGGGAGTCCGCGTCGACCTCAACGCACTTCGGACGCAGGCGGTGCTCCTGGCACTTCGCCTGGATCAGCGCGAGGGTGAATTTCGAGGCAACCACGGGGATGTCCGCGCGCTGCTTGAGCATCCACGGAATAGCGCCAATGTGGTCCTCGTGACCGTGGGTGACGATCAGTGCGTCGACCTTGTCCCACTTGCCATCCAAGTAGGAGAAGTCCGGCAGGATCAGGTCGACGCCCGGCTCGTTGGAGCTCGGGAACAGCACACCACAGTCGATGAGAAGCAGGCGGCCGCGGTACTCGAAGACAGTCATGTTGCGGCCGATCTCGGAGATACCACCGAGGGCGACGATGCGCAGTCCGTCCTTAGGAGTCTTCGGCGGCTCCTGCAGGCGCTTGGTCAGATCCGCGCCCTGCATGGACTGGACGACGTTGCGACGCTCGCCGCCGCCTCCGCCACGGCCACCACGGCCGCGGTTTCCGCCGCCCTGGCCACCCTGACCGCCGCGGCCGCGGCCACCGCGGCCACCGGAGCGTCGGGAAGCGTTGTTTCCGTCCTTGTTTCCTTCTTTGTTGGAGCCGCCGTTCCTGCCCTTGTTGGCATCGGAACGGGACTTTCCGCCCTCGTTGGAGGACTCAGACCGGGCGGATTCGCTCGGCTGCTGGTCCTGCTTACGGGGTGCATCACCTTCCTGCGGGGGCCCGGCCTTGCGGGTCACCTTGCGGGAACGGTTACGGTTCTCAGTCACTTAGAGAACACCAGCCTCTCGGAGGTCATCTGCGAGCAGGTTCATCTGCTCGTCATCGGGTGCAATTTGAGGAAGACGTGGTTCTCCGGCCGGAACGCCCAGAAGATTCAGGGCTGCCTTGGAAAACGCGGTTCCGCCCAGGCGACCCTGAGCGTTGAAAAGAGGTGTGAAAGAGGCGTGGATGCGCCGGGCACCTTCGACGTCGCCAGCGTCGTAAAGCCTACGAAGCTCAGCGAGGCGCGCGGGTGCGGCGTGTCCGATAACGGAGATGAAACCGGTAGCACCGATCGACAACCACGGAAGGTTGAGCACATCGTCGCCTGAGTACCAGGCGAGGTCAGTGTTCTCGATCAGACCGGCTGCGGCACCGAGGTCACCCTTGGCGTCCTTAACCGCGACGATGCGCGGGTGATCAGCGAGCCGGTAGAGAGTCTCCGTAGCAATCGGAACGACAGAGCGCGGCGGAATGTCATACAGACACACCGGAAGCTCAGTCGCGTCGGCGACGGTGGAGAAATGCCGGTACAACCCCTCCTGGTTCGGCTTGGAGTAATACGGCGTGACCACGAGCAGTGCATCTGCACCGGCATCAGCCGATTGCTTGGCCAACTCCACCGACTCAGCCGTGTTGTAGGTACCAGCTCCAGCGACGAGCTTCAGCGAATCACCAAACTCGGCGCGGACAGCTCGGAGAAGACCCAGCTTCTCGTCTACCGACGTCGTGGGTGACTCACCCGTGGTTCCGGCGAGGATGAGAGTGTCGACGCCGCCGTCAGCCAAATGTCCGGCGATGCGGATTCCGGCCTCGACGTCAATGGAGCCGTCCTCATTGAACGGGGTAACCATGGCGACACCGACGGTGCCGAGTACGTCGGACTGTCGGGTCGATGCATGTCCTGTGGTCATTTTCTCCGGCTTTCTGCTCAAGGCGGCCCTTCGTCTTCTCCCAGGCCGCGGTGGGGCGCGGCTGCCCCACTGGTTCCATCCGTCAAACCGGTAGCTAAGACCGGTTCTTTCACTTGTACAGGCCCGCCCCCGAAGGGCTACCCCTCGAAAGCGTACGGGCTCGACGCAACGACTGAGCCGTCGCGAAGCGTTCCGATGTCGAAGTCCGCGAAAGCGTTGGGAGCCACCTTCCTCAGTTCTCTGAGGCAGGAGACCGCCAGTTCGCGGATCTCGGCGTCGGCGTGTTCAGTGGCACGCATGCCAATGAAATGACGCCACGTCCTGTAGTTGCCCGTTACCACGATACGTGTCTCAGTAGCGTTTGGGAGAACCGCCCTCGCGGCCTGTCGCGCCTGCTTGCGTCGCAGCAACGCGTTGGGTTCGCCCTCGGTCTTCGCTTCCAGCGCGCCGAGCAATTCATTGTATGCCTGACGAGACTGGTCAACAGCGGTATCGAACAACTTCAGAAGTTCTTCGTCCTCCCTTATCGCCGCCGGGGCGACGACATTGTTCGCAGAATCAGGGACAAACCGCTGCGACAACTGGGAGAACGAGAAATGACGGTGCCGGGTCAGCTCTTGCGCACATGAACGCGACAGGCCTCGGATATAGATCGTCGCGGTGGCGTGTTCGAACAACGCCACGTGTCCGACTTCGAGAACATGCCGTAGGTACGCCTCATTGTCCGCGGTCTGCGGATTCGGCTTGTTCCAGGTCTCGTAGCAAGCGCGGCCGGCGAATTCGACCAACGCTTCTCCGTCACGTACCCCACCACCGAACTCCGGAGCCTCCCAGTCAATTCCGGCAGGGGGAGAGAAAGAGGTCGCGGCAATGAGAGTGACCTCCGGCTGGACCGTCGTTGACACGTCGAATCAGAGCCCCAGGTAGTGCTCGAGGCCGATGGTCAGGCCTTCGTTGTCACCAATCTGGCGGACGCCCACCAGCACACCTGGCACGAAGCTGGTGCGGTCATAGGAATCCTGCTGGATCGTCAGCGACTGGCCGGTGGTGCCAAAGATCACGGTCTCGTGTGCCACAGATCCGGTCATGCGCACTGCATGCACCGGCACTCCGTCGACATCTGCACCGCGGGCGCCATCGAGAGCCTGCTCGGTGGCATCGGGCTGGGGTGCCATTCCGGCTTCTCGCCGGGCCCGCGCGATTCCCTCGGCAGTGTGAATCGCAGTGCCGGACGGAGCGTCCTTCTTATGCGGGTGGTGCATCTCGATGACTTCAGCCGACTCGAAGTACTTGGCGGCGAGTTCGGAGAACTTCATCGTCAGCACTGCCGAAATGGCAAAGTTCGGTGCGATCAGCACGTTGGAGCGCACACCTTTATCCGCGGCCTCAGAGATCCAGCCTCGCACCGTGTCCAGTCGCTCCGGGGTGAAGCCGGTCGTACCAACGACTGAGTGGATGCCGTTCGCGATGCAGAACTCCAAGTTCCCCATCACAGCGTCCGGCTGAGTGAAGTCCACGACGACGCTCGCGCCGCCATCGGTCAGGTTAGTCAACGCATCACCTGCGTCGACCTGAGCGACCAAATCAAGGTCACTGGCGGCCTCGACCGCGTCACAAATGGTACGGCCTACCTTGCCGCCTGCCCCGAGAACTCCGACTGAGATGTTGCCCATGCTCACGTATCTCCCCTGGTTGTTGAATCTGTTTCTTCCACCACACCGTACCCCGCGACTAGGACCGTCTGTACCGGTACCGGGCAGCTGTGACATCGCTGTCCAGGTTCGCCGACAAGTCCGGGAAGTATTCAGCGCATTCGCGCGTTAATACCCCTTTGGTACACCCGGAGCCGCGATTGCGGCCTTCGCGTCTCCCATTGCCTCGTTCGGTTGGTAGTGACAGTTAAATAAGAACAGCGTAGGGTACCCCGGGTCCGTATCGACACCCGTTACGTCACAGGAAGGACGGTCGTGCCCGACTTAACCCCAGAGACCATTGACCGGAGAACCCGGAATTTGGCTATCTACGTGCTGCTGGCCGCAGCATTCGTCGCGATCCTCAATGAGACGCTCATGTCGATCGCGATTCCCGTCCTGCAGACGGACTTCGGAATTCCGCCGTCGACGGCCCAGTGGCTCACTACGGGCTTCCTGCTGACCATGGCTATCGTGATTCCAGTCACGGGATTCCTCATTGGCAGGTTCACGACCCGACAGCTTTTCATCGGCGCGATGGTCGTGTTCCTCGCCGGTACCTTGATCGGCGCATTGTCGCCAATTTTCCCGTTGGTCATTCTCGGCCGCGTTGTCCAGGCATCTGCCACCGCGGTGATGCTGCCGCTGTTGATGACCACGGTCCTCAACCTCGTTCCGGAGAATGAGCGCGGCAAGATGATGGGAAACATCTCCATTGTTATCGCCGTGGCTCCCGCGATCGGCCCGGCAGTGTCCGGTGGCATTCTCTCCGCTACCGACAACAACTGGCACATGCTGTTCTGGACCATGGTCCCGATCGTCGTGATTGTCGGTGCCGTCGGCGCGTGGGTCTTGCCCAACGTCGGTGAGCGTAAGGACAAGAAGGTCGACTTCCCGTCGGTCGTTCTCGCCGCAGTTGGCTTCGGTGGTCTGGTGTACGCACTGAACCTGGTCGGTTCCGATGGCGGTGTCCTGGCGATCTCCGTCTTCGGCGTCGCAGGTGCAGTCAGCCTGTTTGTCTTTATTCGCCGACAGCTCACTCTTGCTCCGCAGAACAAAGCTCTGCTGGACTTCCGTGCGTTCTCCCAGCGCAGCTTCACCATCTCTGTCGTCATTCTCTGCGCCGGCATGCTGTCGATGTTCGGACTGATCATCCTTTTGCCGCTGTACCTCGCCGATATTGGCGTATCCGCACAGGTGATGGGACTGGCGATGATGCCAGGTGCGCTGCTGATGGGTCTGATGGGACCGATCATTGGCCGACTGTACGACCGCCTCGGTCCGCGTCCCCTGGTGATCCCAGGTTCGGTCTTGCTGACCGTGGGCATTGCTGGTCTGGCGTTCGTCGGTACCGAGACTCCCCTGGCGTGGGTTATTGGCTGCCACATCATCATGATGTCCGGCCTTGGATTCCTGTTTACCCCGCTGTTTAGCTGGGGCTTGGGTTCGCTGCCTAAGTCGCTGTATGCGGATGGCTCAGCCATCGTCAATACTCTGCAGCAGGTCTTCGGTGCCGTCGGTACCGCATTGTTCGTCACGATCGCGGGTATGGCCGCAGCAGCCGCTGCATCATCGTCCGGCGTCGACGTTCCCACGACTACTGATTGGGTATCCGGCTACCGGGTCGCGTTCACGGTCGGTGCCGTCCTCTCGGTCGGTGTCATCGTCTTGGCATTCATGATCAAGCCGCACAAGAGGAACACCTCGGTTCTCGAGTCGGTCTAAGGAAAAAGGACGTCGCTTTACGACGTCCCCCTCACCCACTCCATGAATAAACCCCGCCACATAAGTGGCGGGGTTTATTCGGCGCTGAAGTTACTTGCTGGGAACCAGCGAGATCTTGCCGCGGTTGTCGATGTCGGCGATCTCGACCTGGATCTTGTCACCGACGCTGACGACGTCCTCGACCTTGTCGATGCGCTTGCCGTCACCGAGCTTCGAGATGTGGACCAGGCCGTCACGGCCCGGAACCAGGGAGACGAATGCACCGAAGGCAGTGGTCTTGACGACTATGCCCAGAAAACGCTCGCCGACCTTCGGCAGCTGCGGGTTGGCGATGGCGTTGATCTTCTCGATCGCGGCGTCTGCCTCGGAGCCGGTGGCTGCAGAGACGTAGACGGTGCCGTCATCCTCGATGGAGATGTTGGCGCCGGTCTCCTCGGTGATGGTGTTGATGACCTTGCCCTTGGGTCCAATGACCTCACCGATCTTGGACACGGGGACCGAGATGGTGGTGATCTTCGGGGCGTGGGCACTCATCTCGTCCGGGGAGTCGATGGCCTGCTCCATGACCTCAAGGATCGTCTCGCGGGCGTCACGGGCCTGGCCCAGCGCGTTAGCGAGGACCTCGGACGGGATGCCGTCGAGCTTGGTGTCGAGCTGCAGGGCGGTGATGAACTCAGCGGTACCTGCGACCTTGAAGTCCATGTCACCAAATGCGTCTTCTGCACCGAGGATGTCAGTGAGGGTGACGAATCGGGTCTCGCCGTCGACCTCGCCGGAGACAAGTCCCATAGCGATGCCGGCAACCGGGGCCTTCAGCGGGACACCGGCGTTGTACAGCGACAGGGTCGATGCACAGACGGAACCCATGGAGGTGGAGCCGTTGGAGCTCAGTGCCTCGGAGACCTGACGGATCGCGTAGGGGAATTCCTCGCGGGACGGCAGGACCGGCACGATGGCGCGCTCGGCGAGTGCGCCGTGGCCGATTTCGCGGCGCTTCGGGGAACCGACGCGACCGGTCTCACCGGTGGAGTACGGCGGGAAGTTGTAGTGGTGCATGTACCGCTTGGAGTCCACCGGGCTCAGCGAATCGATCTGCTGTTCCATCTTCATCATGTCCAGCGTGGTGACACCCAGGATCTGGGTCTCGCCGCGCTCGAACAGTGCGGAGCCGTGGGCGCGCGGGATCAGGTCGATCTCGACACCAAGGTCACGGATCGCGTCGACCGAACGGCCGTCGATGCGGAAGCCATCGGTGAGAATGAGCTCACGAACAACGTCCTTCATCAGGCCGTTGTAGGCGTTACGAATCTCCTGCTCACGGCCCGGGAACTGCTCCGAGAGCTTCTCGACGGTCTCAGCCATCTGCTCATTCGTCGCGTCATCGCGATCCTGCTTGTTCGCCTGCTTCAGCAGCTTCGGAAGTCGCTTGGCAGCGATCTTCTTCACGGCAGCGAAGACATCGTCCTCATAGGCCGGGAACAGCGGGAACTCACGGGTTTCCTTGGCAGCCTCGTCGGCCAGCGCCTGCTGTGCACGGCACAGTTCAGCGATGTGCGGCTTGGCAGCCTCGAGGCCCTCGGTGACGACGGACTCGGTGGGCGCCTGGGCGCCATCAGCGACGAGTGCGGAGACCTTGTCGGTCGCACCTGCCTCGACCATCATGACGGCGACGTTGTCGTTCTTCTTGCCGCGGCCCTTGGACTTCTTGTCGTCGACCAGACGGCCGGCAACAACGATCTCGAACACAGAGTTCTCGTGCTGCTCGTGGGTCGGGAAGGCAACCCAGGCGCCCTTCGGGTGCTTCTCGTCAACGACGAGTGCCATGCGGACACCGCCGACCGGGCTGGAGACCGGCAGGCCGGACAGCGCGGTGGAGGCGGAAGCGCCGTTGATCGCGACGACGTCGTACATGTCCTTCGGGTCGAGAGACAGCACGGTCACTACGATCTGGACCTCGTTGCGCAGACCCTTCACGAAAGTCGGGCGCAGCGGGCGGTCGATCAGGCGGCAGGCCAAGATGGCGTCGGTGCTCGGGCGACCTTCACGACGGAAGAAGGAGCCCGGGATGCGGCCGACGGAGTACATGCGCTCTTCCACGTCCACGGTCAGCGGGAAGAAGTCAAAGCCTTCGCGGGGCTTGTTAGATGCGCTGGTGGTAGACAGCAGCATCGTGTCGTCGTCCAGGTAGGTGGTGACCGACCCGTCAGCCTGCAGTGCAAGCTGACCGGTCTCGAAGCGGATCTCACGCTTACCGAAATCACCGTTGTCAATGACGGCTACGGTTTCGATGATGTCGTCGTAGTCATCGTCATAGTCAAACTGGTTGTTATCACTCATACGGTGCTAATTCACGTCTTTCGATCATGTGTCCCCCAGGGCGATCATCGGTGTCGCCCTCTTTGTTCTTCTTTCACGGGACATCACGACCACATTAACAGGCGAAACGCTGGTTTCCCAGATGAGCTCAGCCACACAGAGCTGAAAAAGCCCCGCACCTCATAGGTGCGGGGCTCTCTACGGAAAGCTTAGCGACGCAGGCCGAGCTTGCCGATCAGCGCACGGTAGCGCTCGACGTTGTTGTCCTGCAGGTACTGCAGCAGTCCCTTGCGACGACCGACCAGCAGCAGCAGACCACGACGGGAGTGGTGATCGTGCTTGTGGGTCTTGAGGTGCTCGGTGAGCTGACGAATACGGGTGGTCAGCAGTGCGACCTGAGCCTCCGGCGAACCGGTGTCGGTCTCGTGCAGGCCGAACTCCTTGAGAACTTCGGACTTCTGCTCAGTGGTCAGCGACATGGCGCGACTCCTTCTGTTGTATCGGTTATTTCAGTCCACAGTGGTCTCCAGAGTTCTGGATGCAGCAACTGTTCGTGGACCACAGTCGCGACCAGAGGAGAATGTTACACGGTGCTTCCGGTGTTCGGTTAATTTGCACCGCCGGCTGGTTAGTTCTCCCCGAGAAGCTCCATCGCCGTACGCACGTCGGCGTTCATCTGGTCAATGAGGTCGTCGACATTGTCAAACTTCACCATGCCTCGGATGAACCCAACGAAGTCGAGGTGTCCGGTCAAACCGTACAAATCAGCACTGCGCCCAATGACGTGAGCCTCCACGGTGCGTTCAGTGGCATCAAAGGTGGAGTTGGTGCCCACGCTGACCGCAGCCGGGTACTTCACACCCAGGAGCATGTCACCATCTGGATCTGACCCGGTTCGGACCGGACCGTCGGTGACGGCAAACCAGGCCGCGTACACACCGTCAACAGGGACGGCGGTGCCTTCGGAAAGGTCAAGATTGGCCGTCGGGAAGCCGAGCTGTGCGCCTCCCCTGCCCTGACCGTTGATCACTTCGCCGGTGAGCCGATGCGGGCGTCCGAGGAGTTCTGCCGCTATGTCGACTCGCCCCTCCGCCAGCTCTCGCCGGATCCGAGTCGACGACACCGTCTCGTCTGTCTGCTCCAACAGGTCAACAATGGTCGCCGACATCCCGTGCGCTGAAGCATGACCTGGAAGCGTCTTCGCAGTTCCGGCTGCCTTGGAGCCATAGGTGAAGTTGTCTCCAACGAAGACTTCCTGCGCACCTAGAGCGTCATGAAGGATGTCCCCGACGAACTGCTCCGGCGACAGGGCCGCAAATTCTTTGGTAAACGGGACCACCAGCATGTGGTCCACGCCCAGCGCCCCCGCAAGCTCCGCTTTGCGCTCAACTGACAGCAACGCTGCAGGTTCAGTACCCGGCGCGAACACTGCCCTCGGGTGCGGGTCGAAGGTAACGAGAACGCAGGGAAGCCCCTTGCTCTTCGCTGCAGCGACCGCGGTACGGATGAGCTCCTGGTGTCCGCGGTGTACGCCGTCGAAGAATCCAACCGTCGCAATTGAGCGGTCGAAGTTTTCGGGTACTTCATTCAGTCCGTGCCAGATGTCCACTCCGCCAGACTACGACATACGATGCTGACATGAATGAATCGGTTCTCACTCCGGATCCGCTTGCGGATTCCGGTCTCGTTATCGTCGATAAGCCGTCCGGAATGACTAGCCATGACGTGGTTTCGCGGCTCCGTCGGATCTTCGGAACTAAGCGGGTGGGGCATTCGGGGACGCTGGACCCGATGGCGACGGGTGTGCTGGTGCTGGGGCTTAACCGGGGCACGAGGTTTCTTCCGTCGGTGCATGCGGACACGAAGGCTTATGAGGCAACGATCCGGCTCGGGGCATCGACTCTCACTGACGATATGGAAGGTGAGGTGCTGTCGGAAGCGGATGCTTCTGGGGTGTCGGATGAGGACGTCGAGAAGCAAGTTCTGGCTCTTAGCGGCGACATCATGCAGCGACCGGCATCGGTGTCTGCGGTGAAGATTGATGGTGTACGGGCACATGAGCGGGTCCGTCGTGGTGAATATGTAGTGCTTCCAGAGCGGCCGGTGACGGTGTCGCGTTTTGACGTCACGGCCATCCGCCGTACAGACACGTGGGTGGACCTGGATGTTGTGGTGGAATGCTCAGCCGGCACGTTTATTCGGTCGCTAGCGAGGGATATGGGCGCTGCCCTCGGCGTGGGTGGGCACCTCACAGCTCTGCGGCGCACTGCGGCCGGGCCGTTCACGATTGCAGACGCTCGGACCCTGGAACAGCTTGAGGCAGAGCCCGTGCCATCGATGTCTCTTGATGAGGCCGCGCTGCGGTGTTTCCCTGCCGTAGACATCACAGCCGAGGACGGTGCCGCGTTGGCTCAGGGCAAGTGGCTCACTGCCCGGGGACTGAAGGGCGTTCACGCTGCTCGAACCCCGGATGGTCGAGTACCTGCCTTAGTCGAGGAATCAGGCAAGCGTCTGAAGACGTCGTTCGTCCTGCGCCCTTCGACGCTCTAAATTGAGACGACCTCACGCAGAGCGGTTGGGCGGCGGTTGAACAAGTCCGGCACTTCGTCCAATCGGACCGATTCGGACAGCACTTGATCCCAATCGATCATCCGGCCATATGTCGTGAGGAAGTCCACTGCCTCCTGCAAATGCCGCGGCTCATAGTTGTGGACGCCAGTGATGGTGTGCCAGCCACGGACGAGTCGTTCTGGATCAATGGGCACCACAGGGCCAGGGCTGACGCTGCCAACGAGGACCAGCACTCCCCCGATGTCCAGGCGCTCGAAGCAGTCTCCGACAGCACCGATGTTCCCGGAGAAGTCAAAGACCACGTCCATCGGTGCATCACTGAGGCTTTCCTCAGCTCCGAGCTCCGCCGCTAGGGCTACCCGGCGCGGGTCGGGGTCAGATACCTCGACCAACGCTGCTCCTTGGGTCAAAGCCACTGCTGCCGCCATAAGCCCGAGCATGCCCACTCCACTGATTAGGACACTGCGACCGTTGAGAGTGCCAGCGGCCTCCACTGCAGCCATCACTGTCGCCAGTGCGCACCCTGCAGCAGCCGCACTACCGTCGGCCACCTCAGGGGGAACTTGCACCACCGGTTGGTGCTGACGCAACAGAATGTGGGTCGAATAGGTACCGGACAGCGGCCACGGTCCGTCGATCGGCTCATGGCCGGTCTTCAGTACCGCGCGGCATTTCGCCGTTCGACCTTGGATGCATCGATCGCATTGCATGCACGGGGCGGTAACCGACCACACCACCCGGTCCCCGACCCTCGCCGGGCTTCCGTCAACCAATACCGCGTCTGAGCCGGTGGCCTCGATGTGCCCAACGCCCTCATGTCCAAGAATCGATGGAAACGCTGCCGGCCGGCGTCCGGTGACTGAATGCCGGTCGGAACCACACACAGTTGCTGTGTCCACCCGAACGAGTATCTCGCCGTCACCGGGCTGAGGGAGGTCAATGGCCCTTAGCTCGAAGTCGGAGCCGCCAAGCCAGACCAGTGCGCTCGCGCTCACACGGTCTCCAGTGCGAGGTCCGCAACCGATCCGAGAACAAGATCCGCTCCAGCAGTCTCAAAATCCGCTCCGGTGAGGTGACCGGTGAGCACTCCAGCGGAGGTAACCCCTGCGGCCT
The DNA here is from genome assembly GCF_000427865.1 of Corynebacterium sputi DSM 45148. Classification (GTDB taxonomy): domain Bacteria; phylum Actinomycetota; class Actinomycetes; order Mycobacteriales; family Mycobacteriaceae; genus Corynebacterium; species Corynebacterium sputi. The sequence goes on along the minus strand of NZ_ATYV01000012.1, from coordinate 28,495 downwards.
TCGCCGATTCCACGTCCACCACGGTATCTCCCACCGAGATGACACTCTCGGGGTCAGTGACTCCGGTCTTCTCCATAACAGCGAAGATTAGATCTGGGGCCGGGCGTCCGGCGGAGACTTCATCGCCGCACACGACGGCGTCGAGAAGCAGATCTTCTTCTCCTTCTGTTCCCCACCCAAGCTGCCCAAGAATGAGGTCCGCGATCTGACGGGAGAATCCCGTGGTCAGCGCGACCTTAGTGCCGGCAGAGCGCAATCGCTGCAGAGCGTCCTCCACTCCCGGCAGCGGGACCGGCGGATCTTCGCGGTACGCGGTGGCAAGTTCCCCGAGGAACCAGCCGAAGGTGCGCTCAACGAGCGTGTCATCGGCAGGCACGCCTCCGATCTCGAAGAGGTTGCGGATTGCCCACTTCTTCTCTGTTCCCATCCACTGCTGGAACTCCGCGTCGGTGAATACGGCTCCTTCCCTTTCCACGGACTCGCGAAGCACGCGGTACACGTGGTCTCCGTCGTCAATGGTGGTGCCGGCCATGTCGAATACTGCGAGGGTCTTCATTGTCTCTCCTGATTGTGTGTTGTTGATGGTGCGCTGTGGCTGGTCTAGCGGACAGATTTTCTGATCCACATCGCCAGCAATTCGATGATGAGGACAACGGCGATGAGCATCAGCAGGATGTAGGTGACCACCTCGAACTGGTTGACCCGGGTGGCGTTGAGCAGCTGGAATCCGATTCCTCCGGCGCCAACAACTCCCAGCAACGTGGCTGACCTGATGTTCGTGTCCAGCAGGTAAATCATGTGCGCGACGAACGCGGGTGCGGACTGCCGGACTGTCGCTGAGAAGAACACTTGTGGTTCGGAGGCACCACCAGTGCGGATAGCCTCTTGGACCCGTACGTCCGTTTCTTCCAGCGAGTCAGCGCTGAGCTTCGACAACAAGCCCACCGCACCGACCGCCAGCGCGAGAGTTCCTGCCACCGCGCCCAGTCCCGAGATCACCACGAAGATGATCGCCAGGATCAGCTCCGGGATGCCGCGGATGACCACGATGATCATTCGGAAGAAGCCATGGACATACCGATTGCGGACTATGTTGCGCGCGGCAAAGATGCCAATTGGCAGTGCGAGGATCGCACCGAGGAATGTTGCTGCGAAGGCGATCTGCACAGTCACCAGCATTTGCTGCCAAATCACGGTGCCGATGCCGCCGGCCGAGGGCGGGAAGAACAGCGCTAGGACCTCGGGGAGATTCATCACGCCGGTGGCGAGGTTCGCGACCGAGATGTTGGCAACTGACCACGACCAGAGAACCAGCCCGATCACAGCGACGAAGGTGAGAACCCGTCGAACACGGTCCACGGACCATGGGGGCAAAGTGCCAGTTGCTTCCCGACGTCCACCCCACATCCGATCAACCCAGGTCCCCTTCGCTGCATGCGAGCCGCCAAGTAGTGCTGCCCGGATTGTTCCGGAGATCAACTCGGTAATGATGCATATCGCCAGCACCACCAGGGCCAGCGCCATGCCGCGTTGGTAGTCCAGGACTCGCAGAGCATCAGCAATGGCGAGACCGAGACCACCGACTCCCACGTATCCGAGAAGGACCGACGTACGCAGATTGATGTCGAAACGGTGCAGCGCCGTGGCGATGAGCTGGGGCATGAGTTTCTGAGGAATCGCCGCCCATAACTGCTGGCTTCTGCGGGTACCGGCGGATTCGATGGCGGTGCGCGGGCCGTCGTCAAGCTCTTCGATGGCATCGGCATACAATTTGCCCACCATGCCGACAGAGTGGATGCCCATCGCGAGAATGCCTGCGGTTGCGCCCAGTCCGAAGACTCGGACAAACAAGATGGCCAGGACCAAGTCTGGGATTGCTCGGGCGATAACGATGACAGTGCGGGCAGTGCCGCGGCCAAGCTTGTTGCGAGCAGTGGATGAGGCTGCAGCGACGGCGATCGGCACCGAGAACAGCACCGACAGCACTGTCGCGAGGAACACGATGGCGAAGGTCTCTGCGATCAGGGAGAGCAGTTCCCCAATGGGTGGAAAGTCCAGCGGGAACATCCGGCCGGTGAAGGCGACGGCGTTCTCCATGGAATTGATAATCGATGCCGGGTTGATCCCAAGGTCATAGACAGACCAGGCACCAACAACAACCATTGCCACCAGTACGAGCGGAACGGCGACGCCGCTAAAGGTGGCCCTTCGCGCCGGCCGTTCGAGGGTTCGGCTGCTCATCGGCGCTCCACCTGAACCTCGTCGACGCTCTCGCGGGTGCCGGCGACGGATTCATAGATTCGGCTCGCTTCAGTGGCATCGATGTCGCCGGTGTTCCGGTCGAACACTACTTCACCCGAGCGCAGCCCGACGATCCGGTCAGCGAAATCGATCGCCAACTGCACCTGGTGCAACGAGGCGATGACCGTGAGGTTGTCTTCGACAGAGATCTCCCGCAGCAGGTTCATCACCTGCAGGGAACTCACCGGGTCGAGGGAGGCGACCGGCTCGTCGGCAAGCAAGATCCGGGGCTTTTGCATTAGCGCACGGGCAATGGCGACTCTCTGCTGCTGCCCTCCGGAGAGAGTGTCCGCCCTCTGGTACGCCTTGTCTGCCAGCCCAACCCGATCCAGCTGAGTGAGGGCTTCTTCCCGCACCGACTTCGGGTACATCAACAGGCTTAGCCGCGGCCCACGTAGTGATCCGAGTCGGCCGGTGCAGACATTCTCTAGGACCGACATGGGGCCTATGAGATTGAAGTGTTGGAAGATCACGGCAATGTCCCGGCGCAGTTCGCGCAGTGCCTTCCGGTCCGTGGCGCCAAGATCCTCGCCGAGCACTCGGATCGTGCCCTCTGTCGCGGTATGCAGACCGTTGAGGTGCCGCAACAAGGTGGACTTTCCAGATCCGGACAATCTGAGCAAAACGGTGGTCTCACAGGTACGGAAACCGACGTTGACGTCGTCAAGCCCCTTCACTCCTCCCGGAAACTCCTTGGTGACGTGGCGAAGCTGCACCGCGTAAATGGCGTCGAGCTCTCGCTGCAGTTCAGGGGTCATGCGGTCCGGGTTGTGCTGAACGTTCATGTTGTCGTCTCCAGTTCCTCGGGCCGGTTACCCGACGCTCCGGCATGCGTCAGCCGCAGTGGCCTCGCATACCTCGCGAATCGAGTCATAGTCAGAGTCAGCTACCGACACGTAGCCCCACTCGGTCTCCTCCGGAAGAATGCAATCGTCGACGGAGTCACAGATACCGTCCTCGACCATTGCCTCTTTGTTGGCACGCTCGCGCATGGCGGTGGTGATCGCATCGACGTCTTCGGGATCCAAAGTCGACAGGTTCAGCGCGATCGGATCTTCAGTGATTCCGGCTGACTCCCACACCGGCTCCAGGGCACCTTCCTGGATCTGGCCGGTGCGCTCCAGCGTCGGCAGCATCGCATCATGGGCAAAGGCAATCTCGCACTGGCCAGATTCCAATGCCAGCAAGGACGCGTCGTGACCTCCGGCCATCACAGGTTCAATGTCGGTTTCCGGGTTCAGTCCGGCCTCCATCAGCCCTTCGGACGGGAACAGGTACCCGGACGTGGAAGCGGCCTCGACGAAGCAGACCTTCTTACCCTTTGCATCTTCCAAGCTGGAGATGTCCGAGCCCTGCTTGACGTACGCAAGCGCGGTGTAGGACGGGGATTCATCTTCGGCATTCACCGGGGCGACGACTGCCTCTAGATCGACATCACTGTCTTTTGCGATGACGTAGGAGAACGGACCGTAGGACACGATATCAATCTGGCCGGCGCGCTGACCCTCGATGACTGAGGCGTAGTCAGAGGCGGACTGAAATTCGACGGTCTTGCCGGTCGCCTGCTCAATTACCTGCACTACGTTCTCGAAGGAACCAGCGAGCGACTGCGAGGATTCCGACGACCGATACCTGCCAGATATGACCAACTTCGTACTAACGACGGTACGGGGTTCCACCCCACCGTTCACCATCGTTGCCGGTGACGATGATCCGGCTAACGCACCACGGCAGTGGCGATAACGTAACCGTCTTCAACACTCCAGTTGCCTTCAATGAAGTGGATCATGGTCGGCCGCAAGAGAATGTACGAGATGAAGGTTCCATCCGGGTGGAGATCCACCTGAGCGTCTTCGAAACCGAGCCACTTGCCTGTCACCGGGTACCACGCCTTGTAGGTGGCTTCCTTGGCGCAGAAGAGCAGCCGGCTTCCGAAGTCCGCTCCCCAGGACTTGAGTGCCTTGCGCTCCTGCGGCGTCGAGATGGAATCCACCACTCCTGCCGGAAGCGGCTGTGCCAGTTCTGCGTCGATGCCGATGCTCCGCACCAGAGAGCGCGGCGACACGACGGCAGCTCGGAATCCATCGGTGTGGGTCATCGAGCCGATCACCGGCTCCGGCCACACCGGCATCCCACGTCGGCCGCGCAGAATCGGCGTCAGCGATGGGGCTCCGGTGAGTTCCGCAATGGCAGAGTGCGCGCAGGTGCGGGCGTCGCCAAACTCAGCCTTCCGAGAATCGATGGCACCGGAGACCAGCGCCTTCTCCGATTCCTGGAGACCGTTGTAGTTGCTCAGATCAACTCCGTTAGTCCGCATCTGATGGAAGGCGGATTCAACGGGAAGCATTGACTTGGTGAGCACAGACATTAAACCTCCTTGACCGATACCGGCCATGTGCGGTCGGACGGCAGACGCCGCCATTCCCTGGGATATCCGAGTGACGCTTCGATGTGACGGACTCCGTCATACATCCTGTCGTCCGGGATGTGCAGGTGCCCATAGACGACTGCCTCTGCGCGGTAACGCTGGGGCCAGTCCTCCGTGTGCCTCGTCCCGCACCACATCCCGAGGGTGGGGAACGCCATCGCGTTTACCGGCTCCCGGATAAGGGGCCAGTGGTTGATGAGAATCGTCGGACCTTCGACACGGGACAGCCTCCGGACTGTGCAATCCAAGCGACGCCGGCACCACAGGATCGGGTCCTCGAACGGCTTGATGGCGAACTCGTCAGTGAAGATCATCTGCTGCTCTACTGCGTAGTTCACCGCCTCGTCGACGGTCATGGACTGATCACGCCATGAGTAGTCATAGAGCACGAACAACGGACACACCGTCACTCCGCCAAACTCCGGATATGGGTCTTCCGGGGTGAGAACCCCCATGGACCGACAGCCTTCGATGAGCTGCCAGTAACGAGCCTCCCCAGTGATCTCGTCTGTGCCACGGCAGAAAAGGTCATGGTTGCCAGGCACCCAAATCACCTGTGCGTAGCGTTCAGACAACGACCGGAGGGTGTCCAAGATGAGCTCGGGGCGTTCCGCAACGTCCCCTGCAACGATGAGCCAATCATCCGGATTCGGCGGAACCAGACGTTCGACGATGTTCCGGTTGTCACGGTTCGCCACGTGGAGGTCCGCAACAGCCCATAACACCGTCGGACGGTCGGTTTCCGTCACAAGGGCCTCCATGGATCGTCGGTCGAATTCGTTCTCAGCACACGCCTATAATCACGGAATAATAACAGTTCGGCCGCAGAATAGCAGCCCCGTGATGCAGATCACTAAAATGCGCTAAGGCCTACCATAACACCGTTCACTTGATCCACGCGTCACCTCGGTACCTCAGAACAACTGCGGCACAACGAACTACCAGCATGAGGACCAACCCCCACCAAATACCGGTTAGTCCCCAATCGAAGACGTAGGACATCCACACCGGTGGCAGGAACCCAGTTACGACTGAGAGGATCGTCGCATTTCGAAGAAACGCGGCATCCCCAGCTCCTAACAAGACCCCATCAATCGCAAAGACAACTCCGCCGATAGGGATCAAGAGCACCAGCAGCCACCAGGGGCCGGCTCCAAGCACCTCGAGGACTGACTGATCGTTGGTAAACATGCGCGGGATCAACGAGTGCCCCGCTGCAAAAACTGCTGCGAGAACCAGAGAAAAGATCATCGACCAGAGAATGACCTTGCGTCCGGCATATCTTGCGGTAGCAGCCGAACCTGCCCCGAGTGCCGCACCTACGAGAATCTGCGCGGCAATTGCCAACGAATCCAGCACCAGGGTCAGGAAGCTCCACAGTTGGAGCTGCACCTGGTGTCCGGCCAACGACGGCGCTCCCATTCGCCCGGCCACCGCCGCAGCCGACAGGAAGGCAATCTGAAAGGCGGCGGATCGAAGGATGAGATCGCGACCGAGTACCAACTGCGCCTTGATCAAGGGGAAATCCGGCCGAAGCGATACGTCCCGGCGCTTCGCTTCACGGGCGAGAACAAAGAGGAAGAACAGTGCGGTGATCGACTGTCCAAGAACGTTGGACCATGCGGATCCGACCAGTCCAAACATCAAAACTAAAGGCACGACCGTGAGCGCAGAGGGAATTACTCCAGCGAGAACGAAAAGGAGCGGGCGCCGAGTGTCCTGTAGTCCACGCATCCAGCCGTTGCCGGCCTGAGAGATCAGCGCCAGTGGGATACCTAGCCCAGCGACCTGTAACCACGACGCAGCAGCAGCACCGACGCCGTCCGCTGGCGCAATCCACCGAGTCAGCACGTGGCCGAATAATTGGATGAGCAAGAACAGAATCGAGCCGACGCCAATCGCCACCCAGGTGGCTTGGACTCCTTCGCGAACAACCCCTGGCATGTCGCCACGGCCAAATGCCCGTGATGCACGCGCGGTGGTGCCATAAGCGAGAAAGGTCAGGTCGGTCGTAACCACCGCGAGGATGGTCGCGCCTGCCGCCAAGGCTGCTAGATCGGTTGCGCCCAGACGGCCGATCACAGCAGTATCCAACAGGAGATACAGCGGGACCGCGGTCAACACGCCCAGAGCTGGAAGTGCAAGACCGAGAATTCGTCCCGGTGTGACCCGGTTGTAGGAGTCGGGAGAAGTCACCGTCGGGAAGCGATGGCAGTTTCCGATGCCGACTGTAGGGCGGCGAGGACATCCTCACGGGTCCCCTCAACGCTGCAGCCAGCGGCCCTGATGTGGCCGCCACCGCCGAGGAATCCAGCAACCTGAGATACGTCGATGTCCTTGGTCGAACGCAGCGACAAAGTCCAGTAGTTCGGCTCGTACTCCTTCAGCACCACCGTCACATCGCCTGAGGTCGTGGTCCGGACGATGTTTACGACCGCCTCGACCTCGTCATGTCCGACAGACTTCATCGTCTCATTGGACACGGTGACGTGAACCAGTCCAGCACCACCTCCCCACTCGGGAGCGAACTCCGCTGTAGAGAACACCGCGCCAACGAAGGGAAGGAACTCAAAGGGGTGTCCACCGGTCAACTGCTCACCGATCAAACGCGGATCCGGGCCCCTACCCAGAAGCTTCGCCGCCGCGAGGTGCATCCGCGGACGGCCAAACTGGAAACGGACCGTGTCAGTCAACAGCCCTGCATAGAGCGCATGCGCCATATCCGGGGTGAGCTTCACACCCCAGACCTCGAAGAAGTCGAGCAGGAGCATGGTCGTGGACTCCGCCTCGACGTCAACCATGTTGATGTCACCGAAGTTCTCGTTCGAATCATGATGATCGATAACGACGAGGCGGTCAGCAGAAACCATCCGGTCAGCCAGCGCACCGAGGCGCTGCGTGGAAGCGCAATCGACGGCGATCCACGTGTCGATCCGGATGTCCTCCGGCAGCTCGTCCATAGGAACAAACGCGTCCCAACCAGGAATCGTGAGCAAGGACTTGCTCGGTGCGTCCGTCTCCCCGTAGGTCCACACCGCTCGGATGCCACGCTGACGCAGCGCCATCACCATTGCAGAGGCCGATCCGACCGCATCTGCATCAGGATGCACATGGCAAACGACCACAGCGACCTCGGTCTCTGCGAGCGCATTCGACACCTTCTCGAATGCCGCAGACATCTTTCGGCTGATCGCCTGCTGCGGCGGGACGGTCGTCTGCGGGGTGTCGACCGCCACTAGCTCTGATCCTCGTCCTCGGAGCGGTACGGATTGTCTCCGCCCGACGGGGTCGCACCGCGAGAAGCCTCTGCCAACTCAGCATCTCGACGGCGAGTGCGCTCAAGAAGATCTTCCATATGCGCGGAGGCCTGCGGAACGGTATCCACTTCGAAGGACAAGGTCGGGGTAAAACGCACCCCGGTGCCGCGGCCAACGATGCTCCGCAGCAGCCCCTTGGAACTCTCCAAGGCGTCAGCGGCCTCTTCCCAGTCAGGATCATCGTTCAGCGTCTTGCCACGGACGGTATAAAAAATCGTCGCGTCATGCAGATCACCGGTGACACGACAGTCGGTGATCGTCACGTACTGCAACCTGGGGTCTTTGATCTCCCGCTCCACGGCCGTCGCGACAATCTCTTGGATCCTTTTCGCCAACTTGCGGGCACGTGCTTGATCAGCCATGACTACCACTCCTCGAAACGAGGTCCGGACGCGGATTAATCACCGCCCCGAACATGAACATTCACCCCACACTTTAACCGTAAGAACGTACCGAACGACAAAGGCCTGCCCGACCCCTCTCATGGGATCGGACAGGCCTTCAGTCACCTGTGTTCTTGGAGGTTCACCCTCCGGCGCACAGATTAGTCGCGGGGGACCTCAACCTGCTCGTAAGCCTCGATGAAGTCTCCGACCTGGATGTCCGGGTAGGACAGGACCATACCGCACTCGTAGCCGGCGCTGACCTCGGTCGTGTCGTCCTTCTCACGGCGCAACGACTCGATCTTTGCGCTCTCCGTGATGACGTTGCCGTCACGGATGAGGCGGATCTTCGCGTTACGACGCATCTTGCCGGACTCGACCATACAACCGGCGATGAGACCGATTGCGGAGGCCTTGAAGATGGCGCGGATCTCGGCCCGGCCCAGATCGCGATCTTCGTAGATCGGCTTAAGCATGCCCTTAAGAGCAAGCTCGATGTCGTCGATGGCCTGGTAGATGACCGTGTAGTAACGGATATCCACACCTTCGGCGGTGGCGAGCTCGGTGGCCTTGCCCTCCGCACGAACGTTGAAGCCAAGGATGACAGCGTCCGATGCGGATGCCAGGTCAACGTTGGTCTGCGTCACAGCACCGACACCGCGGTCAATGATGTTCAGCTGGACCTCGTCGTCCACCTCGATCTTCAGCAGCGCCTCTTCCAGAGCCTCAACCGTACCGGCGTTATCGCCCTTCAGGATGAGGTTCAGGGTGCTGGTCTGCTTGAGGATCTCGTCGAGGTTGTCGAGCGAGACACGCTTACGGTTACGCGCCTGGAGCGCGTTACGGCGGCGTGCGTCACGACGGTCAGCGATCTGACGTGCCGTGCGGTCCTCGTTCACCACGAGCAGGCTATCGCCTGCACCACAAACGGAGGTCAAGCCGAGAACCTGGACCGGGCGAGCCGGACCAGCCTCAGTGACATCGTTGCCGTACTCGTCGATCATTCGACGGACACGACCATAGGCATCACCGACGACGATCGAATCACCGACGCGGAGGGTACCGCGCTGAATGATGACGGTCGCCACCGGACCGCGGCCGCGGTCAAGGTGTGCCTCAATGGCGAGGCCCTGTGCGTCCATCTCCGGGTTGGCGCGCAGATCGAGCTCTGCGTCAGCCGTCAGAAGAACGGCCTCCAGCAGATCCTCAATGTGCAGGCCCTGCTTAGCGGAGATGTCGACGAACATGGTGTCGCCGCCCCACTGCTCGTCGGTCAGACCGTACTCGGTGAGCTGGCCGCGGATCTTCTGCGGGTCAGCACCTTCCTTGTCGATCTTGTTGACTGCAACGACGATTGGGACACCGGCGGCCTTGGCGTGGTTAATCGCCTCAACCGTCTGCGGCATGACACCGTCGTCGGCTGCGACGACCAGGATCGCGATATCGGTTGCCTGAGCACCACGGGCACGCATAGCCGTGAAGGCCTCGTGACCCGGGGTATCCAGGAAAGTAACCCGACGCTCGTAGTCCTCGAAGTCGACGCCAACCTGGTATGCACCGATGTGCTGGGTGATGCCGCCGGACTCGCCGCCACCGACGTTCGCCTTACGGATCGAGTCCAGAAGGCGGGTCTTACCGTGGTCGACGTGGCCCATGACGGTGACCACCGGGGGACGGATGACGAGATCGTCATCGCCGCCCTCATCTTCACCGAACTGTAGGTCGAAGGACTCGAGAAGCTCGCGGTCCTCGTCCTCCGGGGAGACAACGTTGACCTTGTAGTCCATCTCGTCGCCCAGCAGCTGCAACGTCTCATCGGAGACAGAGGCGTTTGCCGTGACCATCTCACCGAGGTTGAACAGTGCCTGAACCAATGCTGCCGGATCTGCACCGATCTTCTCAGCGAAGTCGGACAGGGAGGCACCGCGTGCAAGACGCAGAGTCTGACCCTGGCCGCTCGGCAGCTTCACGCCACCGACGACGGAAGGTGCGCGCAGCGCCTCGTATTCATTCCGCTTCTGCCGCTTCGACTTGCGACCCTTGCGGGGTGCTCCACCCGGACGACCGAAGGCACCTGCGGTACCGCCGCGACGGCCACCACGGCCACCACGAGGTCCGCCGCCACCGGCAGACCCACCGGGTCCACCGCTACGGCCGCCGCGTCCACCGGAAGCAGACTTAGCGGGCATCTGTCCCGGGCTCGGGGACGCCGGCATTGCCGACGGCGACGGACGACCGCCACCTGCTGCGCCACCGGGACGAGGACCGCCACGGCGCTCACCGGTGCCACTGGGCTTACCGGGTGCGCCCTGACGCTGACCGCCCTGCGGACGAGGTCCGCCCTGGGAGCGCGGGCCCGGCTTGCCGCCGGGGCCGCCGCCGGGCTTACCGGCTGCTGCACCGGGACGACCCTGCGGACGCGGCATAGCCGACGGGCGCGGGGCCGGGCGGTCGGAACCGCCACCGGTAGAGAAGGGGTTGTTAGCGACCCGCGGGGCACGGGCACCAGGCTTGGCGCCCGGCTTCGATGCTCCACCCTGCGGACGCGGAGCCGGACCGGGCTTTGCGCCCGGCTTAGCTGCGGCTGGCTTCGGGGTAGCCGGAGCTGCCGGAGCAGCCTTCGGTGCTTCCTGCGGAGCCGCCGGCTGCTGCTCTTCAGCAGCCGGGGTCTCCTTGGGTGCACGCGGGCCCGGGGTCGGCTTGGAAGCGGGCTTAGCGCCCGGCTTCGCAGCCGCAACCGGCTTGGCTGCCGGACCCGGCTTAGCCGCGCCAGGCTTCGCAGCAGCCGGACCCGGCTTAGCTGCGCCCGGCTTTGCAGCCGATTCCTTTGCGTTGGTGTCGCCGGAGTTCTCGGCGTACACCTTCTTCATCTTGCGGACGACGGGTGCTTCCACCGTCGACGACGCGGTCTTGACGAACTCGCCCTGCTCTTTGAGCTCGGCGAGAAGTTCCTTGCTGGTGACCCCGAGCTGCTTAGCCAGCTCATGGACACGAAGCTTTCCGGACACTGTTCTCCTCACTTACGGAGTCGAACAGCTCCGGGACGTACCGCCCACGGAAGAGATTCGACTCCGACTAATTACTGCCGTTCATCGCTGATGCTTCATCGGATGCTCATCAGTTTTCAGGTCTTTCTATTGATCTCGGACCCTGCTCCACCGGAGCTACGCTCCACCGGATCCCCGATTTTCGCGAGGTAGGTACGGACAGGGTCAGCGTCCACGGTCATGGACACCTTCAGTGCGCGGCCGAATGCGCGTCGTTTCTCGGCGATCTCCCACGCATCAAGCGTGGGTGTCAACCATGCGCCCCGACCCGGCATTGACCGGTTCGGGTCAGGAACAACTGAAATGTCATCCCCGGTGCGCCGGACCACGACCCGGAGTAACTCCGAGTCCGTGTGGCGGCGCCTGGTGGCGATACAAGTGCGAATCGGACGCTTCAGGGCTGACTCCGCGGTCGGAACTTCCGTTCCATCCGCGATCTCCTCCGGGCTACTCACCCGGAAATCTCCCTTACGCAGCGTCCTACCCGCTTTCCTGCCGTCACCAGTTCTTCGACCGTCTTTCAGCATAACCCGGCGGGGGCAACTTTTTCCAGCCCGCCGCCCAAGCAGCTACTCCGCGTCGGAGTGAATATCGATCCGCCATCCGGTCAGGCGAGCTGCGAGGCGCGCATTCTGGCCTTCACGACCGATAGCCAAAGACAGCTGGTAGTCCGGAACGACGACGCGTGCGCGACGCTCCTCCGCGTCGAGAACCTCGACGGAGACAACCTTCGACGGCGCGAGCGCGTTCCCAACGAACACGGTCGGGTCATCGTTGTAGTCGATGATGTCGATCTTTTCACCGCCAAGGTCCTCCATGATCGCGGAGACACGCTGACCGCGCGGACCGATGCAGGCGCCCTTGGCGTTCAGGCCCTTCACCAAGGGACGGACTGCAACCTTCGAGCGGTGTCCGGCCTCGCGGGAGATCGAAACGATCTCCACGGCGCCGTCAGCAACTTCCGGGATTTCCAACTCGAACAGCTTCCGAACCAGTTCCGGGTGCGTCCGCGACAGGTTGATCGTGACGCCGCGAGGGGTCTTGTCGACACCGACAACGTAGCACTTCACGCGGTCACCGTGGGTGAGGTTCTCACCCGGCAGCTGCTCGGCCGGCAGCAGGATTCCGTCGCGTCCATTGACCTCTGAGCCGATGTGAACGACCAGGATGCCCTTCTCGTTCGCCCAGACATCCTTGCGCACAACGCCGGACACAACCTGGTTGGTCAGATCAGAGTACTCGTCGAAGATCTCAGTATTCCGGGCGTCACGAAGGCGGCTGAGGATCGTCTGGCGGACCTTGTGCGCTGCGACAGCCTCGAAGTTCTCCGGAGTGTCCTCCCACTCAGCAATGAGATTGCCATCTTCGTCGCGCTCCTGCGCGAAGACGGTGACCTCGCCGGTGACCGAATCAATGTCGATTCGGGCGTAATCGGCCGGAGCGGTGGTCTCGCGGTAGGACTCACGGAGGGTACGGGACAAAAGTCCCAGCATCTCCTGAACCCGGATCCCCTGATCCTTTTCCAGGGTCCTGAGTGCTGCCAATTCAATCTTCACTTGTTTCAGTCCTCCAGCCGCGCATTTGCGGCGTCATCGAAATCTTTTCCCGCGAGCTGCACCTCATGGTCCGGTGCAGTTGAGAACTCAACTTCTACCACTGCGGACTTCACCTGCTCCAATTCGAGGACACGCACCACACTTCCGTCGCCAGTCTTCGGAGCCTTCTTTTTGGCTCCCTTGGCGGAACCAGCCTGGGCAGTGGGAACCAAAATCACCTGGCTACCGTCCTCCGAGACAGCGCCAATGCGCCATACCGACTGCACGTCATTGGTGTCCCGAAGGTTCACAAGGCGACCGCGATTGCGCTTCCAATGGCGCGGCAAAGTTAGCGGGTGAGTGACGCCTGGGGTGGATACCTCCAGGGTGAACGGCTGAGTTCCGAAATCGACCTTCCCGGACTCCTCAGCGGCGTCGATGGCGTCGTTGACCACCGCGGTGAGGATCTCCAACTGGTCGAGATCGGGGCTCGGGCGGCCCTCGACGGCATCCAGGAGCACCGTGATCTGTGACTTAGCACCGGCGCGAACGACCTTGATGTCTTCAACGAGACAACCATGCTCGGCGAGCGCGGGATCGATGATGTCGGTGAGGATCTCTTGACTGGGAAGTGGCATGCGGTCGATTCTATCGAGCCCTCGTCATGGCACGATGGTCGGTGTGAGAGATCTGAGACTCAATCAGCGTCCGCGACTGCGGAGAAGGACCTTAATCGGTGCCGTAGGCGCGACACTTGGGGCGTTGTCCCTGGCAGTGTCCGGATGTTCCACCCTGACTGCACCTCAGCCGGATCCGGTTATTGACCACATGCTGTCGCTGTCGCTGCGCGATGCGGACCTGTTGGAGGGGGCTCCTGCAGAGTCTCGTGCCACCCAATCCCAGTCGCTGGAGGAGGAAGTGGCGAGGGCCTGCGGCACCCACCGCGACGGCTCCGCACCGGAGGATTGCCTCGCGCTTCCCTCCCCTGCTGAGGACATTACCGTCGACGGCGACGTCCACCTGAGCCACCAAGCCCAGCTGCTTCTCAATTCACTGGACCCCTCCGATTCTATGTACGAAGCATTGGACAGCAGGGATGCGCTGCGTCAGGAATATCCCGCATTCCTCGCCTCCTCAGTCACCGGTGGAATCGTTCTGTCGGCCCGAGAGCTCGGCGTGAGCTGGACTGACTTGTCCCCGCAGTTCCCAGAGGGCACAGACCTCAATGGTTCGGACGCCGATCTCCTGGCTCAAGCGCTGGACTCTGAGTACGCGCTGATCTACGGCATGGGCGTGGCCGCTCCGCGAGTCTCCGCGGAATTGTCTGAGTCAACGGCAACGTCTGCTGACCGCCACCGCGCCGTTCGTGACGAGGTTGTCCGGATCCTTGGTGAATCCGGCGTCGATGTCCCCGTGCCCGCCCCCGGCTATTCAGCAACGGTCGACGGACACGAAGTCGATGAGGACCCCGCGGCGTATGCCACCGCGCTCGAGCGCTCCGTTGCCGGATCGTGGCGCACGGTCCTGCTGGAGGCTAGGTCCCCGCAGGTTCGCCAGTTCGCGTTGCAGGCGGCCGGCCTCAGTGAAGCCGGTGCCTCCATCTTCAGCGGCTCCCCCACGGCCGCGATGCCCGGCTTCGACGACGCGGTCACTCCCGCGCCGATCGAAGACGAGAACTAACTCCAGCGGCAGCTACCGCACGAGCTCCAAAGTGGTCGCTGCTGCCTCGTTGCAGGGCAGCACGCGGGTCTCTCCGGTGCGGCGGTCCCGCAGTTCGACGTTCCCTTCCTGGAACCCCCGGCCGAGCACCACCACGTACGGGACACCAAGGAGCTCGGAGTCCTTGAACTTCACGCCTGGGCTGACCTTCGGACGGTCATCGAAGAGCACCTCGACGCCCGCTGCGGAAATCTGCTCCGCCAACGCTGCCGCGGCTTCTCCTGCTTCCGCGTCCTTGTTCGCGATCACCACATGGACAGCAAACGGTGCAACTGCGAGCGGCCAGCTCAGACCACGTTCGTCGTGGTTCTGCTCAGCCAGGACGGCAACCAGTCGCGACACACCGATGCCGTAGGAGCCCATGGTGGGCCGGGACCGCTTGCCGTTGACGTCCAGAATGTCGACCTCGAAGGCATCTGTGTACTTTCGGCCGAGCTGGAAGATGTGACCGATCTCGATGCCGCGTTCCAGGGTCAGCGTGCCCTCCCCATCTGGAGCCGGATCGCCCTGGCGGACGTCCGAGGCCTCGATGGTGCCCTCCGGGGTGAAATCACGGCCGACAACCAGGTCCACGACATGGCGATTCGACTCGTCCGCACCGGTGATCCAGGCGGACCCTTCGACAATGCGCGGATCCACCAGGAATCGAACTTCGTTTTCGACCAGTGCCCGCGGTCCGATGTAGCCGCGGACGAGGAAGGGGTTCTTGGCAAAGTCGGCGTCGTCAAGCAAACGCACTTCAGCCGGCGCGAGTGACGCCTCGACACGCTTCATCTCGACCTCGCGGTCACCGGGCACACCCACGGCAAGGAGTTCTTCGTCCTTGCCAGGCTCGGTGACGGCAAGCATGACGCACTTCAACGTGTCAGCGGCAGTGATCTCGCCGCGACCGAGTTCAGCACTGTTGGCCCAATCGACCAGCGCCTCGATGGTCGTGGCATCCGGGGTCTCGTGGACGACAGCCTCCGGCTTGCCCTCGATGGATTCAGCAGCCGGAGCCGGGGTTGTCACAGCTTCTACGTTCGCGGTGTAACCCGAGGCCGTCGAGCGCACGAATGTGTCCTCACCGACCTCAGAGATCGCCAGGAACTCCTCAGAGGCGGAGCCACCCATCGCGCCGGAGACTGCGGAACAGACCGCGTAGTCGATGCCCAGACGGTCGAAAATCCGGCAGTACGCGCCACGGTGGGCTTGGTAGGAGTTGACCAGCCCTTCGTCGTCCATGTCGAAGGAGTACGAGTCCTTCATGATGAATTCACGGCCACGCAGCAGACCGGCACGCGGACGCGCCTCATCCCGGTACTTGGTCTGGATCTGATAAAGCTTCGCCGGGAAGTCCTTGTAGGACGAGTAGAGGTCCTTCACTGCAAGAGTGAACATCTCCTCGTGTGTGGGTCCAAGCAGGTAGTCGGCGCCCTTGCGGTCCTTCAGTCGGAACAGATCATCGCCATATTCGGTCCACCGGTTCGACTTCTCGTACGGCTCGCGCGGCAGCAGCGCCGGGAACTGGATCTCCTGTCCCCCAATGGCATTCATTTCCTCGCGGACGACGTTCTCAACGTTCCGCAGGACTTTCAGCCCGAGAGGCAGCCAAGAGTAGACGCCGGGAGCGGTTCGCCGGATGTAACCGGCTCGGACGAGGAGCTTGTGACTGGCTACCTCGGCATCAGCTGGGTCCTCGCGCAGGGTGCGCAGGAACAGCTGGGACATTCGCGTGATCATGTCGGAAATACTAGCCCCTCGGTACCCGTTAATTGCGTCGGGACCACCCTCGCTACCATGCAGTCCATGCTCATCCTCCTCCCTCCGTCTGAGACGAAGGCCCGTGGCGGCGACTGCGGGCCCCTCGATCTGGATTCCCTGTCGTTCGCCTCGCTTAATGAAACGCGAAAATCGCTGATCGATGATCTGCGCGAACTTAGTTCAGATGCCCCGGTGGCCTGCGATGTTCTGGGTTTGGGCCCGAAGTCAGCCGACGAGGTTGAACTGAACTCCGAGCTCCGCACCTCACCGACTACTCCGGCATTGGACCGGTACACCGGTGTACTCTTCGAGGCGTTGGACCCGGCGACACTCGATGCGGAGTCGCGGGGGCGATTGGCGGTGGGGTCCGCATTGTTCGGTGTCGTCGGCGGCGAGGATCTGATCCCCGCGTACCGTCTCTCGGGGACTGTAAAACTTCCGCTTCCCGACGGTTCCCTCCCCACAATGCGCAAACGCTGGGGCCGGACCATCACCGAGACTTTGTCAGGTCGCGATGACCTGATCGTGGATCTGAGGTCTGGCACCTATCAGAATTTGGGGAAAGTGCCCGGCGCGGTTACAGCGAAAGTGGTCACTCCGGAGGGGAAGGTTGTGTCCCACTTCAATAAGCATCACAAGGGCCTGTTGGCCCGAGCATTGGCGCAGTCTCCGGCGGAGTCAGTGGCGGAGGCTGTGAAGGTCGCTCAGTCCGCAGGGTTGACTGCTGCTGCGGACGGCGACGTCATCGTCATTACGACACCCGCGAATTAGAGCGCCGCGACGTCCCCAACGAGGATGACTGCCGGCGGCATCACGCCGTTGTCTCGGATCGTGTCGGCGAGGCCGCCGAGGGTGCACCGGTGAACCTTCTGGTTCGCGGTGGTGCCTTCCTGGATTACTGCCGCTGGTGTCGCGGAGGAGCGGCCACCCTTTAGCAGTGCTTCGGCGATGGCTGGGCCGTTTTTGACGCCCATGATTACCGCGAGGGTGCCGTTCATCTGGGCGAGAGCCTCCCAGTTGACCAAGGAAGTCGGGTGTCCCGGGGGAACGTGTCCGGAGACGACCGTAAAGTCATGCGTTACCCGCCGCTGCGTCACCGGGATTCCTGCCGCCGCCGGCACTGAGATCGCCGACGTAATGCCGGGAATGACCTTGACCTTGATCCCCGCATCGCGCAGCGCGAGAACCTCTTCGTATCCGCGGCCGAAGACGTACGGGTCGCCACCCTTGAGTCGGACGACGAACAGTCCCTGCTTTGCCTTCTCGATCAAGAGCTCATTGATGCGCTCCTGTGCCATTGCCCGTCCGTACGGAAGCTTCGCGGCGTCGATGATCTCGACGTCTGGATCAAGCTCTTCCAGTAGCGACAACGGCCCCAGGTGGTCGGTAAGAACCACATCGGCAAGGCGCAGCAGTCGACGTCCCTTGACCGTGATCAGATCCGGCTCTCCTGGGCCTCCGCCAATGAGGGCGACCGTTCCTGCCAGATCGCCGGCACGGGAGGCACGTCGGCCTTGCACCGGGCTGAGGTCTTGCTCCTCGCCGTCAGTGAGGTCTTCGACGAGGACGCCGTATTTGTCGGCGTGGACCACAACGTCGCGAAGCGCATTTGCGTCACAACACACGACCATTGCCTTTGCCCAGAGCATCGCGGGAGCGAAGGCCACTCGCTCGACGCGGATCTTGCCGTCTTCGGCCCAGTCGTCAATGTCAGCGCTAATTGTTCCCTCATGGCAAACAGTGATGTTCGCTCCCGCGGCGATCAATCTGGGGATCACCTGCTCAGCGACCGCCCCGGCACCGACGACCAACACGGAACGACCCTTCAGCAGCAGACTCATGCCCGTGAGCTTAGTCAGCGCGGCTGGGCCATGCTTGCTTCAGGTACCGCTTCGCGTGGTGCGGTTAGGAACACGCCTCCACGAACCTGGAAACAGACCCCGGCGAGCCTGCCGGGTGAACGTGAAGGTAGGAGGCGTGAACCCGACCGTCGGGCGAGGCAAAGCCCTCTGTCACAGGAGCACCTAGCCAGTCGCGCCATCCCCAAACCGGCACCCAGCCCGACTCCCGTGCCTGGCTGGTGTCCCCCACGAGTCCGGTCCGATGGAATTCATGACCTGTGACCCGGTGACCCGGCTGTGCGACGACACTGTCCCCCAACGCCGTTGCAGACCGGTACCCGAGAGTCAGCCTCCGATCCATGGTTGCCTCCGCAGGGATTACTCCACACATTCGGTGGCCATCTACGGAGTCCAGGAGCCACAGCAATCCGGCGCATTCGCCGTGCACCGCCAGTCCCCCATCGACGGCTTGCTTCAAGTCCCTCGACAAATCCTCTCGTGCAGCAAGTTCTGCAGCATGCTCCTCCGGAAATCCTCCCGGAATGATCAAGCCGTCGCTGTGGGGCAGGTCGTCGGAAAGCGGATCGAATACCTCCACCTGGGCGCCGGCGGCCTCCAACAATTCACGATGCTCTGCATAGGCGAAAGTGAAGGCGGGGCCTCCGGCGATGGCAATCTTCGTGCCCGGACAATTGGTCTTCCCGACCTCAGCCTCCGGATCCCATGGCACACCTGTCCAATTAAGGGACGCCAGGCGAACTAGCTCATCGAGGTTCACATGCTTCTCGACCAGATCAGCCATCGTCTGCACCACATCATGCGCGCGCTGCCCCGACTCCGCCGCGGTGATGAGCCCCAGGTGACGCGAGGGCACCTCAATGTCATCGACTCGTGGGATCGCTCCCAACACTGGAACTCCCACCGCTTCCACGGCCTGGGTCGCAATGTCCGCATGTCTCGGCGAGCCCACGTGATTGATAATCGCCCCGGCGATACGCACTCGGTCGTCGATTGTCGCGAAGCCGTGGACCAACGCCGCCGCCGACTGACTCATGTGCCGCGCATCGACGACAAGAATCACTGGCGCTCCCAGGAGCCTGGCGATCTCGGCGGTGGAGCCTTCAGCATCTAGAGGGTCGCCGCCGATACGGCCGTCATACAGCCCCATCACACCTTCGACGACAGCAATGTCCGTGCCAGCCGCACCATGCGCGTATAACGGCCCGATGCGATCCCGTCCACACATGACGGAATCAAGGTTCCTGCCAATCCGACCTGCCGCCAACGTGTGATAGCCAGGGTCGATGTAATCGGGGCCAACCTTGAACGGCGCGACCTCCATACGACGAGCCAATGCGGCCATGATTCCCGTCGCGATCGTCGTCTTTCCTGTCCCCGAGGCTGGAGCCGCAATGACTACAGCCGGCGCAGTAGTGGTTACCACTCGATGCCCTTCTGGCCCTTGCGCCCCTGATCCATCGGATGCTTCTCTTTCTCCATCACGGTGACCAGATCTGCGACCTCGATCAGTTTCGGGTCGGCATTGCGCCCGGTGATCACCACGTGCTGCTTACCCGGTCGGGTACGCAGCGTCTCGACGACATCATCCACATCCACCCATCCCCACTTAATCGGATAGGTGAATTCGTCGAGGATGTAGAAGTCGTGTTCCTCAGCCAGGATGCGTCGCTTGATCTCTGCCCAGCCCTCGGCCGCGTCGCGCTCGTGGTCCTCTTCAGAACCTCGCTTACGAGACCAGGACCAGCCCTCGCCCATCTTGTGCCACTGGATGGATCCGCCCTCGCCGGTTTCGTCGTGAAATTCCCCCAAGCGCTTGTAGACGGACTCCTCCCCGACCTTCCACTTCGCCGACTTCACGAACTGGAACACTCCGATGTCCATCCTCTGATTCCAGGCCCGCAACCCCATGCCGAATGCCGCGGTGGATTTTCCCTTGCCCGTACCGGTGTGCACCGCAGTAATCGGAAGCTGTCGACGCTGCCTCGTGGTGAGTCCGTCATCGGGGATGTTCTCCGGGGCGACTTGTCCTTGGGGCACGAAAAGGCTCCTTCTAGGTCGGTAGGCCTGAATTGTCTGGATCAGCCTAACCCGTACTGCGTCCACAACCCCGAACAGGTGAGTGATTTCCGGGCCAATACGATATCCCATATGTCGGTCACAGAAATACACTCTGATCGACTTTGATCCTTTGGGAGAGGACCCCAGAATGAAGAAGCTGTCACTGCTCGCGGCGCTCGCCGCGTCCGTGCTCACTCTTAGTGCATGCTCGGACGGCGGAACGGCACCAGCCGGCGCCGATGTCAACAACACCAACGACTCGAACACTGCCGAGGACGCTGCCCCCGAATTGCCGGGAATCGGTGAGAAGGCCGAGGGCGACGGCGTAGCGATGACCGTCGACTACGTGGAGCTCACCGACGACCTTGAACCTTTCATTCAGAGCGATTACACCGACCCCGAAGCAGTGCTGACTCCCCGGTCAGGTGCCACGTACGTTGTTGTAGGAGCCACGGTCGAGAACACCGGTGATGGCTCAATGAACCCAACGTGCGGCGGAGATCTTGGCGAGAACCTCTATGTTGGCGACCGCGCCTACACCGCTCAAAGCGACCAGGAATTTACCGTCAACTATCAAGGGTCGTGCCTGGTAGATCTGGGCCCCGGGCTGACCGAGACTGCCAAATACATCTTCGAGATACCTGAGAATGAGAAGCCGACCAAATTCGGTTTCTACCGGTACGACGGCACGGTCACCATAGAAGAACAACGCGAAACCCGTATCTCCCTCGCAGACTACGAGTCTAAGAGCGAGCGGCACTCGGACGGCCCGAACCCGTCCACTACAACAGAGGCAACGCAAACTACCGACGCTGCGACCACTGCTGCAGTAACCACGACGACTACTACCCAGCAACCTGCGGCATCGTCGCCCGCTTACGGCGCTTCCTGCTCCGCGGGCCAGGCAGGCATGCCCGCGACCGGGCCGGACGGCTCCAACCTCGTCTGCACGGGAATGGGCGCGTCCGGATTCTCATGGGTCTACGGCCCTGCACCCCGCGGGGCAGGCACCGCAGAATTGGGAGGTTCGTGCACAGAAGGTGAGCAGGGCGGACAGGACGCGCAGGGACGGCTACTCCTGTGCTCCAACGGTCAGTGGTACTCCGGCCCGTAATCTGTCGGTATGTCTGAAAGCCCCGCCGTTACCGTCATGTCCGCCCGCCTCACTGATCTGCGGGCAATCGACGTGCACCGCATCTACAAGCTGCGTGTCGACGTCTTCGTCCACGAACAGCGCCAACCCTTCGCCGAAATCGACGACACCGACGCAGAACCCACCACACTGCATCTGGTGGCGTACGGGGATGAGTCGGACGAGCCACTTGGGGTTGCCCGGGTGTTCCCGGATGCTGATGAACAAGGCGCACTTCGCATTGGCCGAGTGTGCGTTGCTGCAGATGAGCGCGGCAAAGGCATCGCCAGCGTCCTGATGGAGGAAGCGCTGGATCAATCAGGTGGCGTATTCGTCCTGGATGCCCAGGAGTACCTCGAGAAGTGGTATTCCTCGTTTGGGTTCGAGCGCAATGGAGAAAATTTCCTGGACGAGGGAATCCCTCACGTTCCCATGCGCAGGGCCTAAATTCCGGCGCGTACGACCCCGGCGACTGAATCAGCGTCGAGTGAGCCGAGGGACACCAAAGTCCCGCCCAAGCTGGTCGCCAGTTCCCCGGCGAGACCAAGCTTTACGCGTCCGCTCTCACAGTCGATGACGATCGAGCCTGCAAGCTTCTTCCGGCGGATCGAGTCGGCCACGGTGCGTGCGCGAAGGCGGCCATTTTTGCCGGTCGCCCGTCCATCGGACAGCACCACCAGCATGGCCCGGCGCTCCGGCTCGCGCCTGCTCTCCCTCGCCAGAATCTCCTCCACCGACGCCAGCCCTTCGGCCAATGGCGTTCGACCTCCGGTGGTGAGGTTCTCCAGTCTTTTCACCGCGATATCGACAGACTTCGTTGGGGGCAGCACAATGTCCGCTTCCGCGCCGCGGAAGGCAACGACGGCGACTTTGTCGCGCTTTTGATACGCGTCGCGAAGCAACGATGTGACCGCACCGGTTACCGCAGAGAGGCGGTCCCTGGCTGCCATCGAACCGGAAGCGTCCACCAAGAACACCACCAGATTCGACTCAGTTCCTCGCTTTTCCGCTCCGCGCAGGTCGGTCGACAAAAGGGGGACTCGGCCCGTCTGCACCTGGGCGCCACGCTCTGCGGCAGCAACGATAGTGCCCGGAATGTGAACCCCGGAGGCTCCACGCTTCGCCCGAACGGTCGATCCGCGAGAACCCGTCGATGCCGAACGACGCCCCGAAGTACCCGAGCCCGCTCCTTCAAGCTTCAACTCACGAACGGAGAAAGGGTGCGCCCTGTGCGGCGCGACCTCCTGCCTGGGTCGGAGCCTGCTCGTCACTCGAGGTGTCCTTCTCGGCTTCAGTGCCGTCGGGAGTCTGCTGCTGCTCGGTTTGTTCCGGATCAGCAGAGTCGTCATACTCCGGCTCCTCCGGATCCTCCGGCTGCTCGTCGGGGAAGTCGTTGCGGGCGTGGTCCAGGGCGTCGTCAAGCTGATCTTCGTTGATACCTGGCTCGTCGAACGGGTCGCGGCGCCGGCGGTGCGGCAAGGCAAACAAGGCCGCGATTCGGATGTCCTCATCGGTGATCCGCAGATCACCGCCATCAGCGGCGATGCGCCACGCTGCATGGGCGCGGGCTGTACGAGCAATCACCAAATCCGCTCGCATGCCATCAACATCGAAATCAGAGCACAGCGTCGCGATGCGCCCAAGAGTCGTGTCGTCAAGTTCAATCTGGCCGAGCAGCTCCATCGCGCGGCCGAGTCGCTCCCCCAGTTCCGACTCATCATCCGCGAAATTACTCACAAACCCAACAGGATCATCCTCATAGCTCAGCCGGCTGCGGAGGATCTGTGCACGCACTGACGGCTCCCGTGAGGCAACGACATCTACCGCCAGACCAAACCGGTCCAGCAGCTGCGGGCGCAACTCGCCTTCCTCCGGATTCATCGTGCCGACCAATACAAATGAGGTGTCTTGTACCTGCGACACTCCGTCGCGTTCGATGGTGATGCGTCCGGTGGAGGCGGCGTCGAGAAGCACATCGACAAGGTGGTCCGGAAGGAGATTCACCTCGTCGACATACAGGAGCCCACCGTCAGCCTCAGAAAGCAGACCCTTCTGGACCGTTGCGTGACCGGTGGTCAGCACGGTCTCAATATCGATGCTTCCGACAACTCGGTCCTCCGTCGCCCCCAGCGGCAGATTCACCAAACGCCCCGACAGATGCGGGGCGAGGGCCCGGACGGTGGTGGTCTTCGCCGTGCCCTTCTCACCACGGACGATCACACCGCCAATACCCGGCGAAATCGCAGTGAGCAACAGGGCCAGCCGCAGGTCGTCCTGGCCAACGATGGCGGTGAACGGGTACCCCGGAACGGTCGAAGCAGTCATGAACCCATGTTTACAGCAGAAGACCCGGACCCCTTGAACAGGGTCCGGGTCTTCAGGCCAGAATCGGCAAGAGGAACTAACGCTCCAGCTTCAGCACGGACTGGGACTCGTCCCAGACCTGCTCCAGCAGTCCCTTGTCATCAGAGACCTTGCGGCCGTAGGACGGGATGAGCTCCTTGAGCTTCGAGGTCCAGGAATCAGCCTGTGCCGGGAAGCAACGCTCCAGCAGATCAATCATGACTGCCGGTGCAATGGATGCGCCCGGGGAGGCGCCCATGAGGCCTGCGATGGAACCGTCCGCGGAGTTAACCACAGCGGTACCGAACTCAAGAGAACCGAACTTAGGGGCCTTCGCCGGGGCGATGACCTGCACGCGCTGACCTGCGTGGACGATCTCCCAGTCCTCGTTGCGGGCAGACGGCACGTACTCGCGGAGGGAGTTCATGCGTGCGTCGAAGTTCTTGACGACCTCAGTGATGAGGTACTTGGTCAGACCGAACTCCTGAAGTCCAACGCCAACCATCGACGGGACGTTGTTCGGGCGCAGCGACTTGACCAGGTCCAGGTAGGAACCGGACTTGAGGAACTTCGGGGTCCAGCCGGCGTACGGGCCGAACATGAGGCCCTTCTTGCCGTCGATGATGCGGGTGTCCAGGTGCGGCACGGACATCGGCGGTGCGCCAACGGAAGCCTTGCCGTAGACCTTCGCAGCGTGCTGCTCGATGAGCTCTTCATTGGTGCAGCGCAGCCACTGGCCGGAGACGGGGAATCCACCGTAGCCCTTGATCTCCGGGATTCCGGCCTTCTGCAGCAGCGGCAGTGCGTTTCCGCCGGCACCGACGAAAACGAAGTTCGCGCGGACGGTGCGCAGGTCACCGGTGTGCACGTTCTTGACGGTGATGACCCACTTGCCACCCTCGCGTTTGATGGTCTTGACCTCGTGGCCGTAGCGCAGCTCCGTGCCATGCTCGGCGAGAGCCTTCAGGTACTGCTTGGTCAGCGCACCGAAGTTGACGTCAGTTCCGTTGGGGTTACGGATCGCGGAGACCGGGGTGGAGAAGTCGCGACCCTCAGCCATCAGCGGGAGGAGCTCCGAGAAACGGTCGTTGTCCTCGATCATTTCCTGACCGAAGAACAGCGGCTCGTTCTGCAGAACCTCGTAGCGACGACGCATGTACGCCATCTGATCCTCGCCCTGGGCAAAGGTGGTGTGGTCGACGGCGTTGATGAACTCGGACGGATCGCCGAGGGTGCCGTTGCCAACAAGGGAGGTCCAGAGCTGGCGAGAGACCTGGAACTGCTCGTTGATCTTGACGGCCTTTTCGGCGGTGACCTTGCCGTTCACCTCAGGGGTGTAGTTCAGCTCGCACAATGCGGCGTGGCCGGTTCCGGCGTTGTTCCACGGGGAGGAGGATTCTTCGGCGGGAGCGTCCAGGCGCTCGAACAGGATCTGGGTCCAGGTCGGCTCGAGTTCCTTCAGGAGAATTCCGAGGGTTGCACTCATGACGCCGCCGCCGATCAGCGCAACGTCCACCTCGTCTCCGACCTTGGCAGAATTCTTGTTCTCAGACACGGCAGTAGCCATCCTTAGATGAGTTTGGAAACCGGGCCGGCGACCGAACGTCGCCCCGGACTATTTCACGGTTACCCAACTATTCTGACATAGGCCCCACTCAGTTTCCGCAATGAGCTTCGCTTCCGGCCTCACTACAGCGGATAGACCGGTAGCCTCAGAGCCGTGACATCTGACTATTTCTCGGTTCCCACTCCCGGCACGGATCTGCGTTGGGAGGAGGACATCCTCGGGCCTGATTTCCAGGCCGCGACGATGCCGCTGGGCGACGACCCGGATCGCGAGACCGACATCTTCGCGACCTTAATCCGCTACCTCCCCTATTCATCTGCCGATGAGGCCGCCGCGGATGGTTTCTTCTCTCGCCCGGCGCTGCTGTTCGTGCACGGCATGTCTGACTATTTCTTCCAGGTTCACGTTGCAGAGCGTTTCCACGCTGAGGGTTACGCGGTGTACGCGCTCGACCTCCGCAAGTGCGGACGGTCGCATCGTCCGGGCCAAGTCCGGCACCACATCACCGATCTTTCGCTTTACGACGTCGAGCTCAACGCCTCACTCGACGCCATCTCCGAGGCTGGCCACCATGGCATCGTGCCTGTTGGACACTCGACCGGCGGCCTGCTGGTGGTGTTGTGGCTGGACCGTTTGCGAACCACTGATCCGGAACGACATGCCAAGGTAACCGCAGCAATGCTGAATAGTCCCTGGTTGGAGCTCCCATTTAAGGGAATATCGTTAGCCATCAATAAGTTCGCTATTCCGCTGATTGCCCGGGTGGCACCAGACACCTGGACACCGCCGACAAGCCTCGGTGGCTACGGGCTCTCCATCCACAAGGATGAGCACGGCGAGTGGGACTTTGACCTGAACTTCAAACCGCTTTCCGGGGTCGAGAAGAAGTTCTCGTGGGTCAATGCGGTGATCGAGGGGCAAAAGAAGGTGCACGGTGGGATCGACACTGGTGTACCGACGTTGTCCATGTACTCCGACGCCTCCTCCGTCAGCCAACCTTATGGACCAGAGACAGACAGTTCCGATGCGGTTCTTTACACCGATGCCATCGCTAAGTACTCCGCTCGCCTGGGCTCCACGGTGGTACAGCGGGAGATCCCCTCAGCCCGACACGATGTCTACCTATCAGTAAAGCCAGTGCGCGACAGTGCATTCGATATATCTGTAGACTTTCTCGGTCAGTACGTTAACTAGCAGCACACCTCCACAGGAGAACATCACAATGTCCGACCAGGTTGAGACCGACACGATTGACGCTCACTACGACGTCATCATCATCGGCGCCGGTTCCGGCAACTCCATCCCTTCCCCTGCCTACGACGATCTCTCCATCGCAATCGTCGAGTCTGGCCGTTTCGGTGGCACCTGCATGAACGTCGGATGCATCCCGACGAAGATGTTTGTCCTCGCCGCCGACGCCGCACAGAATGCCCGGGAAGCATCCCGGCTGGGCGTTCACGCAACCGTCGATTCGATTGATTGGAAGCAGATCCAGGATAGGGTCTTTACCCAGCGTGTCGACGCCATCGCCGACGGCGGCGAAGCCTACCGACGCGGCGATGAGACCCCGAACATCACCGTCTACGACCAGCACGGTTCATTTGTCGGTCCTCGCACCATCCGCACCGGGCAGGGTTCCGCGGAGAAGGTCATCTCGGGCGACCAGGTGATCATTGCGGCCGGCGCTCGCCCCGTGGTCCCCGACGTGGTCAAGGAGTCCGGCGTTCGTTACCGCACGAACGAGGACATCATGCGGCTGCAGGAACTGCCGAAGGAACTGATTGTCCTCGGAGCCGGATTCATTGCGTGCGAGTTTGCGCACGTCTTCTCCGGACTCGGCACCAAGGTCCACCTGGTCAACCGGTCCTCGAGGCTCCTTCGCAAGCATGACGCGGACATCTCCTCTCGTTTCACCGAGGTCGCATCGACCAACTGGGATGTCCACCCCGAGACTCTCGTCGAGTCTCTTGAGGAGAAATCAGATGGACGGATCATCGCGAAGCTCTCCGACGGGACAACCATCGAGGGCGACGAACTTCTCGTCGCCACTGGTCGCACCCCCAATGGGGACCAGATGAATGTCGCATCCACTGGTGTTGCACTGCTTCCCGACGGCCGCATCGACGTCGACACCCACGGCTTCACCGGCGCAGAAGGTGTCTGGGCCCTGGGCGATGTCTCCTCCCCTCACCAGCTCAAGCACGTCGCGAACCACGAGGCGAAGGTCGTGTTCCATAACGTCCTCGCTACCGTCAACGGCGACAATGAACTTCGGAGCATTAATCATGACTTCGTTCCCGCCGCCGTTTTCTCTCACCCTCAGGTGGGCGCAGTGGGAATGACCGAAGATGAGGCCCGAGACTGGGCCGCGTCGAACGGAACCGAGATCACCATCAAGGTCCAGAATTACGGCGACGTCGCCTACGGCTGGGCTCTTGAAGACAAGCACGGGATCTGCAAACTCATCGCTGACAAGCAGACCGGACAGCTCCTCGGAGCTCACTTCCTCGGCGAGCAGGCCGCTACCTTGGTCCATCAGTGCATCCAAATGATGGCGTTTGGTATCGACTGCCGTGACGCCGCGGCCAACCAGTATTGGATCCACCCGGCACTGCCGGAGGTTCTGGAAAACGCTCTCTTGGGCCTGGAGTTCTAGAGCACCTCTCGTCTCTGGGCATGGCTGACCGCCCGGGCATATGACCGGCTTCAAGCTCCTTCGTTTTCGCCGGGGTCAGGCGGACCTGCGGACTTGCCCGGAGGCAGTGCCTTGCAGTCCTGCTGTGGTGGCTCCTCCCATGGCG
Source organism: Corynebacterium sputi DSM 45148 (assembly GCF_000427865.1). Taxonomy (GTDB): domain Bacteria; phylum Actinomycetota; class Actinomycetes; order Mycobacteriales; family Mycobacteriaceae; genus Corynebacterium; species Corynebacterium sputi. The sequence continues at coordinate 259 of NZ_ATYV01000012.1, read as the reverse complement.
GCAGTCCCTCCTCCTTCGGCGGGTCCGCCCCGCCCATGCGCTGTTCGTTGTAGTCACGCACCCGAGCAGATCGACGACGAAGCCGCGCCGACACACTCACCCGACCCGGACCATTGGCAGGTCCGGCCGGATATGTCGTCGCCGAGGTTCCATCAGCGCCAGAGGACCACACGGTGCGGCCATCGGAATACCGGATGACATCGAAGAGCTTGTCGGTCTTGAGGTTGTGGTGCCGCTGGCACAAGGCCTGCAGATTCTC
>NZ_ATYV01000002.1 GCF_000427865.1 Corynebacterium sputi DSM 45148 | reverse complement strand
GCAGTCGATGTCTAGGCGGGGCAACTGTTTGGATAATTCGCCGATGGAGTGCTTTTTCGGCCATCTGAAGCAGGAGATGTTCGTCGGCCGGGACTTCAGCAGCATTGATCAGCTGGCGCTGGAGATTGATCAGTACATGCGTTGGTACAACTACCAGCGGATTCAAGAAAAGCTCGGCGCAATGTCACCGGTGGAGTACCGACAAAGCATTGCGTGGAGGTTCGACTCAGTATCGTGTTAACTACGTCTCTTTAACTTTTGGGGTTCAGTTCACTACACTGGCGACCCGCACCACGGCATGGGCGATGGGGAAGTGGCGCTTACTGCAATGGAGGGGTCGTTGCGGACGACCTTCCGACTCACCGCCTGCAAGCCCGGTGATCCCTCGACTCCCTCCGTGGCGTTCAACTATCCATTCGGAGAGACCGAAGAAGCCTGGATTCCTATTGGCCTGTCCGACCCCGATGGGCTGAAGAACGGTGACATTCGAGACCTCAACGTCGCGATGAGGCGGGCAGTAGTGAACGCACTGGACTTCCTTGAAAAGGATCTCGGTATCGAGCGAGCCGTTGCCTACGCCTACCTTTCAGCAGCGTCGGACTTCGCGCTCTCGCAGGTCGTAGACATTACTACCGGAGTACACGCACTCATTTACAAGGACGGGCTGCCGAGTCTCGGTTCGTGAGGCCACTGGCGTAGTGACGAGACAGACCCCTCTTGGTGCACCCCGCCTCTGGAGTCCTAGCGCTTGCGTTTTCCCAGTTCGCGAATTCCCAGATTCCTCCAGTGGCAGTGTCTGCCGCCATAACTATCTCGGATATGTGAATTTGGGCCGGTGCCGGAGGCCCGCGCCGGAGCAGAGGTCTACGGGCCAGACCGCACTAAGATTGACCGACATGACCGCAGATGGCACCGGGCAGGACCGCAAACACCTCGGGGGACAGCAGGGGCGTGAATTGCTGGCGCGGGTGGAATCGGATGCGGAGAGTATCGCCGCCCGGATCGCTGATGAACTTCTGGCCACGATCCCGGGGTATGAAGGCGTGAACGTGGAAGCGTTGACCGCGTCTGCCAAGCGGAACTTCGCGATGAGCATCCGGACCATCCAGGCCGGACGTGAGCCGGAACCCGAGGACGTCCCCGAAGCCGATGAACTGGCCTATGAACGTCTGGAGCAGGGAGTTCCTCTGGGAAGCTTGCTCAGCGGATTCCGCCGCAGCATGGCAGAGATCATGCGCAGTATGGTCGCGCTTTCCTATGAGTACCGGGTGTCTCCAGAGCTGATGCTGGAGTGGTCGACGTTGCTGTGGTCCCTCGGTGACGTCTTCGCCACCCGTGCGACGGCGGTGTACCGAGACCGTGAGATTGATGTCGCGATTGCTGATTCGGCTCGTCGATCGGAGTGGATTGGGCGTACGGTTGCTGGTCGTTCCAGCACTGCCGAACTCCTGTGGGGCGCTGCGATGTACGACGTGCCGAGCGAGGTTCCAATCAGTGTCCTAGCCGCAGCAGCCGGGGCCGAGACTGGTTCGGAGCCGGAGGCTCGACTGCAGGACTGGGCCAGGCGCAGCGGGGTAAGGGTTCTATCGACGGTCCAGTCCAACGCGGTGGTCGGCATAGTTGTTGGTGAACCGGATCTTGATATCAGTGGTCCTGGCTTCACTGTCGGTCTGGGAGGCCCGGCTCCGTTAGGTGACCTTCGTGAGGCATTCGCGGAGGCGTCCCTAGTCCTGAGAGCAGCGGAAAGCCTCGGAATTCGAAAGGTGGTGGACGCGGAGTGCTTGTCCTGGCGGCTCGCGTTGCACCGGAGCCCGGAAACGACCGAACTCCTTCGGAGCCGTTATCTTGATCCACTGCGGGAGAGTGGACCTTTCGCTCAAGAATTGGTTGAGTCCGTCCGGGCCTACTTGAGCAACCGAATGAACTCTCCAGCGGCTGCGAGGAGTATTCCGGTGCACGTCAACACCCTGCGGTACCGATTGCGACGGTTTGAGGAACTCACCGGCGCCGACCTAGGAGACGTGGAATCTCTCGTTGAGGTCTCATGGGTATTGGCAGATCGATCGGTGTACCCACGCAAGTAGTTAACGCAGTTCAGCGGGCGGTAGTTGTGTCCCCGTACAAAAATATGCCTCCAGGCTTGCTCACGCGGATGTAGTCTGAGTCACATATCGAGGTGCATTCTGTGGCAAGTCGCCGCAGAAGGCAGGTCGGAAGCACAGCGTTGTGCCCGGTGGTCCTGCGGTGCGTTCACCGTCCGCCAGACCCCGCTAGGAGGTGCCAGTGGTTCTCGGAATCATCGGTATTGTGCTTTCCCTTGTCCTGTTGATCACGCTTGCGTACCGGGGAGTGCCAATCCTCATCGCGGCGCCGATCGCGTCCGTGGTCGCTCTGATCTTCTCCGGAGCACCAATTCTTCCGGCGTACACAGAGATCTTCATGCCAGCGATGGCGGGATTCGTCGGGAACTTCTTCCCGGTGTTCCTTACCGGCGCGATCTTCGGCATCCTCATGACAGTGACGGGGTACGCCCGGTCCATCGCCTACACCGTGACGTCATTGATCGGTGCGAAGGCTGCGATCGCCGCAACCGTCATTACTGCGGCCTTGATGACTTACGGCGGCATCAGCCTGTTCGTTGTCGCATTCGTCATATACCCGCTGGCACGTGAGCTCTTCCGCGCCGCGGACATCCCGCGCCGACTCATCCCGGCCACGATCGCCCTCGGTGTCTTTACCTTCACGATGACGGCGCTGCCGGGCACCCCGCAGGTGCAGAACATCATTCCGGGTCAGTTCTTCGGCACCGGATCGTTTGCCGCCCCTGTCGTCGGCATTATCGGATCGGTCATCATTCTCGCCTTCGGCATGACCTGGCTGGAGTACCGGTCGCGGAAGCTGCGAGCCTCAGGTGAGCACTTCTCCAGCGAGCAGAGCAGCGGAGGCGCCGCCGGTAAGGAAGGCGATTCCTCGGCCGCAGCCACGTACAACCTGCCGGAACCGAAGAACCAGATCATTCCGTTCCTCCCCGCTCCTGATGGTCTTCGCCGTCAACTTTGCCTGCACCTTGATCATCTTCCCGGCAATGGACTGGGGCTTCTTGTCGGAGGAAATCTACGACGGCATCACGCTGGAGTCCCGCGCCGCGCTATGGGCGGTTCTGACCGTGATCACCTCGGCGATCCTGCTGATCTTCGCCATTAACTTCCGCCACTTCAAGGAGCTCTTCAGGGCCACTGGTGAGGGGCGCAAAGAACTCGATGTACCCGATCTTCTCCACGGCCTCTGAGGTCGGTTACGGAGCTGTTGTGGCATCGGTTGCAGCATTCGCACTGGTTCGTGACTCGGTGATCAACATGGGTGCGAACGCTGCGATCACCTCGATCTTGTCGGTGTCCTTCACCGCGGGACTTACGGGCTCGTCGTCCGGCGGCATGACGATCGCACTGAACGCATTGGGGGACCAGCTCCGAGACATGGCAGTGGAAGACGGCATCAGCCTTGAAGTGATGCACCGACTCACTGCGATGGCTGCAGGTGGTCTGGATACGCTGCCGCACTCCGGAGCCGTTGTCACGCTCCTCATTGTCTGTGGTCTGACACACCGACAGTCCTACAAGGACCTCGCTGTCATCACCATCGGCGGACCCGTGCTGGCGGCAACGATCCTCGCGGCCGCCGTCTCCATGGGAATCATCAACTAATCCATCGAAAGGAACAGCCAATGTCTGAATCAGGACTCACCATCTCCCTCGCCGGCCGCAGGGCACTAGTTACCGGAGGAGCCTCCGGAATCGGCGCAGCCTGCGCACGTGCATTCGCCCTGGCTGGAGCACACGTCACCGTCTGTGACCTCAACGAAGATGCTGCCAAAGCACTGGCCTCCGAAATCGGCGGCGACTACTGGGCAGTTGACCTCTCGGACACCGAAGCCTTGGACGATCTAAGCCTGGACGTGGACATCCTCGTCAACAATGCCGGAATCCAGCGCGTCGCACCGATCCACGAGTACGACCCCAGCACCTGGCGACTGATCAACCGACTGATGCTGGAGTCACCGTTCCTGCTGATTCGGGCGGCCTTGCCTGGTATGTACGAGCGTGGCTTCGGGCGCATCATCAACATCTCCTCGGTGCACGGTCTGCGCGCCAGCGCATACAAGTCGGCGTACGTCTCGGCGAAGCACGGACTCGAAGGTCTGTCCAAGGTCACCGCGCTCGAAGGCGCTGAGCATGGGGTCACCTCCAACTGCATCAATCCGTCGTATGTACGCACTGCACTGGTCGAGAAGCAGATCGCGGACCAGGCGGCGACCCACGGCATTGCTCCGGACGAGGTCGTGGAAAAGATCATGCTCACCGAGTCCGCGATCAAGCGTCTCGGCGAACCTGAAGATGTCGCCTCTTTTGCAACGTGGATGGCCGATGACCTCGCCGGCATGGTGACCGGCGCCTCCTACACCGTCGATGGCGGCTGGACCGCGAGCTAACGGACTCCCGCCCCAGGACGAACAGAAAGGAAGAACATGACGAAAGTTCTGGACAACACCCGCGAGAAGCTACTCAGTGAACTCCGCGACGGCATGACCTTGGCAGTTGGAGGTTTTGGGCTGTGCGGAATTCCCGCCACTCTCATCGAGATCGTCCAAGAGTCCGGCGTTAAGGACCTGACGGTGGTCTCCAACAACCTCGGCATCGATGGGGTAGGACTTGGCCGCCTGCTGGAGAAGGATCAAATCTCTCGAGTGCTCGCCAGCTACATCGGAGAGAACAAACTCTTCATGAAGAAATACCTCGGCGGTGAGATCGACGTTGAGCTGGTGCCACAGGGAACCCTGGCCGAGCGGATGAACGCCGGCGGCTCCGGTATCGCGGCGTTCTATACCCAGACCGGTGTTGGAACCGAAGTCGCCGAAGGCAAGCCGACGGCTGAATTCGATGGGCAGACCTATGTGCAAGAACGAGCAATCCTCGCGGACATCTCCCTGGTGCATGCACACACGGCAGACGTCGACGGCAACCTCCGGTACCGACTGACCGCACGGAACTTCAACCCCGTCGCAGCCCAGTGCGGAACCGTCACCTTCGCAGAGGCAGAGAACATCGTCGCCCCCGGCGAGCTGCATCCCGACGATGTCCACACCCCTGGTGTGTTCGTCCATCACCTGGCCCAGGCAGAGATCCCGAATCAGATCGAACTCCTGGTGACCCGCCCCCGCCCCACCGAGCAGACGCAGGAGCAGTAGCCATGACCTGGACACGAGATGAAATGGCAGCCATCGCCGCTAGCGAGCTGAAGGACGGGGACTACGTCAACCTCGGCATTGGAATCCCGACCCTGATCGCCAACAACCTCCCTGAGGGAGTCAACGTCATCCTCCAGAGCGAGAACGGCGTACTCGGTATGGGACAGAGCCCTTATGAGGGCGACGAAGACGCCGATCTGATCAACGCAGGTAAACAAACGATCACCCTGCGGCCGGGCGCGGTGATCTTTGATTCGGCGACGTCGTTCGGCATGATCCGTGCCGGCAAGATGAAAGCGGCTTTCCTTGGGGCGATGGAGGTCTCCGGTACTGGAGACCTGGCCAACTGGAAAATCCCCGGAAAGCTCGTCAAGGGCATGGGAGGGGCGATGGATCTGGTCGCCGGAGCGCGCCGAGTCGTTGTTCTGACTGACCACAATGCCAAGGACGGCTCGCCCAAGATCGTTGAAGAGTGCAGTTTGCCGCTGACGGGCGTCGGCGTGGTTAACCGGATCGTCACCGAGCTGGCGGTATTCGATGTCGTCGAACGCAAGCTCGTCCTACGCCGAATTACCCCGGGGGCAAGCGTGGAGGAGATCCGCGAAAGAACCGGCACGTCCTTCACCGTGGAGCTGGAGAACCCCGATTCCGGGGATCATCCGGCGACGGACGCCTGACCGCTATGGCCGACGAACGGAAAGTCACTGTGTTCGGTGCCGGGATCATGGGCTCGGAGATCGCGGACGTGCTGGCAGAAGCCGGTCACCAGGTGACCTTGTGCGATCCGCATATTGACGTCGCGTCACTGGAGGTGGCCTCTCGGCCGAATGTCTCCGTGGCCACGGACATCGGCGAGGCAGCGGAGGGGAGTTCGCTTCTCGTCGAAGCGATCGTGGAGGACCTCTCGGCGAAGAGCGCTCTGTTCGCTCAGATCCAGAAGTTCGATGGCACGACCCCCATCGCATCGAACACCTCCATCTTCAGCCCCACGGAGTTGGCGAACCTTCTGCATAACCCGAGCCGACTGTTGATCACGCACTTTTTCAATCCCGCGGCAACAGTTCCGTTGGTAGAGGTAACCGGCTCACCTTTCACCTCCGCGGAGGCCATCGCCGAGGTGACGGAGCTTCTGGAAGACGCAAGCAAGGTCGTCGTGCCTCTGAAAAAAGAGACCCCGGGGTTGATCGCCAACCGGTTGCAGGCGGCGTTGATCCGGGAAGCGTTGTCGCTGGTCCGTGAGGGGATAGCGACGGAAGTGAACATCGATGCAGCCGTCACCAACAGCATTGGACCTCGGTGGGCGGTGGCAGGACCGTTCGAGATCATGGACCATGGAGGCCTGGACACCTGGCGTGCGGTGTGCACCCGACTCTTCCCAGAGCTGAGCGTGGACACCGAACCACCGGCGGAAATTGTCACACTGGTCGAAGAAGGCCGGTTGGGCGCCAAGTCAGGGAGTGGGTTCTACAACCACACTCTCGATAGCAGAACAGAAGCCCTGGACAGGCTCCGGCAGTCGTTTCAGGCGCGCCGGGCCGTGGTGGGAGAACACACAGCAGACAAGGACCAGAACTGATGAAGACCGAAAATCCGACTGTCATCGTTGCCGGAGCACGTACCCCTGTCGGGCGGCTGATGGGTTCTCTCAGCGGCTTGTCCGCTGCGGAATTGGGCGGTCTCGCGATCTCCGGTGCACTGGATAAAGCTGGTGTGTCACCCACGGACGTGGACCACGTGATTATGGGGCAGGTGCTAACTGCCGGTGCCGGCCAGCTCCCGGCACGGCAGGCTGCTGATGCGGCGTCAATTCCGATGAGTGTGCCAGCACTGACCATCAACAAAGTGTGTCTGTCGGGCATTAACTCCGTCATGCTCGCGGATCAGATGATCCGCTGTGGAGACGCTCGAATCGTCGTCGCCGGAGGCCAGGAGTCGATGTCCCAGGGCCCGCACTTGCTTCCGGGCATGCGTCCGGGCGTGAAGTACGGGGATTCAGCTGTGGTCGACCATGTCGCCTATGACGGGCTTTACGACGTTTTCACCAACCGTTCCATGGGCGAACTCACCGACCGGGCTAACACCGGCGATGCTTTCGTCTCTCGCGAGGACCAGGATGAGTTCGCCGCGCAGTCCCATCAGCGTGCAGCTGCGGCCTGGGACAACGGCGTGTTCGACAATGAGGTCGTTCGCGTTCCGGTTCTTGGGCGGAAGGGAGACGCGTCCTACGTCGAAACCGATGAGGGCATCCGCCCGGACACTACGGCTGATTCCCTCAGCCGACTTCGCCCGGTCTTCTCCGCCGACGGCACGATCACCGCAGGCTCGGCCTCGCAGGTCTCCGATGGCGCAGCAGCCATGGTGTTGATGCCCCGGACCGTGGCTCGGGAACTGGGTCTGACGTGGATCGCGGAGATCCGCTCCGCGGCCTCTGTCGCCGGGCCTGACTCGACCCTGCAGGACCAGCCGGCCAATGCCATCACAGCTGCATGTGATGACCTGGGTATCGAGGCAACGGATCTGGACCTGATCGAGATTAACGAGGCTTTCGCGGCTGTCGGAGTCAATGCTTCCCGACGACTGGGAGTCTCGGCTGATCGGGTCAACGTCAACGGCGGCGCCGTCTCCATCGGCCATCCCCTCGGAATGTCCGGAGCCAGGATCCTCTTGCACTTGGCACTGGAGTTGCAGCGACGCGGTGGTGGTACCGGCGCGGCTGGCATCTGCGGTGGTACTGGCCAGGGCGATGCCGTGGTGATCACCGCTCCGAGCAACTGACACGGACCACCTCGTGGTGGGCCGCTTGTGTAGCTCACTACGATGGGGCGACATGACCGCAGACGGCCACGAACATCGCACCCACGCCCGCCCGCCCATAGATGAACTTCTGCAGGCAGTGGCGGCCTCCGCGGACGGCGCCGTCGATGGCGAGGCCGCCTCAGCGGTGGGCGTGGACCTGGTCCATATCCCTGATTTTGAGGCGCTTTTGGACACTCCCGGCACCAGTTTTGCGCGACGCGTGTTCACGGTAGGGGAGCACTCCAGTGCCCGGCGCAGGGGACTGACAGGCTCCGCTCTCGCTCGTCATTTTGCGGGCAGATGGGCCGCGAAAGAGGCGATCATTAAAGCCTGGTCGCAGGGAGTTATGGGCGCACCGCCGCTGATTTCTCCGGAAGAAGTTGAGTGGCGGGATATCGACATTCTGTCGGACAGTTGGGGTCGTCTCAGCGTCCGGCTGGGGGGTCGGGTGAATGAGGAGATGGGGGCGTCGTTAAGCATTGCGGTGCCCGAGCAGCACCTACGCGTCAACATCAGCCACGACGGCGACTACGCCGTCGCCGTCGCCGTGCTGAACTTCTAGTCCGAGGAGCCCATCTTCCGTCCCACGACGATGCCGACGCCGAGCAGCGCGGCACCGAAGATGGCTCCAATTCCTCCGGCGAGAACCGGGTTCATGGTGGAGGCTTCAGAGACCTGAGCAGTCATGATCTCCTCGTCGGCTGAGCCTGGAGTGGAGCCGGTTGCCGAAGCGCTTCCAGATGCCGTGCTCTCACCTTCGCTCGCACCGTCCTGAGACGGAGTAGACCCCGGCACGGAGATGTCCGTGGCCGTGTCTTGGCTGCGATCAGAGGAGCCGTGCGCGGCGAAAGTGTAGACGGCGCATTGATTCTCAAGGCAGTTGGCGACGTCTGAGAGCGTCGGGACGCTCAAGGTGGTGGAGAAGGAACCATCGCTGCTGATCTCGGAGGTGCGGACGAAGTTGACCACGCTGTAGACATCGGCGTTGGTCGTGGAATAACGGTCCTTTTCCGCCACACCCACGTACACGCCATTGCCGCTGGTCTTGAATCCGGAGCCGCTGATTGTGATCGAGGTGGTGCCGGATTTGGCCAGATCTGTGGTGGACAGAGAGACCGACGCGGTGCCGGTCGATGTATCAGACTCGCTTCCCGACGCCCTGTTCGAGGCCCCTCCACCTGACATTCCGGACCCACCCGATGTTGCTGCTGCCGGGATAAATGCGTCGCTGTCGTTCTGCACACCACCGGCGAAACTCACGGGGGTGGCCGTGTCCTGGCTGCGGTCGGAGGAGCCGTGCGCAGCGAAGGTGTAGACGGCGCAGTTGTTCTCCCAACAGTTCGCGTTGCCGAACTTTGCAGTGACCGGGAGGCTGATGGAGAAGGAACCGTCGGAATTGAGGTTTCCGCGGCTGGTGGAAACCCACGCCGTATCCGGGTCAAAAGAATCCGAATCGGTTGTGGTGAACTGGTCCTGCTGAGCGATACCCACGTAGATGCCGTTGCCTGAGGTGGAGAAGCCGCTTCCGCTGACGGTGATCGTGTCACCGTCAGGGTTCAGCCCGGTGGACGAGCTGAGCTTTACCGAAGCTGCTCCGTTGGAGGATCCTGCCCCCTGGGTGTGACCAGCACTCTGAGAGCCGGCCGCTGCTGCGGAATTGGTCGAGTAAGTGGAGGCAGAGCTACTGCCGGCCGCGAAATTTATGGGAACCCAAGCGTCTTGGCTGCGGTCGGTGAGTTTCGGGAAAGCGGTGAAGGACGCGATGTAGCACTGCGTACTGGCGCAGTCGACATCCCCGAATGAGGTGTTGACCGGCAGCTCAGTGGAGAAGGAGCCGCTGTCGTCGGCAGTGACCTTCACGGCGTCCGCATATGTCGTCGGGTAGCCGGAAGATGGCTTCTCGATGGTCTGAGTGACGTAGATATTTTCGTTCGCTGTGTACCCAGTGCCGGTGATGGAGATGACCTCCCCGTCGGCGATGTCGTCGCTCTTCGAGAGCTCCAGCTTCGGCTCACCCATGGTGGTGCCGGAGATTCCGCTGAGGCTGGGGATCTCAACGGTGCCGAGCCCACTAAACCCATTCAACCCGTCCAGAGGTGAGGCAGTGGCGGCGGGAACCGCAAACACCGCTCCGGCGGTACCGATGAGAGCGGCGGCCGCTCCGGTCGCGGCACCCCGACGCAGGCGGGATGGGAACTGAGAAGGCATGCGAACTCCGTTACTGATGCAATTATCAACTGAGGCGAAGCTACACTAACAGTTCCATTAAGGGAAAGCTCAGGAACTAACCTGGGGTGTTCTTAATCGGTCTCCCGAATCTCACGGGCGGAGGCGACATCATCGACCACCTTGACGATGTGTCGAAGTGACGTGATCAAAGCTCCGTACACCGGCCAATCCATGGAGTCGATATCCGTGTTGTCACTGGTGTGACGCGCGAGCTGGTCGAGCCTGTCGCTGAGTGACTCCACCTCGGCATCGGGATCGGCGACCGCCTTACCGACATCCTCTGCCAGCTCCGACCATTCCTCGGTAAATCCTTTGTCCCAGTCGAAGTCCTGGTCGTAGGACGAGCGCAGAGTCCGCGCGAGGTTACGCAGGTGGGAAATGCTCTCGTCAGTGCGGTGCAGAATCTCTTCCCAGGACGGGTCGGATGTCTGCCGCATGCGCCGGTAGATGAGATTTCGGGGGTTCGCCTTGCGGCTTTCTCTAGCGAAGGAGACTTCCGACCACGCAGAATCGAGTTCCTGTGAGATAGCCCCAGTCTTATCGACCCAATCTGAGGCGTCGTCAGCATCCTCTTGCGGTGAGTTGAAATACGCTCCCATGTCTTGCAGGAGGTTTCCGATCCTGCGATTGACACTGTCCACGTACCGACCCGCCTGGCGATCCCTGAGCGGGGGGAGGATGAGGAGGTTCACCACCACACCGATTGCAACACCGATGAGTAGCTCGAAGATGCGCTCGGAGAACTGTTGCTGCTCCTCCGAAAAGCCATCGCTGAGGATGAAGACCGACATGGTCGCCACCGTCATGCCTTCGTCTCGGATCCACTTAACTCGGGAGATCAGCAACCCAATGGCCAGCGCAAGGGCGTAGCTCCACAAGGAGACTCCGAGGAACTCACCGACGACGAATGCCACCGCGATGCCAAGTAGGGACGCGAGCGTGGCTTGTGTGGCTCGGGAGAGGGTGCGGTAGGCCGTGGCGTGCACTGTCATCAGTGCCATCCACGGGGCGAGGAACGGGAACTCGGCGTCGAAGATCGCCGTGGATACCCACCATGCGGCGGCGGCCGCGATGACCATTTTCACCAACTGGGTCAGAGTCGTCCACGACTCCGGGCTGTGCCAGCGGTTAGTGATCGCCTCAGGAATCTTTGGCATGTCGGCCCGGGCCTGGATTGTCCGGGTTCATGTCCTCGACACCGCTGCCGAGGCTTCCGGCCACTGTCAGCAGGTATGACACCAGCATTCTCTTGACCTCCTGAACTGTCAGGTCGTAATGGGAAAGTGCGAAAGGGCCCACGTCCGTCGGAGAGATCGATTCGGGGCCCGGATTCTGCACACTGTAGTTCAGTAGCGAGAAGGTGGTGTGCACCAGTAGGCCGGCAATGAAATGCCGAATTTCCGGGGACTGTCCCGGAGTTAGCGGACGGAGAATCTCTGAAATCGCGTCCAGCAGTTCACGTTCTGTGTCGGCGGCGGTCGCACGGGTCGCAGGTGTGGACTGCACGGCAAGCCAGACAGCTCGACGCGACACATCGTTGGACCACAAGTCAGCGATGTGGTCGATGAACTCGGAGAGGAACTCCGGCCATTCCAGTGCGGGGATGAAGTTCGCGAACCGATGAATCTCTCGGACAACGGCTGCTGAATCAGCGCGGTCGAGCTCACAGATCATCACGTACTTGTTCGCGAAGAACTGATACAGCGTCCCGATAGGGACCTCAGCGCGGCGCGCGACCTCATCAAACGTGAACGACTCAAAGCCGACGTCGACCAACACCGAGCGGGCAGCTGCGAGGATTCGGGCGTAGCGCTCGCGAGAACGCTGCTGTGCCGGACGGCGACGCGGGACGAGAATCTCGGGGAGGTTCACATCCGCATCGGGGGCCGAATCGTCGGCCCCACCGGTAGTGCCCTCTCCCTTGGTGTCACTCACTGTCGATGTCGCGGAGGACCCGGTCAACGTGACCCTTGGCCCTGACGTTGTACCAGGCGTTCTCCACGGTGCCGTCCGTGCCAACCAAGATGGTGGAGCGGATCACGCCCTGCACGATCTTGCCGTAGTTCTTCTTCTCACCGAAGGCACCGTAGGCAGACATGGTGTCCTTCTCCGGGTCGGAGAGGAGTGTGAAGTTCAGGTCGTGATCCTCACGAAACTTAACGAGCTTTTCCGGCTTGTCTGGAGAAATGCCGACCACGTCGATGTCCACGCCGTTGAACCTGGCCACGTTGTCTCGGAAGTCGCAGGACTCAGTAGTGCAGCCAGGGGTGTTTGCGCGGGGGTAGAAGTAAAGGAGAACCTTCCGTCCGGAGAAGTCGGACAAGGACACCGTCGACCCGTCGTCGGCGGTCAGGGTGAAGGCGGGGGCAGTATCTCCCGGTTCCAGGCGCGGCGTGGGATTCGTCGATTCGGAGTTCTCGGTCATGATTCCAGATCGTAGCGACCAAAACGGGTCATTGGGGCACCTTCGCCCCCGGCGTTGGTGTTAGTCTCGTCAGAAATAGCACGTACCTCGACAGTAGGGGAGTCCCCGTGGCCCGCAGCATCGACGCGATTCAGCGCGATATTGAAAAGAACCGTAATCAGCTCGCCCAGACCCTGGATGAGCTCGCTGATCGCACGAATCCGAAGACGCTCGCTGATGATGCGAAGTCTCAGATTCTCGAGAAGCTGAATGACCCGCAGGTGAAGGCTGCTATTGGTGTCGCCGTCGCTGGCGTCGTCGGTTTGATCGGATTCTCGATCGCACGTGGCCGTCGCCGGAAGAAGGAGATCGAGCGGGTCCGTGACCTGCTCCTTAACGTGTAGTCAGCGTTAGCGGTACAGCGACTGTCACCCCGGTCCCTATTCAGGGACCGGGGTGTCGTCGTATCCGTTGTCTCCGAATCCTTTACGGCGTTGCAACAGGCCGGAATAATTGTGGACGCGAGTGCATGGCAGTTTCACAGAAGACCGTCACTAACCGAGGAGATCCCGTGATCATCGGAGTACCAACCGAAGTGAAGAACAACGAGTACCGGGTCGCGGCGACGCCGGCCGGGGTATCGGAGTTGGTCCACGCGGGCCATGAAGTGCTGGTTCAGTCAGGTGCGGGCCTTGGATCTGCGTTCAGCGATGAGGAGTACACCTCTGCCGGCGCTGCTCTCGTGGACCCTGCACAGGAGGTCTGGGAACGCGCCGCGATGATCATCAAGGTCAAGGAGCCGATAGCGCAGGAGTACCCATTGATGCGCCGCGGGCAGATCCTGTTCACGTATCTGCATCTGGCTGCGGACCGCGCTCTGACTGAGGCGCTTGTTCAGTCCGGCACCACGGCTATTGCCTACGAGACTGTTCAGCTTCCCGACGCATCCCTCCCTCTCCTCACCCCCATGTCCGAAGTAGCCGGTCGATTGTCCGCCCAGGTCGGGGCGCACCATCTCATGCGCACCAATGGGGGACGCGGACTACTGCTCGGCGGCGTTCCCGGCGCCGGACGTGGTCGGGTCGTAGTGATCGGGGGAGGGGTCGCCGGAGAACATGCCGCAGCGATGGCACTCGGACTTGGCGCTGAGGTGAGCATCATCGACATCAACCTGGCCCGGCTGCGCGAACTCGATGCCCGGTTCGATGGACGGGTGTCGACCCTGCGCAGTTCCCAGCACACCATCGCAAAGGCATTGAAGGAAGCTGACCTTGTCATCGGATCAGTACTGATCCCTGGTGCCTCTGCGCCGAAATTGGTGACGGACACCATGGTCTCTGAAATGAAGCCGGGTTCCGTGCTCGTGGATATCGCCATCGATCAGGGCGGATGTTTTGAGGGATCTCGCCCCACCACACACGATGACCCAACCTTCCGAGTTCACGACAGTATCTATTACTGCGTGGCGAACATGCCCGGGTCTGTGCCGCGCACATCTACGGTTTCCCTGACCAATGCCACGCTTCCGTATGTTGCGGCGATCGCAGGAAAAGGGTGGGAGCAGGCACTTGATTTAGATCCGTCGCTGGCCCTCGGGCTTAACGTCAATGACGGCCGCGTCGTCAATGCGGCCGTCGCTGAAGCCCACGGGATCTAGGCGAGTGAAGAGACAAAACGTGGTGGGCCCGCTGGTGCCGAGAGCGTAATCAGCAAGTGGGGCCCGCCTGAAATCAACGCGGTCGGAAGCAACGCCCTCTGCGCGTGCGCCGCGCACCCTGTAGTCGTTGCGTATCTGAGTTCGCTACGCGACAACCACAGGGGGTTCGAGCTACGTAGAAAGGGTCTCCCCGTGTGAGATGCCCGACCAGCACCCGCCGGGCGCAGTTCAGTTGGTGTTGTCGGATTGTTTTCCGACAATTCCTGGCTTCTAACACTTCTGGGGCACAAAGAACCCCAGGTGGTCAGTGAGTACTTTCACCGACTACCTGGGGTAGTTGTGCGCCATCAGGGACTCGAACCCCGAACCCGCTGATTAAGAGTCAGCTGCTCTACCAATTGAGCTAATGGCGCTTTTTGTCTGTGATCCGATTCCATGCGGCCTCGGCTCGTTCGCTCCAGTTCCTTGCGGTCCCTGTCGCGGCGACAGGAGATATATAACCAGAAGGCTGGATTCTTGTAAAATCGCTTGGTCAGCATCATTTTTCACTTGCCGTTCAGATCTGCTTTCACGGTGTCTCTCGATGAAATGTTGGGAAAGTCCCTGTGAATGTCAGGGGAGGGCTTCGGCGACGGTTGATTGTGTCGGGGTGGTGGTGGCCGGCGGTGTGGAGTTGGGCGTCGGGGAGCAGTCAGGGAAGTAAAGAATCAGGCGTCGAAACGTGCGCTCTGCGAACCGCTGGTGGCGGGGGTGCTGAGGGGGCTTACCTATTTATGTTCGTTGTAATATCTGGTGCTCAGGGGCGATGTACTTGTTGTGAAATCGTGACCGCATTGAAGTCATTTTGCACTCACGATTCGTTCGTCGAAGCAGTAAGTTGGTCGAAGAACGAACGATGTCCGTTGCGGGCGTGTACCTAGCTGTGCGCGCTCCGGGGAACCGGTGGTCGTGCCTTCACCCATGAATAATTAGTAAGTATCCGGAAAGTGATCATTTGATGGAATTGTCGTACTCATCCCGGCGACGTGGCCGTTTTGCGGCTGTTGTGGCGTCTCTCGGAATTGTTGCTCTGGGTCTCACTGCCTGCTCCGATAGCGGATCCAGCGCGAATGAGGCGGAAGGGGTTCAGCAGGCGGCAGAGGTCACGTACGGCTTCGAAGATGGTGCCACGGGTGTGTCTGTGACTGAGCCGGTCACCGTCAGCGTCGAGAACGGTGAGTTCTCCGAGGTTGAGATGACCAACGAAGATGGCAAGGTCATCGAGTCGAACATGTCGGAAGATGGAACGTCGTGGTCCTCGGCTGAACCGCTTGGTTACTCGCGCACCTACACGGTCACCGCTACCGCTGATGGCAACACCACGAGCCAGACCTTCACCACTGTCACCCCGGCCATCGAGGCCAACGTGTCGGTGTCGCCGCTTGACGGATCTGAGGTCGGCATTGGCCAGACCATCGCCGTCCGCTTCGGTGTGTCCGTTGATGACCGCGAGGCTGTCGAAGACGCCATCGAGATCACCACTGAGCCCTCTGTTGATGGCGCGTTCTACTGGCTCTCCAACTCGGAGGTCCGCTGGCGTCCGCAGGAGTACTGGGAGCCGGGTACCAAGGTTCAGGTGAAGACCAACACTTACGGCCTGGATCTGGGCAATGACTACTTCGGTGCTTCGGACCAGGAGTCGGACTTCACCATCGGTGACCGAGTCATCGCTCGCGTGGATGACAGCACCAAGACGATGTCCCTGGAGAAGAACGGCGAAGTCCTGCGCACCGTCCCGGTGTCGCTGGGCCGCTCTGAGTGGGCCACCCCGAATGGCACCTACATGGTGGGCGACCGTCACGAGAGCCTCGTGATGGACTCCTCGACCTTCGGTCTGACCGGCGCCGGTGCGTACCGCACCCCGGTGAACTACGCGACGCAGATGTCTTACTCCGGCATTTACATCCACGGAGCACCCTGGTCGGTGTGGGCACAGGGAAGCCAAAACACCTCCCATGGCTGCATCAATGTCACCGATGCTGACGCAAAGTGGTTCCAGGAGAACCTCAAGCGAGGAGACATCGTGACCGTGGAGAACACCGTCGGACCGGATCTGTCCGGTGTGGACGGACTCGGCGACTGGAACATCCCGTGGTCGACCTGGTCTGCAGGTAACGCGAACCCGAGCACCTAGTTCAGGCGCCGCCTACTCCCGGACACCACTGACCTCAGCCCAGGTCAGTGCGACCCGGACCATAATTGAAAGAGGCCGACCGCATCAGATGCGGTCGGCCTTTCTCATTTCTGCATGCTCAGCCGCCGAGGATTCCGCGTTCTCGGGACACCGCCACGGCCTCTGTTCGGGAGGTCACGTCCAATTTCGTGAAGATGTGCACCAGGTGGCTCTTGACCGTCGCCTCGGTCAGGACGAGCTGCGAGGCGATTTTTCGGTTCGAATGGCCTGCTGCGACCAGTTCCAGGACCTCAACCTCTCGAGCGGTCAACTCCACTGCAGGTTGGCTCAGCCGTCCCATCAATCGACCAGCGATCTTTTGGGAGAGGACCGTGCGGCCTCGGGAAGCATCGCGAACCCCGGCGATTAACTCATCGGGGCCGGAGTCTTTCAGCAAATACCCGACAGCCCCGGCAGAGACCGCCCCCAGGATGTCCGCGTCCGTCGAGTAGTTCGTGATGACTAGGACCTGCGGGGCCCCAGGCAGCGACCTGATCTTTTCCGTTGCGGTAACTCCGTCGGCGGCTCCGGCGGAGCCGGGGCCTTCGCCGAAGCGGAGGTCCATGAGGACGACGTCGGGAAGCGGGTCCGTGCCGGCCTCGGCGGTGCACTTGGCGACGGCATCGTCGGGATCGCCGACCTCAGCCAGCACCGTGATGTCCGGAGCGGACTCGAGGACTGCCCGCAGTCCGGCGCGGACGACGGGGTGGTCGTCGGCGATGATGACGTTGATGGTCAATTCAGGCTCCCTCGGGGATGGTCAGTGTGATGCGGCAGCCACGGCCGGGTGATGAGTCAATTGTGAGGTTCCCGCCTGCGTCAGAGGCGCGGCGGTGGGCGATGGCCAGTCCCATGGAGTCTTCGTCAGCTTCCGCGGTGGGGTCGAAGCCGATGCCGTTGTCCTCGACGATGAGGCGGGTCGAATCAGCGGCATATTCCAAGGAGACGGCACACTGGTCGGCCTCAGAGTGTTTGACCGCATTTGCGACCACCGACTGCGCGACTCGGATGATGGCCTCTTCAGCATTGCCAGAGAGGGGCTGTGGGTCGCCGGTGACGCTGAATTCGACTGGATCAGCAAGCGCGGCGGTGGCGCACACTCTTGCTAGCGCCACCGGCAGGGCACTGTCGGCCAGTGGTGCTGGCTGGAGTTGGCGCAGGATGCGTCGGGTTTCGGCGAGGTTCTCGCCGGCGGTATCGCGGGCGAGGCGGATCCGCTCCAGTGCTGCTTCGATGTCTTCGGGGGAGGGCGCAGCCGAGGCGCTCGGATCCTCAACGGGGCCTTCCAACTTTCGTTCGGCAGCATGAAGAAGCAGTTGTACTGAGGACAGTCCTTGGGCGACGGTGTCGTGGATGTCAGCGGCGAGGCGAGCGCGCTCGTCGTTTTCACCTGCGCGTCGGGAGATCTCAGCGATGTCAGCCTTGGCTGCAGTCAGTTCGCGGATCGCTTGGGCGCGGGCATGGGATTCGACCAGCAGTAGATGGACACCGAATCCCGTCACCATCGCCACGACGCCGCCGATGATCGGCCCGAGCACCCCGCCAGTGGTCCAACCGTGGTGGACCGCAATGGCAATAACGGCGACGGCAGTCATAGCAATCACGGCGAGGAACCCGGTCCGCCCGGAGGCCACATGCATCGCAAGGAAAAACAGCGGGAATGACAGATATGCAGCATCAGGGGCAGCGAAAGCCAGTGCCGACCACAAGACGATGATCAGCAGCAGCCACAGATTGATCCAGATCTGAGTGCGGCGATCGGTCGACTGAGACGGCAGCGTCGGACCAGCGCTCAGTAGCGCACGACGTCCCACGAGTGTTCCGGCAAGGTACACCGCTGCGAAGGTGGAGCCGAGTAGTACAGACCAGAATGTCGGGGTTCGCCACAGCGCGAATACCAGCATGGCCAGCACAAATAGGTCCAGAACTCGCCAGATCCGCCGAGTGAGGGCATGGGATCCTGGATCCATCAGGGAGAGACTGCGCATGGCACCATCGTATTCGGCAGCGCCAGCGGGGGAATCAACCGAAAGTTTGATCCGAATCCAATCCTGCGGCTGATGTGCGTGCGCTCGCAGGCGAGAAGGCTGAAAGCCATGTACCACGGACTCAAGGAACTACGAGCGGCCCCAGGGCGGACCGCACTGATCACAGTGACTATCGGCTTGATCACCGTCATGGTCGCGTTTCTCTCGGCGCTGATGGCGGGACTGTCGCATCAGTCGGTCTCGGGGTTGGACCATGTCCTGCAGGAAAACGACGACCCGGCGATCGTCCTCTCTGATTCAGGCACCGGCACGCTGTCAGCATCCCAACTGGAGTTGGCTCAGGTAAGTGAGCTGGACGGCGAAGAGCTATACGTCGGTCGCGTCCGCGTGGCGGACACCCCAGCGGTCACGCTGGCATCTGCAGAAGTGGCGCCGGGAGAAGTGGCGTTGCCACCCGCACTGCTTCCCGACGTCTCCGACTCCACAATCACCCTCGGACCCCTCGACCTCACCGTGACTGGGGAGGGGGAGGACCTCTGGCTAGATCATCAGCCGGTGCTGTTGGTGTCGCCGTCGGATGCAGAAGAGATCTCGGGAAGTGTCGTTAATGCGGTGCTCGTCGATGCTGGCTCGGCGGATCTGGCGGCTGAGGTTTCCGGCACGACAGTGCTGACGGGGCAGGACCGGTTTAATGCCTCGGCGTCCTACCAGGGTGAGCAGACCTCACTTGGTGCGATGACGACGCTGCTCTACCTCATTTCCGCGCTGGTTGTCGGTGCGTTCTTCGCGGTGTGGACGGTGCAGCGGACCCGCTCGGTGGCAATTTCCACTGCGCTGGGAGCAAGCCGGAGCACCCTCATCGCCGATGCCCTGAGCCAAGCAGTGGTTGTTCTCGTGGCAGGTATCGCCGGCGGCCTCGCGCTGGTCGTCACGGCCGGAGCCTTCCTGCCGGAGAGCATGCCCGCAGTATTTGATCTATCCACGACCCTGTGGCCCGGGCTATTGCTCGGCTTGTGCGGTCTAGTCGGCGCGGCAGTGTCATTGCGCCCAGTTCTCACCGCCGACCCTCGCACTGCCTTGGCCAACGCCTAATCACACGAAATGGAGTACACCATGACATCCACGCAGACCTCCACCGCCGTCACCAACGGAATCACGATGAAGGGAATCACCTTCGACGTCCGCGATGGCGATCAGAAGCGGCGCTTGCTCGATGACGTCAACCTCACCATCGGCTCGGGCGAATTGGTGTCGGTGATGGGGCCTTCTGGTTCTGGCAAGTCCACGCTTCTTGCGATCGCCGGCTGCCTCCAGGCGCCGACCAGCGGAGAAGTTCTCCTCGGCGAAGAAGCCATCGACGCTGCAGCCTTGTCACGTAAAGACGCCACAACAATGCGGCGGAACCACATCGGTCTGGTTTTCCAGCAGCCCAACCTGCACCAGGCATTGACTGTCCGACAACAACTGATCGCAATGACGCGGTTGGGGATGGTGGGGTGGGTGAGCAAGGAACGTCGGGAAGCAGATTCGGCGCGAGCCGATCGGCTGCTTGAAGCAGTGGGCGTGGCAGAACTCGCGGACCGCTACCCAGCGGAGATCTCCGGCGGGCAACAGGCGCGAGTGAACCTGGCTCGGGCGCTGATGAACTCACCGGCGGTATTGCTGGCGGATGAGCCCACCGCAGCACTCGACACCGAAACCGCCGCCGACATCACTGCATTGATCGCCGATGTCACCCACCGGGAGGGAACGGCCACCATGTACGTCACCCACGACCAGTCCCAGGCTGAACGAGCCGACCGCATCGTGCGACTTGTCGACGGCCGATTGGCCTAAGCGGTGGCCGGAGTCGGTGCGAGCAACTCCAAGGTCCGGTGCCGAACCGCCTCATCAGGGGCCTGAGCAACGAGCATCAGCTCATCTGCCTGCACGTCCTGCGCGAAGGAGTTCAGCCACTGAGCAGCATCTTCGCGGGTGCCCGCCACGGCGACGGAGAACATATCCAGGATCTGCTGACCGGCCGGGTGGTCGCGGAGCATCTCCACCTCATCGGCAGCCAGGTCCCGACCCTTGCCCAGGAACTGCTTGATCAGGGCGTTCTCCGCCTTGTGCTTCTGGTCGCGGGCGAGCTCCGGATCGTCATGAACGAAGACGTTTGCTGCTGCCATGAAGTGAGGCTTCGCATCCGGGCCCAGGAGCGAGTCTTCAGCATTGAAGTTCTCGCGGTAGGCCTTCGCTGCCTGCGAGAGCATCTGCGGTGCGAAGTGCGAGGCGAACGCGTACGGCAGTCCGAGCTGGGCTGCGAGAGTTGCACCAAACATCGACGATCCGAGAATCCACAGCGGAACATTCGATTCGTGGCCCGGGTAGGCGTACACGCCCGGAATCGAGGTATTGCCGGTCAAGTATCCATTGAGCTCCAGCACGTCTGAAGGGAACCGCTCTGCCTCCGCACCAGTGCGACGAAGTGCCCGCATGGTGTTCTGGTCAGTGCCAGGAGCGCGACCGAGTCCCAGGTCAATGCGGCCCGGGTAGAGCGTCTCCAGGGTGCCGAACTGTTCGGCGATCACCAGAGGGGAGTGGTTCGGCAACATCACGCCACCGGCGCCGACTCGAATCCGCTCAGTATTGGATGCGATGTACTGGATCAGCAGGGATGTCGCTGATGACAGCACCTCGCGCATATTGTGGTGCTCCGCGTACCAGAGCCGGGTGTATCCGTTCTTGTCCGCCGTCTGCGCCAGGCGACGTGAGCGCTCGAACCCCTCCCGCAGATCCTCGTGCTTCGAGCTACGCACCAGGTCGAGAACTGACAGGGGCACAGAAATAGTGGTATCCATACCGGAGGCAACCACTGCCGCGAAGCATTAATTCCACTCCTGAAGATCCCGAGGTAGGCCCGGTGCACGACACTCCCCAGTTAGTCCGCTGGAAGGAACGCGGCACCGTTCGGACCGCCAGGTGGCACTCCGAAAGCGGATTCCCGCCGCCGCGCCGGGTAGTGGTAGCGGGGCATATTGCGCCTGCAAAAGCCCTCGAGATGCTTCACGACGCCCACTCCATTCTCCTCCGCTCCGACTTCCCGCGCTCTCAGCGACTTATTCGAGCCGTGGACAAAGAGATCCAGGCCAAGCAGGAGGCTAGGGGCACCGATCAGAGTGACTACGCAGCGGTCCGCGCCGACCGTGCCGAGCGTGCAGCATGGCTGAGCCGGATTGTTGTGGAACTTGGCGCAGGCTATGATTTGCAGCTCCGGGGCGCTCCAGAGGATGTAGCTGCTGCCTGTGAGATGGCCTACGGGCCGTGGCCGCAACAATCCGACGACGGTTCAGGCGAGTCGCTTTTCGTCTCCTTCAATGAGCTAACTGGTGTCATCAGTGCTTATGAATGGCACCGCAAGGGCGTGTTTGTGCAGGCTCTAGGGACGAAGATCTACCCACGTTACGGAGTATTTTCTCCGACCCGTAGCGAGTACGTCGACTTGGTTGCCGACACCCTGACCACTGCCACTGACGTTCCTTCCGGCAAGGTGTGGGATATCGGCACGGGAACTGGAGTTCTCGCCGCTCTGCTCGGCCGTGACGATCGATTCACTGGTGTCACTGCCACCGACCTGAACCCACGTGCAGTGGCCTGCGCAGAGGACAACATTGAGCGATTGGGCCTGGCCGATCGCGTGGACGTTGTCGAAGCCGATCTTTTTCCCTCCGATTCCGATCGTGCTGACCTGATTGTGTTCAACCCACCGTGGCTCCCGGGGACCCCGTCGTCTCAATTGGAAACGGGTATTTACGACCCAGGCTCTTCAGTCCTCCATCGCTTCATAAACGAGGTCGGCGCTCACCTCACCGCCGGTGGGGAAGCATGGCTGATCATTTCTGATTTGGCCGAGATTCTTGAGCTTCGCGCCGAAGGCGATATCGAGGCCCGAGTCGAGGCCGATGGTTTGCAGATCATCGCCATCGAGACCACCCGACCAACGCATCCCCGTGTGGAAAAGGGCGATGGTGGAATCCCCGAGGCCCGCCGCAGTGAAGTCACCAAACTCTTCCGTCTACGCAGGTGCTCCGAAGCGTAGCCACGCCCGAGCCGCTATCTGCCCGTTCAGAGAACGCGGCTGTCTCGCAGGTGCCTGCCAGGGCTTATACAGGCTTATGCACTTGAGCGTGCCCGACCCTCATCAAGATGTCAGCGAAGCGAGCTTGGGCGTTTCATCATTCCCGTCAGCGAACTTTCGTAGGGTAACTATATTGTGCCCTTGCGTTTAGTGTGTGGCGCACACTATCGTGATGAGTATGGCAAGCAAGGAGTTCCAGAACCATCTGCAGGAGATCCGTCGAGGCACGATCGTGCTGGCGTGCCTGGAACTGCTCAGGGAACCGGGCTACGGCTACGGGTTGCTGGAGGATCTCGAATCTCTTGGGTTCGCCGCCGACGGCAACACGTTGTACCCGTTGTTGAGGCGCCTGGAGAAACAGGGCTTTTTGTCCAGCGAATGGAACACCGACGAATCCCGGCCCAGGAAGTTCTACCGAACCTCGCCTGAGGGTGTCCGTTTGTCGGAGACTCTCTCAACTGAATGGCGCGCGCTCAATGAAGCGATCGTCTCGCTCACGGAAGGGGAGCAGTCATGAACGCCACCGACAACAACTCAACCTTCGGCACATCGCCGTATCTCGGTGATCTGACGGATCGGTATATCTTTGCCGTCGTCAAAAGCCTGGATCCGTCTCAGCAGGGTGATGTTCGTGATGAACTTCAAGGAAGCATCGAAGACGCGGTCGCGGCGAAAGTCGATCAGGGCCAGGATCCGGAGACTGCAGAGCGCGACGTTCTCACCGGTCTCGGCGACCCCGGGGTGTTGTCGGCGCAGTTCGCCGAGCGCCCGCTCTATCTCATCGGCCCGAAGTACTTCCTGACCTGGTGGCGGCTGCTCAAGACACTGCTCGTCGTCGTTGTCCCCATCGTGATGGTGGCAACAGCGGCCGGAAGCATCATCACCGGTGAGGGAATCGGCTCTGTCATTGAAAACGTCATCGGCGCAGCGTTCACTGTCGCTGCGCACATCGGCTTTTGGACGACGTTGGTGTTCTTCATCATGGAACGCACGGGCACCGAAACGGGAGTGGAATGGACAATCGATGACCTGCCAGAGGTGGACTCAGGCAATGGCTCCGGGGCTGGCGAGTTGATCGCCTCTTGGGTATTCCTGACGATCATCCTTGGGCTGGTGCTGTGGGACCGTTTCCGCGGATACCCCACCTGGACCTCCGATAGCGAGATGGTGTCGGTCCTCAACCCTGCGCTGTGGCCGTGGCAGATCTTGGTACTCTTCGCAATACTCCTCGCCGAGTTCATCTTCGCTTTTGTTCTCTTTCGCAGCAACGGCTGGAATCGGACACTGGCGATCGCCAACACCATGCTCAATATCGCTCTCGCGGTCTGGGCATTGACGCTTCTCATCGGCAATGAGCTTTTTAACCCTGAGTTCGTGGAGATGGGAACCGTACTCACCGATCCTTCCACCGATGCCATGCGAGTCACTGGCGTGATCATCGGAGTCAGCGTTTTCGTGGTCTGCCTGTGGGACACCATCGACGGTTGGCGAAAAACGATCAATCCGCGCAGCCGGGCGAGGTGCTAGCCCAAAAGCATTGACAAGCACTGCTTTACGACGTCGAGGTGCCCAACCGGACACCTCGATTTGTCGTGAATGACGGTGGTTCCAGTCCGGATCGGTTTTCGCCGTTGCCCGCAGAATGCGCGCCTCGAATGGGCAGATTCACGTGTAACCTGCGAAAAAGAGGATTGGAGGCGCCATGCCCCGAAGTCCCGGAGAGCCATTGTCGCGGCCGTCAGCTGAATTGGTAGCAGCCGCAAATGATGTCGTTCCACCGACTCCCGTCGATACAGCCCAGGAGTTGTTTAACTGCGGCTTCATTCACTTCATCGACATTCGCGAGCCCGGCGAGTGGAAGAAACTCGGCATTATCCCTGGGGCATACCGCGCGCCACGGGGTATGCTTGAATTCTGGATAGACCCAGACAGCCCTTATTACCGTCCCGAACTCGACGACGGTCGGACTCTCATGCTGTACTGCGGCTCGGCGTGGCGATCTGCGCTGGCAGCGAAGTCCCTACACGAGATGGGTATCGAGAACGTCCGACACATCGAGGGCGGTTTCACCGCCTGGAAAAATGCCGGCGGCCCCATCGAAGAGCTTTCGAAGCAGTTGCCGCGACTCCGATCAGTTCTCGATGAACGGCTGGTCGTAGAACGTCTCGGTATTGATGTCTTCGAGGGAGATCAAGTCGGTGCGGGTCAGTTTGTTTACTGCTGCGCTTCGACCTTTCGGGGTACGTAGTAGCACTGCGAGAACCGGCTCCTCATCGACCTTCTGAGCAATTGAGTAGGCCAAGGCCAGAACGACATGACGCGGTGGGACGCCGTCGGGGACGGATCCAGTGGGGGAGTCGTCCTCGTAGGCCTTCTCCCATTGGGCATTGATAGTTGAAATATCGGGCGCGATGGAGATGCCCGCATGGTTCAACTGGTCAGCGACGTAGTTCGGCAGGTCCGTGGGATCAGCTTCGTCGACAGCGCTAATGATGCGGTTGACCTTGGTCATCTCTGAGGCGCTCCACGGCGGGACCTCCAGGGTCACTGTCTTCTCCTGGCCGTAATCGCCTACGTAAGCGGTGACAGTGTTCCGCGAGATGGTGACATTTCGGACTGCCCGGCGGACCAGCGATCGGGCCTTCGGGATGTCACGGTCGGGGCCACCCTTGGTGAGGATGGGTTCGACCTGTCGCAACCAGGCGCGTCCCCACACGGTGTTGCCGAATTCAGTTGCCATCGCCGGTTCCTTCCGATTCGCGAGCGGTCGAGAGCTGCAGCACGCTGCGCAGGGCCTCGTCGTCGAGTTCAAGCAGTTCGGCGTCGCCGCCGTCAAAGGCTGCCTCGGCCAGGCCGCGTTTGCGGTCCTGCATGGAGGCGATGTGGTCTTCGACGGTGCCGGCTGAGCGCAGCGTGTAAATCGTGACCGGCTGTTCCTGGCCGATTCGGTGCGCACGGTCGGAGGCCTGGTCTTCCACGGCCGGGTTCCACCAGCGGTCGTAGTGCACCACCGTCGTGGCGCGGGTGAGATTCAAGCCGAAACCTGCCGCACGCAGGGACAACACGAGGATATTGGAGCCTTGTCCGCTCTGGAAGGTCTCGACGATCTCCTCACGTTGGTCAGTATTGAGGCCTCCATGCAGGAACGGCACGTCCATGCCATGGCGGCTGGAGAGATCCTCCGCGAGAAGCTGTCCCATCGCGGTGAACTGGGTGAAGATCAGCACTCCGGTGTCAGCGGCGACGGCTTCATCCAACATGTCGTGCAGTCGGTCGAACTTGCCAGAGCGATCCTGCAGTGGGGAGGTCTCGTGCAGCGCCTGCGCTGGGTGGTTACAGATCTGCTTGAGTTTCGTCAGCAGCGACAACACATTTGCCCGGCGGGAGATGCCCATGCCGAGTCCGCCTTCGAAAGCGTTGACCAGCGCAGAGTTGTACAGACGACGTTGCTCGTCGGTTATCGAGCAAGGAATGTCCACGACCTGGCGCGGCGGCAGATCCGGGGCGACCTCGGCCTTGGTGCGGCGAAGCATCAGTTCGCTGGAGTGCGCAGCAAGTCGGTCTGCCGCGGGCGCTGAGTTTCGCTGCTGGATCGGGAAGACGTAGCGCTCCTTGAAGCGCCGACGGGTGCCGAGGAATCCAGGTCGAACTAAGTCCGCCAGTGCCCATAGGTCGTTGAGTTCGTTCTCAACCGGGGTACCGGTGATGGCCAGTCGGAAGTCCGCGGGCAGGGTCGCAGCAGTGCGATAGGCCAAGGTGCGCGGATTCTTGATCTGCTGTGCCTCGTCGAAGGCGACCACGCCCCAATTGACGTCGGCGAACCGCTCGGGATTGCGGCGCAGGCGCGCGTAGGTGGCGATCGTGACAGAGCCGCGCTTCGGCTTTTTGCGGCGAGCGCCGCCACGGGGGCCAGTGCGGCTGCTGCCGGTTTCAGTGATGACTTCCAGGTTCGGCGAATGCCGACGGATCTCGTTCTCCCAATTCCGGCTGACGGAGGTGGGACAGACCACCAAATGCGGTCGCTTGTCCTTCAGTTCCATCAGTCCAATGGTCTGGAGGGTCTTACCCAAACCCATGTCATCGGCGAGTACTGCTCCGTCATCGCGGTCCTGCAGCCAGCGCACACCGGCGAGCTGGTAGTCGCGAAGTCGCGTTTGAAGACCCAGGTCCGGAAGCTGCTTCGCCAAGGCGAGTACATCGCGTACGTGGGCGGTGGTGGCATCGGCGGTGTAAATGTGTTCGCCGTCCAGTGCCAACCCGCAGTGAGCGGATACCGGGAATACCGGCTGGCCGCCCTGTGCCAGTTCCGTCCATGACTGCAACGACAATCCGTCACTGTCGTCGAAGGCGCGGTTCTCTAGCCAGTCCCATCCCTGGCGCAGGCCGATTTCCTGGCCGGGGACTTCCCACGGCCAGATTTCACCCTCATCGGGCAGCGCAAGAGTGACGGTCGCGTCGGCACCGTCTGGGGTTTCGATCTCCGGAGTCTCGAAATCCTGTGTCCAGAGGAACCAACTCGCACGTCGTGGGATGTACGTCAGTTCGGTCGGGTTCGTCATTCACTCTTCGTTCGCAGATCACGTTTCACCGGCGTATCCGGTCAAGGTTCCCTTTATACTCCAGGTCCGACGCTGGGTGCACGTGCCCTGCGGCGTCGCCGCAGTTCAGAGTTGCTTTACGACGTCTCCGGCCGTCCTCTTCCTAACCCCTATACGTCTGGATCGCGTCGGCGATTCGGGTGTCTCCCTCTCCGAGTGGCAGGCGCTGGCCGATGGTGTTGTTAGCGCCGATAACGGTGGCAACAACGGCGGCTACGTCACCGCGCGGGATCCGTCCGTCGCCGGGGGCCGTGATGCTGATCAGCCCAGTCGGCTCGTCCAGTGTCAGCGGACCGGGCGCGAGGATTGTCCAGTCTAGATCGGTGTTGCGCAGGTGCTCATCCGCAGCGGTCTTGGCTCGGGAGTAGGAGTAGAGCCAGTTGTCCTCCGGCACATCCGGGATCACACCGGAGCCGAGGTAGGACACCATGATGAAGCGCTTGGCTCCTGCTGCGGCGGCAGCGTCCATGGTCCGGATCGCGGCGTCGCGATCGATGGCGTATGTCTTTTCAGCGCTTTCTGCGCCGGCGCCGGCGGACCAGACGACGGTGTCGGAGCCGTCGAGAAGCGCAGTGATCTCTTCGGTGCTGAGGTGCTCAACGTCGGCGACCTCAGCGGTGGCGCCGAATGACTGCACATCTTCGGCGCGGTCCGGGTTGCGGATGACTCCGCGGACCTGATGGCCCGAGTCAGTGAGGATGGGTAGCAGACGCTGGGCGACCTTGCCGTTGGCTCCGATGACGATTACTCGCGACATGATTCTCCTTGTGTGTGATGGTGCTGGGCTGATTGTGTGCTCTGGGATTGTGGCCGCCAACCTAGCAGCGAGCAGGCGTACTGTCAGTAGGGAATTCCCTGGGCCCGGTCGGCGTTCGGGTGACGGAACAGTGCATGTGAACAGGGGGAAATAACAGAATGCTGGAACAGTACGATGTGGTGCCCACGCTCATCACCGTCGTTGTGCTGCTGTCAGTCGCCACCGTGGTGTTGTCGCTTGCTGGAGTGCGTCACCGGCTCGCGGTGGTTCTCGCCGTGGTCCGCGGGACATTGCAGTTGGCCGCGATCAGTGTGCTGCTGACCGGAGTGATCAGCGATCCGTTCTGGGTGGCCGTGGCGCTGTCGGTGATGTTCACCGTCGCGGCAGTCACCAGTACCCGTAGATTGCACTGGAGTTGGGCCAAGTTTGGTGTTGTCGCCGGTTCCATGGCGGCCGGGGTATCGGTGGTGATGGTGACTGTGTTTGCCACTGGCGCTCTGGAGTTCTCCCCGAGGTATGTATTGGCGCTTGGCGGGATCATCATCGGCGGCTCAATGGCAGTGGCTACTCTGGCTGGTCGGCGCCTGGGGCAAGCGACAACAGACCGATGGGATGAGGTCGAGGGGTGGTTGGCTCTTGGTGCCACGAACCGCCAGGCCACCGTCGACATTGCGAAATTCTCTATCTGGGAATCACTTATCCCGTCCACCGATCAGACCAAGACCACCGGACTTGTCACATTGCCGGGTGCCTTTGTCGGAGCGATCTTCGGCGGCGTCGCCCCAGTGGAGGCGGGTCTGTTCCAAATGGTGGTGCTGTCCGGCATCGTCGCAGCCGGGTCGGTCACCGCGTCGATGATGGTCTACGTGTTGGCGCCGAAACTCGAGCGTATCGACGCCTAATTCATCACCTCACCAGACTGGTGAGACCACGCTTCTCGATCTCAACTTTCGCGTTGTTTCCGCCTCTGCACGTCGACAATGAAGCGTCGGAACCGATGGTGCATTCCATGGAGTAGGTGTCACCGGTCTCTGGACTCGTTGCAGAGACCGTTGCCTTGTACCCCATGCCGATATCCGAGTAGATCGGCTGGAGTGCCTCTTGCGCTACCGCCATCGCGAAGCCGCAGGAGGTGCTGTCGCCTGCGGTAACCGTCGCGCCGTCGTACTGACCACAATTCCCGCCGACCTGGCTGGGGTTATTTGCCGTGGCAGGTGCACCAGAGCCTCCGGAGGTCGCTCCGGAGTCGTCGGAGCCGTCATTCATCAGCACACGCTGCGCGCCATCGTCCCAGCGGAACTCATCGGCCCGGTCCTCTCGTGGCTGGTTGACCCGGATGGTGGAGTCATTGACGCGTCCAACAGTCGACATCCCATTGAGGGGATCACTGGTGGCAGTGCCGAGATACTCGCCCATGTGGAACAGCATCAACTGCTCGGCCGAACGGGAACTAGCTCCGGACTGGGTGAGCTGGATCCACGACAGCGGTTGGCACGGGTCATACGTGGAGGTATCTGATGCTTGCCACGGGAATCCGCCCGGCACACGGTCGAGCCACCTGTCGACAGCCTGGTCGCCGGTGAGGTCCCCGCATTCGGCGGAGTTCCCGTCGCGACTGGAGGCGCCGGGGCCGAGTGAAGGGTTAGGGCCATTGGTCTCGGTCGACTGTGCCTCCGACTCGGTCTGCTGGGATCCAGCGTCATTCCGGTCTCCGCCGATGCCCAAAGCACTGCAGCCCATCAAGGCGAGGGACGAGGCAGTCATCATCGCCGCGAGTGTCATCCGCTTGCGAGGTCGGTGGCTGCCCTGGGCGGTGGTGTGTGGTGTCGTCATCGCGCCTTTTACTCCTCCATTGATTCTGAATTAATCTTAACGGGTTATTGATCGTGACTAGACGCCGGTGCGCCTGTCTCTATGTTGTTACGGTGGAACGAACCGCAAAACGCTGTGCGCTGGAGCAATCGACGGAAAGTGGATCAGGTGGCATCTCAGGAAGACTCAGACCGACTCGGCCAGGACCGGCCTGAACCGGTACGACATGCACTGCGGAAGGCCGCCGACGTACCTCTTTCGCCACCACATCCAGGACTTGTTCCAGGTATCGGTGTCGAGCGCACCAAGGTGACGTTTCCGACAAACGTCGCGGTATTTGTCGGTGCAGTTGCGGTGGTCATCGCGATCGCCGCGTGGGCATTCGTGGCACCGGAGAACCTCTCCTTGGTCGGCAGTAACTCGTTGGCGTGGGTGACAAGCAACTTCGGGTGGCTGTTCGGGGCGCTCGCGATCGCCATTGCACTGTTCATGCTCGCGGTGGGTTTTGGCCGCACCGGTGGCATTCGATTGGGTGCGGATGATGAAGAACCGGAGTACTCCACCGCGTCGTGGATCTCGATGTTATTTGCCGCAGGCCTAGGCATCGGGTTGCTGTTCTACGGCCCGCTGGAACCATTGACGTACTTCCAAGCTCCGTCCCCAAGTCAGTCGGTTGAAGGCGGAACGGTCGAGGCGGCGCTTCCAGCACTAGCCCAGACCTACCTGCACTGGGGCCCGATCGCTTGGTCGTTTTACGCTTTAGTCGGTGGTGCGATCGCTTATAGCTCTTACCGACGCGGGCGGCCGCCGTTGATCTCCGCGCTGTTCGAACCGGTGTTTCCTGGCTCGTCGAACCGGATCCTCGGGCGGTTCATCGACTTCTTCGCGATCCTGGTGACTCTGTTCGGTACCGCGGTATCTCTAGGTATCGGTGCACTGCAGATCCGAAGCGGAGTGTCGGTGATCTCCGGGTGGTCACCGGAAGGCAACATGTTCCTCATCGGGGTGATTGCGCTGTTGACGGCGCTGTTTATCGCCTCTGCTGTCTCAGGAATCAAGCGCGGAATTCGACTGCTGTCCAACACCAATATGCTGCTGACCGGATTGCTGGGCCTTTTCACCCTCGTTGTCGGTCCCACGGTGTTCATCCTGAATTTCCTGCCGACCTCGCTCGTCGAGTTTTTCCGGCAGATTCCCGCCATGATGACCCTCAACGCCAATGACGGGCCAGAGGCCGTGGAGTTCCTCGGCACCTGGACCACGTACTACTGGGCATGGTGGGTGTCGTGGACACCGTTTGTCGGCATGTTCATCGCGAAGATCTCCCGCGGACGTACGTTGCGGGAATTCGTCACCACGATCGTGTTGGTACCCACGGCCATCGTCATCGGTTGGTTCACTGTCTATGGCAGCACCGCCATGTGGATGACGATGAATGGCAATGATCTTCAGCCCGGCGGCACCAGCGAAGAGGTTTTCTTCCGCCTACTGCAGAATCTGCCGCTGGGGATGGTCACCTCTGCGATCGCTCTGATTGCCGTCGTCATCTTCTTTGTCACCGCTGCGGACTCCGCGTCGATTGTGATGGCCTCGATGTCTCAGGGTGGCCGACCCGAACCGGCCAAATGGGTCACTGTCATTTGGGGTTTGCTGCTCGGGCTCATCGCGGTGTCGCTACTGCTGATTGGGGGCGAGACGGCGTTGTCCGGTCTTCAATCGATCATGGTCGTCAGTGCGCTGCCGTTCGCCTTCATCGTCATTGGAGTGATGGTGTGTTGGGCGAAGGATCTTCATACCGACCCGTACATCATTCGTAGCCGCTATGCCCGGGCGGCGATTGCACAGGGTGTGCGTCGAGGTATTGACGAATACGGCGATGACTTCGTCTTCGGCGCCAGCGAAGTGGCCGCAGATGAAGGTGCAGGCGCAGGCTTCGATAGTGAGGACCCGACCCTCACCGACTGGTATGTCGATGCCACCGAAACTGTCAGCGCCAAGGACATTGCCAGGACCCTTGACCCCGGTCGAATCCAAAAGCGGGCAGCGAATCCACAGTCACGGGCGGCCTCGGGAGATGCCTCTTTGACGGTAGGGGAGAAGGACAACCCGCCCGCGGATTTAGAGGACGAACGGTGAGTCCCGAACAACCTGGGTTGGAGACAAACGGAACCGTCGTTTCCCTCGATGGCACGCCGATCGCGTGGAGCCGCATTGGTAGTGGGCCTGACCTGGTGATGGTGCACTGTGTGGGCGTCTCGCGAGCCACGACTCCGCAGCCCACCTTGGCGAACACGCTTGCTGAGCACTTCACAGTCTGGAGTTATGACCGCAGAGGCAAGGGCACGAGTGGAAATGCCGACACCTACGCCGTTGAACGGGAGGTGGAGGACCTCGGCGCGATCATCGACATGGTCGGTGGCCCGGTGACGGTCTATGGATTTTCCTCCGGCGCCACATTGAGCTTGATCGCCGGCGAGGCAGGTGCCGCGATCGATCGGTTGGTTCTGGTGGAGCCACCGCTGTCAACAGACTCAGGGGCCGACCGCGAGTTTCATACGGAAGGGGAGAGAAGACTGCGGCAAGGACCTGAAGAACTCCTCCGATGGTTCCAGTCAGAAGTCGTAGGAATCCCCAAGGAGATCCTCGCCGACATGCCGCCGCCGTCCGAGCAGTCGCTGAGAGATGCTCCAAGCATTCTTCACGAACTGACGTTCCTGCCGGGCACTCCTGCCGAGCGCTTCAGCGCCATACCGCAGCCGACCTTGTTGATTGCGTCTGATGCTTCCGCAGGGGATATGGGCGCCTGGGGTCGACAACTTGCATCCGCGATGATCGATGCACGTTTTATGGTGCTTCCCGGACAATGGCACGAAGTCGACGACGAAACTCTGACCACTGTGATCAGGGACTTTGCAGGCGACTGACATTCACGTGAGTGGGTTGGGGTGTTGTTGGCAGGGACGTCGGGAAGCAGGGTCGTTCTATTGTGGATCTATGACCGAACCCACCGGCCGCCGCGCGACTGACGCCGAGCGCCGCCGAACCGTAGATCTGCTGACCGAGGCTCTCTCAGAGGGCCAGATCACCATGTCCGAGTTCGATGAGCGCTCGGCGAAGGCCTTCGCCGCGATGCGTCAGAAGGAATTGATCTCTTTGTTGGAGGACCTCCGCGATGATCCGGCGGCGGACATCTTGGGTCAGCGGCAGGTGCCGCTTCCTGTCCAGAGAGCTAATTCGCTTCCCGACGCCAACCCCACCATCCGCGATCTCGTCACCGCAGCACAACGCCAAGTCACCGGTGAGCCAGGCACGTCTCGGTGGTCCGTGGCGATCATGGGAGGGGTGAACCGGAAGCACTGGGTGGTGCCCGGGCAACACACCTCCATCGCCGTTATGGGCGGAAATGAGATTGACCTTCGGGACGCCAGGTTCGAGACCGGTGATATCACCATCGATGCGTACACCCTGATGGGAGGAATCCAGATCATCGTCCCAGAGGGAGTCCGGGTTGAGTGCAATGGTCTGGGCCTTATGGGTGGCTATGCGGTCAATGTCGATAAGTCCGCATCAGTCTCACCAACAGATCTGCCTCCCGACGCTCCGGTCGTGCGGGTGCGCGGCGTTGCACTTATGGGCGGAGTCGAGGTCCGAGTGAAACCCCGACGGGGCTAAACACTCGAACCGGTCACCCGGTAGTTAGGTGCGCGGGTGCCGGACCATCACGATGGACCGCTGCGCCAGCGCGCCGGGCAATGGCGGTGGGGGACCGCTGAATCCCAGGAGTTCGGAGATGTCTGAGTCTCCTTCTGCGTCGAGATGCTCGGTCGGCTCATCCAACAGCAAGATGGGTGCGTCGCTGAGCAGCGCTCGGGCCAGGATGAGCCGGCGGCGTTGACCTCCCGACAGGCTGTTGTCGCCTGAGGTGAGGATGGTGGAGAGGCCGTCGGGAAGCGAATCAGTCCAGCCGGTAAGACCGACCGCATCGAGTACGTCGTGGATCTGCTCGTCGGTAGCGCGGGGAGCCCCGACCGCGAGGTTGTCTCGTACCGTCGTGGCGAAGATGTGGGAGTCCTCGGCGACGAACAGCACGGTGCCTCGCAGGACCGAAGGTGGCAGTTCATCGGTGGGAGTGTTGTCCAGAAGTACCTCACCAGAGCGTGCTGGAAGCAGGCCCGCGAGAGTCAGTAAAAGTGTCGTTTTGCCACTGCCGGAGGGCGCGACCACGAGTTCGCGGGACCCAAAGGGAAGATCGAGATCCCAACTCTGCAGGTCGCTGTCCCGACCGACGACCAGATTGTGGGCAGCCAGATATGGTGCAGGACTGAGCGGTTCGGGGTCGCGGCCGTCATCGGTGAGGGAAGCGCTAGACAGCGCGGTGAGGCGCCTGGCAGCACCAGCGGCTCGGGTGACGGCGACGGCTGCAGCCGGAAGAGCAGCGACGGCCTCAAACGCAGCGAGCGATAACAACGCCAGGGCGCCCAACCACTGGGGAGAGCGGTCACCGGTGAGATATCCGATGGAGGCGACCATAACCACCGCGATGACGGTGAAGGCATGGGACCACACGCCGATAGCGGCGCCAGTGGCGTCGGCGGAAGCGCCGGCCTCGTCGGCACTGCTCAACCTCCGGGAGGAGGAGTCGGCTAAATCCAGTGCCTGCGGCAGGTGACCGGACACTCGCAGTGCGGGCGCGTTCGCCAGTACGTGGTCGACGTTTGTGGTCAGCGACTCCAGGGCGCCGGCGCGGCGAGCCTCAGTGACACGGGTGGAACGGGCAACCGCCGCCGGCGCGGCGATACCAGCAACCAGCAACCCGACGGACAGAGCAACCGCAGCCCACGGCGACAACAACGCAGCGAATCCAACGGCGGATGCGGACACCACCAGCGCGGCGGCGCCGGGAACTACGGCGCGAACGACAACATCCGAGACTGCGTCCACATCCGAGCCGAAGCGCGTTAGCAGCGCACCCCGGGACATCCGAACGACCACCGTTGGATCGCACGTTGCCAGAATCCGATAGGCGTTGACGCGGACATTCTCCGCGCACCGTAATGCGACGTCATGAGAGGCGAGCCGGTCCAGATACCTAAAGAGCGCACGTGAAATACCAAGGGCACGCACCGCCGTGACTGCGACGGTGAGATCGAGCACCGGTGGCATTTGCCACGCTTTTGTGATCAACCAGGCAGACACGACAGTCAGGGTCAACGCGGCGATCAAGGTAATGCACGCGGCGGCGACTGGACGAATGAGATCCCGCCACCGCAGGCCCACGATAGGACGCACCTGCGATAGCGCCCGCAGGTGGGATCGCAGTCCCTGCGAACTGGAGACATCGCTATAGTCAGCCATGGTGCACCTCGATGGTGATGTCGGCTTCAGCGAGAACCGCGGGATCATGGCTGGCGAGAAGGACCGTCGCACCTGCTGCGGCGCGCTTTCTCAGTGCGGCGAGCATGATCACTGCGTTTTCCTCGTCCAGGTGCGCTGTCGGCTCGTCCAGAACCAGCAGGTCCCGTTTGTCGTCGAGTGAGGCGTAGACCGCGGCGCGTTGTCGCTCGCCTAAGGACAGTGCGCTGGTGTCACCGACATTGCCGGTTCCAGCGGTAACTTCCTCTGGGAGCAAGGGGCGCTGTGGAACGTACGAGGTGCGCTGCCACAGTTCATCGCCGTGCAGCGCGCCAGCGGAACTGAGAACTGACACCCCACCGAATGAATCCTCGCTGTCTGCATCCGGATCGATGATCCCCAGCAGAGCCAATAATGCAGTGGATTTTCCTGCGCCATTGGGGCCGTGCAACACGGTGATTGTCCCTGGCTGAGCGGTACCGCTGAGGTCGCAGGGACTCAGCCCATCACGCGCGGCCACCGACAACCGGTTGAAGTGGACCGACAGTCCGTGAGCCGGGGGTGGGAGCTCACGTGCCGACTGCATGGGAGAGGTGGATGAGGTGGTGGGGCACGGGGCGTCGAGAAGCGAAAGTACGTCATCCGCAGCGACGAGTCCGTCCTGCGCATCGTGGAAGCGGGTGCCGACGTTGCGCACCGGGTTGTACACCTCTGGGACGATGATGAGCACCGTCAACCCAACCGCCAAGGTAATTGAGCCGCCGAGTAGTCGGAAGCCGATTCCCACGGCGATGAGTGCGACCGAGAGCGTTGCCAGGAACTCAAGTACAAAACTGGAGAGGAACGCGATCCGCAGTACCGACATTGTTGAGGTGCGGTGTTCGGCGGAGAGCCTGCGCACCTCCTCGGCGGGGGAGCGCTGTCGGCCGAATGCCCGCAGCGTGGGCAGGCCTGCGGCGAGATCCAGAAGTTGGTCAGACAAGACCGCCAGGCCGCGCAGGCGACGCTCAGTACGCCCTGCTGTCAGCGTGCCGACGAGCCACATAAACAGCGGAATCAGTGGGAGCGTGACCAGTGCGATCACTGCCGAGCCAGGATCGAGGAAAAACACCACCGCCAGAACTGCTGGTGTCGCAATCAAGGTTGAGGTCAACGCCGGAATGAAGCCGGTCAGGTACGGGGTCAGCCCGTCCAGACCCTCGCCGAGAGTGATCCGCCACCTAGCCCGATCAACGACACGGGGATCGAGCACGGCAAGCCGCGCCAGCGCCCGGGACCGGAGATCGTCGATGACCCCGGCGGCTGCCCCGCGACCGAACCTGCGCTCTGCCCACACAAGCGATCCCCACACGATGGAGACCACCACCAGAGAAATCAGATGCGGGTACCAGGGAGACAGAACCGAACCGGACGCTATGGGCGCCTCTGGATCCTCGATCACGCCTGCGACGACCTGTCCGACCAACACCCCGAACAGCACGACCGCGATAGTCTGCGCCGCCGACAACAACCCAGAGGTCAGCAACCACCGGCGCACCGGTGCCGACAGTGTCAACAGACGTGGGTCGACGGGGCCGACACGGGGCGGGGAGGGTTCGGTCTCGTCCATCAGTAGCCGGAGCCTTGCGTCACCGGGTCAGCGAGGATTCGCTTACGGAAGACCCAGTAGGTCCATCCTTGGTACAGGATCACCACCGGCGTGATGGCGAGGGCGGCCCACGTGAGAATCGTCAGAGTGTATTCGCTGGAGGTGGCATCCCAGATGGTGATTCCGGTGCCCCCGTCGAGCGTGCTAGGAACCACCCAGGGGAACATCGAACCGAACACCAGGGCCGTCACTGAGAGAACTGCCACTGCAGTGAAGGTAAACGCCCAGCCGTCCCGGCCGAGGTAAGCACACCAGGCGCCGACGATGACGCCGAGGAGAACTAGCGCCACCAGCGCCCAGGTCCACGAGGTGCCGTACTGGAGTTGGGTCCACAGAACGAACGTGGTTCCGAATAGGACGGTGGCGATGGTAGCCGGGGTGAGCGCACGGGCAACATCGTCACGCAGGACCCCAGCGGTCTTCAACCGCAGGAAGGTAGCACCGTGCAGAACGAAGAGCGCGGTTAGAGCCGCTCCGGCGAGCAATGCGTACGGGTTGAGGAGTGACCACAAGGTCACCTGCGAGGTAGAGATTCGCTCCCCGACATCCACCGGGATTCCCCGGACCAGGTTGGCCACTGCGATTCCCCACATCAGAGGCGGCACCCAGGACCCGAAAATAATGCCCCGGTCGCACCAACGGTGCCACTTCGGAGAATCGTTCTTTCCGCGCCATTCCAAGCCAACGATCCTGACAATGAGGGCAATCAAGATGATGAACAACGGCAGATAGAACGAGGAAAACATCGTCGCGTACCAGAGAGGGAAGGCGGCAAAGAGAGCGCCACCGGCGGTGATCAGCCAGACTTCGTTGCCGTCCCACACTGGTCCGATGGTGCGGATCATGGCGCTGCGACGTTTTTCATCACGGCCGATGAACGGCAGCAGGATTCCGACGCCAAAGTCGAATCCTTCCAACAGGAAGTATCCGGCGAACAGCACCGCGATGATGATGAACCACAGGACAGGAAGATCGATACCGAACATGGTGTCATTCACCTCGGGTTTCGTGGTTCGAGTTGTCACGGAAAGTACTGGAGCCGTCTGCGGTTTCTGAGCGCAGCGCGAACTTGACCGGAGCGGCCGGTCCAGGTGCGGAATCATCTGCTGAACCGCGGCCGAGGGCGGCAGGCAGCAGGGGAGCGTCGTCAGCAGGAGGTCCTGCAAGGACGACATTCCGGATCAGGCGGAACCACACCACCGCTAGTATCGCGTACAGAATCGTGAATCCGATCAAGGTCGTCCACACCATCCATGGCTCATGGTCGGATACACCCATGTCGACGGTCATTCTGATTAGCTCTGTGCGCGGATCACCGATGGATTCCGGATTGGGGTGGATAACCCAGGGCTGGCGGCCCATCTCGGTGAAGATCCAACCGGCGGAATTCGCCAGGAAGGGGAAGGGGATCGCTGCGATGCAACCAAGTGCGAAGATCGATGCCCACCGCTGGGACGGAAGGCGTCCGCCCCTGGTGAACAACCAGCTGAAGAAGAGAATCGCGAGGGATCCGAGCATCAGGCCGATCATCGCACGGAACGACCAATAGGTCACGAACAGGTTCGGCGCATAGTTGCCGGGCCCGAAGAGACCCTCGTAGTAGTTCTGTAGGTCCACCACACCACGAAGGGTGACTCCTTGGAACCGGCCTTCAGCGAGGAAGGGGAGAATCCACGGCAGCTCGATCAGGTGGATTACTGAGTCACAGTTGTTGTGGGTACCGATGGTGAGAACGGAGAACATCGGGTCTGTTTCGGTGTGGCATAGCGATTCTGCCGACGCCATCTTCATCGGCTGCTGGACAAACATGAGTTTCGCCTGGATGTCACCGGTGATCATCACTCCGACAGCGGCAACCAGCGTTGTCCACCAACCAAGTCGGTGCGCCGGACGGTGCATGTCGTGGGGTTCGGTGGTTGGGGCTACCTCGGTGCCGGACTCCTTTGCCACCTTTGCCCGTGTCCGGGCGTCCTTGACAATCCACCATCCAGTCACTCCCAGCACGAAGGTGCCTGCTGTGAGCAAGGAGCCTGCGACTGCGTGTGAGTAGGCAGCCAGTGCGGTGGGGTTGGTTAGCAGCGCCCAGATATCGACAAGTTCAGCGCGTCCGGTCTCGGGATTGAACTCCGCACCAACTGGATGCTGCATGAAGGAGTTCGCGACGATGATGAAGTAGGCCGAGAAATTCACGGCCACCGCGATGATCCACATCGATGCCGCGTGCAACCACCCGGGGATACGACCCCAGCCGAAAATCCACAGTCCGAGGAACACGGATTCAAGGAAGAAGGCGACAAGCCCTTCCAGCGCGAGCGGTCCACCGAAGACATCACCGACCATGCGGGAGTACTCCGACCAGTTCATGCCGAACTGGAATTCTTGGACGATGCCGGTGGCTACGCCCATGGCGAAGTTGATCAGCAGAACTGTGCCGAAGAACCTGGTGGCCCGGTACCAATGGTCTTTTTTGGTGACCAGCCAGAATGTCTGCATCAGTGCCACCATTGGTGCAAGACCGATGGTCAGGGGCACGAAAATGAAGTGATAGACCGTCGTGATGCCGAACTGCCAGCGTGAAACATCAACGATATCCATGAAACGCCTTTCCCGGGACGCGGCGATCTAGCAGAGCGCTCGGCCCGAACTATGACGAAGAGAGGAGGCTGTGGGGACTGGCGGGACCGGGATCCACGCAATGTGGTTCCGGTGCCGTTCTCGGTCCGCGGGTTCCGGGGTGCGGCGGTGCGGATCGATCAGGGTAGGTAGGCGAAGGGCTGTTTAATAACTAGATAGTCGAATGAACGGCATCTAAAGTTCCGCTTTTGTCGAAGGCTCAGTCGGCGGTCAGGGCCGACGCTGAAGCGGCGCAGGTAGGCAGTGTTAACCCATTCGAAACGGTGGTGAACCTCACATGCGCAGGGACGATGCTCTAAACCGGCTTCGGGAAGGTCGGTCCGTTCGCCGTGTCACAGTTTTGTGCCGCGGGCGCTGAGGCCTCCGGCGGCCGACAAGATGGCGGAGAAGGTCTCGTGGACCTGAGCGGCAATCTCCTCCGGAGAGGTGCCGGTGAGCTTCCCATCCAGGTGGAGGAATGCGAGCCCATGAGTGAGTGACCACAGCGCTGTGGCGAGAGCATTGTGATCGGAATCTGGAAACGCCCCGTGCAGCGGCGCAGACAATGTCCCCTTCAGGTCGTGGGCGGCGCGAATCCGGTCGTCGTCGACGGTCTCGCACTGGTAACCGAACATCAGACGAAACAGGGCAGGGCGCTCCAGTGCGAAGAGGATGTATGTGCTGGCGAAAGTGAGTAGGTCGGCTATCGCATCCTGTGAAGAGATTGTCGCGGTGCCAGTACGAGCATTGGTAAAGCGCTCTCGGAGGTCGTCGAATCCACGCACTGCGATGGCGGTCTCTAGTGCCTCCCGTCCCGTGAAGTGTCGATACGGGGCGGTCTGAGAGACCTCGGCGCGCCGGGCGACAGCTCGTAGGGAAAATGTGCCGCCTTCCTCCAGAAGTTCGGTGGCCGCGTCGAGGAGCGCCGTGCGCAAATCACCGTGGTGGTAGGTCTCTCGACTGGATGTTGACACTGAATACTTCCTTCATTATGGTCCGGATGTAGACAGTGTAAACATTGCTTTGAACTGGAGCAATACGATGCCGGACCCACTTTTCGAACCGATCACCCTGCCCGGCGGCGCTACCTTGCCGAACCGAATCGCGAAGGCGGCGATGGAAGAAGGCATGGCAGGAAAGGACCAGCTCCCGGATGTAGCGCTCTTCGGGCTCTACCGCACCTGGAGTGAGGGCGGGTCTGGCCTGCTGATCACCGGAAATGTGATGTTCCATGCTGAGGCGATGACCGGGCCTTCTGGCGTAGTGCTTGACGCTCATTCTCCGATCGCCCCTTTCCGAAAGTGGGCTGAATCTGCCAAAAGCGGTGGCTCAAAGGCCTGGATGCAGATCAACCATCCTGGCCGTCAGGTCAGCAAGAACATGCCTGGCGTCGCCTGGGCTCCATCTGCAATCAAGGTCGATGCTGGCAAGGCAAGCGCAATGATGGCTGATCCGGTAGAGCTGACCGCTGCTCAGATCGCAGAGACAGTCGAGCGTTTCGCGACCACTGCTGGCCGTGCAGAGGAGGCAGGTTCTGATGGGGTGGAGATTCACGCCGCCCACGGCTACCTCATTTCGCAGTTCCTATCGCCATTGTCGAATAGACGCTCCGATCAGTGGGGCGGTTCTTTGGAGAACCGCTCCCGATTGCTTCTCGACGTCGTCCGCGCCGTCAAGGACCGTGTCAGCACTGATTTTGCCGTTGCCGTCAAACTCAACTCGGCGGACTTCCAGCGTGGCGGATTCGATGAGGATGACGCCCGTGCGGTTATCAACATGCTCGCAGAGCTGAACGTCGACCTGGTGGAGCTCTCTGGTTGCAGTTACGAGAGCCCGGCTATGACGGGCAATGCACTCGAGTCCGCCGCGCAGGAGGGTGATTCCCGCACGGCTGCCCGGGAAGCGTACTTCCTAGAGTTGGCACGGGAGCTGGCAGATTCAAGTCCAGTCCCGCTGATGCTCACCGGCGGTATTGTGCGCCGCTCTGTTGCAGAAGAGGTTCTCTCCAGCGGAGTCGATGTAGTGGGCATGGGGACCGCGTTGGCCGTAGAGCCGGACCTGCCGAACAGATGGCGTAGCGCTACCGAGGCGGGCCGCTCCGCAAGCGTTGAGGTCGGCTCCGTCCGGATCAAGGACAAGGCGATTGCCTCTGCGGCTGCCATGTCCAGGGTTCGATACCAGTTGAAGCGACTCGGCAACGGAAAGCCCACGCGTCCTCGGATCTCCGCTGAATTGACTCTTGTCATGGAACAGTCGGCAAGCAAGGTCGCGACGAAGCGATACTCGGCGTGGCTGAAATCGCGTGCGTCATGAGCGACGGACACCAGCAAGGAACCCACGAGCCGTGGGAGTCGCTGCCTAAGGGATTTGCTGATCACCTCCACGGCGAAGCCGGCTGCAGCGGTTCGGTCACCGACCTGGCGATTGTCGAAGCGCGCTCGGTGCTGGACCACGAGCCGACAATCATCGTAGATCTAGGACCTGGAACCGGAGTCGGCTCAGTAGCGCTGGCTGAGGAATTCACCGACGCGCACGTGCATGGCATCGACATATCCACCGAACTTCTGCAGCGCTGCCTAGACACTGTTGGAGAGGCGGGCCTGAGGGACGACTTCTCTGTTCACGAAGCAAACTTGTCTGACTCTTGGTCGTTGTTGATACCTGGCCCCGCGGATTTGGTGTGGGCCGCGCTGTCTCTGCATCACGTGTCGGATCCGAGTGCTGCTTTGCGCGAAGCATTCACCGCACTTCGGCCAGGAGGCGTTCTCGTCTTGGTCGAGTTGCCGGCGAGCGCGCAATCCGGTGGCGCAGCCAAATCTCACGCAGATGCTCACCATCCGAGCCACCGCCACGGCGACTCTCACGGGCATCGGCACCCAGGGACTGAAGTGAATTGGCACGACCGTCTCGTAGAGGCAGGCTTCACGGTTCAGCGTCAAAGGTCTGCGGCTTTCGACATGCACGGGTCTCCGCAGCATCGCGAAATCTGGATCGCGACCCGCTGAACGAAATGCAAAGTCGGGTCAGGGGAGTTGCTTCGTGTCCTCTGCCCTGGTTCTGACGGCGTCCAGCCGGCGATCCCAACCACGGGCGACCGCCCCCAAAAGATCAGAAATCTCTCGAATCTTGGATGGTGCCACGGAATGGACGTGCCTTCCTGATTTGGTCGTGAAGGACACGATGCCTGCACGCTCAAGAATTCGCAGGTGTTTGGCTACCGCCTGTCTGCTCAGCTCTAAGTCACGAGCGATGGCACCAGCATCGTCAGGCGCACTGGCGAGGCGTACGAGTATCCGGCGCCTCGTTCGATCGGCCGAGGCCGGAAACACCGCGTCCGCCTCATTCGAGAGCATCTGGTCGGTAAACGATGAATTCGCAGACTCTCCAGGCTGCGCTTTCATGAAGACTCGGCCAGAGAACGCGCCAGGTCGAGTTCGACCTTCCACCCTTCGGTGTTGTTCTCATATTCGGTTCGTCGAGTGGCGGCGTCGTCACTGATTTGGCTGAAGCCGCTCTCTCTGACCGTGAGGAGTACCCCGTCCCCGTCTGGCTCGATGGTGAACTCGACGGTGTTGTTGGGGAAGTCTTCTAGGGATCCTCCGAGACCGCCGAG
The DNA here is from genome assembly GCF_000427865.1 of Corynebacterium sputi DSM 45148. Lineage (GTDB taxonomy): Bacteria > Actinomycetota > Actinomycetes > Mycobacteriales > Mycobacteriaceae > Corynebacterium > Corynebacterium sputi. The sequence continues at coordinate 181,033 of NZ_ATYV01000002.1, read as the reverse complement.
CCAACGTAATACTGCCCGGAACGGGGGCTCGAGGACATCGACGCCGACGGAGAACGATCCATAGTTGGGATCGACGATGTGGAAGGTGCCGTTTACCTCACTGATCTCATGCGGGGTAGACGTGCCATTGTTGGTGAACCATCCAGGCTCACTGACGGAGTCCTACACCCTTTGGGTAGTGGCGTTGATATGAATGCTCCGGACGATCTCGTCGGGGACGGCCTCAGAGGTGGCTTTGACGGTCTGATCGGACATGGTGATCTCTCCCGGTGCCAGGGCCGGTATCTCGCCGACCGTGTCACTAAAGTATGACCCGCCCGACAGGCAAGTGCAACCATCTAGTTGCACATGGGTCTGAGGGGAGCTGAACGCGAAACAAGCGCTATTTCCCCGGCTCCGGGGTCTCGTCACGGATTCGTCGCGAGCGTCCTTGTGCTGGTGTCGATGGTTCGCGGCGTTTGCTCTTACTGCGTGTGTCCAGGCCCAGTCTTTTGACCGGGTGAGCCAAGTACGGAGCAAGTGCTAGTCCAACCATCATGCAGATCGACATACTCAGCAGGGCCATGGCTGCGCTGCTGGTCATATCGCTGAGATCCTGGGCCCCGGTCATGACACCACTGAAGGCCACAAAACCCATCGAGCCTGGAACCATCAGCCAGAACGTCGGCAGGTACATCATGAGCATGCTCGGTCGGCTCCGGACTCTCACATTGATGAAGTAGGCGAACAGCACGTTGACGCCCATCGCAATACCGCCGGCATATGGCGATGCCACGCCCTTATCCAGAAGCTGGCTGAGCATCAAGGTGCCGAAGCAAGCGAAGATTGTCCAGAACCAAACTTTGCGAGGTGTACAAAAATACAAGGCCGCTCCCAGGCCGAAGAGGGGGCCGGACAACCAGATCACCCAACTCGGGGCAAGGTTGCTGGTCAGATCCTCCAGGCTCTCGGCGGGAACGCCGGCGATTTCGATGGCAAGGGCAAGTCCGAACGCCATCGACAACATAACGACCAGGGCATAGATCAGCCTGGATGCTCCCGCAGTCATATCGCCCTCAGTCAATTCCATCAGTGAGGTGCTGATGGCAGCGCCGGGGACCAGCGTCAACACTGGAATCACGGCAAGGCGCACGGGGTCTGCGGTACCTGTGTGTTTGGCCCAGAATGCCAACGCCAATGCAGTGAGGAATGTCAGGAGGAAGGGCATCAGCGGCCCGATCCTCCCAGTGCCAATCTTTGAGAGCATGATCAGCGCGACCGGAATCGCGATCACCATGGCGGCGGCGGTGGCCATGGGGCTCATCCGGAAACACATGGCGAAACCCATCGCCATGAATACATAGCCGATCACCCGGACCGGGATGGTGAGGGGAGGGCGGGCGTTCGCAATGTTGTCGAGTGTGGTGGCAGCGTCGTCCAGTTTGATAGCGCCAGCTCTCAACTCACGGACGAGGGCTTCAGTGCGGTCCACCTGATCGAACCGGTAGGACGGGCCGGCTGAGGAGACTTCGACTCGTCCGTTCCCACGGTCTAGCGCGATGAGATAATTGGCGAAGATCTCCGCCTCAATATCGTATTTGTACGCATCGGTGATGTCTTCGAGGATTTCCTTGATCACTGTCACCGGATATGACGATCGGTCCAGTGCCTCACCGAGTTTCGCGACCACGACCAACATCTCATCACCGCGGGGAGGGCCGGCGGTATTCTCTGACGAATTTGTCATGATAATAACCTCATGGGGTCCAAGTGGTGGCGGTCGGCTCCGCACTATCGGAGTACATCAGAAAACGTCTATTTAAGTGCAAAGCGCGGATGCTGATTGATTCAGCATCCGCGCGTCCACCCGTGGCTTCGGCCACTAACTCAGCGTCGCCACGAATGCATTACTTCGAAGTATCGTGCTGGTTCCGCTTGGACGGAACACTCTCGGAGATCTTCTTTGCGATCTCAGCGAACTCCTCACGGTGATTTGCGACAAACTCCAAAATCTTGATGCCTTCGTCAACCGTGAAGGTGGAGAGCCCATCGGTGTTCTTGAATTCACCGCTGACGTCTCCGGCGAGGCCTCCCTCGATGGCAAGGTCTCCCAGCAGGTTCAGCTTCTGAATGTCGCTGTCCTCCGAGAAATCCAGCGAGGCAAAATCGAGCCACACGATGTTCGGGCGGTTCGTGGATTCGAAGATGTAGCGCATCTTCGTCTGGTCAAGAACGACCTGCCAAATGGTCTTGGACTGTTCCGGGTGAGTGGCATCTGGCTTGCGGTACGGCTGAGCACAGTTCCGGATGATGCTGTACATCGCAGCAATTGCCTCTGTTTGCGACTTTGGTTGGACCTGCTGGCTGACGTAAAAGGACGCGCGGGCGAAGCGATCTTTGGCATCGGTGGTACCAGGAAGGGTCGCGTCTCCGCCGAGGCCCGAGTACTGCTTGACCAGCTCGAGCTGTTGGTCGAACGGCGGTGAATTGGTCATCACCTGGTAGGCACGGTCGTGGTAGACCGTCGGTTCGCCATCGGTGTACTCGATAATTGCCGAATCTCCGGTCGAATCATTGAGTGCAAGGTGCAGTACCGGCACGATGTGCCCGGTCGGGTCGAACAGCTGCCTGATCTTTACGTTGGACTGGCGGGTCCATTCGACTGCTTCTTCAACAGTGGCGAAGTTGTCTAGGTAGTACTGCAGCCAGACAGCCTGGCCCAACTGTGTGTCGCCCTCAGGGTGCTCGCCGTAATTGGCCTCGGTGAGCCATAGAATGTGGCCGCCAAGGCCCTTTTCATTCATTCCGTCGGCGGCGATCAAGTCAAACGCAGTGGCGACGATGCTGCCGTACTTCGCCTTCCATGTGAGTTTGTTGTACACACCGTCTGTGCGTTCGACACCACGGGGCATCTTCCACAGATTTGTGAACAGATCGAACTGGAAATCCATGTTGCGGCCGGTGATGACCGACCCATCGGCGTCTGGCCAAACAACTCGTGTGCACATAAGCGCGATCTACCTTCCACTCGAAAAAATCCGGCGAGTTTAATTGTAGATCGGCTTTCGGCGCAATGCCTTTGCGGGGGGAATCGTTTTATCTCGAGTTTAACCCCGTTTTTTCAGAAGTGTTTACGGGGTGTGGATCTGCAGTTTCATATTGGTATCCGTTGGTAAATTACAATTCAACGAATGCTGATGAAAGATATTGATATTTGTATGCGGTGAGTTGATTATGTTCGGCGCGAGCGCTGCTGCGCACAGGCACCGAGGGCATCGAACGCCAAGACGCAGCGAGGGCAGGAATGATTGCCGTTCTCTTCACCGTCGTGGCCGGATTGGTCTACGCATTGCCCGAAGCATTCGCAGGTATGCCGAGGTTAACCGCTGCAGTGCCCGCCGTCGCTGCTGCGCTGGTGTGGATGATCGCGTTCGCCTGGAACCGTCGTTCAAGATCGCATTGAGGATCTCAGCAGTACTCGGGCTGTCCGTCGAGGAGATCTTCATCCCAGATCCAGAGGACCTTGCTCTGGTCACCACGGAGTCCGCAGTTGGCGAATTCATCTGCAGCGTGGTGGCCGCTGATGATGACGGGGAGGGGGCGGCATAAAAATCGAGACCCGAACCCGGTTGGAGATTTACTCCAGACCAGCGTTCGGGCCTCGTACATTTGGGGTGACTGACGGGACTCGAACCCGCGACACCCAGGATCACAACCTGGTGCTCTACCAACTGAACTACAGTCACCATCACTCACTCGGCTCTCGCCGTGCAGCGTAGATGATGTTAACCCAGTGCTGGTATTTCGACAAAATCACTGGTTGTGGGGTGGTTGGAGAGGGAAACGTCGGGAAGCGAGATCTTTTTCCCTTAGAGCGGGAAGCGGTCTACCGCTTCCTCTGCGGCCTCATTTGCCTCATCAGTGGTGGGACCAGGCTCCGGCACAAAAGCGGCGCGGCGGTAATAATCCAGCTCGCGGATCGACTCCTTGATGTCGACTAGCGCGCGGTGCGACATGCCCTTCTCCGGCTGACGGAAGTACACCTCCGGCATCCAGCGGCGGGTGAGCTCCTTGATCGAGGAAACATCAATCATGCGGTAGTGAAGGAACTCATCCAGCTCGACCATCGCAGTGCGGATGAATCCACGGTCAGAGGCAATGGAGTTGCCCGCCAGGGGAGCGGTTCTAGGCTGGTCGACCCACTGACGGATGTAATCGAGAACCTGCTGCTCCGCCTCAGCGAGTGACACGGTGGAATTTCGAATCTCTTCGGTCAGCCCGGAGGAGGCATGCATGTTGGTGACAAAGTCATCCATCTTCGCCAGCTCCTCGTCCGAGGCGTGCACCACCACGTCAATGCCCTCACCAAGGATGTTGAGGTCAGAATCAGTGACCAGCGCGGCGATCTCGACGATAACGTGGGTGTCCGGGTCTAGGCCGGTCATCTCACAGTCGACCCACACGATGCGGTCGAGCTTGCCGTTCTTCGCGCCGCCGTGTCCGTTGCCGTTGTCCGCCACTATTCGCTCATTCCCTCGTAGATCTTGCCGATGACCGGTGCCACCATACGCCTGGGCAGGAAGGTTCCTGCAGCGTTCATCCCCTTGGAAAGGATTCCTGGGACAACGCGAAGCTTGTTGGACGAGAGTGCGTTGAGCGAATCCCGAGCGCAGTCGTCGGTGGAGGTCCACAGGAAGTCCGGAATGGCTTCGTCAACCTCGTTGGCGCCATCGTCGCGCTCATCCGGGCGTACCGGACCCGGGGCAAGCAGAGTGCAGTGCACGCCGGTTCCCTTGAGGTCGTAGTGCAGGCACTCGGTGAAGGTGTTTACGAAGGCCTTCGTGCCGGTGTACGTCGCGTTATTGGGCACAACGGTCGTGCCGGCGGCGGAGCCAACATTAAGGATCGCACCAGAGCCGCGGGCGACCATCGGGTGTAAAGCTGCGTCCGTCAGATCGAACAGCGCAGTTGCGTTCAGTTCGAACTGCGCGCGTTCATACGCACGGTCCAGTGTCTGGTACCTGCCGAAGGTGGCAATGCCTGCGCAGTTGATCAGGATTGAGACCGCGTCCCAGTTGATCGCCTCAATGAGCTCTGCACGAGCCTCAGCATCGGAGAGATCGCACGGGTGAACATCGACGGCAACGGAATCGCTACGCAGCTCCTCCGCCAGAGCGAGCATCTTGTCTTCCGAGCGGGCGACAAGAACCAGACTGTGTCCGCGACGTGCTAGTTCTCGCGCCAACGCGCGGCCGATGCCGGAAGATGCGCCGGTCACCACCGCCCGAAAATCGCTGTGGGGTGCGGGAAGTGCCATGCGGGTCCTCCGGAGACGTATCGAAAGTGCTGCCGAGGCCCGAGTGTAGTGCACTGATACGGCACAATTGTGGCCATGTCAGAGACCACTACCGTCAACCGCGAGGAGAACGAGAAGCCGAAGCTCCTCACGGCCTACGACACCTGGGGGCTCATCGTCGCCGCCATCGTGGTCCCGACGGCGTACTCCCCGTCGCTGCTTCCACGCACGTGGATTATTCAGGGGTTGGTCGCCGGAGTTGTCGCCGTTGCTGGCTACATGCTCGGCATTGGCCTGCACATGTTGTGGACAGCGATCATGTCTCGATGGGGCAAGCAGATCAGTGAGTTGCTCTTCGGAGTTGCGGCAAAGGCCCCGAATTGGACGCGGCACCATCAGGCGGCGGCGTGGACCCAAGCAGGAGCGATGCTGCTGCTCGTCGTGGTGGTGGCGTTGTCGGTTTTGGGCTCTGTCAGTCAGCAGCGCGAACAGGCTCGCGAGCTCGACATGGCACCTCCGGGGCCATGGCATTTCCTGGGCACAATTCCGGTGACCTTGTTGGTGTGGCTTGGCCTGGTCATGGCGTTCCGCGTGATGAATCTGTGGGCGTACCAAATTACCGAGCTGCTCGAGCACACCCCGCTGAGTTCTGGGACGAAGTCGGTGGTCTCCTGGGTCAGCGTGATTCTGGCGCTTGTGCTAATTGCCGGCAACGTTGTGCCCTATGTGGGAGTGACCCTCGCTGAGCGCTATTTCGTAGAGCGCAATGATTCCTACCGCCAGGACATCTGGCCTCCGGAGGTGTCCGAGCGTGCAGCGGGCCCTGGTTCGGCAATCTCGTGGGATGGTCTGGGCTACGAGGGTTCTCGTTTCGTTGCTGACGGTAGGACCGCAGCGCAGCTCGAAGAGGTCACCGGCCGCCCTGCGACCGAGCCGATTCGTTTGTACGCGGGCCTTGGCAATGGCGACACGATGGAGGAGCGCGTCGACCTGATTGTCGACGAACTGGTCCGTACTGATGCGGCTTCTCGTGAAGCGGTGCTGATCATGCCGGTAACAGGTACCGGCTGGGCGAATCCGGTCGCGGCGCAGGCATTCGAGCTGCTCTACGACGGCGACACCGCCATCGCCTCAGCCCAGTATGGCGTTTTGCCCAGTGCATTGAGTGTGGTTCTGGATCGCAATGTCGCGGAGGGCCCGAGTAGGGAACTGGTCACCGCGATTTCGCAGTGGTGGATGGAGATCCCCGAAGACGAGCGGCCGGAGTTGTATATCTACGGCGAATCGCTGGGCACCCAGGGCGCCGAATCAGGTTTGATGAGCATGTGGCCTGCAGGCGTGCTTCCCGACGGCATGCTCCTCATCGGCCCACCCCAAGGCAATGAGGTACGCCGTTGGTTCATCGAAGAGCGCGTTGATGGCAGCCCCGAGTACCGCCCAGAGCAGCCGGAGGCCTCCGGCATCCGCTTCGCGATCGACGCAGACGACATTATGGTCCGCGCCGAAGATCCGCAGTGGGGAACTGAGTTCCGGGTGATGTACGTGCAGCACCCGACGGATCCGGTCGTCTGGTGGTCGCCGGCCTTGCTGTATTCGACTCCGGACTGGCTCGAGGAGCCGGTGGCCCCAGGGCGCATGGATAACCTCAGTTGGCTGCCTTGGGTGACGTTCTGGCAGGTCACCGCAGATCTATCCGGTGCCGCAGCGGTACCGGAGGGATACGGACACAACTACGCGGACGCCATGGTCGAGGCATGGGTCGCGGTGACCGCGGATCCGCGGACTTCGCCTGAGGAAATCGACAGTCTCAATGACGAGTTCTGGGCTCTGATGGAGCAGCAGGGACCGGAGAAGGGACACGTGGACGAGCTCAATCCGGCTGACGGAAGCGAGATGCAGGTCAACCGCTGACCGTCGCGTTCGCTATGTGAAGTCCGAAGGGGTACAGCGGTGTACGATAACTTCTCTATAAAACAGTAATGATTTGTGAGCCCTGGATAGTGTTCCGGTGCAGGGCCGTGAGGTTTCTTGTGTGGACACCGTCGTTACGTACTGCCGCAGGGAGAGCCCGGTGAAAAGATTCCGCCCCACGCTGATGTCTTTGGCCGTGGCGACGGTTTCTGCGCTGTTGGTGTCCTGCACGACCTCGGTAAGTGAAACGGTCCATCGGACGCTGGGAAATGAAGCGTCGTGCAGCGGTCCGGTCGGGGTCACCGGCGCTTTGTCGGCGGAGGGCACTGTAGAAGACGCGTTGGTCGTCACTCCAGATCCCTACGCATCGTTCGTCGCATGCCGAATCCTGGCAGAGGGCGGAACCGCCGCTGATGCTGCTGTGGCTGCGCAGTTCACCCTCGGATTGACCGAGCCCCAATCTTCCGGTCCTGGAGGCGGCGCAGTCGCCGTCTACTACGACGCAACAACGGGGGACCTCAGATCATGGGACGGAGTCGTCAAGGCTCCGTCCGATGATGCAGGCGGCACGTTGACTGGGATTCCACAGACGCCCGTGCTCATGGCCACCATCCACAGTGACTTTGGAGCCTTAGTCTTCGAGGAAGTCCTCGCTCCTGCAATTGAACTAGCCGAGCAGGGCTTTACGACGAGTTCGCGGTTGGCAAGCGCCCTGGAACGACGCCAGGCGGGACTGGACGAATTGCCTTGGCCAGAAGCTGAGTCAGGGCAGTTGCCGGACGCTGGTGACACTCTGACCAATCCGGACTACGCGGGGTATCTCCGCGGACTCGACATTTCCGATCGTATTGAGTCTGAAGACGCGCTCTGCGTCGGTTATCGCGGACACGACGTGTGCGGGTCCGGGTCTACCGGCACCGGAATGATGATCGTTGGGGAGGCGCTTGGAATCCTCGACCATGTCGAATTGGAGGGCGAGTCTGAGGACACTGTGGCGCACCTCGTCACCGAGGCCGAGCGCTTGGCGTTGGCCAACGGCAATACCTGGATGCAGGACCCGGCCGTCGATCCAACTTTTTCAGAGGCCTACGTGAACTCGTTGGTCATCAATCAGGATCACCTGATGGAGCAGGCCTCGCGGATTGACCGCGATTCGTCCATCGGCACTATCGAACCAAACCCGCTGTTCGGAATGGCAGGGAACTATCTGCCCAATCCGGAGGAGGGGACCTCGCAGATCACCGTCAGAGACGTTCGCGGCAGCATCGCAAGCGTGACCTCGACGCTGCATCAGCACTTCGGAACCAGGGAAGTGCAGGACGGCTACTTCCTAAATAATTCGCTGAAGAACTTCAGCTCTTCGGCCAAAGCAATGAACCAGCGAGCCCCTGGTGTGCGACCGAAAACCACGATGACACCGTTGATTGTTTTCGGTAACGGCGAACCAGTGATGGCACTGGGAACTCCCGGCGGCGGGTCGATTCCGTCCTACGTCATCAAGACGATCGTTGGTGTTGTGGATCAGGAGAAGTCTCTGAGGTCCGCCATTGACGCACCGAACTACGGAGCCACCGGACGCAATGGTGCCTATCACGAAAATGACGGCGGGGGATCTACCAGCGGGTTAAGCGCCCTCCACATCAAGGACGGTGTGGTCACTGCGGAGGCAGACCCGAGGGCCGATGGCGCAGCCCGGTCCACAAAAACCAGTGGGTTCTGAAAACTTTAATTAAATAGCCGAATATATGAGGCTATTTGTAGTCTGCGGGGGCACTACTTATCGGGGCTGTCTGGATATTTGGCGATTGTTTAGCATGTGAAACTAATCGCCAGTCATCGCCAGTTATCCCGGAAAGGCACTTCCATGGAATTCCTCTTTTCGACACCGGGCTACATTCCAATTCTCGCTGTGTTTATCGGGGGTGCAATACTCTGGGGAAAAATGATGGATTCGGTCAGTGCGAAAGCGAACCAGCATGTGTTCCAACGCGGCAAGCACCAACGCGGGCAGGAACAGATGGACACTAACGTGGGGTTTTCTACTGCGTCAGCCAGCGCAGAAACGGTTCGAGACATGATCGTCCGCAGTATCCCGCTCGAAGCACACGGTGTGATGAAGCGGACCTACACAGTTGATATCCAGCAGGCGGAAAGCGGCGGCTGGGATAGCGTTTACACCTACGGAAATAAAGTGGCGCAGAATTTCCGGACCATGGTGTACGTCGGCCATGGTGATGGTTGGACAGGATGTCAGGGGTTCATCGGAGTGATTGAGGCATTGTCGGCCGATGGAGTTCTCACGCACCCCGATGAAATGATCCGGTGGCGCCACGCTGTTGTCGATGCGATTCGGCGAGTGGATGCTTCCGCCCAGTTCACTGAGCTGGTCTCCTGAGAGAAGAAGACTGCCCCCACCAACCTGGTTAAGACCGGGCTAGTGGGGACACTCCCAATTGCGCCCCCGGAAGGATTCGAACCCTCGACCAACCGGGTAGAAGCCGGCTGCTCTAATCCACTGAGCTACGGAGGCATGGACACACTGAATCGGACGGATACGCCTCCGCTCGATCGGTAGACCGCAGTGATTCTAACCCTCTAGCCACCTGAGATAGAAAAACAGGTGCAGAGGGCTACCCTGATCGGTATGAGTGCTGCGCAGACAGAGCTTTCGGACGCCGCCGACAACCCCTCCGGTTCGACCGACTCCACCTCCTCGACTTCGCCCTCCGCCCCGAAGAAGAAGCGCGGAGTGAAGCGGACTACGGGGTGGTACGTCGTCTTTGCCGTTGTTGCAGGAGTAGTTGCCGGCGCACTGTCGCTTCTGTTCAACCAGGAGTCACGTGCGGCCCTGGGTATCTCGGATCCGGGTCTGGTGACGACCGTGGGAATGCCGCTGGCGAAGTCCGGCGGTGAGGTCCTCGCAGCCCTGGCGACTGGTTCGTTCATGCTCGCCGCGTTCGGCACGAAGGCTCGCAAGGATGGTTCGCTGAGCCTTGATGGTTGGGCTGCGTCGAGAGTCGGTGGATGGGCGGCGATCTGCTGGGGCCTGATCGCACTGCTGCAGATCCCGATGACGTTGTCGGATGTCTCCGGCCAGCCCTTGGCGACGACGCTCCAGCCGGCCTATTGGTCGATGTCCCTGGAGCAGGTCGGTGAATCACCTGCTTGGCTGCTCATTGGTGTGATGGGCCTGGTGACTGGTCTCTTCGCCCTGATGAGCAATCGCTGGGTCTGGCAGCCAGTGTTTTTCGCACTGGTGCTGCTGTCGGTTGTCGCGCTGGCATCGGTGAGCCACAACGCCTCTGGCGGTAATCACGATGTCGGCACCAACTCGATGATCTTCCACTTCGCCTTCACCCTGTTTTGGGTTGGCGGTTTGATGGCGTTGCTCGGGCACGCCCGACGAAAGGGTGACTTCCTGCGGGAGGTCTCCCGTCGCTACAGCTTCGTTGCCCTGGTGTCGTTCATCGCGCTGAGCCTGTCCGGCGTGGTCAACACCTGGATCACCATCAGCTTCGGTGATCTGTTCACTAGCAATTACGGCCGATTGATTCTGGTGAAGATCATCGCCATCGTCATCCTTGGTCTCATTGGCTATATCCACCGAAAGGTGACGTTGCCGAAGTTGGATGAGGATCCGTCGGGAAGCATGTTCCGTCGCTTTGCAGTGGTGGAAATCCTCATCATGGCTGCCACCATCGGCGTTGCAGTCGCGCTTGGCCGGACCCCTCCGCCGCCGCAGTTCCAGGATCAGGCCGGTGGCGGTGGCGAACTGCCAGAGATGACCCAGATGCAGGCGCGACTGGGCTACAACCTGGACATCCCGTTTGGATGGGAGGCGATGTTCACCGTTTGGCGCTTCGACCTGTTCTTCGGCACGATCGCCATCGCGTTGGCCTCGGTATACTTGTACTGGCTGTACTTGGAGAAGAAGAAGGGCGGCCAGTGGCCGCTGTCGAACACCATCTGGTGGCTGTCCGGTTGCGTGATGCTGCTGTTCACCTCATCGTCGGCGCTGGGCGTCTACATGCCGGCGCAGTTCAGCGTGCACATGCTGGCGCACATGATGTACTCCATGGCCATCCCGGTGATGCTGGTTCTCGGTGGACCGGTGACGCTGGCTTTCCGCGCTCTGAAGCCGGCGGGCCGGGATGGGTTGCCGGGCGTTCGCGAATGGCTCGCGGTGTTCATCAACAACCCGGTATCGAAGTTCCTTACGCACCCGATCGTCGCAACGGTCCAGTTCGTTGCTGGTTTCTACCTGCTCTACATGACCAGCCTCTACGCGTGGATGGCCGAGGAGCACATCGGGCACCTGTTCATGAACGTGCACTTCCTCATCTCCGGTTATCTGTTCTACTGGGTGATCGTGGGTGTCGATGCCGCTCCGAACCACACTCCCGAGTCCCTCCGACTCTTGGTCCTGATGGTCTCTCTGCCGTTCCACGCATTCTTCGGTGTGGCTCTGATGCAGACCGGTACGGTCATCGCCCCGGACTACTACGGAGATCTCTCCCTGCCGTGGGCGGTGGATCTGCTGGCGGACCAGAACACCGGTGGTGCCATCGCCTGGGCAGTCGGTGAGATCCCGCTGTACATGGTCACCGCAGCGCTGTTTGTGCAGTGGCGTCGCTCTGATGCGAAGGAGGCCAAGCGCTACGACCGTAAGGCCGATCGCGACCACGACCAGGAGCTCAACGACTACAACGCGATGCTTCAGGGCATGGCCGAGGGACGTTCGAGCAATGTGCAGTCGGAGTACTACACCGGGGTCGTCGATGACGGGCACCGGGTGTCGCTCGGCGACCCCGTTGGACCTGCAGAAAAGCGTAGAAAGCGTAAATAACCGCTTCCCGACGTCCCCCTCCACAACCCCCGGCCCCACAGCCCCTTCCACCGGTTTTCCCCGGTTGGAAATCTGTCCACAGCCGGGGGTTGTTTCATGGCTCGGGCAGGCTCGCTCGGTGGGTAGGGCGGGCAGTGTTGCCGCCAACGGCTCCCCGGGCGACGTGCTCGGACGCGGAGTCGGATGTCACCAGACACTCACCAAGGGGGATACCACCATGTCTGATTCAACGTTGATCATCGTGGGGAACTTGACCAAGGACCCGACGAAGCGGAGCTACAAAGAGGATGGCGAGCCGGCCTATATGGTGCAGCTCTCCGTCGCCTCATCCAAGCGCATGCGAAACTTCGCTGGCGAGTGGGACTCCGGTCCCACGACGTTCGTCGACGTGTCCTGCTGGGGAAAGTTGGCGGAGAACGCCCTCCTCACGCTCGGCAAAGGTATGTCTGTGATCGTCTACGGCCGCCTGGACCAGAACAAGTGGAAGACCGACGAAGGGCAGAACCGCTCGCAGTTGCGGGTTCACGCGATCACCGTCGGGCCGGATCTGCGGAAGTTCAAGGGCATCATGACCAAGACCCCGTTCGAGGCCAAGCCGAATTTCGGTGGGACCGGAGCCCCGGACTCCGCCGATGCGAACGTGGAGGACCGCACCGACCTGGCCCATGCCGCCTCTACGACGGAGTCAGGCACGGGCCCGGCCGGCGAGGACCCGAATGATCCCGATTGGCTCGGCAAGGAGGCGTCCTAAGCGCTGGCCTGAGATTTAGCGCCAGGCCCGGCCGTACTGCGGCGGGGTGATGGTGGCTGAATCTTTGTATCGCAATGCCTGAGCGGCCCGCAGCGGGAAGTGCGGGTCGCGCAGCATTTCGCGGCCGATGAGAACCACATCAGCCTGGCCGGTAGCGAGGATCTGCTCGGCCTGGAAGGGCTCATTGATCATTCCGACTGCTGCGGTAGCAATCCCCGCCCGGTTGCGGATGCCATCGGCGAATCGCACCTGGTAGCCCGGTCCAACCGGAATCTGGGCAGGAACGTTAGCGCCGGTAGAGACATCCACCAGGTCTGCGGAGTGCTCTCGGAGCCAGCGGCTGATCTGCACAGTGTCGTCGAGAGTTAAGCCTCCATCAGTCCAGTCCGTGGCGGAGATCCGCACCAGTACCGGCACAGACTCACCGACCTCGGCGCGGACGGCGTCGAGGACCTCAAGAAGGAAACGTGCCCGGTTTTCTGGGGAGCCGCCATAGTTGTCGGTGCGCTCGTTGCTCAACGGCGAGAGGAACTCATGCAGGAGGTAGCCATGGGCGGCGTGGATTTCGACGAAATCGAATCCTGCCTCCATGGCTCGACGGGCAGACTCCGCGAAGGACTGGACGAGACCTTCGATCTCGGAGTCCTCTAGTGCCCGCGGTTCAATCATCCCAGGGAAGGGGATCGCTGAGGGAGCATGAGTTTCCCAGCCACCATCGGCGATGCTCATGCTGCCGTCATTATCAGTACCCCATTCGGGCCAGTTTGAGGCCTTGCGACCTGCGTGAGCTAACTGGATACCGGCGGCTGCGCCCTGGTCCTTCATGAAGGCAACGATGGGGGAGAGGGCGTCGCGCTGCTCGTCATTCCACAGCCCGAGGTCCTTTGCAGAGATCCTGCCTTCGGGTACCACGCCGGTGGCTTCCACGATCACAGCGCCGGCGCCACCGCGAGCCAAGGACCCGTAGTGGACTTGGTGCCATTGGCCGGCGACTCCGTCGAGGCTCTCGACCGAGTACTGGCACATCGGCGGGACCCAAATGCGGTTGCGCGCAGTCATTCCGCGAAGCGAGATCGGCTCAAAGAGAAGGTGAGACATGGGAGTTCGGCTTTCGTTGGGAAAGGGGGACGTCGTAAAGCAACGTCTTTAAAGCACTTCTATTTCATTGCCACCGGTGCGCTGCGTCGATAGCGTGGATGGCATCACAACCACATGCGAGTGGAGCCAGTATGAGCCGCCCATTGTTCAATCCGACGGACACCGAGCAAATGCGCCGGGCCCTGACCTGGTCCTGGGTGGGACCTGTGGTCGGGATCGTCGCGATGATTGGGCTGTTGATCCGAGGGATCCATATTGGCGACACCACGGTCATCATGATCGCCATCGTCTGCGCAGTGGCTCTTGGCACGGTGTGGAGTAGCTCTGTGTCGGTGCTGAAGAAGCGCATCTTGACGAGAGAACTGGAAGAGGCCGAACAGTCCCGAGAGTGACGCGATGTGTTCACGTTGTTCTTCCAGGTAGGGGTGCGTAAGGTTTCGGGGGATTAAGTCACTGCGAAAGAGGGGTAATTACCAGCATGGCTGAGTTCATCTACCAGATGAAGAACGTGCGTAAGGCCCACGGCGACAAGGTGATCCTGGACAACGTCACCATGGCGTTCTACCCGGGCGCCAAGATCGGTGTGGTCGGACCTAACGGCGCCGGTAAGTCGTCGATCCTGAAGATCATGGCAGGCGTTGACCAGCCGTCCAACGGTGAGGCGTACCTGGAACCGGGCGCCACCGTCGGAATCCTCATGCAGGAGCCGGAGCTCAACGAGGAAAAGACCGTCCGCGGAAACGTGGAAGAGGGCCTCGGTGGCATCTTCGAGAAGAAGCAGCGCTTCGAGGCAATCGCCGAAGAAATGGCGACGAACTACACCGATGAGCTCATGGACGAAATGGGCAAGCTCCAGGAGGACCTCGACGCAGCTGACGCGTGGGAGATCGACTCCAAGATCGAGCAGGCCATGGAGGCACTGCGCTGTCCGCCGTCCGACGAGATGGTGTCACACCTCTCCGGTGGTGAGCGCCGCCGCGTTGCACTGGCCAAGCTCCTTCTCTCCGAGCCGGATCTGCTGCTGCTCGATGAGCCCACTAACCACCTGGACGCCGAGTCTGTCCTGTGGCTGGAGCAGCACCTGAAGGATTACAAGGGCGCCGTCCTCGCCGTGACCCACGATCGTTACTTCCTCGACCACGTCGCAGGCTGGATCTGTGAGGTCGACCGCGGAAAGCTGTACCCGTACGAGGGCAACTACTCCACCTACCTGGAGGAGAAGTCCAAGCGTCTTGAGGTCGCCGGCAAGAAGGACGCCAAGCTGCAGAAGCGACTCAAGGACGAGCTCGCCTGGGTCCGCTCCGGTGCGAAGGCACGTCAGGCCAAGAACAAGGCTCGACTCGAGCGCTACGACGCGATGGTTGAAGAAGCCGAGAAGTACAAGAAGCTCGACTTCGAAGAGATCCAAATCCCGACTCCGCCGCGCCTGGGTAATCAGGTCGTGGATGTGAAGAGCCTGGAGAAGGGCTTTGACGGCCGCGTTCTCATCAAGGACCTGTCCTTCACCCTCCCGCGCAACGGCATCGTCGGTGTGATCGGACCGAACGGTGTTGGTAAGTCGACGCTGTTCAAGACCATCGTTGGCCTGGAAGAGGCTGACGCCGGTGAGGTCATCATTGGCCAGACCGTGCAGCTGAGCTACGTCGACCAGAATCGTGCGAACATCGACCCGGAGAAGACCGTGTGGGAGGTCGTCTCTGATGGGCTGGATTACATCCACGTCGGTCAGAACGAAATGCCCTCGCGCGCTTACCTGTCGGCATTTGGATTCAAGGGTGCAGACCAGCAGAAGCCGTCGAAGGTCCTCTCCGGTGGTGAGCGCAACCGTCTGAACCTCGCGCTGACCCTGAAGCAGGGCGGAAACCTGATCCTGCTTGATGAGCCGACTAACGACCTGGACGTGGAGACGCTCTCCTCTCTGGAGAACGCACTGCAGAACTTCCCGGGCTGCGCCGTGGTCATTTCCCACGACCGTTGGTTCCTGGACCGCACCTGTACCCACATCCTTGCCTGGGAAGGCAATGTGGCAGAGGGACAGTGGTTCTGGTTCGAGGGCAACTTCGGCGATTATGAGAAGAACAAGGTTGAGCGCCTCGGCGCGGACGCAGCACGTCCGTCCCGCGTCACCCACCGCAAGCTCTCCCGTTAAGCACTGGCGGGCTTGCCCGTCCGGTGTCTGTTGACGCCAGCCCCGGTACAGTCAGAGAAGGTTTCTGATGTGCCGGGCCTTCGTGCATCCACACGGGGGTCAAGCGGCCGAGAAAGGTAGAGGAAGAACACCATGAGCGTTGAGAATGACACCCGCCCATACTCCGTGACCATGCCGACCCGGTGGTCCGACTTTGACCAGTACGGGCACGTGAACAACACGAAGTATCTCGACTACGCCCAGGACGCCCGTTTCCGCTGGGGACTGGAGGAACTGGGAGGCCAGCAGTTCCCGATGTCCGTGGTTCGCACGATGTCCGTCGATTTCCTGCGCCCGCTGCGCCCGGACACCACTCACGTCATCGTCGACACCGAAATCATTCGGCTCGGCCGCACCTCTTACACCCTCAACCAGACAATCCGCGATCAGCGCGGTGACATTGCTGCGGAGGTCAAGACCGTCATGGTTGTGGTCGATTCAGCTACGCAGCGTCCCTCGGAGTTGACTGCAGCGAACCGCAAGATGCTTGCTCCGTATGTGATCGACGAACTCATTGAGGTCGCTGAAGGCGACGATAATACTGGGGAGAACGGCTCCACAGGAGGCTCTGACTAGTGAGTGCCTCGCTGACCGGAACTGACGTCGCACTGCGTGAGTTGGGTGTACTAGCGCGCAAGGCTCAGAAGCTTGACGACGCCTCCCTCCTCCGTTTCCGCCCCCGCCACACCGGGGATGAGGCCGAGGGTGCCTCACCGGCATTGAGCCGAGTGTGGGTCACTACTCCATTTGGGCCACTGGGCTGCCGTTCGATGACGCTGACACCTGAGCGCGACTCGATGGTGCTTCGGGTCGGTAGTGTTATTGACGCTACTGTGGGCTTTAAGAACGTCACTGGGGTCGCAGGTGGTGCACCAGCATCGGTCCACACCATCACTGCCGGCCTTCCTGCTGATTCGTCCTGGCGTGGTGCTCTTCCCCCGGAGACGGGCTTCCGTCAGGTTGATGTAATTCCGGCGACGGTGTTCCGCGACATTGAGAGCCAGGCGCAGTCTGTCGTGCGAGAGGATTCCGGCCCGCTGGGACTTCCCGGTTCCCTGCTTGATCAGAGTGTGCTGACCGTCTCCGAGGAGGACGGCAGCCAGGTGGAGATCTCCATGCGGCAGGTTTTCGCGCTGTGCCTGCTGGGATTCATTCCGGAAAAGCCCCGCGACGCCGAGCCGGTGCGGATCTCTACCCGTGGCCGGTGGACGCGGATTGATGGACGATTCGGCGGGATCTACTCGTCCTCGGGCATGGGAGTGCTCCCGCTGTAAGTGGGCATCCTGCGTCCGGTTCGACGTAGGAGCTCCGGCACCCGCTTGGGCGCTATACGTGCTTGTTGATCAGCATGTCCGCGACCTGGACCATGTGGTTCCAAATGGCGGTGCGGTGGTCGGCAGACAACCGGTCGGAGGGGATCTCCTCCAGCGAGGCGGACATCAATTCCAGCCAGCGGTCACGCGCATGCATGTCGATGTGGAACGGGAAATGCCGCATCCGCAGGCGCGGGTGGCCACGCTCTTCGCTGAAGGTTTTCGGGCCGCCCCAGTACTGCTCCAGGAACATCAGGAGTCGGCGCTCAGCGCCTTCCCAATCGTCCTGCGGATACATGGGGCCGAGGATGTCGTCGGTGCGAACGCGCCGGTAGAAGCCCTGAACCATGTCATTGAAGACGTCCGGGCCGACCTCGTTGTAGAAATCGCTGTACCCATTGCTCATGGTCTCAGCCTACGGGGTCACTCAGCGGCGGTACGCATCGCCACCGACACGGCGCTGACTGCGGCGGCGTCGGTTTCACGAAGCATCAGCGGGTCGGTGCCTGGCATCGGGCTGATGGTGGTGTCGGCCATCTGGGAGTGGGTGGGGATGCCCACCAGATGGATTCGTTTGTCGGGCTCACCGTCCTCGCCGACAAGCCGTCGGGAGACCGGGTCCACCTCTGGCGAACCTGTGGTGAAAGGGCCGGTGGCCGCCTCTGACGTGTTCGACCACACGAATGGGCGAACCCTGGGTCCAAGGGACGCGGTGAGGTCTCGATGCGCTGGACGCCTGATGTCGGGAGAGTGCATCCACGCATCGATGAGCGTTGTTGAGCGGAACGGAGTGTCTTCAGTGGTCGCCGAGCGGATGCAGAAGGTGCCGTCCTCGACAGTGAGCTTCGGCTCCGACCCGATGAAGGTCACCAAACCCGCATCGATGAGAGCCAGTAGTTCCCGGCTGCGGAATGACGGCGGACCGGAGCCAACCATCTGTCCCAGCGCCATGATCTGTGCGTAGATGCCGAGCCTGGACTCAACGGTGGCCCGCCCACCTTGGCAGAGGATCGCCAGCGGTTTACGACAGGACGCGATTGCCCATAGGCCTTCCTTGATCGGGCTGTCATAGGCGTAATGCGCGTGCGCCAAGTCCTTGGCGACTCCATCGGCGATATGACGCAGCAACTCCTCCGGAGTCTCGGTGACACCGGCCAGCGGATGTGCGATCGACGGAAGGTCGAAGAGCAGCTCGGGGTCGACCACACCGGTGAGGGCGTCATCGAGTTCGGTACCGATGACCGGAGGAACCTCAGTGGAGTCCAGGATCCGGATGATTTCGCTAATCGGGGCATGGACCTGCCTTGGCCGGGCCCGTGCGATGGCTCGGTAGTACGCCTCATGAGCATCCCGCGCGATGGCAGGCCAGACTTGGGTGCCCACGTCAATCGGGCCGTCAGTCACTGACAAGGTGTCGATCACTGCTCTTAGTCGCAGCAATGGGGAGGTCGGTGGCAAGTCTCCGTACTCAGACTTAGGCAGGAAGGGATACCCGCGACCGGAGGCAACCTTCAGGTGCGGCTCACGCCCGGACGCCTCGTATCGCAGCCCGGACCGCGCAGCCGGGTCCGCCACGAATCGACCACCACGGTCGATCGTCAGCAATGCCGTGAGGTCGAAGAAACCCATGCCAAAGCCCCGGACGAGGACATCTCCACCGTCCGGCACCGAGGAGAGGTCCTGATCAATTGGATTGCCCGGCCGGATCCAGGTGAGTTCCTCTGAGGAATTCTCTATTGCATCGGCCAACTCCTTTTCGTCAGCATCAGGCCCTGGTTGCACCCAGCCAGTGGCGAGAACAGTGGAGTGGGCCGTGATGAACGTGCCATCGGACAGTGTGATGCGGTCGGTTCCATCGAGCTCATCGTCGATGGAGACGGCCCTCTCGCGGTGCTCAACGAGTTTCACGAAGTCCGGCAGCCCTGTCTGCGCCACTTGGTAACACCATCGCAGGTAAGCCCCGTAGAGCGCCCGTGAGGGGTTCGAGTCGATTCGTGTGGAGACCAGTTCCTCAGCGAAGGTCCACCGGACCTCCTCGTGCACCGGATGTGCCTCAAAGGTTGCGATGTGACTGGGGTTCACGAGTGTGCCGTTATGGCGCAGCATTTCGACCCACTCGTAGAGAGTTGGGCCCGGCCGCACCGGGGCAGACACTGTCGCGCCGGGTTCGGTGAACATGGTGACAGCGCCAGCGAGAGTGTTCATGCGGACGGTACGAGTTTGGTCAGTCCGCCAGACAGTGCCGGCACCGATCTGGCAGGGATCAATGACGTTGATCTCCAGCGGCGTCCGGTCCGGGCGGGAGGACAACAGCGCACCGATGCGTTCAATGACGGAGATACCCCGTGGCCCACCACCCACGATCGCGATGCGGGTGGCACGGTGGACCTCATGAGGGCTGAACGGGGCCATGGGGTGAATCTCCTTTTCTGGGTTTAGGTGCGGTCGAATGCCTGCGCGGTCAGGGCGCGCCGTACACGGTCCTGGCCTTCGCTGAGCACTCGGCGAACCGGGCTCGGGGTTGCCTCGTCGTCGAGTACACGCTGGGCTGCGTCAACGGCGCTTTCCGATAGGTCCCACATGGGGTACAGGCCCTCGAGCATGCGGTCGGCGGTGTCGGAGGAGAATGCCGACCACCAGCCAGCGGCCTCGTCGAAGAACCGGTCGGTATAGCCGGCCGCAACGAGAAGTGCAGAGGATCCCGGTGCCTGGAATCCGGCCATCATGTGGCGCAGTTGCAGGTTGGTCAGCGCGGCCTCGCCGGTTCCGGTCATGGCCTGCCAGGTCTTCGCCTTCACCGTCGCGTTCGGCACTGCTGCGCGTGCCTTGATCGCGGAGACTGCGCCCTGTGAGGAGTTGTCCTCGGCTTCCGCCTCGTCAATCTGCTTCCCGACGTCCCCTTCCTCACCATCTCCCGCCGCCACACCCGCGGCGACCAGGGCGATCAGAGCCTTCCAGGTCATCTCGGCGTCGACGGCCAGACCCGTTAGACCGACGCTGTCCGGGGACCCTGCGCGGATCGCGGTGAACACCTCGGCAGGCTCAGTGCCGGCGACCTCAGGGGCCAGGGGCAGCTGCGCCAGCGAGTTAATGAATGCCAGCTGGTTGTCTGAGCCGGGGGCGGAAGTGCGGGCGGCGGAAAGGAGGGCGTCGGAAAGCGTCTTGATTCCTTCAGCCGTCGACCACTCCGGATCCGCATAGGACGTGACGGCCTGGACTGCCTGCGCGAGGATGCGCTCGAGCACCGAGATCTGATTCTCGGTAGGGGCGCCCTCTGCGACAAGGCGGACAAAGTCCCGGGCACGCATGCGACCACCGCGGGTCATCTGCCAGGCAGCGGACCACGCCAAGGTGCGCGGCATCGGGTCGGTGATGTTCGCGATGCCAGTGATGAGAGTCTCCAGCGAGCGGGGGTCCAGTTCCAGGAGTGCGTACGTCAGGTCGTCATCATTGGCCAGGACCAGATCCGCGGCACGGGCACCGATCAGATCCGGGACCTCGGTGAGTTCGCCGGAGATATCCAGTTCCACCCGACGCACCCGCTCAATGGCCCCGGAGTCCGTGCGTTCGTATAGGCCAACGGCGATGCGGTGGTCACGCAGGTCACCGACGCCGGGCTGTGCTCCATGCTGGCGGATCGCGAAGGAATCATAGGTCCCGTCGTCGCCGACTGTGAATTCAGCGGCGAGGGTGTTCACTCCTGTGGTGGTCAACCACTGCTGTGCCCAGCCGGAGAGGTCACGCCCGGAGGTCTCACTCATCGCTGAGAGCAGATCATCGAATGTTGCGTTGGCGAAACGGTGTCGGGCGAAGTGCAGGCGCGCACCGGCGAGGAAAGCGTCCTCACCGACGTAGGCGACCAACTGCTTGAGCACCGATGCACCCTTGGCGTAGGTGATGCCGTCGAAGTTCTGCTCGACAGTGTCGATGTCACCGGCATCTGCTGCGATTGGGTGGGTCGAAGGCAGCATGTCCTGCTGGTATGCCCAGGCCTTCTCCACGTTGGCGAAAGTGGTCCAAGCTTCCTTGTACTCAGAGACGGCCACCTGCGCGGCAGCAGCGGTCCACGTAGCGAAAGACTCATTGAGCCACAGGTCATCCCACCACTGCATAGTCACCAGATCGCCGAACCACATGTGAGCCATCTCGTGGAGGATTGTGTCATTGCGGCGCTCATAGACGTATCCGGTGGTGCGGGACCGGAAGATGTACTCGTCGCGGATGGTCACGGCACCGGCGTGCTCCATGGCGCCGAAATTGAACTCCGGGCAGAAAATCTGGTCGTACTTGCCGAACGGGTAGGGCTCGCCAAAGTTCTCCGCGTAGTAGTCGAAGCCCTCCTTCGTCTCCTGGAAAAGTCGCTCGGTATCCATGTGCTCAGCCAGGGATTTGCGGCAGTACAGTGCCAACGGGATGACCAGTTCGCCGTCCGGCTGGTGTTCTTCGAGAGTCTCCGGGTGGCGGGTGATCTCCCCTCGCCATTCGTCATGCACTCCGTACCAAGGGCCGATGCAGAAGGCGATGAGGTACGTCGACAGCGGAACCGCGACCTCGAAGGCCCAGGTGCTGGTGCCCTCAGCGGCGGAGTTCTCGGTGACGGAGGCACCGGAGTTGCTCACCACGGTCCAGCCCTCAGGGGCAACCACTCGCATGGTGTACGTCGCCTTCAGATCCGGCTGGTCGAAGCAGGCGAAGACGCGCTTGGCGTCAGCAGTCTCGAACTGGGAGTACAGGTACGTCTCGTTATCGGCCGGGTCCACGAAGCGGTGCAAACCCTGGCCGGTGGTGGTGTACCGGCAATCGGCGTCGACAACCAGCACGTGTGAGCCGGCGGAGACATTAAAGGACACTCCAGTCTCGGAGGTGTACTTCGCAGCTTCGGTCACATCCACACCATCAAGCGTGACGCTGAGGACGTCCGCATCCCGCAGATCGATGAAGGTCGCACCGGACTCCTTCGCGATCAACTCCACCGTCGTGGTGGAGCGGAAAGTGGGTCCGGGTGAGGTGACGTCAAGGTGGACGTCGTAATGCGTCACTTCAAGAAGCGCCGCGCGGGCGCGGGCTTCGTCGCGGGTGAGGTTGATCGAGGACACGGTAACTCCTTTTGTCGAAACGCCTTCCGTACACAGTTTTACGCTGTCGGCCCGACCGGCGACCCGGAAGTACCCAGGTTTCTGCATGATGGGTGCATGGACGACTCGCTTAACGACGCCTCCCTCATCCACTCCACCTGGACCCGCATCACGGACCTCTTGCCTGAGGAATCGGTGAACGGCCCCGCCGATGAAGAGGCCGTTGAGTCTCTAGAAGCGCACATTGGCGCGGAACTTCCCGCCCAGGTGCGAGAATCGGTGCTGCTTCACGACGGCACGACAGACTCCAAAGCCTCCTTCGACGCTTTCGGCGGCTGGCTATTGTCCGTCAAGGAGATGCAAGCGGTGTGGGACATGTGGCTGGAGGTGTCCGAGTCAGTCGAGACTGGTTTCCAGAAGACGTGGCTGCCCGTGACCGCCGATGGCGCCGGTAATAACTACTGCGTCGATCTGGAGACCGGAGCAGTTATCGACATGGACCACGAGGCCGGACCGAACGAGGCATATGCTTCAACCTGGGTTGAATTCCTAGAAAAGCGACTGGATCGGTAGGACGCTACGGTGGATGGAAATTAACGCCAACCTGTTGGAAGGACGCCATGTCTGAGAAGGTCACGTTCTGGTTCGATGTCTCTTGCCCGTTCGCCTGGGCCACGTCCCGGTGGATTAAGGAAGTGGAGAAGGTCCGCGACATTGATGTCGACTGGCAGCCGATGAGCCTCTCGGTGCTCAACGCCGGCCGCGACCTGCCGGATGAGTACGCCGAGAAGATGCGCTCCAACTGGGCCCCGGCCCGAGTCTTCGCCGCAGTGGCGACCCTCGACGGCGCTGACAAGGTCGACGAGCTCTACACAACCCTCGGCACCAAGGTTCACAACGAGGGACCGGTGAACCGAGAAGGCGTGGAGCCGGAGTTTGTTTACGACGACCTCATCGTCGAATCCCTCGCCGAAGTCGGCCTTCCCGCCGAGCGCTTCGAGGTAGCACACACCGACGCCTATGACGGAAAGCTCCGCGCCTTCCACCAGGGCGCCATCGACGCCGTCGGCGATGACGTAGGTACCCCCGTTGTGAAGCTGGGGGAGACCGCCTTCTTCGGCCCGGTCATCACCCGCATCCCGCGCGGCGAAGAAGCCGGCGAGATCTTCGACGCCTCGGTGCGATTGGCGCAGTACCCGCACTTCTTCGAGATCAAGCGTTCGCGCACGGAGAGCCCCCAGTTCGACTAATTAGGACCCGCCCGCCGACTTTTCGCGGGTCACCACACAAAGACCGGCACGGACATTAGGACCGTGTCGGTCTTGTTGTTAGAGAGGCAGTCGTCAAGTGGTCAACCAGATGTGGAATGTCAGTCACTCGCGCTATAGCGGCGGATGATGTCCACTTCCAACTGTGAATGATCCGTCTCCGTCGGTCTATTCATTGCATCTGACGGTCATGGTTCGTCTCTTCTTGCAGATCAGTCGCAGTTTAGCGGGATCGTTTCAGGCACAGCGGGGGTTGTGCCGGTGGGAGGATCTACCTGAAGCACCGTGAGTCTGAAATTTATTCCCTAAGGTGAGAGACGTTTGTTCTGAAATTGATTGGCCACGGTCGGGGTACAGGCTCCGTGGCGAGAGGGGAAGCGGCTACATGGAAATCCAGATCACGGGAGAATTCGATGATGCTCTTCGTCGTATTGGTGATGGCGAGAACGTACTGATCACTGGCAAAGCCGGTACGGGAAAGTCCACGCTCCTAAGGATGTTCTTGAACCAGCACATGTCCAAGAAGGTTCTAGTTACCGCTCCGACGGGAGTGGCCGCCCTAAATGTTGATGGATTCACGATCCATCGGGCATTCGGTTTCCGGCCGGGCATGTATCCAGATGATGTGAAGGAAGGCGGCAGGTGGCGAGCAGAAGGTGCTCCGGCCAAGGTCCTAAAGAACATCAGTCAGCTGGTCGTCGACGAAATTTCCATGGTGCGGGCGGACCTGTTCGACATGATGGATATTGCGCTGAGGCGAGCGCGAAATAGCACTAAGCCCTTCGGCGGTGTGCAGCTGATCCTTGTGGGAGATCTCCTTCAGCTGCCTCCAGTGGTGGTTGATAGCGAAGTCGAAATCTTCCGCACCACGTGGGAAACTCCGTATTTCTTTTCAGCGCACTGCTACCAGAGCCTGGATCTCGCAGAAATCAGCCTGACGAAGGTCTGGCGACAGTCGAATACCGAGTTCATCGACATTTTGAACTCGATTCGGGAAGGCTCACTGACTGATCAAGCCGTTGACGTTCTCAACAGTCGGGTTGAGTCCGGCTTTACCCCTCCTGATGATTGGGTCACCCTAGCTAGTTATCGACGAACAGTTGACAAGATCAATGACTCCCGTCTGGACGGCCTGACAACTCCACATTTCACCAGTGCAGCCACATTCGAAGGCGTGAGTGAGAGTGAGAAATTCGGCGGCTCATCGGTCTTGAGATATGCAGTCGGTGCGAGGGTCATGATGGTGACCAACGACGGGGCTGGCAGGTACGTCAATGGATCCTTCGGGCAGATCATCCAAGCAGACAACGACGAGATCACAGTCCGAATCGACGCCAACGGAGAAGTCGTAACCGTCAGCCGACACACCTGGGATGTGAAAAGCCCGGTAGTTACCGAAGGAGTTCTCGGCAGCGCTTCGGTGGGTTCAATTTCGCAGTTCCCCGTGATTCTGGCGTGGGCGATCACGATTCATAAGGCTCAAGGCAAGACGATCCCGAAGTGCTATATCGACCTGACCGGCGGCACGACTACTGACGGTCAATTTTATGTGGCGCTGTCTCGAGCCGTGGACCTAGAAAACCTGCGACTTAGCGCTCCGATCGAAGAACGGCACGTCAGGGCGAATAACCACTTGGTTCGTCGGGTTCGACGTGATGTCGGTGCGAAGCTTCAGACGAATCGCGTCGTATTCATTTCGTTCGATGGCGTTGATTTCAAGATTAGTGAACACGTGGCGAGAATCCACGTGACCATCCTGCACGATGGGCAGAAGATCGCGGACTTCGGTTCCTGGATTAATCCGAGGGCTGATCTCGGGGACTTCGGCAGGAGCCATAATGTGCCAGCTGGAGGACTTGCGATGGCGCCGGCGCTTCGTGAGTTCTGGCCGCTGCTACTTCGTCAGGCGGCAGGCGGCATCGTGGTGGGAGACCGGCTGGCGATGTTGGAGCGTGCTGTTCGCCATCAGGAGAAGGGATTGTCAGTCGGATTAGGCGTCGGCTACGACATTTCTGATCTTGGCGTGGCACCCAGCGGATCGACCGTCATTCGACGGTGCGAAGAGATGGTCAGCGCCTACCAACAGGGTCGACTGGCTCTCGATCGCGGCACAGTAGTCCCGGAGACTGCCGGAATCGACGGAGGAGCACTGTTTATCCCGTATTGGGCCCCGAAGTCACCGATGCAGTTGGACCGCAGTCGAGCGACCGACACCGACGTCGCATGGGCGGCGATCTCGGGAGGCGAGGAGAAGCCTCAGTATGAAAAGTCCGGGGTCAATTGCATTGAAAAACTCTCGGCGTGGGCTGTTGAAAGGAGTTCATGGACCCAGGTGGAACACACTGAACTAGCAGGTCGAGTCGAGGCTTCAGTGATGAAGTCGGCGAATCTTCCACTGGTGTCCGATCCAGATGCAGTCGACGTCAGCACCCACTTCAGCGCAGGTACCCGAGTCGCTTTTACAGGTCGAGACAACCTGCTCGGTGCGCCTGCGGATAATGACCGACTAACGGAAATTTGTGCAGATAAGGGGCTTGTGTACAAGACAGGTGTCTCGAAGTCTCAATGTGACGTGTTGGTCGCGCTTGACGTTGCTTCGATGTCGACCAAGGCGCGTAAGGCTCGTGAATATGGCAAGCCCATCATCTCTCAAGAGGCTTTCGAGGGGTGGTACACCAGCACTGGAAAGCTAATCGAGCCCGTTGAGGTTGTGGCTCCTCCTCCTGCTCGACCAGAAAAGGTGCCGGCAGCTCTTGAGCCGGTCACCGCGTCTGCTGACCCGATATCGGTGGCGCAAGCCGCACCAGAAGAGGCGAACAACCTTGGCGCCTTGAACATCGTCGTAGATGCCACAACGGTTCTTGTGCCAGGAGCTCGAATCGCCTTCAAGGGATCAACTTTTGTGGACGGAGATCTCTATCCACAGGGAGAGCGACTTGAGGCTCTGTGTGGATCGTTGGGCCTTGAGTACAAGCAGGCAGTCACTAAATCGCGCTGCGACGTGTTGGTCACCGATGACCTTGAAGCACAAGACGGAAAAGTGAAACTCGCGCAGAGGTATGAGACCAGCGTCGTTCGGAGTGATGACTTCTCTACCTGGGCTTCTACAGAGTTGGCGTCGATTGCTGAGGCTGTTCCGGAAGAGGTTGAAACTGTCGTGGTCGAAGCGGAGATCTCATCGAATAATCACAACGTCCAGGCTCGGCTGCTGATTGAAGACGCAATTGAACTGAACGGCACCAAGGAGCCGGTGTCGTCGACGTCGACTGTTCCTGTTGAAAGGAAGCAGCCGGAGTCGGTCCCATCGTTTGCGCCTAGCGAAAGCACGCCGACAAACACAGACCGTGGAGATAATCCCTATCGGATCTCCCCGGAGGCCACTGGCAATCCGAACAATTCGCGACCTGACAATCCATACATCATGTCCGCACCGTTCAATCCTCCTTCACCGATGGTTGTCCCTCCCGCGGCGAACATCGCAGATCCCGCTGAACTGGAGTTGGCGAAAAAGAAGTTCCGGATGTGGTTGATCATCTCGGTGGTTTCGTTCTTCGGTTCGCTCCCTGTCACCGAAATTAGTGAGGACCTTGCAGCGATCATCATGATCGTCAGCTGGGGCACGATCATCGTCACGGTGGTTCAGGGACGACGAGTTCGAAAAATCAAAAAGGGGAAATAGCGAATTATCCGACTGACGGCTCTCTTTTGAGCGGTCGCAGTTAGCCAAAGACCCCAGAGGACGGAATAGATCCGACGTCGTCTGGGGTCTAATCGTTGCAGCTACGACAGGAGACGGGTCTAGCGTTCCAAGAAGTGCTGGACGCTGGTGGTTGCTCCGTTCAAGTCGTCTTCCAGATCCGATCGGGGAGCAATCGCAACATGGTGGATCAGATCGAGGACCTGCACGTAGTGGTCAGACGAACTCGACATAAACGTGGCGTGGCTTTCGCCGTCAAGGAGGACCAGATGGGCGTCGCCGTTTTCATCGGTGACTGCGTCCACGTAGTTCTCTGAGTTCTGCGGAGGGACCAGGTCATCCTTCGTGCCATGGACCGCGACAACTGGAACCTCAGGGTTGATGTTCTGGATCGGGTCGATGCTGGCGTATTCCTCTGGAAGATCAGAGGGAGTGCCTTTCATCGCCTTCACAATGTTATCGTCGCCGTTCTCTGCGGCCCAGACCAGATCGAGGGGACCGGCCAGGGACACGACGCGTGTCGGAGTGAAGAGGGGATCGGCACCGACTTCATGTCCCTCTAGGTCGCTACGGGTGCCAGCCCACGCCGCGAGCTGCGCGCCAGCGCTGTGTCCGACCACGGTCTCGTCGTCGATAGAGATCTCGGGGAAGCGCTGATTGAGCTCGGGGACGATGTCGAGGGCGTCGGCGACGTCAGTGAAAGTCTTGGGGTAGCCGCCGCCTTCGTCGATGTCGCGGTACTCCAGGTTGTACACCGCGACACCACGGTGGGAGAGATCCTGCGCCATGTTGCGAACCCCTGGAGCACCACCGTGCCAGGCGCCTCCGTGGACAAGAATGACTAACGGGACGGAATCTGCCTCAAAGTCCCCTTCGGGGAGGTATACATCAGCCCAGTTCTGGTCGGAGTCTGCATCACCGTCGCGAACCGGGTACCAAACCCTTTCCACGAAATTCTCGCCCGGGTCCTGGCCTGGAAGGCTGTCGGCGACCATTAGGTCGACGTTTGAGCCAGGTGCCGACCATGCTGTCGCATTGTCGTAGGGGTCTTGGTTTGAGTCTTCTCCGCAGGCGACGAGCATCGACCCGGTCAGCGCTGCTGTCGCAAGTGCCGCACTGGCACGAGAGAACAGGCGAGCGCGAACAGCACGGGGACGGAACTAGTGGGGGTGGGGTCCATGGTCAGGTCCTCTTGTGCTGTCGTCCGGAGTCCAGTTCTGCCCTACATGAATACGTAGAAAAGTAGTGCGATCGCGACGATGAGGATTACGACAGTGCCGCCGACCATGATCGCCATACTTCCGCGGTTCTCGTTTCCAGCTTCCACCAGTTCGCGGGAAATCTCCTGCTGGCGGGCGTCTTCGCGCGGATCTGGGGTGTAAGTTCGGTCAGCCATGATGGGCTCCTCTCGGGAAATGAAGGCGTCCGGAGTCTGGACGCACGTGGTGTGGTGAGTGTCCAGGCTCCATTTTCGCTTAATCTCCCTAGGTAACGCATCCCCCGGGGGCATCTGAGAGACCCTGTTACAGGATTATTCTCCAGAAAACGACAAGGACGATAATCAGAACCACCAGCGCAGTCGCCCATGGGAACCAGCGCTGCCGTTGGATAGGTTCTTTGGGCTTCTCGAATGGGCTAGTCATCAAATCTCCTGGAGAGAAGGGGCACGCGCGGGGCGCGGCCGAAACAAAAAGAGTGTCGGGTAGTGAGGGTAGTTGTTTGCGGCGTAAAGCGAATTTAGCCCCGTCCCAGATGCCGTTCTGTTCACACCCGGTATGATCGGAACTATGCGTATTTACCTCGGCGCGGACCACGCCGGTTTCGAAATGAAGAACCTGATCAAGGCCCACCTGGAAGAATCCGGACACGAAGTTGTCGATTGCGGAGCTCATGAATATGACGCTCTCGACGATTACCCCGCGTTCTGCATCGAGGCTGCTTCCCGCACCGTGAACGATCCGGGTTCACTCGGCATTGTTCTCGGCGGGTCCGGCAACGGAGAGCAGATCGCCGCTAACAAGGTCAAGGGTGCGCGCTGTGCCTTGGCTTGGTCCCCGGAGACCGCCAAACTCGCTCGTGAGCACAACAACGCTCAGCTCATTGGACTCGGTGGCCGTATGCACTCCGAGGATGAGGCTAAGGCCATCGTCGATGCATTCGTTTCCCAGCCGTGGAGCGAAGAGGAGCGTCACCAGCGTCGTATCGACATCCTCGCTGATTACGAGCGCACCGGTATCGCCCCGTCGGTTCCGGGCGAGTAGTTCTCGTCGGTACGAGGGCGTTTAGGAACGTCCTCTCCTAATGCAACCCCGACCTGAATTGATGATCGTTGGTCGGGGTTTCTTCATGCCTGGGTGCCGGCAAGAAGTTCTTTCGCTCCGTTGGCATCTATTGGTGCCAACGCGCGATAGCCACACCCCCTGAGCTGACGACGCCCGGGTGACCAGTAGAAATTACTGGCTACCCGGGCGTCAGGGCTTCTGCTCTGGGAGCGAAAAGCGGTTACATTCGCGGGATCGCGCTAGAAGTCGAATCCATCGAAGAATCCGCCGCCATCGCCACCGCCGAAGAGGCCGCCGCCGTCTCCACCGAAGAGACCGCCACCGCCATCTCCCATATCTCCGCCGCCCATATCGCCGCCGTCTCCCATGTCGCCACCGTCACCGGCATCGCCCATGTCTCCGCCGTCGCCACCGTCTCCCATGTCGCCACCACCGTCGGTGCCATCACCGGCGCCGGACTCGAATTCGTTTGCGCCGTAGCCGACTCCGGCCATACCGCTGAACATCATGGAGAACATCATCATGGATGTCATGGTCCACATACCCGTTGCCATGGCAGATGCCCACCACGGGGAGGAGTACCAGCCGGCCGGGACCGGACGGCCAGCCACACGACCACCGGGGTAGTAGTGCGGGGTCTCAGAGGACGCATTCGGGCTGGCAGAGATCTGCTCACCCTCGAAGTCGATCGTGCGCTTCTCCGTGACGGAGCCTGCTGCTCGCTGACCTTCCAGCGGCGGGATCGACGGGCCGGCAGGCATGCCCATGATTTCGCGGGCAGCCGCGACGTAGTGCATGCCCTCGAGCGCGGACTCCTTCGCCTGGCGTGCCTGTGCAGGGGTGGCAGCAGTGGAGATCTGCGACGACGCCGCGTTGTAGCGCTCGGACGCATCGGCCATCGCCTGGGTGGAGGCAGTATCGGATCCGGAGATGCTCAAAACCTGGGAACCGAGACGTTCGATCCAGCGTCGGGCATCACCGGTGGCATCGGCGAGCTCGTTGGTTTTATGGGCTTCAATCGCCTTGTTCTGACGGTTCTGCGACAGTCGAACAACGACTACGGCAGCAGCGACGACCAGTGCGATGAGTACAAGGGCTTCCATGTGCTGGAACGGTCCTCTCAGAGGTCGGGTGCGAGGTAACAGGTGGTTACCACTCTAAGGAGTACAACGCATTGCCCGCAGAAATCGTTCCCTGCGGACCGCGCGGGGGAAGGGGCCTGTCAGGCCCGCTTCGTTCCGCTTCGCTCCTCGTCCCACTTCTTCACCTCGTCGGAATTCCACAAGGTGAGACCGTGCAGCTTCGCGGTCGGTTCTGGGGCGCGCCCACGGCCTGCGTAGCTAGTGAATGTGCCGCGGGCGGTCCCGGAGTATTCGGCGCACTGGGCGGCTGTCCAGAGCTCAGTTCCGGTGTCCTTATCGATGATGCGGGGATCCATGCCCCCACACTACGAGTTCTCGCCGAGAGCCTCTTCGATCATCGGGACGAGCTGCTCCAGTGCCCACTTCTGTGCTTCCGGCGTACCCAGGGAGAATGCCTCGGAAATTTTGCCATCGAGGACGATTGCGTGGCCGTCCTCCACAGCGGGGATCGACTTCCATGCGGTGTTGTCGGTGATCTCGGTCGTGGGGATGTAGATCGGGAAGGCAACGATCAGGTCAGCGTCCAGCAGCCGCAGCTGCTCATCTGACAGGTCGATGCTCCACTGGCCTTCTTCCTCGAGGTCTTCGATGGTCGGGACTAGGTCGAAGCCAAGCTCCTCGAAGAAGCCGACCCGGACGGCATCGGTGTACGCGCCCCAGCCTTCAGAGGTGCGGGTGGCGACGGAAATCGTCTTTCCCTCCCACTCCGGGTGCGCTTCCTTCACTGAAGCGAAGGCCTCCTCGGTGTCGTCGAGGATGACTTCACCTTCTTCGCTCTTGCCCAGTGCTGCGGCAATCATTTCGACCTGCTCGTCGCCGACGGTGAGGTAGTTGCCCTTGCCTGGAGCCGGTCCAACGGTCGGGGCGATGGCGCTGAGCTTGTCGTGGCGCTCCTGTTCGCCGGAGGACCTCACATCGAGAATCAGGTCTGGTTCGAGCGTTGCAACCTCTTCAGCGGACAGATCCATGGTTCCCAACAGGACGGGGTTCTCATCGTAGGATTCGTTGACCCACTCGCCCAGACCCGTTTCGTCATTGACCTCGACCCAGTCGGATGCGCCGACCGGCTGCACGCCGAGTTGCATTGCGATCTCTGCGTCTCCCCAGCCGACGGCGACGACGCGCTCAGGCTGCTCGTCAATGGTGACCTCACCGAATTCGGTGTTAATAGTCACCGGGTAGGCAGCACCCTCGGTGTGAGTGATGGTGTCACCGGATTTCGAGGAGTTGTTGCCATCGGAGCTATTGCCGTCGTCGCTCGAGCAGGCAGCGAGTGTAAGCATCGCGGCTAGTCCGGCTGCGGCGATAGGGCGGATCTTCATGGTGCCTCCGTAGTTCGGTCGCATTGAGAACGATGATGGATGAGAATGCAATGAGCATACGCTGAGAGCATTAGCTAAGGCTACAAACAATTGGGTGAAAGTCAGTCTCCCAGTTGAGAAGCGATATCCTTGCCCAATGCTGACCCTGAACTACGTAGAAATTTCTCCGGCCGATCTCGAGGCTTTCCGCGACCTGGACACCTCCGCTCGTGAGGCGCAGGTCACCGAGTGGCTGGAGGCGGAGAACTCTGAACTGGTCCGCGATGACATCGACAAGTCGTGGATGGGACTGTGCAGCGCCGCTGATGAGGCTCTGGAGGACGAGACTGTCCTCGACGCGCTGCAGGGCACCGAGATGATCGACGAAGAACTGCTGGTCGGCGCCACTGACGCCGACGCCGTCGCGGAGATCGCCCCCTTGCTTCACGACGTCAATATCGCCGAACTCGCCATGTCCGCTTCCGTCCAGGGGGAAGGGGAGGGGATCCCAAACGATGTGGAGTATTTCGTCGACAACGTCAAGCGACTGATCTCCATCTATGACCAGGTTGCTTCCCGCGGCAATGCCATCGTGACTGTCTGGTCTTAGACACTCGATCCTTGAAATTGGATAAGGCGACCCTGAGGTCTCTAACTATGGCATGAAAATGCCCCGTTCCGTCTCCGCTGTCCTCGCCGCCGGCGCATTGTCGCTGGCGGCAGCTACGGTTCCCGCACCGGCTCACGCAACTCCGGGTTGGTCCTCAATGGGAAGTGGTGAGGTGAGGGAGGGGGCGTCGTTAAGCGGATCTTTTGAGCGCGGTTCCATCATCTCCGTTAAGGAGCTGTCAGATGATTTGGTGCTGACCGGGGCCTCGCGCGGCTGGTCTTCGAGTACGCAACTGAGGGACCGCACGGACAGCAGGCGACGAGCCTGGGCACGCTGTACGTCCCGCCGGGGCTCGCGCCATCGGGTGGCTGGCCTGTCGTTTCTTATGGTCATGGGACTCAGGGGCTCGGGGACAAAAACATCAGTTATCCCCACTGGGTCGGCGAGGACAACACCGGCGACCAGTACCTTTCGGCGTGGCTCAATGCTGGATTCGCTGTTGCAGCCACGGAGTATGTGGGACTTGGCACCGAGGGCGATCACCCGTATCTCAATAGCCACAGCGAGGGCGCGGCGATGATCGACGCGGTGCGCGCGGCGCGGTCTGTGAGCGGGGACTTGTCCACGACTTTTGTCACCAACGGGTACTCCCAGGGCGGTCAGGCCTCAATCGCTGCCGGGGCAATGGCCGCAGACTATGCGCCAGAGCTGACCTTAGCGGCAACCACTACAGGTGGAGTGCCTGCGGGAGTGGCAGATGAGCTATCCGCGGTATCGCCTGCTTTACAGATCGCGCAGCCGGACCTGGCGACCTACCTCGCCTTCACTCTGGCTGGGTTCCGCGCCGTCGACCCGAGCTTCCCGCTCGATAACTACCTCACCGAGGCAGGACGCTCCGCGGTGGAGGCAGCGCAGGAACTGAACTACTTCGAGATGTCAGCGATGCTTAACGACGTCCCCATCGGCACCCTCGTCACCCAACCCCTAGGGGTGGGCCCTCTGATTGGGGAACTCCGCAAAAGCGTCACCGTGCCTGCCACCGGTTGGGGCGCGCCGGCGTTTATCTACCAGCAGTCCTTGGATGTGGTCTCGCCAGCGGCCTTCACTACAGCGCTGGTGGCTGACGCCAGACTCAATGGCGCGGACGTGACTTACCGGCTCGACCACGAGTTAGCGGGCCATGTCGGATGGGATACCGCTTTGGATGAGGCCATTGATTTCAGCCTGTCGAAGGTCTCGACAAGCTGAACGTAATACCTGCATGACCATTAGAATGGGCTAAGAAACTGGTCCGGAAGAGACCCGTTTGCACCTCAATCTGAGATTGGACTCGCATGCAAACCATCACTACTGGCATCGCCGTGGTCATTGCCCTCGTCATCGTGGCGGTGTTGGCCCTGTTTGGCCTCATTGCCTTTGTGATTACTCGGACCTGGATCAAGGTGGCTAAAGCCGGCGAGGCAATGGTTGTCTCCGGCAAGTAGTCCCGAGATTCCGAGGACTCTGCCCCAACCACCGTCATCATCGGTGGCAAAACGATGGTCAACCCCATCACCCAGCGATACGACATTATTTCGCTTCGCTCCCGTCAGGTCATGATGACCGCAGTGGCGCAGTCGAAGAACTCAGTCACACTCAACGTTGAAGCTGTTGCTCTGGTGAAGATCGGATCGACTTCGGACCTGGTCCGTGCTGCTGCCGAGCGTTTCGCCGGCCAGGACAGCGCTGTCGAACAGTTCACCCAGGACCAGCTGGAAGGCGCTCTGCGTGGCATCATCGCGCAGCAGGACGTGGTCGACCTGATGCAGAACCGCCAGGCATTCGCCGAGCAGATCGCGCAGAACATCGCACCGGAGCTCAAGGAGCAGGGCCTTGTGCTCGACTCCTTCCAAATTAAGGGCATTACCGACTCCGATGGATACATCCAGTCCCTGGGTGCCCCGGAGATCGAGGCTCGCCGTCGCGAAGCAGAGATCGCCCGTGCCGCTGCCGAGCGTGAGATTCAGAAGAAGAACACCGCAGTTGAGGAGCAGAACCTCACCGAGTTCCGTGCCCTAGAGATCAATAAGGCCGAGGCGGAGCGGGACGTGAAAACGGCTCAGGCCGAGGCCCAGCAAGCAGAGTCGCTGATCCGCGCCGAGCGTGAGCAGCAGGTCCGCAGCAGCAGGCAAAGAACGAGCGCGACCGCCTCGACTCCACGGTTAACGCGCAGGAAGATGCAGACAAGTACAAGCGCAACGCGGCTGCCGAAGCGAAGGCCAATGAGCGGATCAAGGCTGCCGAGGCTGAAGCCGCAGAGAAGCAGCGCCAGGCAGAAGCCGACGCAGCAGTTGCTGAGGCTAAGGCCAAGGCGCAGCGCACCCGAGCAGAAGCAGATGCCCATGCTGAGCGCATGCGAGCGGAAGCCGAAGCGCACTCCCAGCGAGTCAAGGCCGAAGCTGAGGCCGCTGGGATCGCTGCGAAGGCCAAGGCTGAAGCCGACGCCGAGCGCGAGATGGGTACCGCTCGCGCAGCAGCCCTCGAAGCAGAGGCAAAGGCGATGGAGCAGAATCAGCAGGCGATTCTCGCCAGCAAGATCATTGAGATCATGCCGGAACTGGTGCGCGACTCGGCCAAGGCTCTGGGCTCCATCAATGGGGTCACTATTTACGGAGGTCCAGACGCCACCGAGACCGTCAGCACCATTAACTCCCAGCCGATGTCCAACGTCGCAGGTGTTCTTTCCCAGACGGAGAATCTCTTTGGCATCAAGATCAGCGACATCCTCACTGGCCGGGCCACCGGTGCTGCCGCAGGCAGCGCTATCGGCGAAGCCTTGGCGGAGAAGCGGGACATTAAGGATTCTTCAGAAGACTGATCTGACGCATACTCCCGGTGTTGCAGGACTGCAGGAGGCAATCCCCCAGTTCGTAGCGCCACATCCTTAAAACCGCAGGTCGCGGTTGAAGGTGCGCTACGAACAGGGGGGGGGCACTGAATTCGTGTGGATAGGGCGCAGAGACGGCGCTTGTTGGATACACGGACCCAGGGCACCAACTGAACTGCTCCCGGTGGAGGCTCGATGAGCAACTGCCACAGGGGCACCCTCTCTACGTAGCCCCAATACCCTGTAGATGTTGCACGGCGCACTCGGATACGCAACGAGTAACGGGTGTTCAGCGCACGCGCAGAGGTCATTACTCCCACCCGCGATGGTTCCAGGCGAGCCCACTGACTTTGCGTGGCTACAACAGATACAGAAGAACCCCTTCCGAACGCACTCGGAAGGGGTTTTATGTGGAGGGAATGACGGGAATCGAACCCGCGTCATCAGCTTGGAAGGCTGAGGTAATAGCCACTATACGACATTCCCACTGGTCAACCGGTTGGCACTGCGCTGCAGCGGCCCTCCGATTAGGACTTCATAAACAATAGCGAACGAGCTGGCTTCAGGCAAAGTCCCAGGTGGGGTGGGGGGGCTGGCACGTGGTGATGGACCAGCGGGATGTCGCTGGACTGAATGGCCACGTTCTTGGAGGCGTCGGGCACTTAGTGGGCCCCTTCAAACGGTGTCAACGCGCAGTAGTTAAGCGTCCGAAGGGAGCTGGCCTTGTCAGCATGGTGGTGATCCGCGCATTGGGTGTGAACAGGGGATATGGGCGTCGGGAGGCTGTTCTGTGGGGGTTAAATAGGGGTCATGTATCGGCCCTGTTGCAGTCCACGTACACTTCAAACAGTCACGGGGTATGGCGCAGCTTGGTAGCGCACTCGCTTTGGGAGCGAGGGGCCGTGGGTTCAAATCCCGCTACCCCGACTAGCAGCACGGGCACTCCCGTGATCTGTTGAAGATAACCACTCACATCAACAAACCAGGAGTGTAAGGCAGTGAAGAGCTCCGTCAATAAGCAGAGCGAGACCCGGGTTCAGATCGTCGTCGAGGTGCCTTTCGACGAGCTGAAGCCGGAGTTCGACAAGGCCTACGAGGCCCTGTCCCAGCAGGTCTCCATCCCGGGGTTCCGCAAGGGCAAGGCTCCGGCCAAGCTCATTGAGTCGCGCATCGGCCGCGGCCCGATCCTCGAGCAGGTCCTCAACGAAATGATCCCGACCCGCTACGAAGAGGTCGTCAACGAGCACGATCTCAAGCCGCTGGGTCAGCCTGAGGTTGACGTCACCAAGCTGGAGGACGGCGAGTTCGTCGAGTTCACCGCTGAGGTCGACATCCGCCCGGAGATCGAGCTTCCGGACTTCTCCGCTATCAACGTCGAGGTCGACGCACTGACCGCAGACGAGGCCGCCGTTGACGCCGAGCTGGAGAACCTCCAGGCTCGCTTCGGTACCCTCGTTGGTGTTGAGCGCGCAGTCGAGGACAAGGACTTCGTCTCCATCGACCTGGCTGCCACCGTTGATGGTGAGGACCTCGAAGAGGCTTCCACCGAGGGCCTGTCCTACGAGGTTGGCTCCGGCGACCTGATCGACGGCCTCGACGAGGCCATCAAGGGTCTGTCTGAGGGCGAGTCCAAGGAATTCACCACGACCCTGGTCGCTGGTGAGCACGAGGGCGAAGAGGCTCAGGTCACTGTCACCGTTCAGTCCGTGAAGGTTCGCGAACTGCCGGCTGCTGACGATGAGTTCGCTCAGATGGCGTCTGAGTTCGACACCATCGGCGAGCTGCGCGCGGACCTGACTAAGCAGGTCGAGCAGACCAAGAAGAACGAGCAGGCGTCCCAGATTCGCGACCGCGTTCTGGCTGCCGCTCTGGAGGCAACCGAGGTTGCTCTGCCGGAGGCAGTCGTTCAGGAGCAGGTCGACGGCCAGCTCCAGCAGCTGCTGCAGCAGTTCGGTGGCGACGAGTCGGTGCTGAACACCATGCTCGAGGCGCAGGACATCACCCGCGAGAAGTTCGACGAGGACTCCCGCAACTCCGCCGAGGAAGCTGTTCGTACCCAGCTGTTCCTCGACGCGCTGGCCGAGAAGGTGCAGCCGGAGGTCTCCCAGCAGGAGCTCACCGACCACATCCTCTTCACCGCGCAGTCTTACGGTATGGACCCGAACCAGTTCATCCAGCAGATCCAGCAGTCCGGTCAGCTCGGCAACCTGTTCGCCGACGTCCGTCGCGGCAAGGCTCTGGCTGTCTCGATCCTGGACGCCACCGTCAAGGACTCCGAGGGCAACGACATCGATGTCAAGGAGTACTTCGACCTGGCTGAGGCTGAGGCAGAGGCCCCGGCAGAGTCTGAGTAAGCAATAGTTGTCCCGGCCATTAGGCCTGGGCAGCGGAGGTACAAGCCACTGAGGCTGATGGGCGGCAACGCCCACAGCGAACACGGGCCGATCCGGAACAAACCGGGCGGCCCGTTTCGTTACTCTAGGTGGAAAGTCCACGTGGACCATCCAGCCGGAGAGTTCACACAGTTGGGCACCGCAAGCCGCCGCCTGCACACAAAATAACGACGGCGGAACCGTGCACTACGGAAGGGAAACAAAGTTTCGATGAGCGATCAGAACCACACACCCGCGAATTCGGTGTTCGACCGGCTGCTCAAGGAGCGGATCCTGTTCCTGGGTGACCAGGTTGACGATGAGATCGCCAACCGCCTGTGCGCCCAGATGCTCCTGCTTGCCGCAGAGGACCCGGAGCGCGATATCGCGCTGTACATCAACTCGCCGGGCGGCTCTGTCACCGCGGGTATGGCCATCTACGACACGATGAAGTTTGTGCCGTGCGATGTTGCAACTTACGGCATGGGCCTGGCCGCTTCGATGGGTCAGTTCCTCCTGTCTGCCGGTGAGAAGGGCAAGCGTTTCGCTTTGCCGCACGCGCGGATCATGATGCACCAGCCGTCCGCAGGCATTGGTGGTACCGCCTCGGACATCACCATTCAGGCTGAGCAGTTCGCTCAGACCAAGAAGGAGATGGCTCGCCTCATCGCTGAGCACACCGGCCAGACGGTTGAGCAGGTCGAAGCCGATTCGGACCGCGACCGTTGGTTTACCGCACAGCAGGCACTGGAGTACGGCTTCGTCGATCACGTCGTCAGCTCTCTCAAAGAAACCCGCGAGTAGGGCCGGAAGGTTACGGAGTCAACGATGAATGACATGAACATGGAGATGAACCCGAACATGCAGATGCCGCAGTCGCGTTACGTACTGCCTTCCTTCGTCGAGCACTCGAGCTTCGGTGCGAAGGAGTCGAACCCGTACAACAAGCTGTTCGAGGAGCGCATCATCTTCCTCGGCGCGCAGGTGGATGACACCTCGGCGAATGACATCATGGCCCAGCTCCTGGTCCTTGAGGGCCTGGATCCGGATCGTGACATCACGATGTACATCAACTCTCCGGGTGGTTCTTTCACCTCGCTGATGGCTATCTACGACACGATGCAGTACGTCCGTCCGGATGTCTCCACCGTGTGCCTGGGCCAGGCCGCCTCTGCAGCCGCTGTGCTGCTTGCTGCTGGTGCTCCGGGCAAGCGTGCGGCTCTGCCGAACGCTCGTGTTCTGATCCACCAGCCGGCGACCCAGGGTATCCAGGGTCAGGTGTCGGACCTGGAGATCCAAGCCAAGGAGATCGAGCGCATGCGTTCCCTTATGGAGGAGACGCTGGGCCGTCACACCGGCCAGTCCGCGGAGCAGGTCCGCATTGACACCGACCGCGACAAGATCCTTACCGCCGCTGATGCCAAG
Source organism: Corynebacterium sputi DSM 45148 (assembly GCF_000427865.1). Lineage (GTDB taxonomy): Bacteria > Actinomycetota > Actinomycetes > Mycobacteriales > Mycobacteriaceae > Corynebacterium > Corynebacterium sputi. The sequence continues at coordinate 141,613 of NZ_ATYV01000002.1, read as the reverse complement.
GAGTACGGCATCATCGACCAGGTCTTTGAGTACCGCAAGCTGAACAAGTAGTTCTCGCTTCCCGACGCCCTCGTCGGCCCTTCCCGGACCCCTCGTCCGGACCGAGACCCTGTCCTTCGGGACAGGGTCTTTTCGTGTCTGAGGCTAAGGGGGTTGCCCTGATCCCCACCCCTAAGTGGACCCTGAATTGAAATGTTGCCTGGTGAAATGTCCTGCACATAACGGGCTTTGCCTTTTTAGGCCGATGTTCACGATACGAACTGTTTGCCATTGTGCGCACAGCCGCAATAACTTGAGACTTGCATCACGTTCCTTCCACTAAGAGGGGGTCACCTAGATGATTCCGATTACCAACGTCACCACCGAGGGCAGCTTCGCCCCGCTGAAGTTCCCCGAGTACCGCACGACCGTTCTCCGCAATCCCGGAAACGACCTGCTGCTGGTGCCTGAACGCCTCGGCGAAACCACCGGTCCAGTCTTCGGTGAAGCGGACCTGCAGGGCATTGACAATGACATGACTCTGGCCAATGGTGGCGAGGCTGTCGGTCAGCGCATTTATGTCCATGGACAGGTCCGCGGCTATGACGGTAGGCCCGTGCCGCACACCCTGGTCGAGGCTTGGCAGGCGAACTCCGCCGGCCGGTACCGCCACAAGAACGACAGCTGGCCGGCACCGCTGGATCCGCACTTCAATGGTGTCGCTCGCACGCTGACGGACGCCAATGGCTCTTACAGCTTCTACACCGTTCAGCCAGGCTGCTACCCGTGGGGCAACCATCACAACGCATGGCGTCCGGCGCACATTCACTTCTCTCTGTTCGGTCGTGAGTTCACTGAGCGCCTTGTGACCCAGATGTACTTCCCCGGTGATCCGATGTTCTTCCAGGACCCGATTTACAACACGGTTCCCGCCGGAGCACGTGAGCGCATGATCGCCGCCTTCGACTACGACGAGACCCGCGAGAACTTTGCGATGGGCTTCAAGTTCGACATCGTCCTGCGCGGCGAGAACGCCACCCCGTTCGAGTAGTCCGGCCCACCACCGATTCGAACGACAAGAATTTCAGGAGCATCCATGATTGACAGCAACCCGGACGGCCCGTTCCGCTACCCGGTCTCTGACATCCGCGACCAGGACGACGCACCTGCAGGAATCACTCCCTCGCAGACCGTCGGCCCCTATGTCCACATTGGACTGACCTGGGACGGCGCCAACGAGATGGTTCCGGAGGGAGACGCCCAGGCCGTGGACGTCACTTTCTCGGTCACCGATGGCGCAGGCGACAAGGTCAAGGACGCCATGATCGAGATCTGGCAGTCCGACGCAGCTGGCTTGTATCAGTCCCCGCTGGATCCGCGTGTCGGCGAAGACGCATCTGCTGAGGGCTTCCGCGGTCTGGGCCGCGGTATGGCCAATGAGGATGGGGAAGTCACCTTCCGCACCCTCGTCCCCGGCGCCGTCGACGTCAATGACGAAACCGAAGCACCGCACTTCAAGGTCAGCGTATTTGCCCGAGGAATCCTCGAGCGTCTCTACACCCGCGCATACCTGCCGGAGACCGCGGAGCTCGCCGGTGACCCGGTGCTCGCTTCTGTCCCGGAGAACCGCCGCGATGCACTCATCCTCAAGCGCGAGGGCGACAATGCGTACCGTTTCGACGTAATCCTCATGCACGAGGATGACGCGCTGGAAACCCCGTTCTTCCGTATCTGACCCCACACCTCGCAAGGAGCTCTCCATGGTCCACGACCTGTGCCGAAACATCTACAGTGACTTCGCGTCCGGCGATACCGCCGCGGCTGCGGAGCTCTCTGATGTGGCGTTTGTGCAGCGGATCTTGGACACCGAGGCAGCACTTGCGCGAGTGGTTGGCAGGCTCGGACTGGTGGAGCAGGAGACTGTCGACAAGACGCTCCCGCTCATCAATGCTTTTGTCATTGATATGCCGGAACTCTCGGCAGCATCAGCGGCAGGCGGAAACCCGGCGATTCCCGTTGCAAAGGGTCTGAAGGCCGTGGCCAAGGACGCCGGTGTCCCGGTGTCGGCCATTCACACCGGAGCTACCAGCCAGGACGTTATCGATACTGCGCTGGTGCTCTGCCTTCGCGCGGCGTCCAATGTCATCCTGGCGGATTTGGCCCAGGTCCGAGTGATCCTTACCGATCTAGTAAAGACCCACCGAGATACCACCGTCATCGGACGTACCCTCGGTCAGCAAGCTGTTCCCACCACCTTCGGAGCAATCGCAGCCGGATGGCTGGAGTCCGTTGTGGAGGCGAAGGAAGATTTGGAAGGGTCCGTCGGGAAGCTGCCGGTGCAGTACGCAGGCGCCGCAGGAAACCTGGCTTTCTCCTACCCGGACGGTGTGGCAATCCACGACGCACTAGCATCCGAGCTTGATCTCGCCGCTAGTCCGTTGGTCTGGCATACCAACCGGGTTCCGTTGGTGCGGGTTTCTAATGCCCTGGCGACGGTGGCAGGAGCCGTTCGTAAGATCGCCGGCGACGTGGTCTTCCACGCCGCCACCGAAGTCAGCGAACTGCGTGAGGCCGCCCCGGGCGGGTCCTCTGCGATGCCACACAAGGCCAATCCGGCTGCAGCGGTGGCCTGCGACGGATACGCGCGTCGGGCACCAGGGCTTGCTGCCACGATGCTCGATGCAATGGACCAGCGCATGCAACGCGCCACAGGTGCTTGGCACGTCGAATGGCAGACCGTTCGCGATCTGGCTGCGACCACTGCGTCCGCCGTCAATCGGATTCGGGCAAGCCTGGACGGCATCACCGTCGACACCGATGCGATGGACCGAAACCTGGAGCTCACCGATGGCGCAGTCCTCGCCGAGGCGCTTGGGAAGTACGTTCCCCGGGCGCAGATCGACGAGGCTGTCGTCGCCGGTGAACTACAGGAACTCATGCAGACGGCCGCCAAGAAGCATGGCTTCAGCACCTCACCGGCAGACCACACAGGTCACGCAGGCGATGTGGTGGATGCGGTGCTTCGGGCCGTTTCGAACACGAACGACAACACCTAAGGAGCCGGCATGTCCGACACCAACAACTACGACTCCGGTCGTGCCGCCGCCCACGAGCGGGGAATGGGCACGCGCCGAGAGGTCCTCGGGGACGCACACGTCGACCGCTCCATCGAGAAGATGACGGACGTGACGGCGCCGTTCCAGGACTTCATCACCCGCACCGCCTGGGGCGATGTCTGGCAGCGCCCAGGCCTGGACCACACAGAGCGTCGGCTGCTGACCATCGGCATCCTCACCGCGGTGGGCAACGACGGCGAACTGGACATGCACATCCGAGCGGCCCTGCGCGCCGGCGTCAGCCACGAGTCGATCGGCGAGGTGCTCCTGCACACCGCCATCTACGCCGGAGTTCCCAACAGCAACCATGGCTTCGCACTGCTGAACAAGGCAGTGGAGGAACTGGGCTGAAATGAACACCACTGAAGTCGCCATCATTGGAGCCGGCCCGGCCGGCCTGACCCTGTCCCACCTCCTGCACTTGCAGGGAGTGGAATCGGTGGTTTTCGAGGGCCGCAGCCGCACGGAGGTCGAATCGACCGTCCGCGCTGGCATCCTTGAGCAGGGCACCCTCGACCTCATGCGCCGCACCGGAGTCGGTGAGCGGATGGACCGTGAGGCCGATATCGACGAGGGGATCGACATCTCCGTCGCCGGCAATCGCACGCGCATTGCCCTGACGGAATTGACCGGCCATCACGTGGCGGTGTACCCCCAGCACGAGTACCTGATCGATTTCATCGCCCGCAGGCTCGCCGACGGCGGCACGATCCTTTTCAACACCACTGTCGACTCCGTCAGCGGTTTTGAAGAGCCCCTGGCGGCCAACGCCGGAATGGGCGAGTACCCAGTGACCGTTGACTACACCGACGAATCTGGAAACTCAGCGACGTTGAAGGCGAAGTACGTCATCGCAGCTGACGGATCGGCATCGCCGTACCGGACGCTGATCTCTGACACCGCAGGCGGTGCCCGCCACCGCCATGAGTACCCGTACGCCTGGTTCGGCGTGTTGGTCAACGCACCGAAAACGCAGAAGGAACTGATCTACGCCACCCATCCTGAGGGATTTGCGTTGATCTCTACCCGCAGCGACTCGGTGCAGCGCTACTACGTGCAGTGCGACCCGGACGACACCGTTGAGATGTGGTCGGACGACCGCATCTGGGACGCGCTGCACACCCGTGCGGACACACCGGACCTGACGATGTCGGAGGGTGACATCTTCGACAAGTCAGTCCTGCGATTCCGCTCGGCCGTCACCGAACCAATGCAGCTAGGCCGGCTGTTCCTCGCCGGCGACGCCGCACACACTGTGCCACCCACCGGGGCGAAGGGTCTTAATCTCGCAGTCGCTGACGTGGCACAGCTCGCACCGGGCCTGGTGAAGGCCCTCCGCGGGGACGTTTCACACCTAGAGAGCTACACCGACCTGGTCCTGCCCAGGATCTGGCGGGGGCAGCACTTCTCCTACTGGATGTCGTCGATGCTCCATGAAGCACCGAACGGCACCGCCTTTGAGTCCAACCGCCGCATGGCGGAACTCACCGCTGTCCTCGAATCCGAGGCAGGACGACGTTATCTGGCAGAACAGTACGTCGGGCTCGACATTCCGAATCACGAGGTTTGACCTTCCATGACAACCGCTACATCCAACCGCGCTACGGGCGCCGCTGCGAAATCACCTTTCGTAGTCATCCTGTTGTGCTGGATCGCAGTGCTTCTCGATGGCTTCGATCTGGTGGTCCTTGGCGCCACCCTGCCCTCCATGCTGGAAGATCCAGCATGGGATCTCACCGGTGCGCAGGCCACCCAGATCACCACCATCGGTCTGGTCGGCATGGCGATCGGTGCACTTGTGATCGGATTCCTCACTGACAAACTCGGCCGCCGCTGGGTGCTTATTGTGTCGGTGTTCTTCTTCTCCCTGTTCACGCTGTTCCTGGCATTCACCACCAACGTGTTCTGGTTCTCCACCTGGCGTTTCCTCGCCGGTGCGGGCCTGGGTGGTGCGCTGCCGACGGCGATCGCGATGGTTACCGAGTTCCGGACCGGGCGCAAGGCCGGCTCCGCGGCAACCACCCTGATGACCGGCTACCACGTCGGTGCTGTGCTTACCGCTCTGCTGGCGATGGTCATCATCGCTGACTTCGGTTGGCACTCCATGTTCCTTGCCGGTGCTATCCCGGGCTTCATCCTCGTGCCGTTCCTGTTCTTCCTGTTGCCGGAGTCCCCGGCGTTCCTGCGCACCCGTGGCCGGGACGCTGAGGCGACGGCAGTGGAGCAGCGCTACGGCATTGTGCCGGACACCGAGATGGACAAGCTGCAGGAGCAGAAGGAAGGTTCAGACGCGCCGGTTGGTATCAAGACCCTGTTCCAGCCGACTTTCCGTCTGAACACCATCGCCATCTGGGGCACGTCCTTCATGGGACTGCTCCTGGTCTACGGACTGAACACCTGGCTGCCGCAGATCATGCGTGCTGCCGACTACGACATGGGTAACTCCCTGGCGTTCCTCATGGTGCTGAACATCGGCGCCGTGGTGGGTCTGTTCATCGCAGGCCGTGTGGCGGACATCCGTTCGCCGCGCACGACCGCTCTGATTTGGTTCACCTGCTCGGCCGTCGCGCTGGCCATGCTGGCTCTGCGTCTGCCGCTGGTGGGCCTGTACTTCCTGGTGTTCATCACCGGCGTGTTCGTGTTCTCCTCGCAGGTTCTCATCTACGCCTTCGTTGGAGAGAACCACCCGTCTTCTGTCCGTGCGACCGCGCTTGGCTTCTCGGCCAGCATCGGTCGACTGGGCGCGATTTCCGGTCCGCTGCTCGGCGGCATCATGGTCACGGCCGGAATCGCTTACCCGTGGGGCTTCTTCGCCTTCGCGATTGTCGGACTGCTCGGTGCGCTTATCTTCTCGACTTCGCGCACCCTGCGTCCGTCCACCCTCAAGGCCACGGAACAATCCGTGGTTTCGGATTCGGCTACCCCGTAGCCGCTTCTTTTGAAAGTGTAGGTATCTGCCATGACTAATCAGTTCACCTCCCCTGGTGTGCCTGATCCGGCTGACCTTCCCTCCGGCACCGCTGTCGTCGACGGCAACGCCCCGAAGAAAACTCCCAAGCGCGCAGCCGCATCCAGCTGGATCGGCTCCGCACTGGAGTACTACGACTTCGCTGTCTACGGCACCGCCGCAGCACTCGTCATCAACCACCTGTTCTTCCCGGCGGATACCTCCCCGGGCGTGGCGATCCTGGGCTCCATGGCCACTGTCGGTATCGCCTACGTGGTCCGCCCGCTCGGCGCCCTGATCATGGGGCCGCTGGCAGACCGCTACGGACGCAAGTTCGTGCTGATGTTGTCCCTGTTCATGATCGGTTTCGCCACCTTCGCGGTGGGTTGCTTGCCGACCTACGACCAGATCGGCATGTGGGCCCCAGCCCTGCTGGTTCTCTGCCGAGTCGTGCAGGGTATTTCCGCCTCCGGTGAGCAGTCCAGCGCTATCGCAGTCTCCCTGGAACACGCAGAGGAGAAGCACCGGTCCTGGACCACCAGTTGGACACTCCATGGAACGCAGTTCGGTACGTTGCTCGCCACCGCAGTCTTCATCCCGTTCACGTTCTTCCTCTCCAATGACGCACTGATGAGCTGGGGCTGGCGCGTCCCGTTCTGGCTCTCTGCCGCTGTCGTCCTGATCGCCTGGATCATCCGCCGCAACCTGGAGGAGCCCCCGGTGTTCCAGGAGACTGTGGAGGAGATCGAGCACAACGAAGGCGTGGACAACGCAACCGCAAAGCTCATCAAGAACAACCCGGTCCGCGAAGTCCTGCGCGACCACTGGGTGTCGGTGATGAGAATCGCCTTCGCCGCAATGATCAACACGGTCAACGTGGTGGTCACTGTTTGGTCGCTGTCCTACGCCACGTCCATTGTCGGCCTGGACCGTTCCACGATGCTGTGGGTGACCGTCTTGGGCAATATCTGTGCCCTGGTCATGATCCCGATTGCATCCCGTGTGGCAGACCGGGTGGGCCGCAAGCCGGTCTTCATCGTCGGTGCACTTGGTGCCGCTGTGATGATGTACCCGTACCTGACCGCCGTGAACAGCGGGAACTTCACATTGATCTTCCTGTTCGGCGTGATCATGTTCGGCATGTTCTACCAGATGGCCAACGCTGTCTGGCCGGCTCTGTACTCCGAGATGTTCCCAACCTCGGTGCGTGTCACCGGCGTCGCTCTCGGCACCCAGATTGGTTTCGCAATCTCCGGTGGTCTCGCTCCGATCCTGGCGTCCCTGGTCGCCGGTACCGAAGGCGACAACTTCATTGGTGTCGCGATCCTCACCTCTGTGGTTGCGCTGATCTCCGCCGGCTGGGTAGCAACGGGCCGAGAGACTTCGAAGCTCTCCCTCGCGGAGATCGACATGACCTCCGGCCACCGCAACCCCGCTCGCAGGAAGCCGGAGAACCGGGATCCGGAAGGCCAGGCTCCCACGCCGGCGTCGGTCGGGTAACCCATTCCACGACTGACCTCTACCCCTAGAACCCAAGGAGCAGCAATGAAGACGTCGATCGCGACAGTGTGTCTTTCCGGCACCCTCGCCGAGAAACTCAGGGCCGTGGCCGACGCCGGGTTCGATGGGGTGGAGATCTTCGAGCAGGATCTGATCGTCAACCCCTACTCTCCGGAGCAGATTCGGGCGCGCGGTGAGGAACTCGGCTTAACCTTCGACCTCTACCAGCCCTTCCGGGACCTAGACGGGGTGGAGGAAGAGATCTTCGTCGACAATCTGCGTCGACTGGAGACGAAGTTCCAGCTGATGAACAGGCTGGGAATCGACACGATCCTCATCTGCTCGAATGTTGGCACTGCCACTATCGATGACGACAAGGTCTGCGCCTCTCAGCTCCGACGCGCCGGTGAAGTCGCTGCGAAATACGGCGTCAAACTCGCCTATGAGGCTTTGGCCTGGGGCAAGTACGTCAACACTTACCGTCACGCGCAGTGGATTGTGGATCTGGCAGACCACCCGAACGTTGGTACCTGCCTCGACAGTTTCCACATCCTCTCCCGTGGGGATGACCCCTCCGGCATCGTCGACATCGACCCGGCGAAGATCTTCTTCGTCCAGCTCGCTGACGCGCCCCGCCGTGACATGGCCATCCTCGACTGGTCCCGCCACCACCGCGTGTTCCCTGGTGAAGGCGACTTCGACCTGGTGGCCTTTATGAGCTACCTGGCTCAGGCTGGCTATGACGGGCCGGTGTCATTGGAAATTTTCAATGACTCCTTCCGTCAGGCAGACGTCAACCGCACTGCCATCGACGGATTGCGCTCGCTGCGCTGGCTCTCGGATCAGACGTTCCGCGCCCTCAGTGGGGTGGAAAATGGTGGGGCAGGGGACGTCGGGAAGCAGATTGCTGATCTGCCGGTTGGTCTTGAACCGCTTCCCGACGCAAACCCGCCCGCCGACTACAGTTTCGTCGAACTGCACACCGGGCGCCTCGGCGAGACAACCCGGATGCTCCATCAGCTCGGATTCGTGCTTGGCGGCTATCACCGCAGCAAGCAGGAATACCAGGTATGGGTGCAAGGCGACGTGCGGATCATTGTCCGCGACCTTGGGCCGGCCGATGACTCCACAGTCGTCGGCGGACTCGGAGTAGACGTGAGCGACGCGGCTTCGGCAGCGCAGCGCGCCAATGGACTCTCCGCCGCCACCGTCATCCGGGAGCGAGAGGAAGACGAAGCGGAACTGTACGGTGTCTACACTCCGGACGGCACCGAACTGTTCTTCTGTGAGGCCACTGACGACGGCGTGCCGGTATGGGCCGCAGAATTTGGCCTCACCGACGACGATATCCACCGCGCCGCCCCTAAAGATTCACCGGTGACAGCGGTGGACCACGTCACGCTGGCGCAGCCGTGGCAGCAGTACGACGAGGCCGTGTTGTTTTACACCTCGGTCCTAGGACTGCAGGCGGAGGCATCTGAACAGGTGCCAAGCCCCGCCGGCCTGGTCCACTCACGGCGGATGACGGATCCGGACAGCGGATTCACGCTGTCGGTCAATGTCGCACCCGAAGCGAGTGAACAGGGCGACTTCCTGGTGGCCTCCTACCCGGAGCACATCACGCTGGCGTCGAACGACATCGTCGCCGTCGCAGCCCGCGCTAAGCGACGCGGGATGGAGAAACTGCCCATCCCGGAGAACTACTACGACGACTTGGTGTCGCGGTTCAACCTTGATGACGACCTCATCGCGGAACTTCGGGCCTACGACATCCTCTATGACCGCGACGACCACGGCGAGTACCTGCACTTCTACACCCGCACCCTGGGTAACACCTTCATCCAGGTAGTGGAGAAGCGCGGCGGCTACCAGGGCCACGGATTGACCAATACCCCGGTTCGTCTCACCGCCCAGTACCGCGTGCTCCGCGATGCCACCCGCGGCATCCCACGCTGACCCGACCCCGACCTGACCTGCCCAGATCTGACTTAGGAGTCATCATGACCACTGACGCATCCACCCCTGACACCCCGACCACCCAGCCGGTTTCCTCCGTTGCTCCGCAGAGCTACATGCTCGGCCTCATCGGCGTGGACTTGTCGCTGTCCCGTACCCCGGAGATGCACGAGGTCGAGGGCCTGGCGCAGGGCCACCCGACCGTCTACCGCCGCATCGACACCCTCACCGACCGACTCAAGGGCCACACGCTGGAAGGTCTCCTCCGCACGGCAATTGCCTTGGGCTTCGACGGCCTCAACATCACCCACCCGTACAAGATGGAGGTCATCGACCTGCTCGATGAGGTCGATGAGTCGGCAGCGCAGATCGGCTCGGTCAACACAGTGGTTATCCGTGAGGGCCGCACCCGCGGGTACAACACTGACGTGTCGGGCTACGGACGAGCACTGCAGGAGCAGCTTCCAGACGTCCCCAAAAACGCCGTCGTCCAAGTCGGCGCCGGAGGAGTAGGCAATGCTGTGGCGTTTGCCCTGATCTCCGCTGGTGTGGAGCGGCTGGAGATCCGAGACATGGACGCTGCGCGGGCAGCGGCCCTTGCCTCCCGTGTCAATGGGATCATCGGCCGTGATGTGTGCGTTGGTGGCGGACTGGTGGGGGACACCGGCACCGTTGAAGAGGCGATCGCAGCCTCTGATGGCGTGGTCAACTGTACGCCGCTGGGTATGCTTAGCCACCCAGGAACTGCCTTCGACACCTCATGCCTGACCCCGGACCATTGGGTTAGCGATGTGGTGTACATGCCGGTGGATACGCAGCTGCTGCAGGAAGCGGCTGCCATCGGTTGCCGCACTCTGGATGGAACTCACATGGGTGTGTACCAGGCAGTGGATGCTTTCAAGTTGTTCACCGACCGGGAAGCAGACCCCAAACGCATGCGTGCCACCTTCACCGCTCTTGGCGATGAGCGGGGCGATCTTTTCCACAACTGGCTCCGCGCCTGACGGTCACCTCCGCAACGAAGCAGCCAGTTCTGAGCGCCCCTTAATCCCGAGTTTCTTATAGACCCGGGTCAGGTGGTGCTCGATTGTTTTTGTGGAGAGGGTGAGCTCCCGGGCAACCTCTCGGTTGGTCACTCCGTCGGCGACCATCAGCGCGATCTGTTCTTCTTGCGGTGTCAGTGTCGGCGCTGTGCCGGCGGTGCCGCTAGCACCGCTAGTGCTGCCGGAGCTGCTGATCCGACGCTCACGGCGAGTGCGTTCGACCATAGCCGTGGCATCCATTTCCTCAAAGACCTCCTGCGCCCGGGCGAAGATCCCCTCCGCGTGGTTTCTCCGCCCGAGCCGGCGCAACACCTGCCCGTACTCCAGGAGGATCCGGGATCGGTACGCCAGCATTGGGGAGTTGTCCATAAGGCCAGCGGCCGTTTCGAAGCAACGCAGCCCTTCGTCGATGAACCCTCGACGTAACAGGATGCTGCCGCGCGGCACGAGCATTTTTGCTGTCACTGAATCGAGCCGGCAGGAGGCAATGCGATCCTCTGAGTCGGTGACGACCTGATCGGCAGCGCTGATTTTTCCAGCCCGTATTAGGCACTGCGCGTAGACGTCTTCCCATGGCCAAAATCCAGGTTGCCGGGTGTCCTTCTCCATGCCGATGCCGGCCAGGGCTTCTCCGGCGCGGATGGCTGAGGGCAGGTCTGCGCTGTTGGCGGTGACGATCATGCGGCACATGGCGGTGGGTAGGCGCTGGATGATGAAGGCGTCATCGGAACTGTGTTGTCGGGGAAGCCGGGAAAGGTAATTCGTCGACAGCGCTGAATCGCCTTGGAATGCCGCTACCTGGGCCCCTGTCCATAGCAGCACCGGATTAAGCAGTGTCGTGCCATGGCGTTCAGCCCGGGAGAGCCCGTGCTCGACGACCAACCGAGCAGCACTGAACTCCCCGAGCACATAGTGGGTGCGGGCAAGCCAGGCGTCTTGCCAGACCCGCAGGATGCCATTGTGGTTTGCGTCAAGATTTTCTCCGCGCAGTGTTTCCCGGGCGGTTAACGGATCATCGGCAACCAGAGAGAGCCACCCGGACAGCATCCGGTGGTGCTGCCTGATCGGCCCACCCATTCCTACGGCACCCGACGCACCGGAACTGACCAGCTCGGGCCCGGCCGGCAGGGGTTTATAGATACCGTCGCTGATAGCCGTGGCAAAAAAGGACAACAAGTCCGCTTCGGCGCGCTCAGAAGAGTCAGGTGATGCCGAATCAACGATGCTCTGCGTATGGTCGCGCAGCGCCTGTGCATCCCAGTCGGCCAGGGCTAAAAATGCTCGTTGGAGATCCGCGGCAGGCCCGTTAGTATCCTCCACCAGCTGATGGGCATTTAGTCGTCTACCTTCGTGCATCGCTAAATAGGACTCTTCCACCGGCATTGATACCCGGCGGGTCCAGATCCTCGCTTCTGGCAGTTCTCCGGCTGACACCAGCGATCTGACCAACGGCTGGTCACCTACTGCCACTTGGCGGTCGCCGGCGAACCCGGTGGCCTCCTGTACTTCCTTCAGTCGGGTCGGCGGAACGTGCACCAGTGCCGCAGCCCGGTGCCTGGGATCAGTGAAGAAAAGCCCGTGCTTCCCGACGCCCACCAGCCGCAACCCCACCCCGTCATCCAGAGCCTCATCGGTTAGTCCCCGTGCCCGTCCAATTTCGCGGACCGTGTTCATAGGTACTGGTGAGGTGATACCAGAGCCTGCTTCACTGGCCACAGCGATAATTTCCAACCACTGGCGCAGATCCTCGGGGGAGTGCGAATTAATCAGTTCCGCATCCAGGTCAGCGATCCACTGCACAGGCACCTCGACTGATGCATCGACCAGCAGTTCCCGCAGCAAGTCCAGCCGCCCGGCACTTCTGGCCCTGAGGGAGAGGACTGTCTCAGGTCTCGTCGTGGTGCCAAAGGCAGTGTCTGCATAGTGGGCAATGGTGGTGAGGGGCAGGGGAGGGACGTTGATGGGGACGTCGTACAGCACACCGGTGACATTCGCAGGGCCGGTCACCGCGAGCACTACTAGCCGAGCCGGTGAGAGCGTCAGTTCGCGCAGGCGGCGGGCCGATTCAGCGTCAACATGGTGGGAATCGGCGATGAGCAGCACCGTCTGCGGGCGCAGCTCCGGCAGTGTGTCCAGGAACGCGCCGGGCGTCTCCCGGTGCCAGGGCAGTGCCGTCGCGTGAACTGTGTGCCACCTAGTGCTGCGCGCGGCGATGTCCTCGATCACGGACGCGGCCCCACCACCGGAGAAATCCCTGACCAGCACACTGACCCCACGGTCGGCCGGTAAAGATTCAATGAGCGCGAGGACATCCCCCACCTGGGGCAGATTCAGGCGGAGCGCGCGATCAAGGGGAAGTATGGGCACACGACCAGTGTAAGGAGATAGAGATGACCATCACACTTCCTGACGACTGTGGAAACTCCCCACGCATCGGAATAGTCGGCGACTTCGTCACGGCATGGGGGACCGGGAGACCCTTGGATGAGTGGCTCCACGATGAACATTCATCAACTACCTACGGCCCGGATATGGCGGTATCCGCGACTGAGGGTGAAGTCCGCTCGATCGTCACTCACGGCCGACTCGCCTCCTGCGATGGATACCTTGTTGATGGCAATGAAAAGATTGAGTTCAGTCATGCGATCAGGTTCGCCAGTACGTCAAAGACCGCGAAAATCGTGGAAATCCGGAGTTTCATCATTCGGCAATAAGCGCATCGCCGCTCGTCACGAACATGAGGACGGCCCCGCCTCTAGCCTGCAGACGCCACACGTTTGGTGCACCCCGCTTTCGGGGAAATATGGATTTTTGCGACCAGCGGAAATGCATCGCTCAGTTCTCCGGTGACGGGGTGCACGGAAGCAGTGTCCACCGATACGCAGTGTGCGATTAGGCAAGCATCAAAAAGAGCAGGCATGCGACACCGGAGATCGTTGTCGTCAGCAGAACCGCCGGGATGATGATCCGGAACACAAGTGCGCGGGTGGAGCCAGAGCGCCGGTCGGCCGGGATCATCTGACAGGCGATCTCGACCCGAGCCGGGTTGGAAACCACGGCCCAGCCTGAGGAAGCATTCTGGATCGACATCATCCACAGTGAGGAAACCCCCAGAGGGGCACCTGCGGCGACTTGAGTGGTGCCGAACATGGAGTTGGAGCTGGCCGCGGAAGCTGTGATGTACCCGGACAAGGCACCGATGAATGGTGCAGCGAATAGATACGCCACCCCCAGGCCCATGAGCGCGGTTGCCAGAGCCTCGGCCAGGCCGCCGCCGGCGATGACGGCGCCGAATGAGATGTACAAGGCGTTTGGAAGCCCGATGGTCCACCACATGCGGAGTGTCTCAGAGGGCACTGCGGTGTACATCGATCGTGGGGCAGGGAGAATCGCCCATCCGAGTAGTGCAGCGAAGAACGCCCACGTGGCTGGCGATTCAAGGATGTCCTGGAATATTCCTTCGCCGACCCATGACCCCACTACCTGCCCGCTGATGGTCCCGACCAGAAGCGCACCGTACGGTGCCAGGGCATGACCAGGAGTGGGTGCGAGTCGGCCGCGGCGGATGTAGAGAAGCCAACCAGTGGTCACTATCGCTGTTGCAACCGCGCCGGCCACCGGAGTGCCGATCAGCCAATTGGTGCCAATAGTGAGCAGCCACAGCACAACGGCAGAGCACGTGCCGACTCCGGCCCACCCAAGTACCTGGCCCATGGACGGGCGCGGTGAGTGCGTATCTGGACCGGTGATCGCAGTGATTGACCGGGCTGCGATGACCCCGACGAACACACCGGAGACAATAAACGCTGGCAGCATCATCATCCCAGAGGCCAGCCCCATATCCCCCAGATCAGCCCCGGACAGCTCGGTGGCTACCAAAGTTCCCGGTCCCATAGACGCCCATGGGCTGATGAAGAGCAGACCCAGCAGCACCATCACGGCAGAGGCTACGGGCGGGAAACCTAATGCCATCATCAACGGCATTCCGATGATGATGGAGACCCCGAACCCAGTGACGGATTCCAAGAATGGCACGACCCCGTGCGCCATCATCAGGGCGGCAGGAACGGTGGCACCGCCTCGGGATAACCAGTCCGCAAGACGCTGTTGGGCGCCGGAATGTTGCATCACCCGAGATAGGAAGATGCCTGCGCCGATGATGGCGAGGACTTTGATGAGGGTGGGCAATAGGGTGAGGGAAGCGGCGTAAAGTGATGCCGGTGAGCTGCCCAGCGCCCACACCCCCACAACCGTGGCGGACACGATGCCGGCCAGCGGAGGTGCCCACGCCGGAAGTCTGGTTAGCAGCAGGGCGATTGTGACCAGGATCGGAGCAGCCGCTAAGAGGGCCGTCACAGGCGATCAGAGCTCATAGATGGTGGCTCCCGCCATGTCTTCGCTTGCGGCATAGAGTTCCTCACGATGTCCGGCACCCGCATCGCGAGAATGTCAGGATCACTAGTCCCGAGGAATTCGTGTGAAGGACCGACCCCCGAGGCATGCCGGGTGAGAATGGTTAACTGCCCAGTCGGGTCATATCGATCGAGGTACAGCAGACAGTGGCGCTTAGAATCCGGGAACGCCATTGAGATGTGCAAATCTAAGGACGAATGAAGGTGGTGCATCACTGGTTGCGCCAGTCGTCGAAATTGCCCCACTGGGTTCGCCCGTACGGACACTTCCCCCACGCGTGAACTCACCGAGTACACCCTGTCTGCATTGCGGCAGAGCATTCCTACTCCCGCCTTTTTTGCGGCTAGGAGGTGCGCCGTGGACCGCGAGAGGTCAGCCGCCACCGAGATATGCCCTGCAGTCAGACGCGGCTTATCCACGTCGAAGCACTGCAAAATCTGCATCGCACGCAGGAGCACAGATTCGCCGGATCGTGAATTCGCCACTGGATCAGGACCTCTCGCAGAGACTTAATCTCAATGGACACCGAGGATGTGTGCGCGCAACAGATCGTTGATCTGGTCAGGCACCTCGATGGTGGGGACATGCGCGCCGGGCGAGACGATCTTGGCACGGCCATGAGCCACACCATCGGCAATGATCTGGAGGGTCTCAGGCGGTGTTGCCGGATCGTCGGCGCTAGCGATCGTGAGAACCGGCTGGGTAATCCGGCCGAGCTCGGCGGTGAAGTCCCAGTCCGCTAGAGCATCGCAGCACATGGCATAGCCCTGGTCGGAGACAGATTCGATCATGTCGCGGTAGTGCGCAACTGTGGCGGGCTTTGCCTCCAAAAAGCCGGGGGAGAACCAGCGGGACACAATAGCGTCCGCCAGTGCCTCCATGCCCTGCTCCCGCGCGAGGCACGCACGGTCAATCTAGCCGTCTGGCTCGCCGAACTTGGCGGCGGTGCACAACAATGACACGGTCTGGACCCGCACTGGCTCAACTGCGGCTAGATACTGTGCCACTGCGCCGCCGAGTGAAAGTCCCACCAGGTGAAAGGATTCGACGTTCAGGGAGTCGAGGGTGGCGAGGGAGGCGTCGGCAAGCGCCTTTATGGAGCCTGGCTCCGTGCCGACCGGAGAGCGGCCGTGGCCGCGGTGATCGAGTGCGATGACAGTGGCGTCATGCGAGAGCGCGTCGAGCTGGGGCAGCCACATGTCCACAGTCGAGCCGAGCGACCCGAGAAACACAATGGTTGTGGAACCGGAGCCGTACCGAACGGAATGCAAGAGCGTCATTTACAACTCCTCGGCCTCGAAGATCGCAGCGAGACCTTGCCCACCGCCGATACACATGGTGGCCAGCCCACGCTTGCTGCCGGTGCGGCGCATGCGGTGCGCCAGAGTGACGACCATGCGGGCGCCGGTCGCACCAACCGGGTGGCCGAGAGAAATACCGGAGCCTTGCGGATTTAATCGCGGATCGGTGGCCTCTAGGTCCCACTCCTTCAGCACCGACAGTGCCTGCGCAGCGAACGCTTCGTTAAGTTCGATGGTGTCAATGTCCTCGAGCGAGAGGTTCAACCGGTCCAAGACCTTGGCGGTGGCCGGCACCGGGCCGATGCCCATGGTCTCCGGGGGAACACCGGCCACAGCCCAGCCGGATAGGCGCAGTACTGGGTCTAGCCCCAGCCGCTCGGCATTGGCGCGAGTGGTCACGATCATTGCGGCAGCGCCGTCGTTCTGGCCGGAGGCGTTACCAGCGGTGACGGTCGCGTCCTCGTCACTGCGGCCCATAATGGCGCGCAGATCCGAGAGTTTCTCGACGGTCGTTCCCGGCCGCGGGTGCTCATCCGTGTCGACCACGACTGGGTCCTGGCCACGCCGCTTCGGCGGAAGGGTAACGGGGACGATCTCGGAGCTGAAATCGCCATTCTCCTGTGCCGCAATTGCACGAAGGTGGGACTCTGCGGACATGACGTCCTGATCCTCGCGCTCGATGTCGTACTCGCGGCGAAGGTTCTCAGCGGTCTCGATCATGCCGCCCGGAATCGGGTGGTTCTTTCCGCCGGCGGTGGCACGGGCTTCTGCAAGGCGGTCACGGAAGGTCATGTCACCGCCCTTGGAACCCCAGCGGACAGTCGAGTCGACGGTGTACTCGGTGCGGCTCATGGACTCTGCTCCACCTGCGATGATGAGGTCAGCGGCACCGGAGGCAACGTGTGCGGCGGCGGTGGCGATCGCTTGCAGGCCGGAACCACACCGGCGGTCGAGTTGCATGCCCGGCACCGACTCGCCCAGGCCACTATCCAGTGCCACAATGCGGCCCAGGGCTGGCGCGGCACCATTGGGGGAGGCCTGTCCGAGGATCAGGTCGTCGATATCGTCTGCACTAATACCGGCCTTCTCCACGATCGCGGTGACAACTGCACCAGCGAGATCCTGGACTGGAGTGTCGACGAACACGCCGCCATACCGTCCGACCGGCGTACGAAGCGGGGTGCAGATGACGATGTCGGTGGGGGTGAGAGACATGATGGCTCCTGGTGTGGTTGGTGAGAGTACGCGGGTACGGGAACTATTTCCGCTGTGCTGCCAAATCAGCGCTGATCAGAGCGGCGGTGTTCTGGACCGCAGGGAGGAGCGTTGAGGTTAGGTGCTCCAGGTCATAAGCGGCGGTTTGAGTGGAGACGTTGATGGCGGCGACAGTCGTGCCAGATGGGTCGACGACCGGTGCTGCCAGCGAACGCAAACCTGGCTCGAGCTCTTGGTCGACGATGCTCCAGCCTTGTTGACGGACGGTGTCAATTTCAGCTCGCAGCGAGTCTTCCTCCGTGATGGTCCTGGCGGTGAGCCGCTCTAAGGTCGTGGAGGCCAAATAGTCATCGAGCTCATCGTCAGAAAGATCTGCCAGCAGCACCCTGCCCATGGAGGTCGCCCACGCGGGGAATCGAGTGCCAATGGTGATGGCCACTGTCATAATTCGGCGAACCGGGACGCGGGAGACGTAGACCACGTCTTTACCGTCACGCACAGACATTGAACTGGATTCCCCGATGGTCCGGGATAGCTCCTCCAGCCGTGGCTGTGCCAGGGCTGGCAGTGACAGGCTCGACAGGTACGAGTAGCCGAGTTCCAGAATCTGCGGTGTCAGCCAGAACTCGGAGCCATCTGTCGCTGCGTAACCAAGGTCCACCAGCGTGTGGAGGAATCGCCTGGCGGTGGCGCGGGCTAGGCCCGTTGCCTCCGAAACGTGGGACAAGGTCTGGCGGGGCCGTTCCGCGTTGAACGTGCGGATCACCGCGAGGCCGCGGACCAAGGACTGAACCTGGGTGCGCTGCTGCGGGTGCTCGGCCGACTCGTCGATGGGCCCCGCGGAACCGCTGAGTCTCGGGCTCGTCGATGGGTTCGTTGTCATCGGAGTGTTCCTTTCACTGGAGCGTCACGGGGACCAGGGGATGAGAGAGGGGCCCGTGCACTACCTACATTGTGCCCCGGATCTCTTGTTCGCCCTATGAACGCTTGTACGTGAGGTGAACACCACTCTATAGTGAGAAACCATGCTCGACAAAACCTTTTCCTCCGCCACCGATGCCGTGGCCGATATTCCCGACGGTGCGTCGATCGCTGTCGGTGGATTCGGTCTCGTCGGAATCCCCTCCATCCTCATCGATGCCCTGCGTGAGCAGGGTGCCGGTGACCTGACGATCATCAGCAACAACTGCGGCCCCGACGGCTTCGGCCTCGGCACGCTCCTAGAACTGCACCGGATTTCTCGAACCATCGGCTCGTACATTGGGTCGAATAAGGAGTACGCCCGCCAGTATCTGGCCGGTGAACTCTCCGTCGAGTTCACCCCCCAAGGCACCCTCGCTGAGCGCATGCGCGCCGGCGGTGCCGGTATCCCCGCGTTCTTCACCACCGCCGGTGTTGGCACCCAGGTCGCCGATGGCGGCTTACCGGTGCGGTACAACTCCGATGGCACCATCGCGGAGCGTTCCCCGGCTAAGGAAACCCGTGAATTCAATGGGCAGACCTACGTCATGGAGGAGGCCATCAACGCCGACTTCGCCCTCGTCCACGCACACAAGGCGGATCGCTTCGGCAACCTCGTCTTCACCAAGACGGCCCGCAATTTCAACCCGGACGCCGCTCAGTGCGCCAAGATCACCGTCGCTCAGGTCGAGCACCTCGTGGATTACATCGATCCTGATGATGTCCACGTGCCGGGAATCTACGTCGATCGCGTGGTGCACGTTGGCCCGCAGGAAACCGGAATCGAGAACAGGACGGTGCGCTCATGAGCTGGGACCGCAACCAGATGGCGGCTCGCGTCGCCAAGGAACTGAAGAACGGTCAGTACGTCAACCTCGGCATCGGCATGCCGACCCTCGTCCCGGGTTACCTCCCAGAAGGCCTGGATGTTGTGCTGCACTCGGAGAACGGCGTCCTTGGCGTTGGTCCGTACCCGCATGATGATGAGGTCGACCCGGAGCTCATCAACGCAGGCAAGGAGACCATCACGGTCGGCCCCGGTGCGTCCTACTTTGGCTCCTCTGAGTCTTTCGGAATGATCCGCTCCAAGGCCGTCGATGTCGCCGTGCTCGGCGCAATGGAGGTCTCCCAGTTCGGTGACCTGGCGAACTGGATGGTCCCTGGCAAGCTAGTCCGAGGTATGGGCGGTGCGATGGACCTGGTCCACGGCGCCCAGCAGATCATCGTCATGACCGATCACCTCACCCGCAAGGGCGAGCCGAAGATCCTCGAAGAGTGCACCCTGCCGCTGACCGGTGCGCGCTGCGTCGATCTTATCGTCACCTCGCATGCGGTCTTCTCGGTCGATGCCAACCGAGGTCTGACCCTCGTGGAGTGCGCCGATGGTGTGAGCGTAGAAGAACTGCATTCGCTTACCGACGCCCCTTTCCACGAATCCTGACCCCACAGCCGGACCCCCACAGAAATCCGTGGGGGTCCTTTTGCTGCGTCTGGTTCGGCTACCTGGCCGCTGTGTGCGCCCGGATCAGGGCCGTGACTTCTGCTCCCTGTTCGTAGGTCGGCACATGGCCGGCCGGGCTCACGACCTCACTGCGGGCGTTCTGCACCTTGTCTGCAATTGAGACGAGCACCTCTGGGGAAGTCGTGGGGTCCTCGGTGCCAGCAACTGTCAGTACCGGCTGATCGATTTCGCCCAGGCGGTCGGTGCTGTTGAAGTTCGCGATGGCCTCACAACACAGGGCGTAACCTTCGTCGTCCGTGTCCGCGATCATCTGGGCGAACTTCTCTTTGATGTCCGGGTTGGCCTCTAAAAAGGTGGAGGTCATCCAGCGGGGGAGGGTGGCGTCGATAAGCGAGGCGGTTCCGTTTTCCCGAACCGATGCTGCCCGGTCGATCCATTGCTGCGGATCACCGAACGTTGGCGCCGTGGCGATCAACGTGACGGTAGCGATTCGCTCCGGGTATTCAATCGCGAGAGTCTGCGCGATCGCGCCACCGAGGGACAGGCCGACGACGTGGAATTGGTCCACTCCGGTGGCGTCCATCGTCTCTATGACGTCAGCAGCCAGGTTCGACACTGAAACCGGATCCGACACCACCGGAGAGTCACCGTGACCCCGCAAATCACAGGCAATGACCGTGGAGAGGTCCTCCAGTCCCTGCAACTGCGGATCCCACATTGAGACGCTGGAACCCAGCGATCCCAAAAGGACCACCGGCCCGGCCCCGAGGACCGTGCGCGGCTCGGTGGACTCGTCAAGGGTCCCGACGCGGACGGTGTGCAGCAGGGCCATAGCGGTGCCTTTCCGGTGATTGTGTGGCTAGCGGTGCAGGTCGAAGCGATCGAGTTCCATGACCTTCACCCATGCCTTGGCGAAGTCGTTGACGAACTTCTCCTTGGCGTCATCGCTGGCGTAAACCTCGGCCAGAGCACGGAGCTCCGAGTTAGAGGCGAACACCAGGTCAGCGCGGGTGCCGGTGCCTTCGATTGCGCCGGTGGCGCGGAACACGGTGGAGTTGGCATCCGAGGGAGTCCACGTGGTGCCGAGCTCCAGGAGATTCACGAAGAAGTCGTTCGTGAGCTGACCCGGGTTCTCGGTGAGGACTCCTTCGCTGCGGCCGTTGTAGTTCGCGCCGAGGACACGCAGACCACCGACGAGGACAGTCATCTCCGGTGCAGACAGCGTCAGCAGCGAGGCACGATCGACGAGCGGGTGCTCGGCGCCCAGGGGGTGCTTGCCGGTGTCGTAGTTCCGGAAACCGTCAGCCTTCGGCTCCATGTGGCCGAAGGCCTCCTGGTCGGTCTGCTCCTGCGAGGCATCGACGCGGCCCGGGGTGAACGGAACGTCCACCTCGACACCAGCGTCCGAAGCTGCCTTCTGCACGGCGGCGGTACCACCGAGGACGATCAAGTCAGCCAGGGAGACGTGCTTCGGCTCGTTGGCACGGTTGAAGTCGAGCTGGATGTCCTCCAGCACGTCCAGAACCTTCGCCAGTTCCTTGGGCTCGTTGACCTCCCAGTTGCGCTGCGGCTCCAGGCGGATGCGTGCTCCATTGGCGCCACCGCGCTTGTCGCCACCACGGAAGGTGGAAGCAGATGCCCATGCGGTCTTGACCAGCTGCGGCACCGTCAGGCCTGCCTCGAAGATATTCGAGGTCAGCGTCTTGACGTCCTGCTCATCAATTGCCTCACCGGTGGCCTCCGGCAGCGGATCCTGCCAGATGAAGTCCTCTTCCGGGACCTCCGGTCCGAGGTAGCGAGCCTTCGGTCCCAGGTCACGGTGAACCAGCTTGAACCAGGCGCGAGCGAATGCGTCGGTCAGCGCCTGCTGGTCGTCGCGGAAACGCTCGGAGATCTTGCCGTACTCCGGGTCGAAACGCAGCGACAGGTCGGTGGTGAGCATGCGCGGCTCGCGCTTGCCGTCCGAGTGCGCCATCGGGACCATGTCGTTTCCGCCACCATCCTTCGGGCGCCAGTGCACGTGGCCGCCGGGGCCGTCGACAACCTCCCACTCGTAGCCGTAGAGGATGTGGAAGAACTCGTTGTCCCAGCGGGTCGGGTGGTAAGTCCAGGTGACCTCGATGCCTGAGGAAATCTGGTCATCGCCCTTGCCGCTGCCATAGGTGTTCTTCCAACCCATGCCCTGCTCGGTGATGTTCGCACCCTCCGGCGGCTCATCGGTGTACTCGCCGTCCGAGGCGGCGCCGTGGGTCTTACCGAAAGTGTGGCCGCCAGCGATCAGCGCGACGGTCTCCTCATCGGTCATGCTCATGCGGCTGAACGTCTCGCGGATATCGTGTGCCGCGGCAAGCGGGTCCGGAACTCCCTCCGGGCCTTCGGGGTTCACGTAGATCAGGCCCATGTGGGTAGCGGCCAGCGGCTGCTCCAGGTCACGGGTGGTCTCGTTGGTACCGTTGAAACGCTTATCACTACCGAGCCAGGTTCCTTCTGACCCCCAGTAGACGTTCTCCGGCTCCCATACGTCCTCACGGCCACCGCCGTAACCAACGACGGGCAGTCCCATCTCTTCCAGCGCCACGTTGCCGGCGAGGATGTAAAGGTCAGCCCAGGACAGGGCCATGCCGTACTTCTTCTTAACCGGCCACAGGATGCGACGTGCCTTGTCCAGTCCGGCGTTGTCCGGCCAGCTGTTCAGGGGAGCGAAGCGCTGCTGGCCGGAGCCAGCACCGCCTCGGCCGTCTTCGACGCGGTAGGTACCGGCGGAGTGCCAGGCCATACGGATCCACAGCGGGCCGTAGTTACCGAAGTCTGCCGGCCACCAGTCCTGTGACGTGGTCATCACGTCTGCGACGTCCTTCTTCACCTCCGCCAAGTCGAGGGCGGAAAATTCTGCGGCGTAATCGAAGTCCTCGCCCGTGGGACGGATGTCCTGCGGGTTAGGGGCCAGAAGACGGAGGTTCAGCTGGTGGGGCCACCACCGCTGATTGGCATCACCTTCGGTGGCGAAGGGGCAGCCACCGCCGAGTGCATCGTCTTCCTGGGTTGCCTGGCTTTCCTGTGGTGCCTGGGCATGGTCCCGGCCACGATCGATATTGTCGCTCATTGTCTCTCCTGTCATGGGTGGGCTAATGAGAGGAGCGACCCTGGCGGGCGACCCCCTCGCGCTGCAGGTGTGTGAGCGGATAGGGGCATGACGGAGCTGCCTACCGCGGTGACGTGTGTTTCGAGGTCACCGGGCAGGCCGACTGAGTCGACCGCTGATCCCGCACACATGATTTAAGGTTCCGGGAAATTGTGATCTGTGTCAACGAAAGCCGGACATTGCCCCGAGAATGGCGCGAACGCGGTTACCCCCGTTCCGTCAGACGGTCGCATCTGGACATACGAAGCGCCGCCAACCTCCTTGTTGGGAAGGTCGGCGGCGCGCCGGAAGTGAGTAGGAAGGAGTCGGGATTAGTCCTCGGCGCCGGCTACCGTAGTTGAACCGAAGGCAGGCAGGACCAGGCAGGACTCTGCTGTGGGGAGCTGGTAATGGACACGGCCGTACAGCGCAGCGACGACATTGCCGTCACCAGTGTTGGGAGTAGTGGAGTACTCCAGGGACGGCAGTCCGAGCGGTCCTCGGTTGGTGAGCGGAGCGAGTCCGCCCTTGAACGTGGACAGGTTGATCCAGATCACCTTGAGGTCCGATGCCGCAGTGTCGAGGTTGATGCCGTCATTAAGGATCACCGACGTGTATCGGGCATGGCCGCCAGGGATATGGGGGAACAGTGAGTTGTCCGGAACCGGCCACGGGCCGAAACCGTAGTTCGGTCCTGGCTGAACGTAGGTCTTGCCGAGGGTTACGGGGGAATCGCCGACGCCGCATCCGACTACGAGCGTCGGAGTGAGGAACTCTTCCTTTTCCGTGGAATTACCTTTGCGGGCCTTGTCTTCGCCCTGCACTGCTTCGTCGATCGCGTCCGGTGCGACGGTCGCAGCAGCGTCGCCCAAGGCTGCATCGGACTCAGATTCATCGGTTGTAACGGGCTCCTCTTCGACACCGGGAACGTCGGTGGAGTCTTCGCCCTGAGCTTCCTCCTCCGGTGCCTCGTCATCGGACGGGGTCTCATCAGTGGAATCGTCGTCACCACCGGCGTCCTCGTCTGGCTCCTCGGTATCTGGGTCCTCGACCCCACCGGGCAACTGCGGGAGCAGTCCCTCGAGCGAACCGGAGCCGGGGAAATCCCCGGTCAGGATTCCGGTGAGGAGGGATTCCAGGGCTCCGAGCTCACCCGGTCCGAGTTCTCCTAGGAGTCGGAAAAGGTCCTCGAGGGGAATGCCGCCCGGGGCGTTGAGGGCACCGTCGAGAAGCGCGAGCGATTCACTGGACAGGCTCCCGGAGACGATGTCGAGATCGGCCGATCCAGTCGACAGATCCAACGATCCAAGGGAGGAGGAGGGTTCTGCGGGCTCCACCGGATCAGCGGAAGCAGGGGAGATGCCGAGTCCAATTGCAGTGGCGAAGGCGATAGCAGCGATGGCAGTACGACGAAGCTGGAGGCTCATGCGGAGGTCCTTTCGACCTGAGAAAAGCTCTGAGAGATCGCACTCGCTGGGCCGCCGGGCCGACCGGATTTGTCCGAGGCCACAGCCACTCTGCCGTTACTCATGCGATAGAAGATATGGGTGAGATGGATGTTACTAAAGTTGCGAGAAGTCCACTACTGATGTTGATGTGATGGGTTGCCCCCGGTATCCCGAGGAAGGCGCACTGATTCGGAGCTGGCGCATTGGCACATATATGTGACACTTCGCTCTAGACGCCACAGAAATATCCGCGACCGGGGTAGCGTTGGAGTTCCATGTCAGGTCCCGGAGTGCGGCACAGCCACATCTCACGGTCGACAGGGGAAATCCAGCGTCAAGGGAAGGAAACCGAGGCCAGATGGCTCGAATGCAGGAAAGCTCCGATCTGCTGAAATGTTCCTTCTGTGGGAAAAGCCAGAAGCAGGTCAAAAAGCTCATCGCCGGACCCGGTGTCTACATCTGTAATGAGTGCATCGAGCTCTGCAACGAAATCATCGAAGAAGAGCTCGCCGGCGTGCCCGCCGAGGCAACCGGCGAAGAAGGAGACCGGCTGCCGCGCCCGGTCGAGATTCGCGACTTCCTCGACGAGTATGTGATCGGCCAGGAGGCCGCGAAGCGCAATCTGTCCGTGGCGGTTTACAACCACTACAAGCGCATCAACGTCAGTGATGACCTCGGCGAAGAGGTAGAGCTCGCGAAGTCCAACATTCTCTTGCTCGGCCCCACCGGCTGTGGCAAGACCTACCTCGCGCAGACCCTCGCCCGAAAGCTTGATGTCCCATTTGCCATCGCAGACGCAACCAGCCTTACCGAGGCCGGCTACGTGGGCGAGGACGTGGAGAACATCCTCCTGAAGCTCCTGCAGGCTGCGGATTTCGATGTGGAGAAGGCCCAGAAGGGCATCATCTACGTCGATGAGGTGGACAAGATCTCCCGTAAGTCGGAGAACCCCTCCATTACGCGGGATGTCTCCGGTGAAGGTGTCCAGCAGGCTCTGCTGAAAATCCTCGAGGGCACCGTTGCCTCCATCCCGCCGCAGGGAGGCCGCAAGCACCCGAACCAGGAAATGATCCAGTTCGATACCTCCAACGTCCTCTTCATCGTTGCCGGCGCATTCGCCGGATTGGAGAAGGTCATTGAAGAGCGCTCGGGCCGCAAGGGTCTGGGATTCGGCGCGGACGTCGTGCCGGTTAAGGGCGTCAGCGAGCAGGACCCCTTCTCTAAGGTGCTGCCGGAAGACCTCATCAAGTTCGGTCTCATCCCCGAGTTCATCGGCCGTCTGCCGGTACTGGCCTCGGTCACAAGCCTGGACCGGGAGGCACTGGTCCGCGTGCTTACCGAGCCGAAGAATTCCTTGCTGCGCCAGTACTCCCGTCTCTTCGAGATGGACGGCGTAGAACTGCGTATCGACGATGACGCCATGGATGCCATCGCCGATAAGGCCATCGCCCGCAACACCGGTGCCCGTGGGCTCCGCGGAATCATGGAGGAGATCCTCATGCCGGTGATGTTCGAAGTCCCTGACCGCGACGATGTGGTCGCCGTGCGCGTCAGCGCAGAATGTGTGACAAACGGCGAGGTGCCTGAATTGGTCACCGAAGAAAAAGACGAAAAATCTGCTTAACGACGCCTAATCCCCCTTCCTTCGCCTGAACCAGGTGAGAGAAGGGGACGTCGTAAAGCAGGGGTTGTTACTGCTCGTAAATGTCCGAGTAGCCCAGTGAAGCGTCGTAGAGCCGAGTCTCGTCGTCGCCGTACACCTCGTCCGAGAGGTGAACCTCGACGACCGGATCGTTCGGCGTGTTGTCGACGCCGGTGTAGGACTCGCCGCCGGAACCACCATTGACCGAGGTCAAGAACCCGATAATGGTGTCGATAACCAGCGCCTTAGTCTTCTCGCGCATGGCCTCATCGGTCAGCGGCAGCGCGTAGATTCCGTGGAACGCCGGATCGCCCAGCGTGGGGAAGCAGCACATCGACGCCACGATGAAGTGGATGTCCGTTGCCGACACGTCGGTGCGGAAAGCGCCAAGGTCGCGACCAAGTAGCAGGATCCGGTCATACTCCTGGACGGCTGGGTGCTGCTCGAAGAACCGGCTGTACTCACCGCGCGGAAGCAGCGGGTGGAGGTTCTCGGCGGTCACCAGACGCACAGAGTTGGGGGAGTCGAAATATGCGTCGAACACCCGAGACAGCACATGGCGCATTGCCTCGACAGGAATTTCTGAGGTTGCCCGAAGTTCCTCAGTAGAGGGGTGCAGCCGCTCCAACCCGTAGCGAATGGCCTCGCGGTACAGGTTGGTCTTGTCCCCAAAGTGGTAGGTCAACTGACGCTTGGTGACTCCAGCCTGATCGGCAATGTCATCCATCTTTGTGTCGGCGAAACCCTTGTCCACAAACAGCTCCAACGCAGCCTCCAACACCGGCCGGGCTGCGATGTCATCGTTCACGTTGGTTCTCATTGAAACGTCCTTGCACGTCGGCGTGGATGCTGCGGTGGATCAGATGTCACCACTCGTCGGGGCATGGGTGGTTGCACGTCGCCAGAGTAGCCGCGTTTTCGCGCGATAGCCGTTAGACACCCCTCAAATTGCCCCCGAATGTGAGTGATATGTCAGACAAATGGCAGATACGGGCAATGCAGAAACGTGTCGTGTTTGAACGGACATGTGGATCAGGACTATCTGATATAAGCCGTCGATGGGCATGGCACCCGCGAATTCGGGATGCGGTAGAAGGGCCACTGCGCTGCCAGAAGGCTTTCACTATCGTGGAAAGAAGTTTTGCATCGTCGAAAGGACTGTTATGACTACCGTTCCAGTGAAGGTCGCCGTCACCGGTGCCGCAGGACAGATTGCGTACTCCCTGCTGTTCCGGATCGCTAACGGTGAAGTGTTCGGCCCGGAGACCCCGGTAGAGCTGAACCTGCTGGAGATCCCCGAGGCCACCCGTGCCGCAGAGGGTGTCGCCATGGAACTTGATGACTCTGCGTTCCCGCTGCTGCAGAAGATCACCGTCACCGATGACGTGAACGTTGCCTTCGATGGCGTCAACGCCGCTTTCCTTGTCGGCGCGAAGCCGCGCGGTAAGGGTGAAGAGCGCGCTGACCTCTTGGCGTCTAACGGCAAGATCTTCGGACCGCAGGGTGAGGCACTCAACCGATTGGCCGCAGAAGACATCCGCGTGGTCGTGGTTGGCAACCCAGCGAACACCAACGCCATGATCGCGCAGCGCCATGCACCGAACATCCCGGCTGACCGTTTCACTGCTCTAATGCGCTTGGACCACAACCGGTCGCTGTCGCAGTTGGCGACGAAGACCGGACGGGCCACCGGCGACTTCCGCCATATAGCGGTGTGGGGCAACCACTCCGCGACGCAGTTTCCGGATGTTGAGTACGCCACCGTCGGAGACGACAAGGTTGCTGAGCTGGTTGATCGAGAGTGGTACGAGGGTGAGTTCATTCCGCGCGTCGCCAAGCGTGGCGCTGAGATCATCGACGTGCGCGGCAAGTCTTCGGCGGCCTCGGCAGCCTCTGCCTCGGTCGACCACATGCGCGACTGGATCCACGGGACCGCCAACGACGACTGGGTGTCCGTCGCTCTTCCCTCGGACGGTTCCTACGGAATCCCGGAGGGCTTGGTTTACGGCTTCCCGTGCCGCAGCGTGAACGGGGCCTGGGAGATCGTCCAGGGCCTTGAGATCTCCGACGCCCAGCGCGCCCGCATGGACGCCAACGCTGAGGAACTTGCCGGTGAGCGTGACGCGGTGGCAGATCTGCTGCCGTAGCGGCACCGTTTTACTGACACCCGCGGGCCGTGGGTGAGCGATGGCGGCTGGGACACTAGACTGGCCGGCGTGAACAACGCCGAGAACCTTTCGAACCGAGCCGACCTGCTGCCGAAGTCCTGGGTGCCCGCGGACGTGGAGTCCGACCTCTACCAGGGGTGGGTAGACGCCGGGTACTTCACTGCAGACGCAACCAGCGACAAGCCCGCGTACTCCATCGTTCTCCCGCCGCCGAACGTGACCGGCCAGCTGCACATGGGCCATGCCTTGGACCACACCCTCATGGACTCCCTCGCGCGTCGCAAGCGCATGCAGGGATATGAGGTGCTGTGGCTGCCGGGCATGGACCATGCCGGCATTGCGACGCAGACCAAGGTCGAGGCGCAGCTGAAGGAGACCGAAGGTAAGGACCGTTTCGACTACGGCCGCGAAGAGTTCATTGAGCGCGTCTGGGAGTGGAAGAAAGAATATGGCGGCCAGATCGGCCACCAGATGCGGATGATCGGCGATTCCCTCGACTGGTCCCGCGAGCGCTTCACTCTCGATGAGGGGCTGTCGCGCGCTGTACAGACCATCTTCAAGGAGCTCTTCGACCGCGGCCTGATCTACCGGGCCAACCGCATGGTCAACTGGTCCCCGGTGCTCAAAACTGCTGTCTCGGATATTGAGGTCAAGTACGAAGATCGCGACGGCGAACTCGTCAGCTTCCGCTACGGCGAGGGGGAGAAGTCCATCGTCGTGGCCACCACCCGTGTCGAAACGATGCTTGGCGACGTCGCCATCGCCGTCCACCCGGACGACGAGCGCTACACCGACCTGGTCGGCGAAGTTCTGCCGCACCCATTCCGCGACGACTTGTCCCTGCGTGTCATCGCTGATGACTATGTCGACCCCGAGTTCGGCTCCGGCGCCGTGAAGATCACCCCGGCGCATGACCCGAATGACTTCGCCATGGGCCAGCGCCACGGCTTGGAGATGCCGACCATCCTCGATGAATCCGCTGTGGTCGTCGGTACCGGCACGAAGTATGACGGCATGGACCGTTTCGATGCCCGCGAGGCCGTTCGCGAGGATCTGCGCGCCCAGGGCCGGATCGTCAAGGAGATTCGCCCGTACGTCCACTCCGTCGGCCACTCGGAGCGCTCCGGCGAGCCGGTCGAGCCGCGCCTGTCGGAGCAGTGGTTCGTGAAGGTGGAGGAACTGGCAGCGATGTCCGGCCAGGCCATCCGCTCCGGCGACACCACCATCCACCCGGCCTCTCAGGAGCCGCGCTGGTTCGACTGGGTCGATGACATGCACGACTGGTGCATCTCCCGTCAGCTTTGGTGGGGTCACCGCATCCCGATTTGGTACGGACCCAACGGCGAGATCGTCTGCGTCGGACCTGATGATGAGGCTCCCACCGGTGAGGGCTGGCGCCAGGACCCGGATGTCTTGGACACTTGGTTCTCCTCTGCGCTGTGGCCTTTCTCCACGATGGGCTGGCCGGAGGCTACCCCGGATCTGGCGAAGTTCTACCCAACGTCCGTGCTGGTCACCGGCTACGACATCCTGTTCTTCTGGGTTGCTCGCATGATGATGTTCTCCACCTTCGCCGCGACCCTGCCGAACTCCCCGCTGGGCACTGGCACTGACGGCCGCCCGCAGGTGCCGTTCACCGACGTCTTCTTGCATGGCCTGGTCCGCGACGAGCACGGCCGCAAGATGTCCAAGTCGCTCGGCAACGGCATCGATCCGCTGGACTGGGTCCGCGACTACGGCGCTGATGCCCTGCGCTTCACCCTCGCCCGCGGCGCCAACCCCGGCACCGACCTGCCTGTCGGTGAGGACAACGCACAGTCCGCCCGTAACTTCGCGACCAAGCTGTTCAACGCCACCAAGTTCGCGCTGATGAATGGCGCCCAGGTCGGCGAGTTGGATGATCGTGATTCGCTTACCGACGCTGACCGCTGGATCCTCGACCGCCTCGACCAGGTCCGCACCGGTGTCGATGAGGCCCTGGACAAGTACGAGTTCTCTAAGGCCAACGAGGCACTGTTCCACTTCGCGTGGGATGAGTTCTGTGACTGGTACCTGGAGATCACCAAGGTCGACTTCCCGCGTCTGGCCGAGGGTGAGTCCCTCACGCCGGCGCAGCAGGCTCGTGCTGCTTCGACCCAGCGCGTGCTCGGCCACGTCCTCGACACCGTCTTGCGCTTGCTGCACCCGACGATGCCGTTCATCACCGAGACCCTCTGGAAGGCCCTGACTGACGGCTCCGACCTTGGGGAATCCCTCGCCATCGCAGCATGGCCGACCGGCACCCCGGCCGAGATTGATACCGATGCTTCCCGACGCATCGACGACCTGATGAAGCTTGTCACAGAGGTCCGCCGTTTCCGCTCGGACCAGGGACTTAAGCCTGCGCAGCGCGTGCCGGCCCGGGTCGACCTGGCAGCGGCTGACCTTCTGGCGCAGGAGGAGTCCATCCGTTCGCTGGCTCGTATGGAGCAGCCGGAGGAGGGCTTCACCGCCACCGCATCTGTCGAGGTGCGTCTGTCGCAGGCAACTGTGACCGTGGAGCTGGATACCTCCGGCACCGTGGACATTGCCGCTGAGCGCAAGCGCCTGGAGAAGGATCTTGCTGCCGCGGAGAAGGAACTGTCCGGTACCGAGAAGAAGCTCGGCAACGAGGCATTCCTCGGCAAGGCACCGGACGCGGTCGTGGACAAGATCCGCGCCCGCCACCAGGTCGCCAAGGATGAGATCGAGCGCATCTCCGCACGACTGGAAGGTCTGCCCACCGCATGAGTGATCCCAAAGACAACGATTCGCTTCCCGACGACCAGCTCAACGACGAGCACCCCGACGACGACATCCTCGGCATTTCGATGGGTGAGCTCTCTGCCGACCTCGGAGTGACTTCTGAGGACAGTGCGGAAGCCACCGCCCGGAAGATGCTGGCTGAAGAACTCGCTGAAGCTGGTGTCGGAGCGAGTGGCGATCAGGACGAATCCGGCGATGCAACCGGAACCACTAATCCCTTCGATGCACTGGAGGATCTGACCTCAGACGAATACGTCTCGGCGTTGGTCTCTGATGAGGACGAGGACTACTCCGGCGACGCTGAATCAGAGATCGCCAAACTGGCCGAAGACCTCGGCGACGAGGTGGATGTCGAAGACCTCGACAGCGGAGTCGGCGCCGTCGGCGGCATGTTCGGCAAGCTCTCTCTCGATGGTGAGGGCCTGTCGCTGCCGCTGTCGGAGGCGGAGGCCAATGCGCCAGCGTCGCAGAAGATCACGCCGGATGACCTGGCTGAACTGGCCGTTGTCGAAGCGGAACTTGATCTGCGCTGGCCCGAGACAAAGATCGACCCGACCTTGGACCGCATTGAGCGGCTCATGGACCTTTTGGGCAACCCCGAGCGGACCTACCCGGTCATCCACGTCGCCGGCACAAATGGCAAGACGTCCACGGTCCGCATGATTGAGTCGCTGGTGCGCAGCCTTGGCCGTCGCACCGGACGTACAACCAGCCCGCATCTGCAGTTGGCCACCGAACGCATCGCCATCGACGGCTCTCCGCTGCACCCGCGCGATTACGTGCGGACCTGGCGCGAGATCGAACCCTTCGTGGGAATGGTCGACGCCGAATCAGAGGCCAACGGCGGCCCGCGCATGAGCAAGTTCGAGGTCCTTACCGCCATGGCCTTCGCCGCATTCGCGGATGCCCCGGTGGAAGTTGCTGTCGTCGAAACCGGCATGGGTGGGTCCTGGGACTCGACCAACGTCGTGAAGTCGGACGTTGCAGTGATCACTCCGATCGGCATGGACCACACCGATTACCTCGGTGACACGATCGCTCAGATTGCAGGGGAGAAGGCCGGCATCATCAAGTCCCGCTGGGATTCTGATGATCTGCTGACCCCGCCGGACAACGTCGCGATCATTTCCGAACAGGACCCCGAGGCGATGGAGGTGCTTCTGGCTCGCGCAGTCGAGGTCGATGCCTCGGTTGCCCGCGCCGGTGCCGAGTACGGCGTCGTCGATCACAGCCTGGCCGTTGGTGGACAGAACGTCACGCTGCGCGGAGTGGCAGGGGAGTACGACCAGATTTACCTGCCCCTCCATGGCGCACACCAGGCCCGCAATGCTGCCACCGCACTTGCTGCCGTCGAGGCCTTCTTCGGAGCCGGCCCCGGCCGGCCCTTGGCCATCGAGGCCATTCGTGAGGGCTTCCGGACCGTCGAGTCTCCAGGCCGCCTGGAGCGAGTCCGCACCACTCCCACCGTCTTCATCGACGCTGCCCATAATCCGCACGGCATCATCGCACTACGCGAAGCGATCCGAGCAGAGTTCGACTTCCGCAAGATCGTCGCTGTCGTCGCTGTCCTTGGTGACAAAGACGCCCGCGGAATCCTGACGGAGCTGGATGAGTTTGTGGACGAGGTCGTCGTAACGCAAACTTCTTCCCCGAGGGCACTGGACGTGGATCACCTCGCGGACCTGGCCTATGACGTCTTCGGTGACGAGCGCGTGCACCGCATTGACAGCCTTCCCTCCGCGGTGGAACTGGCGATCGCCTTGGCAGAGGAGACCGACACCGGCGACGGAATTGTCTCCGGCTCCGGAGTCCTCGTCACCGGTTCCGTCGTCACCGCCGGTGAGGCTCGCACCCTGTTCGGAAAGGAACCGCAATGACCGATAAAGGCCGCTCACCCAACCCCGGCCCTGATCGCGAAGAGGCCGGCGTCGGCCCGCTCGGCATGGGCAAGGCGTACGAGAAGGATCCGCTAAACGGACTCTCCGGCATGATGTCCGGCGCGCTGATCATGCAGGCGATCTCGGTGTTACTGGGTCTGCCGGTGGTCATGCGTGTCGACGACGGGGCCCACGCCACCACCTTTAACATCGCCTACGTCACGATCTTCGGCATCGCGCTGCTCGTGCTGGCGTTCCTGCAGCGCAAGCCCTGGGCATTGAAGGCCAACATCGTTATGCAGGTGTTCGGCGTCCTGATGTTTGTGGTGCACTGGTCGCTTGGATTGGTCGGCGTGGTATTTGCGCTGGTGTGGTGGTATATCTTCACCCTCCGCAAGAACTTCATTGCTCGCCGCGACCGTGGTCTGCTCACCACGCAGCACACTTAGTTCGCAGGCTCCGGTCGGGTAGTGACCCGGCCGGTTCGCGGGAGTCCGGTGCGTACCGATAACATTCCGTCCATGACCGAACGCACTCTTATTCTCATCAAGCCGGACGGCGTCGCACGCGGCCTCGTCGGTGAAGTCCTCGCCCGCATCGAGCGCAAGGGCCTGAAGATCACCGCTCTGGACCTGCGCGTCGCCGACAAGGCTGCCGCAGAGGCCCACTACGCAGAGCACGCCGAGCGCCCCTTCTACGGTGAGCTCGTTGATTTCATCACCTCCGCACCGCTGATCGCCGGCATCGTCGAGGGCCCCAACGCCATCGCCGCATGGCGTCAGCTCGCCGGTGGTACCAACCCGGTCGAGGCTGCCACCCCGGGCTCCATCCGTGGTGACTTCGCTCTCGAGGTTGCTGAGAACATCGTCCACGGCTCTGACTCCCCGGAGTCTGCCGAGCGCGAGATCTCCATCTGGTTCCCGAACCAGTAGGTCCGCCGGACTTTCCGGGTCTTCCCGGATACCTGTCCCGTCCCACCCAGTGCCATGTGCGGCACCGGTGGGGCGGGATTTGTCGTTCCTTGGCCTGCTCGACTCATGCACCGGTTGAGCGATGGCCGATTTCGATCGCCTCCGCTTCGCGCGACCTGGACAAATGCTGATGCGCGTGATCGGGATCAGTCACCTGTGATCCGAGTTACCGGCTCCTTAAGGTTCGGACCCCCGGCTCGTAGCGGAGTCTTGCCCTCGACCTGGGGAAATGCGGCCGGGGCTCTACGTACCGGGGTATCGGACGGATGGGGGAGGAGATCTCACCCGCGGATCGCTTTGCAAGGGACCGGAGTGCCGGACACGGCCAAATGGTTATGTATGCGACAATGGCCGATAGGTGTTCGCTCCGCGATCTTCGTAGTTGACCGCTGAACTCCGACCAGACTTTTAAAGAACTCAATATCTGTCGGCGCCGCCCCTCCATCCCCTATTGGTCGATGGACGAGAGGCCGGGTCGCCATGGGCGGATCTAGAAGGAGAATCACATAACCGTGGCAAATTACAGCCAGGAGACAATTGCACAGGCACGCGCATTCGACAATGCAGCTGCACCAGAGAAGATGCGAGTGCACGCGCTGGCGAAGGCGCTGGGAATCCAGTCGAAAGACGTGATCCGCGAACTGGATACCGCAGGAGTTCCGGACAAGCGCGCCCAGTCTGCCGTGTCCGCGGACGAGCGTGCGAAGGTCATCGCAGCCGTCACCGCCGGCGCGCAGGACAGTACCGATGGCGATAAGAAGCCGGCGCAGAAGAAGACCGCGAAGAAGGCAGCGAAGAAGCCGGCTAAGAAGACCCCGGCGAAGGCGGCTCGGACCGCTGCGAAGAAGACCACCGCCCCGGCGGAACAGGTCTCGCAGGCTCCGAAGGCAGAGGAGACTAGCACCGACACTGCAGCCCCGGAGGCTGCCCAGGCCACTGAGTCGACGGACGAGAAGTCCGCCGAGCCGAAGAAGGCTGCGCGGAAGTCGGCGAAGCAGACGACCCGTCGTCGCAGCTCCGGCAAGCAGAACGTGCAGCAGGCAGATCAGCAGTCTGAGCCGGCTGGTGAGACTAAGAAGGCTGAGCAGACGGCAGCGCCGAAGAAGGCTGAGTCGAAAAAGACCGAGCCGAAGAAGACCGAGCCCAAGGTCGAGCAGGCCGCTGACGCGACTGCCGCTGACCAGGCTGCCGAGGAGAAGGCTCCGGAGGCAAAGAAGGCTGCGCCGAAGCGTCGCCGTCGGGTGAGCGCTCGGAGTGCACCGAAGTCTGAGGCTCCGGCCGCTGCAAAGACTGAGGCTCCGTCGGAGGAAGACTCCCGTACCGAGGCGCAGACTGAGGCTGAAGTTCTTGACGCAGCAGGTTCTGAGCCGCGTCCGCCGCAGGTGCGTACTCGTCGTCGGACCCGTCGTACCGTCCGACGCACCACGACGTCGGCTGATGGCTCCACCCAGTCCGTGCAGGGTTCCCAGGAACTGTTCTCTGAGTCGAATGAGGATGGATCCAGCTCTCAGTCCGAGGCTGCCGAGATCACCGAAACGACCGTCGACGCCCCGATTTTCCAGGCGCCCAAGTCCGTGGAGAACAACCGCGGCAGCAAGAACACCCGCACTGATCGCACTGATCGCGCAGACCGCAGTGACAGCGAAGTCATTGACGTTGAGCCGACTGACGTGACGGTCACAAAGGACGATCGCTCTGAGTCCGGCGATGAAGAGAACAACCGCTCGCAGCGCTCGCGCCGTCGTCGCCGTGGTCGCGGGCGTGGCCGCTCCTCGGAGAACCAGCAGGAAGCCACTGCTGAGGCTGAGACCCAGGAAGAGCCTGAGGCCGAGTCCGCGCCTGCGCCAAAGAACCCGGCGAAGCCGGAGCCCAAGGAGCAGCAGTCCACGGTCCGTGATGAGCAGGATGTGGAAGGTGGGGAAGGGGACGTCGTAAAGCAGACTGCAGAACCCACCGCCATTAAGGGCTCCACGCGCCTGGAGGCGCAGCGCCGTCGCCGCGCGGATCGCCGTGAGCAGTCCAAGAAACGTCACGTGATTTCCGAGGCTGAGTTCCTGGCTCGTCGTGAGTCTGTTGAGCGCACTATGGTCGTTCGCGATCGTCAGCGCCACGACCACTCAGGCACCGTCACGCAGGTCGGTGTGCTGGAGGATGACCTGCTCGTGGAGCACATGGTCACCTCTGAGACCGAAGAATCGCAGATCGGCAACATCTACCTCGGCCGCGTGCAGAACGTGCTGCCGTCGATGGAGGCTGCCTTCATCGACATTGGGCACGATCGCAATGGCGTGCTGTACTCGGCGGATGTCAACTGGCGTGCGCTGGGGCCGGAGGGCAAGTCCCGCCGGATCGAGCGTTTCCTCAAGTCCGGCGACCAGGTGTTGGTGCAGGTTTCCAAGGACCCGATCGGGCACAAGGGTCCGCGTCTGACTACGCAGATCTCGTTCGCCGGTCGATTCCTCGTCTACGTTCCGGACGGACAGTCTGCCGGTATCTCCCGCAAGCTGCCGGAGCCGGAGCGCAAGCGCCTGAAGCGCATCCTCAAGGAGGTCACTCCCGAGGGCGCCGGCACCATCGTGCGTACCGCTGCTGAGGGTGTGGAGCAGGAGGCTATCGCCGGGGATATCGCGCGCTTGGAGAAGCAGTGGAATGACATCTCCACCCGTGCGGAAGAGGCAAAGGCCCGTAAGGGCGCGAAGCCGCTGGCTCTGTATGAAGAGCCGGATTTGCTGCTGAAGGTCGTCCGCGACATCTTCAATGAGGACTTCAGTTCCTTGGTCGTCCAGGGCGGCGATTCCTGGCGCACGGTGAAGGGCTACGTCGATGAGGTCGCGCCGGATCTGGCCGACCGCGTCCACCGCTACCTGCCGCGCGATCACGGCGGCACTGATGTGTTCGACGAGTACCGCATCGAGGAGCAGATCGAGAAGGCTCTCGACCGCAAGGTCTGGTTGCCCTCGGGCGGTTCGCTGATCATCGATCGCACTGAGGCGATGACGGTCATTGACGTGAACACCGGCAAGTTCACCGGTTCCGGCGGCAACCTGGAGGAGACCGTTACTCGGAACAACCTCGAGGCTGCCGAAGAGATCGTCCGTCAGATGCGTCTGCGCGATCTCGGCGGAATGATCGTTGTGGACTTCATCGACATGGTGCTCCCGGAGAATCAGGATCTGGTGCTTCGTCGAGTGAAGGAAGCCCTTGGCCGTGACCGCACGCGCCATGAGGTCTCTGAGGTCACCTCTCTTGGTCTGGTCCAGATGACTCGAAAGCGTCTGGGCACTGGTCTACTTGAGACCTTCAGCACTGAGTGCAAGACCTGCCGTGGCACCGGTTACCTCATCCACGAGGACCCGGTGGAACATGAGCATGAGTTGCCGCGCACGAAGCGTTCGCAGCGTCCGCACGATAAGGACGATGCGCCGAAGAAGAGCGAGAAGAAGCCGCTTCCCGACGCCTCCCGCCCCCACACTCCCTCTACCTCCACTAAGGACCAAAGCAAGGATTCCCAAGAGTCGGAGCAGAAGGACTCTCGAGATAGCCGGGACAACCAGGAGAGCAAGGACGGACAGGAACAAGGTCAGTCGCAGAGCAAGAGCAGCCAGCGCCGTCGTCGCCGCAGGGCGAACCAGCGCCGTGCCGCCGAGGCTGAGCAGCAGGAGCAGCAGGAGCCCTCAGATGGGCAGGTGGCCCCCGCGTCGACCTCAGGTGAAGTGTGGAGCGATGACGATGACTACTTCGTCACCGAGTCCTCCGCTCAGCGTGAGGAAGAAGAGCGTGCCGATGAGGCAGCTCTCGGAGTAATTGACTCGATCTTTGTGACTGCAAGCGATAAGGACGATGAGGCGCTGGACCCCATTGCCGCTGTCGTGGCTGCAGCCACCGCTGAGGCTGCCGAGAAGGATCCGGACGAGCCGTCGGATGATCGGTACGTCTCTGAGGTCTCCAGGCGTCGTAGTCGTCGCCGTGTGGTTCGCCAGGACCAGAAGCCGGAGCAGAAGCGCGCTCCGAAGCAGGGTTCTGCGAAGGGCCCGAAGGCACAGCAGAAACAGGCCCCGAAGGCTGCGGAGCAAAAGGCCCCGGAGAAGCCGGAGAAGACGGTCGAACCGATTGCTGAAGCGGCCGTCAAGGCTGTTGGCTCTGCGGAGACCGGAGCAAAAGGTGAGACCTACCAGGAGGCAGTGGAGAAGTTCGAGGCGTCGCCGCGTCGTCGTCGACCGACCCGCGGCAAGTCCCGTTCGGATCACGCACCGGACCCGGCCACGTTCGAGACTGAGGCTCCGGCCAAGGATGAGCAGAAGGCCGAGAAGCCTCAGCAGAAGTCGGAGCAGAAGTCTGAGGCGAAGGCTGGTACCTCCAGCGCCTCTAGTCGCCGTCGCCGGCGGGTAGTTCGCAAGAACACCCCTGCGGACGCTCAGGGCGCCGATGAGCAGCAGCCGGAGGCCCAGCAGACTCTGGCTGAGGCTCCGGTGAAGAAGAATGAGAAGGTGGAGACGGGATCGTCGGTAAGCGGTGCGAAGGGCTCTTCGCGCGGCAACTCCGGCGGTAACCGCTCGAGCCGCTCACGCCGACGGGTAGTGCGCAAGAACAGCTAACCCGGCGTATAGTTACACCGCCCTGACAGTTTCTGTCGGGGCGGTTTGGCTTTTGGGTCCCTTATTGGCTACTCTTGCACAGTCGCTGTTCACCGGTATGTACCGGCGCTTCACCGCGTCTGAAAATGCTGAGGCTGCACCAGTTCCGATTGGTTGCGGCAAGTGAGCGCAGTAGAAATTGTCCAGCTCGGAAGGCTCTGTGCCGACCGAACGAGTAAACCAAGAAAAAGGGGTAGCCCTCCTATGTACGCGATCGTCAAGACCGGCGGCAAGCAGTACAAGGTTGCCGAAGGTGACCTCGTCAAGGTCGAGAAGATCGAGGGAGAAGCCGGCACTGCCGTGTCTCTCACCCCGGTTCTGCTCGTCGATGGCGCAGACGTCACCGCTGGCGACAAGCTTGCCAACGCCACCGTCAACGCTGAGATTGTTGAGCAGACCAAGGGTCCGAAGATCAATGGTATGCACTACAAGAACAAGACCGGTTACAAGCGTCGCTGGGGACACCGCCAGCCGCTGACCGTTCTGAAGGTCACCGGGGTCAAGGCCTAATCGGCCTCCCCTCCACTCACGTTTCCAGGAGAAAATCATGGCTTCCAAGAAGGGTGCATCCAGCACCAACAACGGTCGCGACTCCGAGGCAAAGCGCCTTGGCGTGAAGCGCTTCGGCGGTCAGCAGGTCAAGGCCGGCGAGATCCTCGTGCGTCAGCGCGGCACCAAGTTCCACCCGGGCGAGAACGTCGGTCGCGGTGGCGACGACACTCTGTTCGCGCTCAAGACCGGCGCTGTCGAGTTCGGCACCAAGCGCAACCGTCGCACCGTCTCCATCGTGGAGAGCGCTGAAGCTTAAGCTTTAACGACGGCCCCGGTCTGCTCAGCCTCGCTGAACAGACCTGACCGGCTTCACCGCCGTGTCACAACGCCGCCGTCCCCGGTACCTCGTACCGCCAGGGGACGGCGGCTTTGTCGTATTCTGGGGTCCTGTGAAGGGCCCGCTAGTCACGAACGCCGGGATTCGGCGCGCAGCAGCACTATAGGAGTTCTGAATGTCACGTTTCATCGATCGGGTTGTCCTGCACCTGCAGGCCGGCGACGGCGCGCATGGCGTCAGCTCCGTGATGCGCGAGAAGTTTAAGCCGCTCGGCGGCCCTGATGGCGGCAACGGCGGCAATGGTGGAGACATCATTTTCGAAGTCGACCCACACGCACACACCCTGCTTGACTTTCACTTCCATCCGCACCTGAAGTCAGGTAAGGGCGGTCAAGCCGCTGGTGATCACCGCAATGGAGCAAACGGTGAAGACCTCATCGTGAAGGTCCCGATTGGCACGGTGGTGTTGACCGCCGATGGTGAGGTCGTGGCCGATATGAGCAAGAAGGGCATGCGCTTCGTCGCTGCCGAAGGCGGACGAGGTGGCCTCGGAAACGCGGCCCTCGCGAACCGGTACCGCCGCGCCCCGGGCTTCGCTTTGCTCGGTGAGCCGGGTGAAGAGAAGGCTCTGACTCTTGAGCTCAAGTCCATGGCCGATGTTGGCCTGGTGGGCTTCCCATCCGCCGGAAAATCATCGCTAGTCTCCTCGCTGTCGGCGGCGAAGCCGAAGATTGGTGACTACCCGTTTACGACCCTTCAGCCGAACCTTGGTGTGGTGCAAGTCGGACACGAGTCCTTCACTATCGCGGACGTTCCGGGGTTGATTCCCGGTGCCTCTGACGGTCGGGGACTGGGGCTGGACTTCTTGCGTCATATCGAGCGATGTGCTGTCCTGGCTCATGTCGTCGATTGTGCGACATTCGAGCACGACCGTGATCCGGTCTCTGATATCAAGGCCTTGGAAAAGGAACTCGATAACTACCAGTCTGCTCTGGATTCCGATGTGGGCTTGGGTGATCTGCGGGACCGTCCGCGGGCCATCATCCTGAACAAGATTGACGTGCCGGATGCACGTGAAATGGCTGAGTTCATGCGCGAGGACCTCGAGCAGTTTGGCTGGCCGATATACGCCATCTCCACGGTGGCACGCGAGGGTTTGGAGCCGTTGAAGTACGGCCTGCTTGAGCTCGTAAAGCAGTTCCGTCGGGATAACCCGGTCGATGCCGGCGCCACCCAGCCGGAGGTTAAGGTTGTCCGCCCCAAGGGCGTGCGTGGCCAGAAGGAGTTCGAGATCGTCTCGGACCCGCAGGAGGACGGTGCATTCATCGTCGAAGGCCGCAAACCAGAACGCTGGATCAACCAGACAAACTTCGAAAATGACGAGGCAGTGGGATATTTGGCCGACCGCCTAGCGCGT
Source organism: Corynebacterium sputi DSM 45148 (assembly GCF_000427865.1). GTDB lineage: Bacteria > Actinomycetota > Actinomycetes > Mycobacteriales > Mycobacteriaceae > Corynebacterium > Corynebacterium sputi. The sequence goes on along the minus strand of NZ_ATYV01000002.1, from coordinate 100,830 downwards.
CTGGGCGTCGAGGATGCTTTGCGAAAAGCAGGCGCGGTCGAGGGTTGTTCTGTCACCATTGGGTGGGCCACCTTTGAGTGGGTGCCGCATACGCATGCCGGTGAGGACATGGAAATGAACACCGGACGCGGCACCGACCGCCGCCTGGGAACCACGGACCGAACGAGTGCAGCCGCTCGTAAACGTGCGTCGCAGGCGCGTCGTGGCCTGATCGACGAGTACCACTTCGAGAACGAGAAAGCTACTAGGGAGCGTTACACGTAACCATGAAGAACCCGCCTTACTCCAGTTCCACCCGCGATCTGATCTCAGATGCCAAGCGCATTGTGGTCAAGATCGGGTCCTCGTCTCTGACCGGTGAAGATGGTCGGACGGACCCGAAGAAGATCGACCGGATCGCGGAGGCCTTGGAGGCCCGCATGTCACGGGATTCAGACGTCATCCTCGTCTCCTCCGGCGCCGTCGCCTCCGGTATGGGCCCACTGGGTCTGGCCACTCGCCCCACGGATTTGCCGACCAAGCAGGCTGCAGCTGCCGTCGGTCAGGTCCGTTTGGCGCAGGAGTGGGCGCGGTCCTTCGGTCGATTCGACCGCACCACCGCTCAGGTCCTGCTCACCAGTGGTGATGCCGGTGACCGCAAACGGGCGCGAAATGCGCAGCAAACCATTGATCGTCTGCGGTTGCTCTCGGCGATCCCGATCGTCAATGAAAATGACACGGTGTCGACCTCTGAGTTCCGTTTTGGTGACAATGACCGCCTCGCAGCTCTGGTCAGCCACCTGGTGTACTGCGATGCTTTGGTGCTGCTGTCGGACGTGGAAGGACTCTACGACCGCAATCCCTCCGAAGAAGGTGCTCAGTTCGTGCCGGAGGTCTGGACCGGAAATGACCTGCGTGGTGTCGCAGCTGGTGACGGTGGCGCACTGGGCACCGGCGGAATGGCCTCCAAGGTTTCCGCGGCCCGTTTGGCCTCCCGTGGTGGAGTGCCGGTGCTGCTGACTTCTACTGACAACATTGACCGTGCTCTGGATCAGGCCGATTGCGGCACCGCCTTCGCCCCGCGTGATGAGCGCCTGTCGGCATGGAAGTTCTGGGCTCTGTATGCCGCGGACTCCGCTGGCATCATCCGCCTGGACGCTGGTGCAGTGAAGGCTGTCACCGAGCGCCGTAAGTCCCTGCTGCCGGTCGGAATTACCTCCTTTGACGGTGAATTTAAGTCCCATGACATCGTGGACATTGTTGGTCCGACCGGTGAGGTCATCGGTCGTGGCGAGGTGAACTACGACTCAGAGGAACTGCGCGACATGGTCGGACACACCACCGAGGAGCTGCCGGACGCCATGCGTCGACCGGTCATCCACGCGGACTACCTGTCGAACTACGCCTCACGCCTGTAGTCACCTGCGGTGTCGGTCATTCGACTGTGAACCACGGTTAATTCACCTATGCTGGAATGTATGTCTGATACGACCAATGCAATGACCGACAATCCGACTGAGGCCCGCAAAGCTGAGCGGGCCGAGGTCCTTGAGAAGGCCAGTCGCGCAAAGGCTGTCACGGGGGAGCTGGCGGGATACACGTCAGCACGCAAAAACGAGCTTCTCACGGCGGCCGCTGATGCTCTGATGAAGCACCGCGCTCACCTGGTGGGGGAGAATGAGCGCGATATCGTCGAAGGCCGTGAGCGCGGTCTCGACGAGTCCCTGATCGACCGCCTGCGTCTGGGTGAGGACCGCATCGAGGCCATCGCCAACGGCCTGCGCCAGGTCGCGAGCCTGCCGGATCCCGTCGGCGAGATTCTTGATGGACGCACCCTTGCCAATGGATTGAAGCTCTCGCAGGTGCGCGTCCCGCTGGGCGTGATGGGCATGGTGTACGAAGCACGCCCGAACGTCACTGTCGATGCCTTTGGCCTTGCGCTGAAGTCCGGCAACGTGGCCCTGCTGCGCGGTTCCAAGACCGCGGTTCATTCCAACACCGCTCTGGTGGAGCTGCTGCGCGGCGTTCTGCGCGACCATGATGCACCGGAGGATCTGGTTCAGCTCCTGCCGTGCGATTCCCATGATTCGGTGCAGGACCTCATCACCGCTCGCGGCCTGGTTGACGTGGTCATTCCCCGCGGCGGTGCCGGCCTGATCAACGCCGTTGTGATGGGCGCTACCGTCCCGGCCATTGAGACCGGCACCGGTAACTGCCACGTCTACATCGATGGCTCTGCTGATCTGGACGAGGCTATCGCCATTGCCGTCAATGGCAAGACCCGCCGTGTTTCGGTGTGTAACTCCACCGAGGTTGTCCTCATCGACAAGGCTTTCAGCGCCGAAGACCGCTCGAAGATCTTGCAGGCTCTCGTGGATGCTGGCGTTACCCTGCACGGCGACCGTGACAACCTCGTTGAGGATGTCCGTGGCACTGTTACCCCGGCGCTTCTCGACGGCCTCGTCGAGGCACAGGCCACCGACTGGACCGACGAGTACCTCTCGATGGATATTGCTGTTCGCACCGTCGACGGCGTCGATGACGCAATTGACTGGGTCAATAACCACTCCTCCGGACACACCGACGCCGTCGCTGCCCGCGACTGGAACGTCTGCGAGAAGTTCGCTAATGCGGTGGACTCTGCGGCTGTGTCGGTCAACGCCTCGACCGCATTCACCGATGGTGAGGAGTACGGCATGGGTGCGGAGATCGGTATCTCCACCCAGAAGCTGCACGCCCGCGGCCCGATGGGCCTGCCGGAGTTGACCTCGACCAAGTGGATCATCCGCGGAACCGGTCAGACCCGCGCCTAAGAGTGTGGGTGCTGGGGTGGTGAAGTAGACGTCGTAAAGCATCGGAACCGTTACCAAGGGTAACGGTTCCGTAACTTCTGCACGCTCAAATGATTGCCCACACAGCGCATTATAAGGTTTTGCAGAAAAGACTGTTAGGATCAGCCTACAGTTTGGCCTATGAGATTAATTATGCGTGCAGCAGTGGTGGGCACTGCGACGGCTCTCATCGCGGCGGTGGGCGTCACAGCGGCCACCGCGGATCCGTCGAGTGAACCGTCCGAAGAGCAGACCAATGGTCAGGCATCTCTTGAGGAGCTGGGCCTGGCTCCCGGCGATTCGGGACTGGCCGATCCGTTCTATCAGCCGCCGGCAGAGTTGCCGGCTGCAGGATCTATGATCCGCACCGAAGCGGCACCGCACCTGCTTGGCATGGCCGGGATCGGCTGGCCGGGCAGTGCGGAGAAGATCCTCTACTCCTCGACGAATGATGTTGGCGAGACGGTGGCAGTCTCAGGAGTGGTCATCGAGCCGAGTGGAAGTTGGGATGGGGCGGGAGAGCGTCCGACGGTCGTCGTGGCTCCGGGTACGATGGGTCAGGGCGATCAGTGCGCGCCGTCGAACCAGGAAGGGCTGCTGGCGAGCTTCGACTCGGATAGCAACTCCGTCGGGTTTAACTACGAAATCCTCAATGCTTACACTGCCTCCGCGCTGGGTATGCGCGTGGTGATCACGGACTATATCGGCATGGGTACCCCGGGTGTGCACACGTACATGAACCGCGTCGATCAGGGCAACGCTGTCATCGATGCAGCGCGAGCCGCTTTGTCGCATGCAGGTCTGCCGGCTGATTCTCCAGTTGGATTCCTGGGCTACTCGCAGGGCGGTGGCGCGGCGGCATCGGCGACAGAACTCGTTGGCTCCTACGCACCGGAATTGAACCTCAAGGGCACCTACGCGGGTGCCCCACCAGCTGATCTGAGCGCCGTGGTTCCGGCGGTTGATCAGGGTCTGATCTTCGGAGTGCTTGGCTACTCGTTGAATTCGGGTCTGGAATATCGCGAGGATCTGGCACCGCTGGTGACCGAGCATCTGAACGATAAGGGTGTGAAATTCCTGCAGGATTCGCGTGAGCACTGCCTGCTTGATTCGATCATCAACTACCCGCTGATTGACTCCTCGACGCTGACTTCCAGCGGCAATGACTTCGCGACGCTGCTCTCTGATATCCCCGAGATTAAGTCCTATATCGACGACCAGAAGTTGGGTCAGCTCAACGTCTCGACGCCAATCATGGTGCAGTCCGGTGTCTCCGATGACGTGATCCCGTACGACCAGGCGGCCCAGTTGGGTCGGGATTACTGCGGTCAGGGCTCGGCAGTGTCGTTCCACACGAACACGATTCCGTCGATCCTGCCGAAGTCGGCGCTGGGGCATATTCTGCCGATGCTGTCCGATATTCCGGTGTCGATGCAGTATCTGAACTCGGCGTTTAACGGCGAGGAGCTGTCCAACGACTGCGGGTCCTTCTGACGATTCATATCGGGTCCCACGCGGGATCGATTGTCCATCTAAAATGTTGCGGTTCTACAACGAAAATTTTGGGAATTCTTGTTACCAACGGGTCAAGGATCACTTAAGGTTCCCCGCATGAGAAACCTATTTCGCGCGACGGCCGCTTCCGTCGCCACCGCTCTCCTCGTGACTGCGGTGGCACCGGCGGCATTCGCGGACCCGACGACCGACGAGACCTCAGCAGGAACCGTCACCCTTGAGGACCTCGGACTGGCTAATGGCGGCTCCGGCTTGGATGACCCCTTCTATCAGCCTCCCGCCGATCTGCCGGCGGCCGGTCAACTAATCCGCACCGAGCCTGCCCAGCACCTGCTGGAGCTCACCGGACTGTCCTGGCCCGGCCAGGCGGAGAAAATCCTCTACTCCTCGACCAATGAGGTCGGGGAGACGGTCGCAGTTTCCGGCTTCGTCATCGAACCCAGCGTCTCGTGGGGCGGTGGGGGAGAGCGTCCTACTGTCGCCGTAGCCCCTGGAACCATGGGGCAGGGTGACCAGTGTGCGCCATCCGCGCAGGAAAACCTCTTTGCCAGTTTCGACATGGAGAGCCTGTCGATCGGCATCAACTACGAGATTCTCAACGCTTATGCCGCCAGTTCCCTGGGCATGCGTGTGGTCGTCACTGATTATATTGGCCTGGGCACCCCGGGGGTCCACACCTACGTGAACTCAGACGACGAAGGCCACGCGCTCATCGATGCTGCTCGCGCTGCGATCTTCCACGCAGGTGCACCTGCCGATGCGCCTGTCGGATTCCTCGGCTACTCCCAGGGTGGCGGAGCAGCTGCTGCTGCCGCCGAACGCGCCGGTGGCTACGCCCCAGATCTGAATGTCACAGCGACCTACGCCGGTGCGCCGCCTGCGAACCTCAAGGAAGTACTCCCGGCCATCGATAATGGCCTGATCTTCGGCGCCCTTGGGTACGCCCTGAATTCAGGCCTGCAGTACCGCCCCGATCTGGCAGCTCTTGTCACTGACTACCTCAATGAGGACGGGGTTCAGTTCCTCAAGGACTCCCGTGAGGCCTGCATCGGCGACTCAATCCTCACCTATGGGCTGACCGATTCCTCCACGCTGACCAAGGATGGCCGCACCTTCAGCGAGTTGATTGCTGACGTGCCCGAGCTTTCGGAGTACTTGGAGGAGCAGAAGCTGGGAACGGCACTCCCGAATGCCCCGATCATGGTGCAAACCGGTGTTAATGATGATGCGATCCCGCACGGTCAATCGACACAGCTCGCCCGTGACTACTGCGCGCAGGGTGCCCAGGTGGCATACCAACCGCGCAACATCCCGGAGATCTTGCCGAAGTCCGCGATAGGCCACATCCTCCCGATGCTCGCTGACTTGCCGACCTCCTTCAACTACATGTACCTGGCGTTCACTGACCAGGAACTGCCGAACGACTGCGGCACCTTCTGATTTGAGGGCATAACGCCGATGCGCATTCTGATCGAGGACCGCTAAGCCCTGACATTCTCCTGAGAAGAGTGTTAAATGGCGTTCTGTGAAGAATATTAAGCATCGTGTGACAGCGTCTATTGCAGCATCTCTCGCCCTTGCGCTCACGGCTGCTACTGCTTTTCCAGCGGTGGCGGGGCCGGCGTGGGATGGGGAGGTGGACGTCGGGAAGCCGTTTGATCCCGTCGAGCACGGGCTGACCCCCGACGATGCTGGATTGGATGACCCCTTCTATCACCCGCCAGCAGAATTGCCCGCAGCCGGTCAGATCGTTCGCAGTGAATCGGCTCAGCATCTGTTGGATCTCACGGGAATGACCTGGCCCGGTGCGGCGACGAAGATCATGTACTCGTCGACCAATGAGATGGGGGCGACGGTCGGAGTCACCGGGTTTGTCATCGAGCCGACGGTCCCGTGGCCCGGCACTGGCGAGCGGCCCACATTGGCCATCGCCCCGGGAACGGTGGGACAGGGCGACAAGTGCGCGCCCTCCTCCCAGGAATATCTTTTCGCCACTTTCAACGCGGAGCAGGAGCTCGACGGGCTCAATATCGAGCTCCTCAACGCCTACCTCGCCGCGAGCCAGGGCATCCGCGTGGTGGTCACCGACTACATCGGTATGGGCACGCCAGGCGTACATACGTACGTCAACTCCGTTGACGAAGGAAACGCGCTTATCGATGCCTCCCGCGCCGCCATTAACCTCGCCGGCGCCCCGGGCGAGTCACCGGTAGGTTTCCTGGGGTATTCCCAGGGCGGTGGGGCAGCGGCATCTGCGGCGGAGCGCGCCGCCGGTTACGCACCGGACCTCAATGTCGCGGGCACCTTCGCCGGGGCACCGCCGGCGAACCTGCGTGAGGTCCTGCCGTCGATCGATGGCGGCTCGCTGCTGTCGACGCTTGGGTATGCGATCAACTCGTCGTTCGTTTACCGTCCGGACTTTGCGAACCTGGTGGGACAACACCTCAATGAGGACGGGATCCGCTTCCTGCAGATCACTCGGAATGAGTGCGTCTCTGACGGGACATTGAATCTCAATGAGGGCATCGACATCGAGGCATTCCTCGGTGGAGAGACCGCTGGCCTGACTGGCACCGCGCAGATGACGAAGGAAGGACTAACTTTCGACGAACTTGTTGCCGAACTGCCCGAAGTCGGTGCCTACCTGGACGCACAGAAGCTGGGTACCCAGCCAACGAACGCGCCGATCATGGTGGAAAACGGCATCAATGACCAGGCGATCCCGGTGGCGCAGGCGGAGCAGTTGGCCCAGGATTACTGTGCGCTGGGCTCGAATGTGGTGTTTTACCCGAACCAGTTGCCGGACCTTTTCGGGGACGATGGCGTGACACACATGCTGCCAATGGTCACCGACCTGCCAGTGGCGTACACGTACCTGATGGCGGCGTTCCATGGAGTGCAGATGCCGAATCACTGCGGTAGTTTCTAACGCGGGGTTGATCAGCGCAGACACCGATCAACCCCGTGTGCTGAATCCCTGGTGACGGCTCGGTGAAAACTGCCTCTGCAGGGCGACGGGGCCAGTGTGGTGGGTTTACGTTCGCGGTGTCCGCAGACCGTGGACATCCCACGCACCGCGAGAGGTACGGATTCCGATGCACAAGAACATCGTCATCTTCGAAGTCGAGGGCGGCTCCGACAAGACCATCAATGGCCACCGCAAAGACACCCTGCCGATCGTCGAGGCGCTGCGCTCGCGCTGGTGGGACGCGGAGGTCATCTTCTATCGCCCCGAGTGGGCCGAGGAGATCCACGCCTACGCCGCCGCAAAGTTCGACGGTTACATCTCCCGCGTGAACCCAGGCAGTATTCCCGGCGGGGAGCAGGGCTATTTCGATCTGCTGCGGGGGCTGTCGGACCGAGGGCTGGTCGCGATGTCACATCCAGGCGACATGACCACCTTCGGTGCCAAGGATGCACTGGTGAAACTCTCGGACACCGGATTGGTACCGGACGATACATATGCGTACTACGACATCCAGACTTTCCGCACCGTCTTCCCGCAGTCGATCTCCCGGGGAGAGCGGGTGCTCAAGCAGAACCGTGGCTCAATCGGGTCGGGCATCTGGCGGGTCGTCGTCATCGATGAGCGTCCGTACACCGTCGGCGATACCTTGCCCGGTGACACACAACTGCGCTGCACCGAAGCGGTGGACAACCACACCGAAGAGTTCACTCTCGATGAGTTCATGAGCTTCTGTGAGCAGTACATCGTCGGCGATAACGGCCTGATCGTGGACATGCGCTTTTTGCCGCGCATCGTCGAAGGAGAGATCCGCATCCTCATGGTCGGCTCCGATCCGGTCTTCGTGGTGCACAAGAAGCCCGCGCAGACCGAAGGGGCGTTCTCGGCGACGCTGTTCTCCGGGGCGACGTATACCTATGACTCCCCGGAGAAGTGGTCCTCGCTCGTGGAGCTGTTCCGCAGTCAGTTCGACTCGATTAGGCAACGCCTTAATGTTCGCAGCGTCCCGTTGATCTGGACGGCGGATTTCATGCTCGACGATGCTCCCGACGCCCACGGCGCCACCACCGACACCTACGTCCTAGGCGAGTTCAATTGCACCTGTGTTGGATTCACCTCCCACCTGGATATTGGCATCCAGGACGCAGTCGCGGCAGAGGTCATCCACCGCATTGAAGCCGCCGATGCGATCCGTTCGGCCGAGCGGGCCGTTGCTGCAGCCGAGCGCAGTATCGGGGCGTAGGTCCACAGTCGGGGGCGGGTGGTGGGGAGACGGGGACGTCGTAAAGCAATTCGTTTTCTGAACAAGCCCGGGGCCGACTAGGGTGAATACCCATGTCAAGAAGTGCGAACACTACCAACCCCCGGCGCGTCGGCGTCATGGGTGGCACGTTCGACCCGATCCACCATGGACACCTGGTGGCGGCGTCGGAAGTGGCGGACAGGTTTAACCTGGACGTGGTGGTGTTTGTGCCCACCGGCGAGCCGTGGCAGAAGCGCGGACGGACGGTGACAAATAGTGAGGAGCGATACCTCATGACCGTCATCGCCACCGCGTCCAACCCCCGGTTCCTGGTGTCCCGCGTCGACATTGATCGACCGGGACCGACGTACACCACAGACACCCTCCGGGACCTGAAAGCCCAGTTCAACGATGCTGAACTGTTCTTCATCACCGGCGCAGACGCACTGCAGAAGATCTTCACCTGGCGAAACTGGGAGCAGCTCTTTGAACTGGCGACCTTCGTCGGTGTTACCCGTCCGGGATTCGACCTCGCCACGGCGGAGTTGCCGGACGTAGAACCGGACCGACTGCACCTGATCGAGATCCCCGCGCTGTCGATCAGTTCCACCGAATGCCGCGACCGCGCGAAGGTGGGCCGGCCGGTCTGGTATCTCGTCCCTGACGGTGTTGTGCAGTACATTGCCAAAAGAAGCCTGTATCAGTCTGTCACCGACGACGAACCGCAGGCCTCACCTGAGGTAACCCCGCAGGAATCCGAAAAGCAGGAGCTGAAAACCCTACCGTGACCGTTTCCGAACAGACCACCAAGCTGGCCGCAGCAGCAGCCGTCGCCGCAGACCGCATGAAGGGCGAGGACATCCAGGTTCTGGACGTCTCCGTGCCGCTCACCATCACCGACGCCTTTGTCCTGGTCAGCGCCGACAACGAGCGCCTGGTCAACGCCATCGTGGAAGAGGTCGAGGATGACCTCCGCGACCTGGGTGCCAAGCCCGTCCGCCGCGAAGGCGTCCGCGAGGGCCGCTGGGCGCTGCTGGACTACGGCATGCTCGTTGTCCACGTATTCCGCCACGAAGAGCGCGAGTTCTACGGACTCGACCGCCTGTGGAAGGACTGCCCGACCATTGAGGTCGAAGGCGTGGAGCAGAGCACCCCGCTGGACTACTCCGGTGAGCCGCAGGACCGCATCGATGCCTCGCGCAACGCCCGCTCGATCGATGACATCCCGCTGGCATCTGCTGGCCCGGATTCTGACGAGCTGTAACCCGTGGAGCCGGGCCAGTCCCAGTCCGCGCTCGGGTCCGAGTCGCGGAAGCTGATCCTGCTGCGGCACGGTCAGACTACGTACAACGCGACCGGTCGCATGCAGGGGCAGATGGATACTGACCTCTCCGCCACTGGTGAGGCCCAAGCAGCCGCCGTGGCGGGGTTCTTCGCCGGTGGTCCGGTGGTCTCTGATTCGGGTGTGGATGCAGGTGCCGATTCTGGCGCCTCGACTGTCGGCACTGGCCGTACCCACGCGATTACTCGGATCATTGCCTCTGACCTCAAGCGCGCCTACGACACCGCTGGTGCTGTGGGCGATTTGCTGGGCCTGGATGTCGCAAAGGACACGCGACTGCGCGAAACCCTCTTGGGTGAGTGGCAGGGCATGTCCCACACCGAAGTCGACGTGGAGTTCCCTGGCGCGCGCTACCGCTGGCGGCATGACCCTGAGTGGGCGCCGCCGGGAGGCGAATCCCGCGTGGCTGTGGCTGAGCGGATGCGTTCGGTGGTCGATGAACTGATCGCCACACACGTGGATTGGCCTGGCAGCACCACGATGCTCGTCGCACACGGCGGGTCGATCGCTGCGCTGACCGCTTCGCTGACTGGCGTTCCGCTGTCGCATTTTTTCCTGTTCAATGGCTTGCGCAATACCGCGTGGGTTGAGTTGAGCACCAGCATCCGGCCCGACGGCACCCTTGGCTGGAACCTTGATGCCTTCAACGCAGAATTGACCCCCACTCCCGTCCGGTGAGTCGGGCCTGAACTGCCTAAACTGGGGGCCACCAGAACTGGTGGACACCGCCGTCTGACAGCCAGTCAACCGATCGATCAGGTGGAGGAACGATGAATGCACGTCATGTCCAAATTGTCGTCGACGACACCTCTTGCCTGAGCCTTGCTGACTCCCTCGACTACGACATCGCTGTGGTGCCAATGCCGGTCGATTCCGATGGTGGGGAGGCCTCCACTTCTGCCATCCAGACGCTAGATCTTGCAGTTGCGTATGCCCGCGCCCAGGAGCGAGCAGGGGACAAGGGCGTGCTGGCGCTCCATGTGGGCAAGACGTTTTCCTCTACTTGGTCCAATGGCGTCATCGCCGGTGAGGCAGTAGGTAATACCGAAGTCATCGACACCGGGACCGTGGGCGCTGCCGTGGGCTTTGCTGCCGTGGCCGCAGCCAAGGTTGCCGAGGATGGCGGATCGCTGCGCGAATGCACGGCGGCGGCGCGAGAGATCATAGACCGCTCCCATGTGTGGGGTTATGTACCACGGCTGGACTCCTTGCGTCGCGGTGGCAGGATCTCCACCGGCAAGGTGGTCCTATCCACCGCGTTGGCCATCAAACCGCTGATCGGGATCGAGGACGGTTCGGTCAACCTCGTGGCGAAGCACCGGACTATCACCAAGGTGTTGGAGGCCTTGATTGAGCGGTGCACTGCGGTGGCAGGTGGACTGCCTGCGCAATGCATCATCATGAACTGCGGCGATACTGACCTGGTGGAGACAATCCAGGAGCATTTGGAGGACAACCTCCCGGATGGCAGCACTATCCACCTGACTGAACTTCCGCCGTCTTTGCTTGCCCATACTGGCCCGGAGGCATGTTTTGTTTCCATGATTCCGGATGAAAGAGTCTCGCTTAACGACGCTCACCCGGACACTCCCTCCACCGCCCGCACCCGTAAACCCGGGACTCCCGATGGGGGTTTGGTCTATTCGACCTCGGCCGGTGGTGTGGTGCTGGAGACCGACACTGGGGAGGCGGACGCGCCGGCCGACGAGTTGAAGGTGGAGCCGATTGTCGGTGAGGACGTTGCCGGGGATGTGAGCTCGGTCGAGATCGCTGACGGCGCTGATGCGAACCCTGTGGAAGACGCAGCGGAGGTTGCAGACGTACCAGCGGACAAGCCCGCAGAGTCCGACGTCCTGGGCGCCGCCGCCGCTCGCGGTTCCGAATGGATCCGGGCTGTCTCAGCGCAGATTGCTACTCACTCAGAGAACCGTCGCCTGGCCAAAGAACGTGCTGAAGCGCTCGCTGAAGCACTGGATGAGGTCGATGGTGTCGACACTGCTGAGGTGACCGAGAAGCCGGCCGGTACCGCTGACACCGATCGCCCCGAACCCAAGGGGCTGCTCAAGGGTTTCCTCCGACGGCTATCCCAGGATGATCAGTCGGACAACGACGACACTGACGCTCCTGCCTCTGAGGACACCGAGAAGTAAACTCGCCCAGCGATTCTCGCGCTTATCCACTGTTCGGGATTTGTACACAAGGCCGAGGTAGGCGGGGCTTTAGGAAGCGAGCACTTACACGCTGGCCCTTAGCCTCCGCGGCATGGACAACGTACGACGGCGACTCGACGATCTGCTCGCTCCCGTGCCAGCAGACGAGGCGATGCCGATTGATTACGGCCAGCGGCGATGGGCCGTCACCCGGCCGGCAGTACTCGGGGCCGCGGCCGTCGGTGTGGTGGTGATCGCAGCGCTGGCGGTGTGGCTGCTGCGGCCAGGACCTGTGACGATGCCGGAGGTCGAGGCAATCGGGCAATCAGTCAGTGCTCCAACGGAGCAGTCCGAGTCGCTACCCGATGTAGCAGTTGCCGAGCCAACAGAAGTGGTCGTGTCCGTGGTCGGGTTGGTGCACCACCCGGGTGTCGTCGTGCTGCCGCCGGGATCTCGAGTGGCAGATGCAATCCACTTAGCTGGGGGCCTTCTTCCCGACGCCAACTTCGCCTCCATCAACCACGCCGCCCTCCTCACCGACGGGGAACAGATCGTCGTGTCCGATGAACCGATGGCAGGCGGTGGAAGTGCCGGNGGCACCGGCACTGCAGATCCAAGCGTCGATCCCGGCGGGGGAGGTGGCCTGGTCAATCTCAACTCCGCCGATGCCGCTCTGCTGGAGACTCTCCCTGGAGTGGGGCCGGCGACTGCCCGGAACATTGTCAGTCACCGAGAAAGCAGTGGTCCGTTCGGAAGCGTCGAGCAGCTAATGGAGGTCTCCGGCATCGGACCGGCGAAGTTCGCGCAGATGAAGGACCTGGTGACGGTGTGAGCCCTGGAATCCGGGCTCGACTACGACGGAAGCCGAGACCAGCTGAACCACGGGTCCTGAAGAAGGGCGCGATCGCAGTTCCGTTGGCGTTTGATCTCCGAGTGGTACCGGCGGTGGTTGTGGGGTGGGGGAGCGTCGTGATGCTGCTTTTCATGCACAGTCCGGTGTTCTCTGCCGTGGTGGCTGGGGTCCTGGCGGTTGTTGCCGCAGTTCTTTTGCACCAGCGCATTCGGGGGGAACTGGTGCTGCCTGCGGTGGTCGGCTCGGTTCTTGCTGCAGGAGTCGGCATTCGCCAGGCGGTTGCTCGCACGCATCTAGTCGTCGAGAGCACCGGCCATTCAGCGACTGTCGACATGACCCTCACTCGCGCACCTCGCTCGACGAACCACGGTGCACTGGCTGAGGCGAAGATCGATGGACTTCCAGGTCGAGTGACAGTATTCGGGGATCAGTCCCTGCTGGAGCATGATCAGGGCACCGCGCTGACTGCCATCGTCGGAGTGGGGGAGTCATCACGGCCAAACCTGTCGGGGATCACGGTGAACCTCCGGGTAGTGCTGGAATCTTCGGTACCGAACGATCACGTCGCCCGAGTTCGCGACGGCCTCACCAACATCGCCTCCTCCCTTCCCTCCGGTCCAGACCGCATGATCCCCGCGATGGTCCTGGGTGATGAACGCGGGTTCACTGACCTCGACGAGACGATGATGGTTGACTCCGGACTCGCACATCTGTCGGCGGTTTCTGGGGCGAATGTCGCGTTGGTCCTTGGCGTGACGATGTGGGCCTTGATCTGGGCGGGCCCCATCATCCGCATAGTGGGAGGAGCGCTTGCACTCGCGGGATTCGTCGCTGTGGTTGGTACGGAGCCGAGTGTCCTGCGAGCCATGATGACGGGGATCGTGGGGTTGATTGCGATAGTTGCGTCGAGGCGTCGAAATGCCGTGCCTGCTCTGGCCTGCGGCATTGTCATCCTGCTGATCATGGTGCCGGAACTGGCACTCGCGCCGGGTTTCATGCTGTCAGTCGCTGCGACCTTCGGGCTGATCGTGGTGGTCGCACCGGTCACCAAACGACTGCTCACCATCCCCACGGTCGCCCGCTGGCCAGCCGTCCTCGTCCGAGCCATCGCGGTCACCCTGGTCGCTCACATCGCGACGGTCCCCGTGCTCGCTCTGCTCATCGGACGCGTCTCGCACATCTCAATTCTCGCGAACCTCATCGCCGCCCCGGCCGTGGCACCGGTAACGATCCTCGGCACCGCAGCCGCCGTCTTCGTATTCCTCGGCCTCACACCTATCGCCACAGCGCTCGTTTGGCTGGCTGCACCGTTCGCCTGGTGGGTACACTCGGTCGGCTCGCTGTTCGCGCAGGTCCCAGGAGCTGCCTCTGGCATGGGGCTGGTCGGGGTGGTCTTTGCGCTTGGGCTGGCAGTGTTCTTCTTTTGCTTCCCGACGCTCACCTCCACCACCCTTCTCCTCACCACCCTTGGCGTCGCCATCTCACTCTTGTTGGGCCTTCATCTCTCCACCGCACCACCGGGAGGAATCGCGGCGGTGTGCGTGGTGGCGGAGCGGGTAGAGGTCTTTCCCTCGGATAGTGCTGACAGCAACAGACCGGATCGGCGATGCCGGAAAGCGATCGGAGGGCTCGATCCCGCACAACCAACCCAAAGTCCTCGCACCGAGGTGGTCCCAGACTTGGACGGCGCCCATGACATCGGTGAATCGGAGGAGCCTCCTTCATGGATCTCCGCTGACAACTGCGGGGAGCGGGTTCGTCGGTGGATCAGCACTCCCTCTGGTGTCCCGGTTGTGTGTCCGTTCAGGGATGGGCCGCAGGTGCTCTACCCGGACGGCACTGTGTGGGGGTCCTCTGGCACGATGGAGCCGTGACGAGTACTCCAGCAGCTGCGACTGCGGCTCCCGTGAACCTCATCGTGGGTAAAGAGGGTCTGCTCATTGACCGCGCCCGACTGTCGATCGTCCAGGCCGTTCGACGTTCTGCCGCTACCGACTCAGATCCCGACGGCCGGAACATCCCCCTCACCCAGCTCCGCGGCGGAGACCTCACCTACAACGAACTCATCGATCTGCTGAGCCCCTCCCTATTCGGAGAGGATCGCATCGTGGTTCTTACCGATTGTCAGGACGCAGGCAAGGAACCGGCTGCTCTCATCGTAGATTCGGTGAAGGAGCCCGCCGACGGTGTCACCATCATCATCCAGCACTCGGGTGAAGGTCGGCAGAAGAAGATGGTTGCTGACCTGCGCAAGGCTGCTCCATCGGCTGCAGTCTTCGAGGCGGAGGCTCTGAAGGCCCGTGATCTGCCGGGCTTCGTTCAAAATGAGTTCCGTTCTCGCGGTAAGCGGGCTAATGGGGATGTCGTCGACGCTCTCCTCGACTCGGTCGGCTCTGATCTGAGGGAGCTCTCAACGGCGATTGACCAGTTGATCGCTGATACCGAGGGCAAGGTCACCGTCACCGCTGTTCGTACCTATTACGGGGCCACGGCAGAGGTCTCTGGCTTCGCTGTTGCTGAACTTGCCCTGACCGGACAGACCTCAGAGGCAATCTCCCAGACCCGACGCGCCATCCAGATCGGTGTCCCACATGTGTTGATGGCCTCGGCGATCACGGGAATGGTTGGCGATGTCGCCAGGCTGCATGGGGTTGGCCGGGTCTCTGCCAAGGACGCCAAACGTTTCGGCATGCCGCCATGGAAGTTGGACAAGACTCAGCGGTTGGCACAGCGTTGGTCGACACCTGCTGTCGCCCGTGCCATGAAGGTCGCCGCCGACCTGGACGCAGACATCAAGGGCAACGCTCGAAACTTCGATTACGCCCTAGAGAAGGCCGTCATCGAGATCAGCCAGTTGGCGTCGCAGTCCCATCGGGCGGGTCGGCGGTAGACCCCGCTTTCGTGCACCCCGTCTGTGGAGGAATCTGGGTTTTTGTGACCTGGGGAAATGCAGATCGCAGTCCTCCCATGACGGGGTGCACCAATGAAGGGTCTGTCTGTCGGGCCCAATTCGTGCCTGTCGACGCGCGCTAGAGAGGCTAATAGGCCAGTGTGTAGAGCAGTGTGTCGACAACATGGACTCGGGGTGGGTTCATGCGGGCACGGGGGAGGACGCTGAGGTGGGGACAGACAGAATCGTTACAGAATTTCCATGTCATGAGGGGATCCCCGGCAAACATTCGTCGGGTCTGTTTGTCGCTGACCGCAGGTACCAGAAGCTAAAAGATCAATGGAGGTACCGAGTTCGGCAAGGCACGGCAGTGACGGTCTATCCCGGGTGCTTCCTGGATACCGACACGTGGAATCGCTCGTACCTCAGTGAGAAGTACCGGCTCACGGTGATGGCCGCCGCGCTGAAGAACCGGAGTCGGTTTCTCATGTCCGAGGCAGCGACGGTGCTGCACGGGCTGCCGCTGCCGCACACGATATTCCCCATCGAGTTGGGCTCGTCGACGAACCACCGGAACTTCAGGATGGCTGGACCTCTCTTGGATCGGAAGGTGCTCGCCCGGCAACGGGAGGTCCCTCCGGAGGGATTGGTGCGGGTCAATGGGATCGCCTCAATGACGGTGGGTAGGGGAGTGGTGGGTGTTGTTGGGAACGTCGGGAAGCACGGGGGTATCGCGCCGGGCCTGATGGCAGTGGAAGGTGCGCTCAGGCGCGGAGTACCGCCGGCGGAACTGCTGGAGTGCGCGACCGATGCGATGGGGCGGTTCAGGGATCCGCGATCGAAGGAGATTCTGAGCTGGGCGGATGAGCGCTCGGATACGCCGCTGGAGTCGTTCGCGAAAGCGGCTTTCATCGAGGCAGGTCTCCCGCGGTTTTATCAGCAGGTGCACTTGGCCGATGAGGACGGGACGTTCGCGGGAGTGGTGGACTTCTACTTCCCGGAGACCAAGCTCGTCGTCGAGGCCGATGGGCGCGGGAAGTACAAGAAAAAGGACCAGGCTGACTATCGGGTGGTGATGAAGGAGCGGGAGCGGCAGGTGCGGATTGAGAACCGCGGGAACCGGGTGGTGCGGATCCATTGGGATGAGGTGGATGACGGTAGGGCGGTTCGGATGGTGTGGAATGCCATCAATTCGTTGCGTGCACACCCGCGTGAGCCGCAGGGGACCGTACGCCTGGCCCAGAAGTACAAAAATCATGACGGAAATTACAGGTGGGGCTGATGTGACTAATGGTGCGCAAGGGATTCATGTCGCAGTCGCAGGTCAACTGTGTTCCCATCGACGGCCGTATGGTTCTGTGAGGACTCTGAAAAAGACGCCTAAGCCTGCCTGCCAGCAAATTTCATCCGTTCTGCCCTTTTCACTCCGGTAGGAAAGCCCCTACACTCATGCGCATGAACAACGTCAAGAGAACTATTGCAGTCTTCGCGACGGCGGGACTGACCCTCACCGGAGGGACCGCCGTGGCGAATGCCAGCCCGATTGATGTCGAAGAGTTGGCGTCGGGAAGCTTCCTTTCTGATCTCCTTGAGCAGTTCTTCCCGGAAACCCCGGGAACCCCGGGGGTATCCCCGCAGCAGCAGGACCCCGCACTGGAAGAAGAGCGGGCGACCTTCGAGACGGAACTCGACGAGTACCTCTCCTCGATCTACACCGAGTCCCCCGAGTTGGACGAGGCCGCACAGGATGTCGCGGACGCCAATGAGGGCTCATGGCCGGAAGAGGCTGAGGATGTTGCCGGTCTCGATGACCGGGAAGAGGACGGCGTCCGTTGCGCTGCATCCATCGTGGACAATGCAGAACTGCCGGAGCTGACCTCTGACCTTGAGGCAACCAACGAGTCTTTGGAGTCCGCCGACGCTGAGACCACCGACGGTGAGACCATCGAAGGTGAGGCTGGCGCAGAAGTTACCACCGAGGACGAAGCCGGCACCGAGGCTGACGCCGAGACCACCGCAGAGGCTGCATCGGACGCCGAGTACGGAACTGCGGTGACCGGCGATGATGAGCGCACGTACCTCATCGTCTGCATGGAAGGTGAGGTCGTCGACCAGTTCGAGTTGACCACCGACGAGAACGCCACCGATGACGAGGTTGCGACCGACGAGACCGAAGAAGCCACCGACACCGCAGCAGCGGAAGATGACTTCGAGTTCCAGTTCAACCCTGACGAGTAATCAGGACCTGGACAAACAAAACACCGCCTTCGCTGAAATTAATCAGCGGAGGCGGTGTTCTGGTTCAAGCCAGAAGGCGATTAGCCCTCGATCTTGTTGACGGCCTTAGCCAGACCGGACTTCTTGTTCGCCGCAGTGTTGCGGTGGAAGACGCCCTTGGAGACGGCCTTGTCAATCTTGCGAGAAGCGACCTGCAGCTCGTTCTGAGCAGCAGCCTTGTCGCCGGCCTCGATGGCGGCGTGAACCTTGCGGATCGAGGAGTGGACGGTGGAGCGGACAGCCTTGTTGCGCAGGCGTGCCTTCTCGTTGGTCTTGATGCGCTTCTGCTGGGACTTGATGTTTGCCATGTGGCTTTGCCTCTTGTTTCCGTGATCGGTGATGGGTGCTGCCGTGAGATTCCGGGGAAAAGGCCCCGCCCTGGTTGTTAGCGCCGAACCCAAGGTCCTGATCGGCGATAAACCACGAACTTCATGCAGACAACTGTCGAAACATTACCAGAAGGGCTAGGACCACTGGTAGTTCGTGCGCAGCTTGGTGGCGATACGGTCGAAGCGGCGTTTTGGCATGAAGATGCCGGAGCGGCGGATGCCGGATTCGGGGACTTCCAGGATTTTATCGAGACGGATCCAACAGGGGCGCATTTTGGAGTCCCACGGGCCGGAGCCGATGTAGAGCCACTTGTCGTTCTGTGCATGGCGCGGGTCCGCAGAGATCAGTGCTCCTAGGAGGACGTGCTTGCGCCTGCCCAGGACTGTGACGGCGCGTTCCTGGGGGATCGGGTCCTCGCCGAGCATCACTGGGGCCCAGACCACTTCGCCCGGTTCAGCTTGGCCATCCATGTCAGGGGCGTAGAGGAGAGTTCGCGCGTACTCGGGGCTCGGCCGGGCGGTAGTGACCGGTTCGCGGTACTCCGTGGAGGTTTCGTCGAGGGATGGGGACATGCCCAGTTGTGCGGTGAGCATCGACAGGCCTTCGTCGAGCGTGTCCGGACCGCGGATAGCGTCGACGGCCCACCGGACGGTTTTGCGCCCAGTGTCCTCGATTTTCGAAACGAACTTCGGAGCCATGCTTTAGATTGTACGATTTCCAGGTCACCTACCGGTGACAAGTACTTGCTTCCCGGCGCCAACCTCAAAGGCCCACCATGAAATTCACCGCTCGCCAGCTGCAAAAATTCATGTCTCTTTGGCCGCCGTTCCTGGGTGCCGGAGTGAAGGTGAAGGTCTTCGCTGATGATGGCTCGCGCGTCGTGACTACGCACAGGCCCAACAAGCTGACGATGAACGCGGTGGGCACTGCCTTCGGCGGCTCGATCCAGTCGATGACCGACCCGTTCTACATGCTCGCGTCGATGACCCGCCTTGGTCGGGACTACAACGTGTGGGACACCGCGGCAGAGGTGAAGTTCACTAAGCCCGGCCGCGGCCGGATCACCGCCGACATGCGCATCGACGACGCCACCTACGACCTCATCCGCGAGAAGACCGCGGGCGGCGAGAAGTACCTGCACTGGTTCGAGGTTGAGGTGAAGGACGAGTCCGGTGACACCGTCGCAACCGTCCGCCGGCAGGTGTACTACCGCCTGAAGAAAAAGAAGTAGTTCTTTTGGCTCAGCAGATCTGCTGAGAAACGCGATATAAACACCGTTTTCACGGGTGGGACTCTTCTGTCGCCGAAACTTGAGACGTCATAAAAGTCTTAAGTGGAGGTCGCAATGGTTGCCCTGTCCCGTAGAAAGTTTCTGTTGTTTTCCGGAGCGTCCGCAGCCGGTGCGTTAGCGCTAGCCGCCTGCGGTGACACGGAGAACAACGCCGCAAACAACACCGCCTCGGCGACCACCGAGACCCCGGACGGCGACAATTTCGACTCGACCGTCTGGCGCGAATACAGCAACCCACTGGTGGAGCCGACCGGTTCAGGAGTCCTCGACGGGCAGACCGTTGCGGTGAAGGACCTATTCGCCGTCGAAGGCCAAGTGATCGGTGCCGGCAATGAGGTGTGGCTGGAGTCCGCCCAGCCCGAGACGGTATCGGCGGCCGCGGTGGCCTCTTTGCTCGGTGCAGGCGCTTCCATCGGAGGTATCGCCCGCACCGATGAGTTCGCCTATAGCCTCGCCGGCACCAACGGTCACTACGGCGCACCGCCGAACCCGAAGGCACCGGATCGGATTCCGGGCGGCTCGTCATCCGGCTCGGGCGCAGCAGTTGCGCTGGGGGAAGCGACAATCGGCCTTGGCACCGACACCGGCGGTTCGATCCGAGTTCCGGCCTCCTACCAGGGATTGTTCGGCATCAGGACGACTCACGGCGCAGTACCTGTCGACGGTCTCATCCCGCTGGCACCCTCTTTCGACACCGTCGGCTGGCTGACTGAATCACAGGAAGTCCTCTACGAGGTCGCCGACGTCCTCGAGCCTGACCTCCCCGAGACGATGGATCTCACCCGAGTCGTCTACTCCCGTGAACTTCTCGACATCGCCGACCCCGAAGTCGCCGCTGCCGTCCAGGAGGCAATCGATTCACTTCCGGGCGACCTCACCATCGACGAAATCCCCTTCGATACAACTGTCCTCCCTGATTGGGTAAAGGCATTCCAGACTCGGCAGGGCTGGGAGGCGTGGCAGGCCAATGGTGAATGGATCGAGGAGAACTGGGACTCTCTGAATCCGGATGTTCGCTCACGCTTCGAGACTGCTCAGGAATACACCGAGGAAGATGTCGCTGCCGCCGACGTCATCCTCGATCAGGCGCGAGAGGCCATCAACGACGCGATCGGTGATGCCGTGTTGATTCTGCCCTCGGCGTCCTCTGTCGCACCCGACCGAGAGAGCGCGGGACTTGGGGGAGAGGTCATCGAGCAGGCCCGCGCCAGCACCTTCCAGCTCACGTGTCTCGCTGGAATCACCGGTCGTCCCGCGGTTAGCAGCCCACTACCTGTGCTCGGTCCGCAGATTGGAATCTGTGCGGTCGGCCCGAGGAATTCGGATCGAGCGCTGGCACGAATGGTCATTGTCTAGTTCGCACAGTTCAGACACATCGGCGATCGTATTCTCGGCAGGTCCAGCAGAGTCCTCTTATACAACTGCCATCCGCAGGTGCTGACCGGCTATCCTTGATGGGACTGTATTCGCTCTACGACTGCATGATGCGTGCCCGGGCCGAACCAAAGCGCCCGCGTGACCGGCTGACCGCCTGGATCAACGCGCTCATGCCATGAAAGTGGCTCCTACGTGACCAAGAACTTCGCGGCCAAGACGTTCACCGATCCCAAGCAGATCAGGAACTTTTGCATCATCGCCCACATCGACCACGGTAAGTCGACGTTGGCGGATCGCATCCTGCAGATGTCCGGCGTGATCGAGGACCGCGACATGCGGGACCAGTACCTGGACAACATGGACATTGAGCGCGAGCGTGGCATCACGATCAAGGCTCAGAACGTCCGGCTGCCGTGGGTGCCGAAGTCCGGTGAACACGAAGGCGAAGAGATTGTCCTCCACCTGATCGATACTCCCGGTCACGTCGACTTCAGCTATGAGGTCTCCCGTGCACTGGAGGCATGTGAAGGCGTCATCTTGCTTGTCGACGCCGCCCAAGGCATCGAAGCCCAGACCCTCGCCAACCTCTACCTGGCGATGGAGAACGAACTTGAGATTATCCCGGTCCTCAACAAGATCGACCTGCCGGCCGCAGATCCTGAGAAGTACTCCCTGGAACTGGCAAACCTCGTCGGCTGTGAGCCGGAGGACGTGCTTCGCGTCTCCGGTAAGACCGGCGAAGGCGTCCCCGCACTTCTGGACCGCGTCTGCGAGCTCGTTCCTGCACCGGTCGGCGACTCTGAGGCTCCTGCCCGAGCCATGATCTTCGACTCTGTCTACGACACCTACCGCGGCGTGGTCACTTACATCCGTGTCGTCGACGGCAAGCTCACCCCGCGCGAGCAGGTCCAGATGATGTCGACCGGCACCAAGCACGAGATCCTTGAGATCGGTGTCGTCTCCCCGAAGCCGCAGAAGTGCGACGGACTGTCGGTAGGTGAGGTCGGCTACCTCATCACCGGCGTGAAGGATGTCCGCCAGTCAAAGGTTGGAGATACCGTGACCGCCGCAAAGAACGGCGCCGAGGAAGCTCTGCCGGGTTACGCGGATCCGACTCCAATGGTCTACTCCGGGCTCTTCCCGATGAGCCAGGAGGACTACCCGGACCTTCGCGACGCGCTGGAAAAGCTGCAGCTCAACGACGCCTCTCTCACCTTTGAGCCTGAGACCTCCGTCGCCCTCGGCTTCGGTTTCCGTGGGGGCTTCCTTGGACTTCTCCACATGGAGATCACCCGAATGCGCCTTGAGCGCGAATTCGACCTTGATCTGATCTCGACCGCTCCGAACGTGGTCTACCGGGTCGTTGCAGAAGACGGCGCAGAGAAGCGCGTTTCTAACCCAGCAGATTGGCCGGACGGAAAGCCGCGCGAGATCTGGGAGCCGATGGTCAAGTGCACCATCATCGTCCCGTCGGAATTCATCGGCGGAACGATGGAATTGTGCCAGCAGAAGCGTGGCGAAATGGGTGGCATGGACTACCTCTCTGAGGATCGCGTCGAACTGCGTTACAAGATGCCCATGGGCGAGATCATCTTCGACTTCTTCGACCTGCTGAAGTCCCGCACTAAGGGCTACGCCTCCCTCAACTATGAGGAAGCCGGCGAGCAGAACGCTGATCTGGTGAAGGTCGACATCCTTCTTCAGGGAGAGGTCGTTGATGCCTTCTCTGCCATCGTCCACCGCGACAATGCGCAGTGGTATGGCAACAAGATGACCAAGAAGCTCAAGGAACTGATCCCTCGTCAGCAGTTCGAAGTCCCAGTTCAGGCTGCAATCGGTTCGAAGATCATCGCCCGCGAGAACATCCGTGCACTCCGTAAGGACGTTCTATCTAAGTGCTACGGCGGCGATATCTCTCGTAAGCGCAAGCTGCTGGAGAAGCAGAAGGCCGGTAAGAAGCGGATGAAGAACATCGGCACGGTGTCGGTGCCGCAGGAGGCGTTTGTGGCTGCGCTTAGTACGGATGAAGAGTAGCTGAAACATCAGCGAGGTCAGTCGAAGTCTGGGGTTACCTTGGGCTTCGAAGAAGAGAATTGGCACTATTATCCACCTGAGGCGCCATACTGAGCAGACGGGCCGACTGCGCTTCCGCCCATCGCGACGTTCTGGCGATCGTATTTGACTCACTTCAGGCGACTAAAAAGATCTACACCATTTCGCATGCCTCAAGTTCGTAGCTATTCGATGCGGAGAGTTGGCGAGAGTGGTGTGGAGTTGGAAGTCGTAAAGCATCTAGATGGGCTCGCATCTACCTGGTCGACGTCGGCGCAGCCGGGCGACGAAGGGATTTGGCGAGGAGCGAGCGAAGCCTGGCTGGCACCGATCAGCGACCACCCGCTGATGATTGCCGATAACTCAGCGCTACCCGCAGAAGCCGCAACGCTTGACGCTCTGCCTCCAAAAGTTGAAGTCGACGTAATTGGAATCGATGCGGACAAAGGACATTTACCCCAAATCCCGGTTACAAGTGATTCGCTTGCGACGTCACCCTTTCTACTCTGAGGCCGTCCACGATTGTGTGGGCAGCGGGAGAGTACCGGGATGCGGGAACGCTTCGAAGGTTCCTCATCGAAAAGCGCGGCATGTCCGTCGATCAAGCCCATATCACCACGTACAGGATCGCAGGCCAACCCCAGGGTAAACGCCCAGATGAGCGGAACCCTCGGCGGAACCTGGAGAACCGAGCAGCTGCTCCGAAGAAGGCAGAGCGGTTCATTCAGGTGAAGTAGGACGAAAGCTAGTCAACCAGTATCGCGGTTTCGATCTCCGGGTCCAGTAGTGCGCTCAGCTCCTCAGCGGAGATGAACTGCTTGTCCACAGCCTTTCCTCTACTGCTGAACTCGACGCCCTCCAGCTTGAGAACTTCTTGAAGCGATCGAGTCTCCTGCTGGTCGTGCCACTGCAAGGAGTCCGAAGCTTCCCCACTGCGGTAGAGCACCCGATGCGCATTTGGCACTTTTTCTTCCGAGAGGTGGTTGACGACCCGCCGTGCTCCGGCGCCAACGATCGTTCCGACTTCTCCGAAGCTGGTCCATCTCCCGCTCGGAATAGCGAGGAGTACTTCCCGTAGCTTCTGCCACTTTGGGTCCTGAACTACGACCGGTGCTGAGGATGTGGTTTCAGTTTCGGTTGTCACCGGACCGGGCCATGCGGCACAGATTAGGTCAGCCAAGGCGTCGGCACGCGCATCGATCTCATCGGGGCC
The DNA here is from genome assembly GCF_000427865.1 of Corynebacterium sputi DSM 45148. GTDB lineage: Bacteria > Actinomycetota > Actinomycetes > Mycobacteriales > Mycobacteriaceae > Corynebacterium > Corynebacterium sputi. The sequence goes on along the minus strand of NZ_ATYV01000002.1, from coordinate 76,522 downwards.
CCATGAATCATTTTCGACGACGCCTGCGCTGAGCCGAAGACCCGAACGGCTCATCTCTTCACGTTTCCAGTCGAACCCTCGGTTACTGAGCTTCGAGTTGTAACCAGTCAACGTCAGGTTTCCGAGCACATGCTTCTTGGCCGAATGCAGGTCTTCGAGAGATTGATCTGGGTGTCGTTCCTTCAGCGTGTGTTTCCATTCGGGGCTCAGAGTCTGCGGCATGACGTGCTCGATCGACAATGAGGTCGTATCGATCGGCTCTCGGGAGTCGAACTCTTCCTCTAACCAGCGGAGGAACAGCGGTCGGTGCGCCTGCTTGCCGTTGAGGTAGTAGGGCTGCTCCTTGATTGCCTCACGAAGTTGATCGTCCCCGGCGTAGTGCTTTCGACCGGTTGAGAGCCATCGCTGTAGGTGTTCTGCAGTGTCGTCAACTCCTTCAAAGATTCCTGCAGCCTCACGGAATGTGCGATTCAAACCCTGAGTCGGTCGACCTGTGAGGAAGCGACGGATGATGAAGGCCTCGAGGACGAGGATCGTGCTGGCGAGCTCCTTACTTGAGATACTTCCGTCATCTCGCTTGGCTAGTAGGTTGAGGAGGATCGGATGGGTGGTGTTGACGTACCAATCACGCAACCGCTGCAGTCTGTGCCGGACGCTTTGATCCTTTTCCAACTGCGGGTTCAGAATCAATTCGTAGAGTTCAGCCAGTTTTGTAAAGCGTGCGAGCTCCTCAAGGATCGCCTCCTCGCCGGTGAGCGCATCCATCCGCCGTTGCTGAAGGACGAAAGTATCGCTCATCTTCGCAAGTGGTTTTGATGAGGCGATATCGACCCAGAAGAGTGATTCGATCTGGTCATTCTCTAGTCGAGCCTGAAGAGGTTTCCAATAACGGTCGTAGGCGTCATCTCCGGATTCCGGCAATCGCATGAATATGTAATTGCGTAGTAGATCGCCTTGAGTGAGCTTCAACCCTGTGTTGTTGAGCGACTGGAAGATTCGGTGGGCGTTATCCTCCGGATGGGTGCTGATAGAAACAAGAGATAGTCCTTCAACGACCGCCTCCTGGATCGCCGCCATGTCGTCGGGGTCGTCCGGATCGTCGATGTGCGCGAGCTTCGTGCGGAAGAAGCGGTAAGCCTCACCAATGGAGTCGGATCCGCCAGAGTCAGGGAAACGGTTGATCACGGCCTGATATGCCGCGCGATCGGCTTGGGTGGGAACTAGTTTGATGTGCTGAGCGCCCTTCTTATAACTGTTGACCAAGAACCGGTTCTGGATTTCTTCACCGGCGTGGTCTTCTGGCTCGACTTCATCGCGGTGGTCGCGGATGGCGGCGAGAAGGAGCGTTAGCGTCGTCAGTCTCTGCTGTCCGTCAACCACTAAGTGGGTAGCGACGCCCCCAGCAACGGCTGCAGGTGGCGGAGCCAGAACCAGCGAGCCGATGAAGTGGCTGCTGCGTGCGCCGTCTGCTCGATCCTCAGTGAGCTCTACAATGTCGTTCCAGAGAGCCTCAAGCTGCTGCTTTCCCCACTGGTATGGACGTTGGTAGAGCGGAACGATGTACTGCTTTGTCCCCTCCAGAATGTCCTGAAGATTCATTTCTTGGGCTGCGACCATTGGCGATCAGTCCTGTCGTTAGTAGAAGTGCACCAATTCACTACTGGCTCCGAAATGATTTTAGACATCGAGATTCCGTGTTTTTTTGACCGCCTCGAAAGTCGGAAAGTTAGTACGGCACCAGCAGCAGGGATGGGTCATCAACTCCTCGCCCGATGTTGAACCTGTTGCTCCTGCCCGTGCGATGATCTTCGACTCCGTCTACGACACCTACCGTGGCGTGGTCACCTACATCCGAGTCGTCGACGGCAAGCTCACCCCGCGCGAGTAGGTCCAGATGATGTCGACTGGCACCAAACACGAGATCCTGAGATTGGTGTGGTATCCCCGAAGCCTCAGAAGTGCGACGGACTCTCCGTCGGCGAGGTCGGCTACCTCATCACTGGTGTGAAGGATGTCCGCCAGTCAAAGGTCGGTGACACCGTCACCTCAGCTAAGAACTGAGCAGTGGATGCTCTGCCGGGTTATGCAGACCCGACCCCGATGGTCTACTCCGGGCTCTTCCCGATGAGCCAGGAGGACTACCCGGACCTTCGCGACGCGCTGGAAAAGCTCCAGCTCAACGACGCTTCCCTCACCTTCGAACCCGAGACCTCTGTCGCCCTAGGCTTCGGTTTCCGTGGAGGCTTCCTTGGTCTTCTCCACATGGAGATCACCCGAATGCGTCTGGAGCGTGAGTTCGACCTTGATCTGATCTCTACGGCACCGAACGTGGTCTATCGCGTTGTCTCTGAAGACGGCACAGAGAAGCGCGTCTCTAACCCTGCTGACTGGCCGGACGGAAAGCCTAGGGAGATCTGGGAGCCGATGGTCAAGTGCACCATCATCGTTCCGTCTGAGTTCATCGGCGGAACTATGGAACTGTGCCAGCAGAAGCGCGGTGAGATGGGGGGCATGGACTACCTCTCTGAGGATCGCGTCGAACTGCGGTACAAGATGCCCATGGGGGAGATCATCTTCGACTTTTTCGACCTGCTGAAGTCTCGTACCAAGGGCTACGCCTCGCTGAACTATGAGGAAGCCGGCGAGCAGAACGCTGATCTGGTGAAGGTCGACATCCTTCTTCAGGGAGAGGTTGTCGATACCTTCTCTGCACCAACGCGATAACGCGCAGCAGTACGTAAACGAGGTTTGGACGGCAATGAGGTGACGGTCGTAGACGGTGAAGTCAACTGCGCCGAAGGGCGCCTAATTATGGAGAAATACCTCAACACTCCAGTGAATATTGATGGTGGAAACACAAACTTTCAAGAACTCGGAGATTGGACGTGCTCAATGCCGACAGCAGCTCGATCCGCAGAGCTAGGGCTGGCCGCAGTGTGCGATCTTCCGGACTCCGGTCGGGTCGGCGTCGCTCCGTAAGGGATCTCGGCGGTCATCGGGCCGCCCAGAAACATGGCCATTTCACCGATTCCGCTGCATCAACTCTGTTAACTAGGGGTCGGATGTGGGAAAGTTATCGCTATGAGCACACGCAGCCGAGCACAGATACTCGGGTCGATCAGCGCCTTGGCCGTCGTCGGATTCCTGGTGGGATGTGGAACCGACGGCAATAACAACACCGTCACCGAGGTCGAAACCACCGCAGAGACCTCCACCGACTCTGAAACGGTCGCCGACTCTGACGGAAACACCACGTCTGAAGCCTCGGAGTCGGAGTACGAGGAGGTCGACATTGAGACCTTCGTTGCGCCTACCGGGTACGTCTTCAAGTACGAGACCGACGGCACCGTTGGCGAGTGTGCACTCGGCGAGGAAGGCGTGATCTGCATCGGTACTGCGCCTGACGACGTCCCCGATATCCAGGTCCCGCCGCTGGACCCAAGCCGACCTGGTGCGGTCTTCGTCGGTTCCGACGGAGTGGACTACACCCTGTTCGAGGGAATCCCGGCTGCCCCGGCCAGCCTGATGGCCGGACAACAGGTCAGCCTGAACGGCACGACGTGTGCTGCCGTCGACGAGGCGACCCTTGAATGCACAAACGGCGACGCCGGGTTCACCATCTCCGGCTCGGATCGTCTGATCACCACGCAGGGCGAGCCGATCGGCGCGTACTTCGTCGACCAGTAGTCCCTCGAGTCAGGGCCGGGCAGTCGGACTACCCGGTCGAAAAGTCGACCCCGCATTGGTGCACCCCGTCATGGGAGGACTGAGTGTCGCATTTCCCCAGGTCGAAGATCCGGGAATTCCTCCGATGACGGGGTGCACCATGACGGGGTTTAGCGCCCGCAGTCTTCAGACAGGCACAAGCGAGCAGTTCCACCCGCGCTAGACGGTCCGGGACACCGCAAAGTCCCCGCCGAGTCGGATCGCGAGCATCACGAGCCAGACTCCGACTAGGTATAGGTCGTGTCCCGCGTGCCAGATCAGGTTGTACGTTACGAATGCCATGATGCCGATCCCGGTAGAGACCACAGCCGTGATCATCAGCGGCTTCCATGGGGAGTCGGGTCCGAAGCGCTTCCGGAACGTCATCAAGCCCCACACATTGAAGGCTCCAACGAGTGCGCTGAACAGTGCGTACAGCACTCCGAGGATCGCGGCGATGCCGGTGATCAAGGCGGCGTCCATGAAATCATCGCCGCGTCCCAGAAGGATCCGCTCGGCCACCTCACCGACGATCAGTGCCACCAGGATGTTGATCACGGTGCTTAGCGCTAGCCCCAGTCCCGCTAGGTGAGCGACACTGTCGCGGATGAGGACGATTCGATCTCGGGCGCAATGCGTCACTGCATAGACGGCGAAGGCGATTGCGGCCACTGGTGTCGACTGCAGGATCATCGCTGTCTGCAGGATGACCATTGTCACGAGGGAAAACGCCACGTAGACCCACACTGCAGGATGGGTGAGTGCGTGTTTCATGGAGGAAGTGCCGGAGGCGTCGGGCATGGGGACCTCCTCGTCAGGGCTCAGTGGGAATGGAACCGAAACTCCAGGAAACTATTGACCTCAATAGTATTGCAGGTCCTCTATGCCCAGTAATGCAGTAAGCGCAGGTAGCGGCCCGCCATTCATCAGTTCCCGCCCAGCAGTGGTTTCTCTACGACCTCAAGGAAGGCCATCTGACCGCTGGGGGAACCGTACTGCATCTCCATGTTGTACGCGTAAATCTGGTCGTCCTTTACGAAAGGCAGGTTCTGCCACAGGGGGTTCCGGGTCAGTTGTTCCTCATTAAGAGACATGACGCCGTCCTCGTCAGCGGAGTCGAAGACCACGTCGATGCCCTCTAGCGTTCCTAGTTCTTCGACGCTCAATTCTGGGGCTTCTCCATCCTGCAGACCGTCTTCAGTGGCGTTCGCCTGCGGAGCGATCTTCAGCCCCAGGTCCGCGAAGACCAAACACGGTACACCGGTGCAGCCGATATTTACCTTGTCGTTCCAGAATGAGATCGACGCGACGACCGGGTCGATGCCTTCCTCATCCAGGCGAGCCCGAACCTCATCGACACGTGCCTGGTACTCCTCTTCCCATTCCTGCCACTGGTCCTCGCGCCCAAGGTCCGCCGCGGCCTTCGATACTGAGTCGCGCCAGTCGGCGCCGTCGAAGGCGTTGTAGGTATACGTCGGGGCGATGTCCGTAGCCCAGGCCGTTGAGGATGAAGTCCGGGTTAGCGTTAGCGACGCCCTCGAAGTTGTACTCCGGGTAGTTGTGGAACGCGTCCAGGCCCTCGAGCTTGGACTGGTCGAAGAACTCCGGAAACGCGGTGTACTCGTCGCGGATCGGCTGGCTCTGTGACAGTGGAACGCCCAGTGTGGTGAGGATATCCACGTCGGTGGTGTAGAAGCCGAGGGCTGCCTGCGGGTCGTCGGGCATCTCTATGGTGGTGCCGGCGGGGGTCACGATTTCGTCGGTAGGGGCGTTGGACGCCGAGGCATCTGCGGATGAACAGGAGGTGAGCACGAGCCCGGCCGCGATGGCCATGAAACCGGCAACTGTGGAGTGTCGCATGTGAGTCTTTTCTGGTGAACGGGCGCGTGCCCTGCGGTCTGAACTCGATGAACAGTAGGGGCGGCGCGTGGCTCACGGTGTCGCCGGAACGTCAATCAGTGTTGCGGGCAGGACACTGGGTTAGGTTCACCTAAAAGATTCGCTTTACGACGCCCTCACCTCCACCAACCCCCGCCGCATAGCCGCGAACTCACCAGGAGTTGTGCCGTTCTCCCTCCGGAATGCTTGGACGAATGCACTGGGGGAGGAGTAGCCGATCCGTCGGCTGACGTTGCTGACCGGAACTCCAGCGGCCAGTTCCTCAACGGCCCGGCGCATCCGCGCGCGTGTTCGCCATTCGGTGAAACTCAGGCCAGTTGAAGAGGCGAACAACCGGTGTCACGTTCGCGCGCTGGCACCAACTGCGCGGCCCCATTCCTCCGCACTGCGACCGTCGGAGGGATCCGCCACGAGAGCGTGGGCGACTCGACTAGCCCTGGAGTCAGTAGGCATTGGCAGATCTACCGTCATGAATTGAGTGGGTTCCAACAACCTCAGGGCGAGGCTTTCGGCTGGGAGGCGGGAGGCGTCGGGAAGCCAAGGAGGTTGGCTCAACCGCTCCAGAAGGGCGGAGACCACCGGTGGGACGAGGACGCCGTGGACGCGGTTGGCGTCGGGAGGCAGATCGTCAATGCACGTGGAGATGAACGTGCACTTAAACGCTGTGCCCGCGGCGGCCTGAACTCGGTGGGAGACGCCCGCCGGGATCCACAATCCGAGCGCGGCAGGCACCGCGAAGAAGCCGGTGTCGGTGGTGACCGTCAACGCGCCCCGGCAGCCCCACACCATTTCGTGGAGATCAGGATGCGAATGACTGTCCCACCGGCAGTCCTCGGTGAGGGTGAATCGGTTGGTGAAGACTCGGACCTGTCCGCTGTGCGACACTGTCTGTCCTCCTGTCACATTGTTGCCGAATGTAGGCCAGCATAAGCTAACACGCCATGTCTTCGACTTCTTCGTTGCAGGTGACACGCAACAAACGCACCCTCTTGCCGGCGGCGCTCGGCTTCTCCGGGCACCAATTGTGCGAGGCAGCAGTGCCTTTCGTAGTGGGAATCGTGATCGACCGGGCGATCGGCCCATCAGACGCGACCGGACTCATCCTCGGCATCGCGGCCTTGATCGCAGTCTTCATCGTCCTCATCGGCTCGTGGCGCACCGCGGAGATCGCTTCCACGAACATGTACGCCGATACGGACTACCGGACTCGGCGCACTCTCCTGGCGAAAGTCCTCAGTCCCGCGACTCGAGCCGATGCGCGCCCAGGGAAGACCCTCTCCACGCTGACCAATGACGTCAGTTCGGCCTCCTCGATCGCAAGGGTCGCAGGTGGCGCTGTGTCCTACGTGGTCGTCATCGCTCTGACGTCGGTCGGCCTGTTGCTCATCAACGTTCCACTGGGCCTGGCGGTGTTGGTGCTCGTGCCCGTGCTCGTATTCACCGTGCACAAGGCCAGCGCCCCACTGGAGAAGCGCACCAGCGTGGAACAAGAGGCGCTCGCCCAATCCTCCGCCACGGTCACCGACATCCTTTCTGGTCTGCGAACCGTCCGCGGCCTCGGCGTGGAAGACGAGGCACTCCACCGCGCCGAAGTCGCCAACCAAACGAACCTCCGTGCCTCCATCGGTGCCGCACGCGCTGCAGGTGCAGTTCACGGCGTCACCGCCACGCTCACCGGGCTCTTCCTGGCAGCGCTGGTGTTCCTTTCGGTGCGCGCCGGCATCACCATCGGACAGCTCGTCACCGTCATCGGAGTGGCGCAATTCCTCCAGTGGCCGGTGGCAGGTCTGGGCTACATGGGCGCGGAGTTCGCGCGGGTGCGCGCGTCGCGCGATCGCGTCCAGAAGCTATTTGAAGAGGACGAGGAGAAAACCATGCTTCCATGCGTCCCCCTCACCCCCGAACCCCACCACATCCTCGGGGTCATCACCGACAGAGGCAGAGAGCTCTCTCAGACGATGGCGGGAATGAGCGTTCCGCACAATGCGGTTCTCATCGACGGCTCCCTGGCGGACAATATCTGGCCCGACGGCGAGCGCACCCGGATTGACCAGTTGACCGAGGCCGCCGCACTATCCGATCTGTTGGGGCCGGAAGGTTGGGAACGGCAAGTGGGGGAGCGAGGTCCTGATCCTGCACGAGCCGACTTCCTCCGTCGACACCGTCACAGAGACCGCCATTGCCGCTGGAATCGCTGACGCTCGGAAGGGCCGGACCACCGTCTTGATCACTCGCAGTCCCATTCTGCTGAACATCTGCACGAAGGTCGTGACCGTATGAGCACCGCACTGACAACCGCCAGTTCACGAGAGACGTGGAAAGCCCTCGTTGTTCTGATCCGTCGACACTGGACCGGCTTCGCCATCGCGGTGGGACTGGTCATCCTAGGGTCTCTAGCGAGTATCGCTGGGCCGCTCATCCTTGGTCGGATCGTCGACGCCGTGACTGACAATGGCCCGGTGGCCTGGCTGCTCGGCGCGATGGTCTCGTGGCTCTGGCGCAAGGTCTCCTCGGCGGGCTGTCCTTCACTTCGGTGGCGACCGCTGGTGCCCGCATGCTCGCGGACCTGAGGCAACGCCTCGTCGTCCATGTCCTCAAGATTCCCCAGGCCCGTGTTGAGGCAGCCGGTCGCGGTGAGATCGTCTCCCGAGTCTCTGGCGATGTCGCAATCATTGGTGACACCGTCTCTTCAGTGCTGCCCCGCGTTGTCGCCGCAGCGTTCGCGATCCTCGCTGCCCTCATCGGCATCGGTGCGGTCAACCCAGTGCTTATGCTCACCGCGCTTGTCGTATTGCCGATGCAGCTGCTGGCTCTGCGTATTCACCTCAAGCACACCCAGCCGGTGTATCGACGCTCCCGGGAAGTCGAAGGCATCAGATCCCAGCAGGTCCTAGAATCCCTCGATGCCCTGCCGACACTCACTGCCTTCGGAGACACCGATCGGGCGCAATCGCGCATCGACGTCACTGCTCGCCTCGCTGCGGACCTGGTCCGCCGAACCACCCGATTGGCAGTGAAATTCTGGGGACGGCTGAACCTCGCCGAACTCGCTGGCCTGTCGGTGATCCTTGTGATCGGCTACTTCCTGGTCCAGAACGGCTCTGCCAGCATCGGTGGGGTGACCGCAGCGGCCCTGCTGTTCATGAATCTCTTCGATCCGATGGGGGCGGTGCTCGCCGGTATCGACGACCTCCAGAAGGCAGCCGCCTCCCTGGCGCGATTGGTCGGCCTGTTGGAAGAGCCGACCGAATCACCGCGAGAGCCCTCGACTACCGACTCGGTCCAGGTTCGGGGACTGCGGCACTCCTTCGGCCCGGTCACTGCTCTCGACGGCATCGACTTGGACATCGCGCCGGGCGAACACGTGGCCGTCGTCGGTGCCAGTGGTGCGGGCAAAAGCACCCTCGCCACCGTGCTGTCGGGCCATCTCACCCCGGACTCCGGCACCGTCGCCGTTCCAGAGGCAGTGCTTGTCTCCCAGGAGAATCACATTTTTGCGGGCACTCTTGCGGAGGATCTCCGGATCGCCGCGCCAGAGGCCACCGACGAAGAGCTCCGTGCCGCCCTTGCTCGAGTCGGGGCAGCAGGACCGGACTGGGCCCTAGACGCCCGATCAACCCCGACCTCACCGATGTCCAACGCCAGCAGATCGCCCTGGCCAGGGCTGTGCTCCGAAATCCGGGGTGGGTGGTGTTGGATGAGGCGGCGTCGGAAAGCGGAAGTGCAGATAGCAACATCCTGGACCGGGCTGCGCAAGAGGTAACCGCAGGCAGAACCGCGTTGACCGTGGTGCACCGGCTGAGTCAGGCGGCCGTCGCCGACCGGATCGTGGTCGTCGATGCCGGGCGCATCGTGGAAGAAGGCACCCACGCCGACCTGCTCGAACTGGGCGGACGCTACGCGAGGTACTGGCACGCCGGGGGTGTATAGGAAACGTTTAGAAAAACTGCTTGCCTTAGGCTTGCCTTGGCGGAATCATCTGTGACGTTAAGGCCCACATCAGGTGCCTGTCGAACAGAAAGGGTCTCTCGATGAGAATCACCGTACGTAAGAAGTTGGTTGCTTCGGCAGCTGTCGCTACCTCCGCTTTGCTGGTGTTGTCCGGCTGCAGCAGCGACGAGGGCAACAACCACAACGGTGAGCACAACAACGTCGAGAGCGCCGCCGGCACTGACGATCTCGTCCCGGCCGGCGAAGGCACCACCTCCTACCCGTACGAGCTCGAGTCGCCGTGGGGCACCACCACTCTGGAGGAGCAGCCGAAGAAGATCGCGGCTGTGACCATGTCTCAGGATGACACTGAGATCCTCGTGTCGATGGGCGTGACCCCGTACATCGCTCGTGAGCCCGATGGTGAGCAGCACCCGTGGATCACCGACGCGATGAATAACGAGATCCCCGAAGTCTTCACCGCCACTCCGGACAACCCGTTCCCCTCTGAGCAGATCGCCGCAGCAGAGCCAGACCTCATCATCGCCCTGGGCATGGATCTGACGGACTACTACGACGAGATGAGCACCATCGCGCCGGTCCTTGGTGAGGAAGGCGAAGCCGGCACCGTGTTCAACACCCAGAACGATTGGGACGAGAACATCCGCCGCATCGGCGAGGCCCTTGACCTCCAGGAAGCTGCTGAAGAGGCCATCAACACCGAAGAGGACTTCTTCGAAGAGTTCCGCAGCACCCACCCGGAGTTCCAGGGCAAGTCTGTTGCCTACCTGGTCAGCTACGGCGACGAGGGGGCCTGCAGTACCACTCCACCGAAGGTTCCCCGGCTGGAAACACCCTGACCAGCATGGGCTTCGAGCAGCCAGAGCTCGCCGGCACCCTGGAGTACCGCGAGACCATCGCTGAGGAGCAGCTCTCCATTATCGACGCTGACGTGGTGATCTTCTCTGCCAACGATGAGTCCACCTCTGATCGCATCCTCAACAACGAGCTGTTCAAGCAGATCAAGGCCTCTGAAGAGGGCAACGTCGTTGTCATCAACAACAAGGGCGGCTCCTTCGACATCAATGGCCAGGAGCATGACGGCAACCTGTCTTGGGCTCTCGCACGCTCCGGACCGCTGTCCTCCACCTGGGCCGCTCAGCAGATCGCGATTCCGGTCGCCGAGGTCATCGAGGGCTAAATGAACCGCACGCTCCCAGACGCCCGCCCTCGAAGCTTCGACCGCTTCGGGCGTGAGCATGTGGAGCTTGCTCCGACTCCGACCCACGACAGGGCGTCGTCCCTGGACTGGGAACGGGTCGAACCGGATTGTTCGGCGCAGTGTTTCTTCGAGCACAACCCTCGTATCTGCCCGGATCCGGATCCGAACTTTTCGTACTGGACGTGGGTGGTCCGGGACGATTCGGCGCGGGTAGTCCTGCTGTGGACTAACCCCGTCTTCGATTACACGGATGTCTCCCGTATGGAGATGGTCCGTCGCAATGGCCGCTGGACGATTACGCTCCGGCTGCCCAGCGCGCTTCGTTTTTCCTATCGCATCAGTGTGTGGCGCTCCGACGATGAGCCGCCCTGGCGGCAGGTGCAGGGTCGCCGCAATGTCCTGTTGGCAGCAGCTGCAGCTGCTGAACTAGATCCGGACTGCGTTGCGATCATTAATCCGCGACTTGGCGAGATCTCCTCTGTCGCTGCAGGTCCCACCGCGCCGCGTCAGGTGTGGAGGGAGCCGGTGGGGGAGGGGAACGTCGTGAAGCTTGATGGAGATACCTCCGTCTACGTGCCACCCACGGCTGAACCAACTCCACTTCTGGTGCTTTACGACGGCCAGAACTGGCTCTCCCTTGGCCTGCCCGGCATTCTCGATCAACTCATCGAGGCCGGTCTCATGCGCCCGGCCCACGTGCTGTTCGTTGACTCCAGTGACAACGACTATCGTCGGGCGAACCTCGGTGTGCCTGGCGGGCAGGTCGATACCGTTATCGATCGCTGGCTGCCCGCCGTACGCAGGCGTTTCGCCGTCGATCCCTCTGGAGAGCGCACCATCGTCGCAGGCCAGAGTCTCGGCGGGATTGCCGCATTGTGGACTCTCGCGCTCAGCGGTGGCGCGGTTCGCCACGCTATCGCGCAGTCACCGTCGCTATGGCGCTTTGATGTCACCGATTCGCTTCTCGACGCCCCCAACTGGTCCTCTCTCCACCTCCACGCAGGTGCATATGAGGGGGACATGTTGTTGAACGTGCGGACGCTCAAGGATGACCTCAACATTGATCCGCGCCTGGGCGACCGCTCTGTTGTCGCTACCGGCTTTGAGGCCGGCCATGACTGGGCAGCGTGGCGAGTGAACCTGGTCAATTCCCTCCGGGACCTGCTGGAGTCATTCGAGGCGCAGTAGCTTTACATCCACTTGTTGCGCTTGAAGATAAGCCACAGCGTCGCGGAGAACAGCACCATCACGCACACGGCCATGGGGTAGCCGAATCTCCAGCTGAGCTCTGGCATGACCTCGAAGTTCATGCCGTAGATCGCGCCGATCAGCGTCGGGGCGAAGAGAATAGCGGCCCAGCCGGAGATCTTTTTCATGTCTTCGTTCTGGCGCTGAGCAACGAGCGTGGCATTGACGTCCAGGATCTGCGCCAATGCTGCGCGCAGTTCCACGACGCGGGTTTCCACGCGGGTCAGCCCGTCCGAGACATCCTCCAAGTACTCCTGCAGTTGCTCTGGGATGCCGTACTTGCGCCAGCCATTGGAGAGCTCATCCAACACGGCGGACAGAGAGGACGTCGCGTGCTGAAGATCGATGACCTCCTGGCTGAGGCGATAGATACGCTCGGCGACCGCGCTATTGCCGTTAAACACCTGCTTTTCGATCTGTTCTTTGTCGATGACGATGCCGCGGAGAACGGGGATGAAGCCGTCGACGATCTCGTCGAGAAGCCGATACAGCACCGCCTCGGGACCGAGCTTCAGTAACTCTTTGTCTTTCACCAGCGCGGCGGTAGCCCGCTCGACAGCGCCAACAGCCACTGCCTCGTCATGGCCTTGTGCACCCTTGTCAGTGACCCAGCGGCCGTCCTGGCACATCACTGCGATGGCGTCTTCTTTGATTACGACGTGGAACTCAGAGAACGCCACATCCTCTTCTTTGTCCAGGTATCGGGCGGAGCGGGCGACGACGAAGAGGACGTCGTCATAGCGCTCCAGTTTCGGACGCTGCCCGCCAGTGCGAAGGTCCTCCTCGAGCATCGGGTGCAGAGCCCATGCGCCGGTCAGTGCTGTGATGTCGTCCTCGGTCGGGGAGGAGTACACCGTCAGGGCGAGGCGCTGCTTGTCGGCGGTCTCCTGCGCCGTGGCCTCGGCGATGTCGGCATTTCCCGCAGAGATCGAATGCTCAGAGAACAGCAGCGCTTCCTCCGCAGAGATTGCCTCTGGAGCCACCCCGGTCGGGGTGCATTCGCCGTCAATGACGAAGGTCGTCCGGTGAGAGGAGGGAACCGGAGGGATGGGCTTGTCGATTGCGCGGTGCATGCGAAAACGTCCGAACGCGCCGGCGCGGTGCTGACCCTGCGGTCGACCTGACATCATGTGTGCTCCTTACCCTCAATGAATCTAGGTCAGCGTAGTTCAGGTCGGTCTCCGGTACCGCCTTGAAACCAACCAGGAGCCGCCAGTTCAGAATGAGGGCGGGTGCAATACTGGTTTCCATGAGGAGACTTCGCCCCAACACGGACACGTTCCGCATCATCATCTGTTCGTTGCTTGCCATCGGGGCGATGGCCATCGCGATGATTACTGGTGAACTCAGCGACTTCATCGATACCAGCCGTGGCGCGAACATCTACATGGTCGGGTTCCTGGCGCTGTGGCCGACCTACACGATTGTGTACGTCACCTGGAGTTGCCTGAAGTTTGCAGGTCTCTCTGATGAGGAACTTCGCGACGCTGTCCTCGGCGACGCCCAAAACTGGTCCGGTAGCCACAAGCAATCCCTCGGCCAGGCCACCACAAAAACCAGTGTCAGCGCAGCCAGTGTCGCAGTGCTGGTCACGATCGTCATCGCTGCTCAACCGGCGTTCCGCGGCGAATCGATCTATGTCGCCCTCGCACTGCTGACCGTGATGTGTTCGTGGATCCTCATGGTGGTGGCTTTCGCCAGGTCATACATGTTGTTGGTGTTCTCCGAGAGCCAGGACGAGCACATGATCTTCTCCATTAACGAGCAGCCACGGTTCGGTGAGTTCGTGACGTTGGCGCTGTCGATCTCAACGATGGGTGCGACGAGTCCTGCTCAGATCGTCTCTCGGCCTGGCTGGCGGCTGTTTCGGACCAACGGTTTCATTGCCTTCCTGTTCAACACGGTGATCCTGTCGATGATGGTCTCGTTGCTCTTCGCGGGGCTGGTGGGTGGTTCCCCGCCGTGAGGTGTTCCCGCCGAGGCAGGGATAGGTTAGCCTACGTTTGATCGGGAGAGTCTGGCATTAGTCCGGATGATCCCGCGTGACGTAGGAGGACACATGGCACGCAGAGGTTTTACCGGCGTGATGATGAAGAGTTTCGGTGTGAAGGACCACGACATCACCGTCGTTGGCACCGAAGAACTCGCGCCACACTTCAGGCGCATTCGTTTCCGCGCGGACACCCTCTTCAGCGACGCACAGCCCGGCGCAACCGCGTGGGTGCGCATCTGGTTCCCGGACAATGACCCAGACAATGAGGGCGCCGAACATCAGCGCGCGTACACCTTCACCGAGGCCAACGACGAGACCGGTGAGTTCGCCTGTGACTTCGTCCTCCACGAGCCTGCCGGCCCCGCCTCCGCCTGGGCCAGCACCGCGGCAAAAGGCATGACCTTGCAGGCTCAGTCCAATGGCTCCTCTGTCTTCGAACCTGACGAGGACGCCGCCGGCTACCTCCTCTTCGGCGATGCTGCATCTCTGCCAGGTCTCAATGGCGTCATCGGCACCATCCCCGAGACTATGCCGATCGAGCTCTACTTCTAGGAGCACTCCGAGCACGACCGCGACCTTCACATCGCTGACCATCCGCGCCTGAACGTCCATCGGAAGGCGAGGGATGGGGAGGGGTCGGTGGCAGAGGCCGTCGAGACCCGCGAATGGGCCAACTGGAAAGGCTGGGCCTCCACCGAATCGGCCACGCTCAAACTCCTCCGACAGCGGCTTCGCGACGACTTCGGTTTCCCCAAGACCGAAATCTACGCCCGCGCCTATTGGTACGAGGGCCGCGCCTTCGGCTCCCGCCGCTCAAAGGAAGAAGCCCAGCGCGAGAAAGCCCTCGCCGAAGAAGCCAAAGCCAAGTGGAAAAAGGCCACCGAGGACGCCGAGGAACACGAGAAGTGGCGCGCCCGCGCTGCCGGCCGTCTGCTCGCACCGCTCAAGCCCACGTTCTGGATCGCCGGAATCGTCCAAGCACTGGTGACGCTCCTGCAGATCGCTCCATTCATCCTGCTCACCGAACTTGCCAGGCTCATGCTTATTGACGCCCCTACCGAACGACTCTGGCAGCTCGGTATCTGGGCAGTGATCCTCATGGGACTGGGACTCATCACGTCCACGGCGCTGATGCTCTGGCTGCATTTAGTGGACGCGCGATTCGAAAAAGCTCTGCGCCAGCGACTACTGAACAAGGTCGCCCGACTGCCGCTCGGGTGGTTCGACAAGCGCACCTCCGGCCAGGTTAAAACCCTCATTTACGACGACACCCTGTCGATGCATTACCTCATCACCCACGCAGTTCCAGACGCCGTCGCCGCCGTCAGCGCACCAGTTACCGTGCTGGTGTACCGCTTCATCGTCGACTGGCGCCTGGGCCTGGTCATGCTCATTCCGATCCTCATCTACGTGCTCGCGATGTATCGCATGATCGTGCAATCCGGCTCGAAAACCTCCAAGGCCCAAGCATGGGCGGAGCGAATGAATAGCGAGGCAGGCTCATTCCTTGAATGGCAGCCGGTGATACGGGTATTCGGGACGTCGTCACGCTTCCGTACTCAACTGAATCGCTACATCGACTTCCTGGGAGGCTGGCAGCGGCCATTCATCGGGCAGAAGACCGTCATGGATCTGGCGATGCGCCCATCGACATTCCTGCTCCTCATTACGCTTTTCGGGACCATTCGCATCACCGGCGGGATGGATCCGGTCGAGATTTTGCCGTTCCTTTTCCTCGGCACGACCTTTGGCGCGCAACTGCTCGGCCTGGGCTACGGCCTCGCGGGACTGCGCGGAGGCATCAGCGCCGCGCGGAATATCCAAAACACACTGGATGAGGACGAGCTACACACCCGCTTCCCGACGTCCCCCTCCACATCCCTCACCCTCAACTTCGACAACATCACCTTCTCGTACGTCGATGGGGTACCGGTGGTCCGCGACGTGAACCTGGAGTTGGAGCCCGGCACCGTCACCGCGTTGGTGGGGCCTAGCGGATCAGGAAAGTCCACGCTGGCGTCGCTGCTCGCGCGGTTCCACGACGTGGATGAGGGCGCGATCCGCATCGGTGGAAAAGACATCCGTGAAATGGAGTTCGACGAGTTGTACCGCCACGTCGGGTTCGTCTTCCAAGACACCCAACTGGTGCAGGGCACAGTGCGAGAGAACATCGCTCTGGCAGTTCCGGGCGCCGACGACCCCGCTATCATCGCCGCCGCCGAAGCCGCCCAGATCCATGAGCGGATCATGCGGATGCCCGAGGGCTATGACACCGTCATCGGTTCTGCTGGTACCGCACTATCTGGTGGTGAGAAGCAGCGTCTGACGATCGCGCGGGCGATCCTCGCCGACACTCCAGTGCTGGTACTCGTTGAGGCCACCGCTTTTGCCGACCCAGAGTCCGAGTACCTCGTGCAGCGGGCCCTCAACGAACTAGTAGCCGGACGCACCGTTGTCGTGATCGCGCACCGGCTGCACACGATTACTGGTGTCGACAAGATCGTGGTCCTCGACGAGGGCCGGATCGTTGAGTCCGGTACCCATGACGAATTGATGGCCGGCCCACACGCCGGCCGTTACCGCAGACTGTGGGATGCCGCAGAGACGAAGGGAGCAATCCGATGATCAGGACTTTGGTGGGGTTGTTGCCGAAGGGGAGTGAGGGGAGCGTCGGGAAGCATGTCTTTTTCACGCTGCTCGGACTGGTCCTCCGCGCCGTGGGCGTGGTTCTCCTGGTGCCGTTGGTGGCTGCGCTGTTTAGTGGCACTCCATCTAATGCGTGGCCGTGGGTTGGGTGGTTGGCGCTGGTGACCGTGGCCGGTTGGGTCGTGGACTATCTGGTGGCCAGGATTGGTTACGACCTCGGATTCTCCTTGCTCGGCCGCGGACAGAAGACCGTCGGCGCTCACGTGGAGAAAACTCGCCTGAACTGGTTCACACCGGAGAACACCTCCGTGGCGCGGCAGTCGATAGCGGCAACCGGACCGGACCTCGTCGGTGTGGTGGTGTACCTGGTCACCCCGGTGGTCACGGCGATCCTGCTGCCGCTGGTGATTGCGCTGGCGCTGTTCGCGGTGTCGTGGCAGTTGGCACTGGTTGCCTTGCTGGGCGTGCCGGTGCTGTTTGGTGCGTATGTGGTCTCTGGAATGCTGGGACGGAAGGCCGACCGTGAGGCTGATTCGGCGAACGCACAGTTGACTGAACGCATCGTGGAATTCGCCGGCACCCAGCAGGCCCTGCGGGCTTCCCGACGCGTCGACTCCGAACACTCCCACGTCGGCACGGCTCTGAAAACCCAGCACAATGCCATGATGAAGCTGCTGTTCATGCAGATCCCCGGACACCTGATCTTCGGTCTGGCCAGCCAACTGATGCTGATTCTCATGGCAGGTATGACCGTGTATCTCACGGTGCAGGGGAACGTCTCGGTGCCGGAAGCGATCGCTCTAATTGTGGTAACCGTGCGGTACCTGGAGCCGTTCACTGTATTGGCGGAACTGTCTGCAGGAGTGGAGAACTCCATCACCATGCTGCGCAAATTGCGGACGGTGCTTGATGCATTGGTGGTGTCAGACGCCGCGCCGGGTGGCGCGGACATTCGCTTCGATCGCGTCTCGTTCACGTACGGCGACAACGACGTCCTCCACGAACTCACCTTCGCCCTCGAACCAAACACAACCACAGCAATCGTGGGTCCGTCCGGATCTGGCAAAAGCACCGTGCTGTCGCTCATCGCGGGACTGCAGGAGCCGACCAGCGGCATCGTTTCCGCAGGCGAATCCAGCGTCGTGTTCCAGGAGCCCTATCTTTTCGACGGACCCATCCGCGACAACATCCTCTCCGGCAACCCCGACGCCACCGACGACCAACTGCACGACGCCATCACCGCCGCCCGAGCGGAGGGATTCGCCTCGAAGCCGTATAGTTCGATGCTCGTTGGAGGACAGCGCCAGCGGGTATCGATTGCCCGTGCGCTGCTGAAGCCCGCGCCGATCCTCTTGGTGGACGAAGCCACCAGTGCCCGCGATAACGAGAACGAAGCAGCGATCACGACCGCCTTGCAGAACAGTGACCGAACCCGAGTGATCGTGGCCCACCGGCTGTCGAGCATTCGCCAGGCGGATCGAGTGTTGTTTCTGGAAGACGGCCGAATCATTGAAGACGGCAGTGTCGATGAACTACTTGCTGCAGATGGTCGATTTGCCGAGTTTTGGAGGCAACAGGACCAGGCAGCAGGGTGGGACCTGGGACGCTAAGTAGCCAGTGGAGCGTCAGGACTCCGCTGGTGCTGATTCGACCTGGGTCATCTGGACAGTTGCCGTCTCATCCTGGATAGAGACGTCGAAGGTGATTTCGCCGTCGTCGTACGTGAAGTCCTTGGTATCGACCATCGCCGCGAACAGCGCAGGGTCAGTTGCTTCTTTGTCTCGGACCGATTCGATCGTCACTGGTGAGGTGGCGTCGGCAGGTACGTCGAAGGTGCCGACCCAATACAGGGGCCTCATGTCGTCTTCGTTGAACATCCACCGGACGGTGATGGTGTTCTCAGCGATCGTTGCTTCCATGTAATCGGTTTCGCTGGCGGTGTTTTGCTGACGCCAGGTACCTGAAAGGTCAGGAATGCTTGGCTCCACCGCAGCATTATCGGGGCCGTTGTTCGTGCTCGGGGAGTCATCAGCACAGGCAGAAACACCAATGAGTAGAGCCAGCGATACGGGGAGAGCAAGAAGTTTTTTCATGGATACATTCTCGCCCAGCACTGCCGCTGGCTCGTCACGGGGTCACGGCGGAGTGGTTAGCCCTTGATTGCCTGATAGGCATCGAGGGCTGCCTGCCGAGATTCCTTGAGATCAATGATCGGCTCAGGCTCGGGCTGACGAGGCGAATCCAGACTCCACCGCTTGATGTACGTGCCATTGGGATCGAACTTATTGGCCTGCGTCTCGGGATTGAAAATGCGGAAGAACGGGGAGGCATCATCACCACTGCCGGCAACCCACTGCCAGTTGAAAGCATTGCTGGCTAGGTCAGCATCGACCAAGTTGTCCCAGAACCACTCCTCGCCATGGCGCCAGTGGATACCGAGGTTCTTTGTGAGGAAGGACCCGACGACCATGCGGACCCGATTGTGCATGTACCCGGTCTCTCGCAGTTCCCGCATGCCCGCATCAACGAGGGGAATCCCCGTGGTTCCGTTCTGCCAATTGCGCAGGGAATCAGCGGCGGCAGGGTCGTTGTAGGACCAGTCATAGTGGTCGAACTCGCTGCGGACGTTCACCGTCGCCAGATCCGGCAGGTGGTGGAACCGGTGCCAGGCGAATTCGCGCCAGAGCAGTTCATTCCGGAAAACGCTGTCCTCACAGGCATCCCACGCCTGTCGTGGGCTGATCTCTCCAAACCGGAAGTGCGGCGATAGCCGGCTGGTGGCGTGACGGGCAGGGAAGTCGCGGTCCTCTGAGTAGTCGGTGCCAAGTTCGAGCTCGTCGAGGAAGTCGGTGAGGCGATCGTGTGCACCGCATTCACCCGGTGTCCATTCATCGTCGAGTCCGCCGGACCAGTCCGGTTCACCACGATGCTTCGGCAGCAATCCGAGCGAATTGATGGAATCGCTTGGATCGAGGATCGTCAGACCGGTCTGTGGGCGAGGCTCTGCGACCGGCTCGACATCATCGATCAACTTCTTCGCGGCCTTCGCGAAAGGGGAGTAGACGCGGTAGGGCCCGCCGGTGGAAGTGGAGATTTCCCACGGCTCTAGGAGAAGGGAGCCGGGGTGGGACGTGGGGTGGATGTTGGCGTCAGGAAGCATTGCTTTTAGCTGTGTGTCCACCTCGATTCCGGGCGCGTCGTAGCGGCGCTGCCACGTCACTGCGTTGGCTCCGAGCCGTGCGGCGAGTGCGGGGATGATCTCGAGGGGGTCTCCTTGCTCTACGAGAAAGGGGATTCCCAGGTCCGCCAACCGCTTGGCATGGGCGTGCAGACTGTGGTGGAGCCACCAGCGCGAGGCGCCACCGAGAGGTTTGGCGTCGTCCTCGTGGATATACACGGCGACGGCGTCACCCTGATCCTGAGCCTGGGCGAGTGCGCGATGATCGCGGACGCGAAGGTCATTTCGGAACCAAACGAGAGTCGTCATGCCCTCCAATTATAGTTCCCCTTGGTCAATTCTTTACGTGTGGCAAGTAACTGCAGGTAACGGCGTTATCCGGTGTCGTGTTGGGGTCTGAACGGCTGGTGGAGAAGGAGTGCTCTCACGGCGTTGACACTTATAAGTGCCGGGAAAATCCGAAAACGCTGGCACGTGCAGGTGACAACGTGCGACAGGGGCACCTCCTACTCCTGCCTTTGGGGCCGCAGTGGGAGCGGTGGCCGGCAAGGTCGAGAGTTCATCGTTCTTGTGAGGTCGCCGAAACCATTGGGAAACATGGCTGCGAAATGCTTTTGGGGTCAGTGATTTCGACCCAAGGCGGTGAACGTGAAATCCGATTATCCGATCGAGGACCTGATCTTCGATGAGTCGGCGTCAGCGGAGGGGATTCGCCCTCTCTACCAGCGATTGTCGCGGGTATATAGCGAGATGGATGGCAGCGAACTGGAGTCGCGCGTCTCGTACTTGAGTTCCCGGTACCTCGATACCGGCGTGACCTTCGACTTCTCTGGAGAGGAGGAGCCCTTCCCGCTGGACATCGTGCCACGCCTGATTGCGAAGGCCGAGTTCACCCGAACCGAACGTGGACTGAAGCAGCGGGTCCGGGCGTTGGAAGCCTTCCTCGATGACGTCTACACCTCAGGGCGAGTCTTCGCCGATGGAGTAGTCCCGCGAGCGGTTGTCACTACCTCGAAGCACTTCTGCCGGGCCGTCGCCGGATACCGGCCGCCGAACGGAGTGCGGATCCACGTGGCGGGAACAGACCTGATTCGTGATGGTGACGGCACGCTGCGGGTGCTCGAGGATAATGCGAGGATTCCGTCGGGAGTCTCATACGTTCTGACGAACCGGCAGGCGACCATTGCGGCGCTGCCGGAAGCGGTGTCGCGCTACAACATCTCGCGTGTCGACGATTACCCCGCCCAACTCCGCGCAGCCTTGGCAAATGCGGCTCCTCCCGGAGTGGCAGATCCGAAGATCGTGGTGCTCACGCCGGGTGTCTACAACTCGGCCTACTTCGAGCACGCCATGATCGCGCGCACGATGGGTGTGCCGCTGGTGGAGGGACGAGACCTCGTCGTGAGGCAGGGCGTTGCATACCTGCGAACGACGAAGGGCCTAGAGCAGGTCCACGTGATCTACCGACGAGTCGACGACGAGTTCTGTGACCCGGTGGCCTTCCGTCCGGATTCGGTGCTCGGTTGCGCCGGCCTGATGTCAGCGCAGCGCAACGGCACCCTGACTATCGCCAATGCCATCGGTAATGGTGTGGCCGACGACAAGCTCATCTACTCCTACGTCCCGGAACTGATCCGGTATTACCTGGGGGAGGAGCCGCTGATTCCGAACGTCGATACCTGGCGTCTGGAGGACCCTGCCCACCGGGAAGAAGTCCTCGACCGGATGGATGAACTGGTGGTCAAGCCGGTGGATGGCTCGGGAGGCAAGGGCATCGTGATGGGCCCGATGTGTTCCAAGGAAGAACTGGACCTGGCTCGCCAGCGGATCATCGCCGATCCGCGCGGATGGATCGCGCAGCCGTTGGTGCAGCTCTCGACGGTGCCAACGATGACTGAGAAGGGCCTGCAGCCCCGGCACGTCGACCTGCGTCCCTTCATCGTTAATGACGGCGAAGACATGTGGGTCACCCCAGGTGGCCTGACCCGAGTCGCTCTGACGGAGGGCGAAATGATCGTGAACTCCTCGCAGGGCGGTGGCTCGAAGGACACGTGGGTTATCTCCGCGGGAGTCAGCGGACCGGAGTCGGAAACCCGCCACGAGATCCCGGATGTCGGCGGCGAAGCAGAAGCCCTCGACCGGCTGGAGACCTCGAAACTGGACGAGCGCGATGACGAAGACGCCGCCCAACAACAACAGCAACAACAACAGAGTCAGGCAGCCGACGCCACGACCGAGACCACCGGAGGTGAAGCATGCTGAGCCGTATCGGCGAATCCCTGTTCTGGATCGGCAGGTACATCGAGCGAGCCGACGACCAGGCCCGGGTCCTCTCGGTCTATCTGGAGCACAACACAGAGACAGACTCAGACACGTTTGGGGTGGATCTGTGTAGGTCGATGGGGGCGTCGGTAAGCACTGATGCCGGGCCTGAAGAGGCCTGGGCGCTGCTGGGAACGGAGGCCGACTCCAACCAGTCAATGGTGACCGCGCTCGGCAACTGCCGCGACAGCGCGCGCCGGGCGCGAGAGATCCTCTCGATGTCCACCTGGGAGGCGATCAACCGCGCCTACCGAATGACCTCGTCCGGACGTTTGACACTGCTCAGGCCCTCATTGGCCTGCCGCGAAGTGCAGGACCGGTGCGCGATGATCATCGGCACGCTGCATGCAACGATGCCCCGCGATCAAGCGTGGCACTTCCTCATGCTCGGCCGGTATATCGAACGCATCGACATGATGTCCCGCATCATTTACTCCACGGTCGTGGCGCCGACCATCCCGACGCACCGACACCTGGTCCTCCAGTCCTGTGGCGCCCAACAATCATTCGTGCGTACCCGCGGCCGGGAGGACAGCCTGGTTGCCGCAGTGGACTTCCTCCTACGAGACCGGCTGACCCCGCGCTCGATCTACTTCTGCCTCACCGGCGCGCTGGATTCGCTCCAGGCTCTCGATCCGGAACCACTGCGTAGTGGTTTCGACGGCGATACGCAGCGTATTCTCGGCAGCCTGCGGGCAAAGATCGAGTACATGCAGACCAACGAGTCACTGGAGAACCTCGGTGAACTCATGCAGCAGGTCCAAGAATCCGGCGCCCAGGCGACGCAGGCTCTGACCGCCCGCTACTTCGAGGGTGCACTGCCCGCCGAATGGCACGAAAGGTAGAAGCGATGACTACAACTCTCCGCATCGTGCACAACACGGGTTTTACGTACTCGAACTTGGTGTCTGACTCGTTTAATGAGATCCGGATGAGCCCGCTGTATACGCCTCAGCAGCTCATCCGCGAGCGCAATGTCAGCATCACTCCGCGGCCCTGGTCGACTGAGTACATCGATTATTGGGGTACGCATGTCACTGCGTTTGAGCTGCACGAGCCACATGACCAGTTGTTGGTCCGGGTGAGTACGACTCTTGACGTGGAGGCATCCGTCTCCGAGCAGACCACCATGACCCTGGAGGAAGTCACCGAATTCCACGACCGCTGGAATGAGTTTCTCGAGCTCTCGCGCACCGTAGATCCAGGCGATGATCTGGCCCAACGCGCGGCCAGCATCGCGGCGAACTCGGCCACCGTCGACGAGATTGCACTGCGGATCTGCTCAATGATCTACGAGGACATGACGTACTCACCGGGCGCGACGGAGGTCTCCAGCGTGGCCTCCGATGCTTGGGAGAACAGGCAGGGCGTCTGCCAGGACTATTCGCACTTGGTCGTCGGGGCCCTGCGTTACCTGGGCATTCCGGCGCGGTATGTCTCCGGTTATGTGATGCCGCGGAAGGAGGTGCAGGTAGGGGAGACCGTCTCTGGTGAGTCCCACGCATGGGTGCAGTGGTTCAACGGCGACTGGTTCAGCTACGACCCGACCAATGACTGCATCCCTGGCGAGCACCACGTCATGGTCGGTCAAGGCCGCGAATACAACGACGTGGTGCCCCTGCGCGGGATGTTCTCCGGTGGCTCCGGCTCGGAGATGTTCGTCTCCGTGAACATGACCAAGGTGCGGTAGTTACTTCTGGAACTGCCGCACCACGGCCAGGACCGCCTCCTGCTCTGCCAGGTAGGCGTCCGCCTCGGCCTTCGCCTCGTCGCGATCCCAACCCAGCTTCCCGACGACCACATCCACAACATTCCCCATCGCCACTTCAGACACCGGCCCCATGGTTCCCAGGACTAGTCGGCGATCAAGGATGTCCCGGAAGGTCCGGGCCGCTTCGGCTTCGACGGCGTAGACGATCTGGGCTTTGATATCGAGGCAGTCGGTGTCCGGGCTGATC
Organism: Corynebacterium sputi DSM 45148; assembly: GCF_000427865.1. GTDB lineage: Bacteria > Actinomycetota > Actinomycetes > Mycobacteriales > Mycobacteriaceae > Corynebacterium > Corynebacterium sputi. The sequence goes on along the minus strand of NZ_ATYV01000002.1, from coordinate 52,421 downwards.
CGCTCACCCAGTGACGGGTCGGCTGCGACCAGCCCGAGCACCGCTTCGTGGGCAGTGCCATACAACCGGGCCAGGTGCATCCGGCATGCCTTCGGAACCGGCAGATTCCGGAAGCGGCTCAGCGCTGATTCAAAGGCGTGCCCGACAGTGTCGAAGTCACCAAAGGCCCCTGCCACCGGCTGGTACCTGGAATCGAACTTCCTGGTTGGCGGGAGCTTTTCCTTTTCCACCAAGATGTCGATGACCCTGGCGCCCATGGCCCGTCCGGTAGTCCATTTGCCGCCGGTGACGGTGTAAATGCCCGGGACGTTGGCGCCGGAGTGGTCGAAGATATCGAAGCGTCGGGAAGCGCGGTAGGTGTCTGAACCATCGTCGACCAAGGGGCGCACGCCAACGAGGGTCGTCATGATGGCATCACGGTCCAGTGGTTTCGCGGCAACGGAGTCGATCGTCTCCAAGATCAGCTCGACGTCTTCCTCAGTGGCCTTCGCCTCGTCGGCCGAACCGTCGGTAGGTGTGTCTGTCGGCCCAATCAGGGAGCGACCCTCCCACGGATTGACCATGATGTGCCGGCCATTGCGCCCGCGCACGAACACGCCATCCTTGTTGCCCAGGTTCTTCATCAGCAGGTGCACACCCTTGGCCTGGCGGACCTTCACGCCGACCTTTCCGGACAGCTCTCCGAGCACTTCCTCGACCCAGGGGCCGGCGGCATTGATGGTGACTGTGCCGCGGATGCGGTGTTCCTGACCGTTCAATCGATCCTTCGCGGTGACCCCATCGACGCGGCCATTCTCATCGCGGTGGGCCTCGGTGACCTCGGCATGGTTCACCGCTGTGCCCCCGGTCTGAACATAGGAACCAAGGATGGAGAGGAGGAGCCTTTCGGGGTGGACGTTGAGGGTGTCATCGTGACGCCAGGCGCCGACCAGGCCCTCCGGTTGCAGCCATGGAACCTGCTTGAGCAGCGCGTCTTTCTTCACCCAACGGAATCGCCGCGAATGCAGGTCCTTCGGGATCTTGGAGTTTCGGTGTCCGGCCATGGACTCGTATAAGGCAACTCCGGCACCGAGGATGGGGGCCTTCGGCTCCGACCAATCGAATGCGGTCAAAAGGAACGAGCGCGGCTGCACCAAGTGTGGCGCTGCGATCCCCAGGTACCGACGCTCAGCAATCGACTCCGCGACCACCGGGAAGTCGTACTGCTCCAAGTACCGCAACCCCCCGTGCAGAAGTTTCGTCGTTGCCGACGAGGTGCCTCCGCCGTAATCGTCTTTCTCCAACAAGATGGTGCGGAGCCCACGGCCCGCAGCATGTCGAGCGATTTGGATTCCGGAGATGCCGCCGCCGATGACGACAACGTCGTAAAGCCCTCCTATCGGCGCGATATCCGCGCCGAGCACGCGATCGCCGAACGGGCGCATCGTCTGGAGCATTGTCGGGTCCCCTGTTCAGTAGGCAAAAGTACCGGTTGATTCAGAGTATCGGTCGAGGGTCCGGCAATCATTAATTTCACGGTGATTTAAAGCCTTTGGGGTTCGGTCGGTGGGTGGTTTTATTGCCGGGAACAGACAGATCGGTCTGTACCTGGACGAAGAAAGACACACTCATGGCAGACATTCCCAAACTCACCGCGCTGGTGGGAGTAGCGGCGGTAGTGGGCGTCGGGGGCATCCTCGCCCTTCCAGGTGGAACCACAGATGAACCGGGAGGGGTCGACATCTCTAGCGGCGACCACCGCCTAGACATCGTGGCCTACGCGGTGCCCAAGCCCGGCTTCGACGTGATTATCCCCGGCTACCGCGAGACCGCAGAGGGCGCCGACACCGGCTTCGCTCAGTCCTATGGTGCCTCCGGCGACCAGTCCCGCAAGGTCGCCCGACGCGTCCCAGCAGACCTGGTGAACTTCTCCGTCGAGCCGGACATCACCCGCTTGGTGAAGGAGGGCATCGTCGACGAGGACTGGAAGGACAACGTCCCTGGAGACGAGAGCGGCACCTCGGTCCCATTCGGATCCGTGGTTTCCTTCGTCACCCGTGAGGGCAACCCCAAGGGCCTAGAGACCTGGGATGACCTCCTGCAGCCTGGCATCCAGGTCATTAGTCCCAACCCAGCGAGCTCAGGCTCAGCGAAATGGAACCTACTTGCGCCGTACTCGGCGTGGTTCTACTCGGCATTAGAGGAGCAGGGCGACGCCAAGAACTACACCGCCGCCCACGAAAAGGCCCTGAACAAGGTCTCCCTGCTCGTTGGCGAGCACTTCAACGTCCGCCCGAAGTCCGGCCGAGAGGCGACTTCTACTTTCGAGCAGGGCCAGGGCGACGTGTTGTTGTCCTACGAGAACGAGGCGATTTTGCTCGATCGTTCTGGTAGCGCCATCGATTACCTCAACCCGCCGCAGACCTTCCGCATTGAGAACCCCGTCGCCGTGGTCAACACCACCGAGGATCCCGAGCAGGCTGAGTCCTTCCGTGACTACCTCTTCACCGAAGATGCCGAGAAACTCTGGGCCTCTGAAGGATTCCGCCCCGGCAGCGACCTATTCACCCCCGACGGCTCCACCCCGGTGATCGACTCGCTCCCAGCTGAGGAACGCGATGCCTTCTCCGGTTGCGAGGATCTGTACTCCATCGATGACCTCTCCCAGGCATTCTCTGCACTTGCCCAGCAGAACCCACAACTGGCGCAAAAGTACGGGCTTCTCGACGACAACGGCGATCCCAAAACCGGCTGGTCCATCGTCGACGCTCTTCTCTTTGCCAGGTCTGACCCCGGCAGCGGAGACCCCAATGGCGCCATTACCGAGATCTACCAGCAGGTGTAGGAGACCGACATGACTTCGATAATTACCCCGGACCACCTCTCCGCACCAGAGCACACTCCGACTCCCGCCCGTCGTTTTGGGCTGCGCGGGCTCGGCTTAGGCGTCGCCGGGCTATGGCTATCCATCATCGTGCTGCTGCCACTGGCGGCAGTTGCGGTGCAGGCGTTCTCCGTCGATGGCTTCGCCGGCTTCTGGGACTCCATCACCTCTGAAGGAGCAGTCGCGGCGCTGCGGATTACCGTGACGGTCTCGCTGATCGTGGCAGTGATCAACGCTGTCGTCGGCACGCTCATCGCTTGGGTGCTGGTCCGTGATGATCTCCCAGGCAAGCGAGCAGTCAACGCGCTGATCGACCTGCCCTTCGCACTGCCGACGATCGTCGCCTCCCTGGTGTTGCTCAGCCTCTACGGCCCGGGCAGTCCCATCGGCCTGACGTTCAACGCGACCCAACCTGCCCTCGTGGTCGCTTTGGCCTTCGTGACGCTCCCGTTCGTCGTCCGCTCGGTGCAGCCGGTGCTGATCGAATTGGACCAGGAAGTCGAGGAAGCCGCGGCTTCCCTTGGCGCAGATAACTGGACCATCTTCCGACGCATCGTTCTGCCTTCTCTGTCCCCGGCGATCCTCTCCGGTGCGGGCCTTGCCTTCGCCCGAGCGATTGGTGAATACGGCTCAGTCGTCCTCATCGGCGGCAACATCCCCGGTCACACGCAGGTGGCCTCTCAGTACATCCAGGAGCAGATCGAGTCTGACGTCCCGGCGGCTGCCGCTGCGGTTTCCGTCGCGCTGCTCACCATCACTGCGGTAGTGCTCGTGGCGCTCCGCTTCTACTCGGGCCGCCTGGCCCGGAAGCAGGAGAAGGCGTTGTGAAACTTGCACGGAAAACCACACTCACCCTGCGCAGTCTGGCGCTCGGATACCTATTCCTGCTGATTGTTGTTCCGGTCGGAACCATCTTGTTCCGTACCTTCCAGCCCAGCTTCGGCCAGTTCTGGGAGTGGATCACGACGCCGGCGGCGATCTCCGCGCTTCAGGTCTCCATCATCATTGTCCTGATTACGGTGCCGGTGAATGTCGTCTTCGGCATCGTCGTTTCCCTGGCGCTCGTCCGAGGCAACCTCAAGGCGAAGGGTCTGATCCAAGCGATTGTGGACCTTCCCTTCGCTGTCTCTCCGATCATCGTTGGCGTTTCCCTCATTCTCCTGTGGGGCCACGGCGGCTGGTTCGGGGGAGTGGAGTCGCTCGGGTTCCGAGTGATCTTCGGACTGACCGGCATGGTCATCGCCACCATCTTTGTCACCCTCCCGTTCGTCGTCCGTGAGGTCGAGCCGGTTCTCGAAGAAATCGGCACCGAACAGGAGCAGGCTGCGGCCACTCTCGGCGCGAATGCCTGGCAGACCTTCTGGCGCATCACCCTCCCATCCATCAAGTGGGGTGTCGCGTACGGAGTGGTCCTCACCGTCGCTCGTGCCCTCGGTGAATTCGGCGCGGTGATCATGGTCTCCTCCGGACTCGCCGGCGGCTCCCAAACGCTCACCCTCCTTGTCCACGCTCGCTACATCGACGACCACAACGTCTACGGTGCTTACGCCGCAGCCACCCTCCTGATGTTCATCGCACTCCTCGTGCTTCTCGCGATGACTCTGCTCGAACGCAACCGAAAGGAATTCTCATGACCATCCAGGTGAAGAACGCCAACAAGAAGTACGGGGACTTCAAAGCGCTTGACGACGTCTCCCTCCACATCCCCCAAGGCTCCCTCACAGCCCTCCTCGGACCGTCGGGTTCGGGTAAATCGACTCTGCTCCGAACGATCGCGGGACTAGATCAGCCGGATTCGGGTCAGGTCATCTTCAATGGCCAGGACGTGACCGCACTTGCACCGCAGGACCGCGGCATCGGGTTTGTCTTCCAGCACTACGCGGCCTTTAAGCACATGACTGTCCGCGACAACGTCGGTTTCGGACTCTCCATTCGGAAGAAGCCTTCCCACGAAATCGACAAGCGCGTCGACGAACTACTCGAGATCGTTGGCCTGGCCGGCTACCAGAACCGGTATCCAGCTCAGCTCTCTGGTGGTCAGCGCCAGCGCCTGGCACTGGCCCGCGCCCTTGCAGTGAACCCCAAGGTCTTGCTTCTCGACGAACCCTTCGGCGCCCTCGACGCCAAGGTCCGCGAGAACCTCCGCGTTTGGCTCAGGAACCTCCACGAGGAATTCACCATCACGACCATTCTCGTCACCCACGACCAGGAAGAAGCCCTCGACGTCGCCGATCGCATCGCTGTCCTCAATAAGGGCCGCATCGAACAGGTCGGCTCGCCAACTCAGCTTTACGACAATCCCGAGAACGAGTTCGTCCTGTCCTTCCTCGGCCAGGTAACTCGCCTGGACGGCGAACTGGTCCGACCACACGACATCCGCATCGGCCTCACCCCCGACATGGCTGTTGGCCCCAACGGTCTCAATGGCCTCGACGGTGTCGGTACACAACTTCGACATGCCATCGTTGACCGAGTGGCTGTCCTCGGCTTCGAGGTCCGAGTCGAACTGCGCGACCTGTCCTCAGGAGTGCCGTTCTCCGCACAGGTCACTCGTGGCGACGCCTCCGCTCTACACCTGCGCGAAGGCGACGAGGTCTACGTCCGGGCAACCAAGGTCTGGCGCCAGGAAGACCTCAGCGTCTCCGAAGGACTGGACTTCGGCGCAGACGCTCCGGCCCGGTAGCCCGTCAAGAAACCTCGAGCGGACCGCCAGGGCTCTCGAGGAATTCCTTGAGGTAGGGGAGTCGGAACGCCAGCTGCCCCCACCTCGGCGAGTAGACGACATCCCGTTCAATAAGCGAGGCTCTCGCTGCAGACACCGACGTCACCGACCGTCCGAGTTCAGCCGCAATCTCACTGGTACGGACGGACTCGGAGTCCTCTGACATCACTGACGCCATGGCGTGAAGAAACCCCACCTGGGAGCCGGGAAGACCGGCAAGTTCCGGCTGGTGGACCTGATTTCCCAAAACAGCGATCGCATCGCCAATTGCCGGTGCGACATGGTTACGGCCTATCGCCTCCTCTCCGCCTACCCGGCTGGATTCCCACGACATCGCTCCGATCAACTGGAGCAAGTATGGGTAGCCGTGCGATGCAATGGCAGCTTCTTTGGCCGCGGAAGAGTCGAACTCGCGTCCGGTGTTGAGGGCGGTGTCGATGAGGAGTCGGTGAGCGTCGGGAAGCTGGAGCGGTGCCAACTGATACCGCAGGCTTCTGCGTAAGAATGTTGTCCCCGGGTTATCGAGCAGACTCTGAATCCCACGAGTGAGGCCGGCCCCGATGAAACTGATCGGCATATCATCACGCACGAGATCTTGGATCGCGGTGGCTAAAATGTTCACGTGCTCGGGGTCCGCGGCCTGGATCTCATCGACGGTGATCTGAATGCCGGATCCGCCGGGCTCGATGATGTCGGTGAGTGACCGCAATTGGGACGTCAGGGTCGGCGCCACCGCTGGAAGATCTCCGGACTCGGTTGAAATCGACCCTATGCCAGCTATCGAGGCACCAGTGACTTTGGTCCGGGGCGTTCCCCGCAGGCTGTTCATTGCCTGGGGAATCGTGGTCTGAATGAGGTCATCGAGCATGCCGCTGTGACTGGCAGCCCGCAGGCTGATCCAGCCATTGCTAGTGGCGATGTCCTCCAGTTCGTTGATCAGCGTGGTCTTGCCGATGCCCCTGGCACCGCTGATCAGAATCATCCGACCCGAACTGCCTGTTTGGGCCTCGATTGACCTGCGATAAGAGTCTAAGATCGGGGCACGACCAGCCCACACGGTCGGAGATTCGCCGAAGCCGGGACGGAACGGGTTGTGCGGAGCTGTCATGGTCCCAGGGTAGGCCGACTGGACGATAAACGCGATAAATACGATAAACTCACCGGTTGCGATAAACGCGATAAGTTGCACTTCCTATGCAAAATTAAGTCACTGTAGTTTGTCATCCACTCCGCTGATCTTGCCGAGCCTCACATCGTGAATCGGGGAGAAGATCTCGTTGGACATGTTCAGATACAGGATCAGGACCTGACTACGCGGATCGTGAAGTTCAATTCATTGGACTCTGCAGGTGCTCCAGATGTCAGCCGCAATGCTGAGGCTGGAAGAGGCCGGCCGAACACGTGAGGCGAGGGATATGATGCGCCGGATCATGGATGCTGGACACCTTTCTGTCCGCCGTACCAATGAATTCTGGCTCAACATCGACGATGCTGTTGATCGGCTTACCGACGACGCAGCCTGGGCAGCAGTTGATGAGAAGCATCTCCTGCAGGACTCATCCGGCTCAGGCTGGAGAAATGATGGGGCTCTCAGGCGATGGCTCCTTGAGAAGACTCCTACGACGCATCCGACCCGCGTGGGACACCTCGTTGTCGCAGAAGCCGGTAGCCTCGCGGCTCAAGCGAACGCGAAGAAGTATCGGGCGGTCACACAACTGCTGAGGAGGGCGAAGGAACTCTTCCTGGGTGCAGGAGATGTCCGCGGCTGGGGCATCGAGTACGAGAGGTTTCTCGCTACCCACTGGAACGGATCGAGGAGGCTGGGGTGTAACCGATTAGCCTCAGCTGCTGAATGTTTGAAGCGTCTCGTCGGTACCCTCTGGTACCGGAGAATCTGCGCGTTCGTAGATTCTCCCGGGAATCAGGTGGCGGACCTTATTCCCAACAACCCAAGTGCATGAGATTCGTAGATTCAATTGGGACAAGGCCATCGTCGATACTGCGCAGACGGTCATACAGTTTCCGCATCTCTTCGCGGCCGGGAATGAACTTAGTTCCGGCCGCACGTTCCAAAACTGTCGTTGTTCCTACTACCGAAAGTGCTCCAACTGAAGCTCCCGATTTACGGAGTCGCTTAAGACGCTGGGCCTCGGAAGAAGCTAACGATCGGCCCTCCCCGTCATCGATGAGGACTAACATGCTATGGCCAGATTCTGCCGAGATGACAGCATGAGCAATGACCATAAGTTCGCCGAGATCTTTGCTGGCCCCCATTCTATTGCACGCCGGAATTCTTCCGATTCTCGACACAGCCCGTTCAAGGTCGTCCGTCAGGTCATCGGGCAGAATTTCAAACAGCTTTTGAGGGAGCTTGTTCAAGACTGTAGACGCGGCGGAAAAGCGTTGATCCTGGGTTGATTTCCTGAGGATTTCGTCTCGGACAGTTTCTGGCGTCGATAACGGTCCGAGGGTGTTGAACAATAGCCGCTCCTTGTTTAAGGAGAAGAAATTCAGACCGGGTCCTGCATCTATGATGGGACGGGGAGTCACGGCTCAGTAGCCTCCCGGGGGTCGTCCAGGATTGATAAGTCGATGTCGATGGAGGGGAGGGCTGAGGCTTCGACAACAGGAAAGGACGGAACGTTCGCCGTGATGCCGGCTTCCTCGAGCTCCCGGAGAGCGTCGTCTCTGCTGATTCCCCTGAGAGTGGCGATTTTTTGAGCGTCGATTACGCCGTATTCGTATCCGTAGATCGCCCGCGCCAAAAGCTTTTGTGGGGCGCGTGTTCTGTTGGAGTCAGATTGGAACGCCTGGTACAAGTCGGGCCAGCCGAATTTTGTCGCGAGGCGAGGCGTAGTCAACTTCATCCATGATTCTTTGGTGCTCGCGTCTATATAGCCGCCCTGCTTCAGTGCTATTGCCGCGATGGCGGGTGACACGAGGAATGTCTGTACAACTTCGGATAGGTCCTTATCGGTGAGGTTTGTCCTGTCTCGAAGCAGGTCTCGAAGTCCGTCTTGTGGGACAAGTAGATGGCGTGCGAAGGAGTTTGCGCGTGTCTCTTCTGGACAATGGTCTCCCAGGAATCCTTCATCTTTCCAGTCTTCGAAGATCACGTGCGCCAGTTCATGTGCGATGGTACTTCTCTGGCGCATGGGGTTCGGTGTGCGAGCGATTCCAATGAAGACTGCGCCATTTGCTGGATCATGAATGGTCAGTCCGTGTTCGTCGGCATGAACATCCAGCACAGCGATGTCGTGGCCCGTTGTTCGCTCAATAAGCGAGAGTAGGTCGCCCAAGGGCTGGGTGCCGAGTTTGTGGGTACTTCGGAATTTGTCGGCGGCCGCACGGCCTTCTGCTTCGGCGTTCACGGGGCCTCCGGTTAGGTTCGAGGTATTGCCTGGTCGCTAAGGTATGCATCAAGTTCAACGAACCCAAGAAGACGCTGTCGCATCTCCTCCATGGCCGAACCGTTCGTGGATCTAGCAGCGTAATGAACGCGCGCAGCTGCGTCTGAACCAGTTAGTTGTGCCACGGTATGCCCAGTCGCTTCGGCAATCTTGATGAGTTCGGGGACTTTCGGGATACGGTCTCCGGAGGTGATCCGGCTCAGGGTGGACTGAGAGATCCCGGTCCTAGTTGCAAGCGTGCGCTGGGATAGGCCTGCTGCTCCCTGGGCCCTTGTGATGGCCGCTCCGATCGTTGTTGCATCCATGTCTAACACCTCCTGAATCAATATATCTTAGGTGATTCAGTCTAGCAGGGCTCGGGGCTGGCGTCTATGCTGTGGCGTCGACCCGCGCCCTGTCCAGGTGTGCCGCGCACTCCCTGGTTTTCCGCTTACGGCCGAAGGTGCGCAGGACAGCGGAATCGAGGTCATCGTCATCCAGATCCGGTCGTCGCGCCGCGATGCTCCGGTAGGCGTTGGCGATCTCTACCGGACTGATGTCGGTGAATGGTCGGTTGACGGAACTGTCGTTCGGGCGGAATTCGTCCCAGTTGTCTGGGTCGATGTCACTTGGCCAGATAAACCCGTCCTCATCAACCAATAGATCTAGCTGCTTCAACTGCCTACGCAACTGCGCGGACTTGGCCTTGCTCACTCGATTCATCTCGAACGAACGGGCTGTTAGGCGTATGAGTCGTTCGATGTGAATTGGGCCTTCAAATTCTGCAATTTCGGCGGCTACTGCACGGACCTGCATTTTTGCAGCCTTCTTCGGTAGCTCGTCCAGCACAGATTTGTCTCCGGCAACGACAAGTGTCCACGGGTCGAAGGAAAAGCGCCCGTCTCCAATCGTGGGAGTGTCGGCGGCAAGGCCACCGCGTGACATCTCTTCTTCGTCCGGTCCCGTGGATTCTTCGCAATCAGACTGATCGAGTTCGGTGTTCTCGTCCTGAATTAGCTCAGGAGCAGGCTGGGTGTCGTCAGACTCGAAAGTGATGAGGTCCTTGGCCTCTGCGTACACGAGGAAAGCCTGGTCGTGGAGTTGACGGCAGTATTCCGCGCCGTCGACATCAGAGAAAACCTTGAGCAGGCGAGCGGCGAAATCCGCGGTACGAACCGCGTCCAAATTCGTTAGCGGATCATTGTGTGCCCAGCGGTTTCGCATGATGCGCAACTCTCCGCCGAGGGTGCTGACAGTGCGCAGGTGATCGTCGAAAGGAAACCCAAGCGAGCCGAGACGTTCGGTCAAGATGCGCAGCTGTGACTGCAGGTCCGTGCGCGAGTAGTTCCGCGGGGTGCGTCCCTTGGCACGGTCTATTTCTGTTAGAACAACCGTCCACTCAATCCCCCCGAGGTCCGGTTCAAGACGGTCCTGGATGATCGGGTCGAGGCGTTCAGCTAGGAACTGCAGGGTTTCGGAGATCGAAATGTGGGCAGACACGGTGCTTCGGCGAGTCCTTTCGGTACTAATCGTGCAAATTCTTTGTGGGCGTAACTGTCACCATATTCACCGGAGCGACGGCTACTCCCGCAAAGTAGAACGAGCTTTCGGGACGCTGTTGGGCTACTGGCCGGTCATTTCCGCATAGCGGGCGAAGAGGATTTCCAGGCGTTCCCGTTCGGCTGTCAGGGGTCCCTCTGCACCAAAAGCCTTATCGACGGCCACATCCAACACATCATGTGCTGCCAACAACTGTGGATCTTCGGCGCCAGGGCGGTAGTGCTCTGCGAGGCTGCGATCGGGAAATAGCTCGCGCGCGGCCAAAATGCCCTTGCCTGCCTCGATGATCTCCTGGCGTGCGTCATCGTCGAGTTCTGGGACGGGAAAGGTGTTCCAAGTGAGGGTTGAAGCGAAGCGGAGATCCGATTTCATGCGTCCACCGATTGCTCGCTGCCAGGTGATGAACATCGAAGAAGAGACGAGGCTAAAGGAAAGGCCCGTCGGGTCCTCAATATTGAATGCCAGATTGCTGGAAATTGTTTCTCCAGGAAACTGCTGGGCGGTAAAATATTTGCGGTTAGCGCTGACAACGCTGGGAATGCAAAGGTAATCCGCAGTTGGTCTAAGGGAATTGATTCGAAAGAGGTGGGGCGTTCGTCGAATCTTCCAGGCTTCGCTTCCTTCTTTGGAGCCTTCTCTAAATTCCCTGTTTGCTTCGACTCGGTATCTCAAGATGGGCGAGGATTGAATTTCTTCTTGAGTGCAATCTTCAAGCCATAGACACCACCTCTTGATGCCCTGAGTTAGCTCCCTGGACCCTGTGAAGGGACGCAGATACCGCTTTGCGATTTTGTCAGCGGAAACTTCATCGTAGGCGCCGGCGTCTACGATAAGATTTCCATTGTCTGTGGGTTGGCAGCCACAAACTGCCGAACGAATTTCCGGGGAGAGCGGTTGCATTTCCCTTGTGATGGTCAGATTTGGGCCATCAATCAAATATGGATTGACTCCGTGTGTGACTCGAATCTCCTCGTGGGTTTTAGATTTAATGTCGTATTCCCAAAGCCTTTGAGTGGTCATATTGTTTGTGAATCCTATTATTGCACAATGCACTACAGCGCGTCCTGGGGCATCGGACTCCCAAGGGAAGGTCCTGTGTGCGAACTTGATGTGCCATCCTGCCTTGAGCAGCGGGCCGAATAGCTTGGGGACGGGTTGTCCTTGTGTGATGGAATTGGTGGTGACAAAGGCGAACTCTCCGGGCCGGTCTGCGAGGAATCCCTTTGACTTCGCATGCCAGGCGGTAACGTAATCAAGGTATCCATCATAATTATTCCCCCAGACATCTTTCATTTCCTGGATTTGTATTTTGGATTTTCCTACTTTGCCAATGAAGGGCGGATTTCCAAACACATACGTGTACTTCTCTGTATCTGGAACGACTTCTTCCCAGTCAGTTCGCAGCGCGTTCGCGCAGACGATGTTCGGCGTTTCCTCGATCGGAAGTCGCACCGCGTTCTCGCCCCATGCTTGGTTGCACAGGTGGTCCACCAGAAGCATGGCGGTAGACGCCACCGCCGCCGGCCACCGGTTAATTTCGATACCGAAGAACTGCTGCATCGACATTTTCGAGCGCTGCAACGCCTTCGTGCCAAGCTGCATCGATCCCTGCTCGATCTCCTGGAGTTCCGCTATAAGTCGCTTGTATGCCTCGGTTTTGCGCTCGCGACCATCGAGTTCTTCGCGGATTTCTCCTGCTCTGATTGCGTCAGCGGCACGGATGATCTCAAATTCCAGAGAGCGCAAGTGCTTGTACGCCTGGATCAAAAAGTTGCCGCAACCGCAGGCAGGATCGAGGAACTGAAGCGATGCGATCTCATCCTGAAGAGAGAGAAGAGCCTTGCGGTCGCCTTTGGCAGCCTCGAACTTTTCCCGTAGTTGATCGAGGAACATCGGATCGATGACCTTCTGGATGTTCTCTTCAGACGTGTAATGCTCACCCATCTGACGGAGCTGGGCCGGGTCGACGAGCTGTTGGAACATTGCGCCGAAGATGTCTGGGTTGACCTTGGACCAGTCGAAATCTCCGGCCCTGAGAACCTGAACGCGGAAATCGCCATTCAGCGATGGAAGATCGAGCTTTTCCTTGTACATGCCATCGATCCGACGGAAACGCTCGAACTCAGTTCCCTGGAACTCTCCGCCACCGTCAACGCCGTGAGGCCCGGCTTTATCCAGTTCAGGGTCGCAGAGGACATCGAAGAGTTCAGTGATCTTTTCGTGGATATTCTCGGAGTTCGTATGGTCCTGCACCCAGTTCTGGAAGGTGTTTTGATCCCACATACCGGTGTCATCGCCGAAGAAAAGGAACAAGAGCCGCGCCAGTAAGGAAGAAGCGGTGTCGGTGTCACAGCCTGCGTCGAGAAGCGTCTGGTTCATCACCTTCATGTGGCCGGACGCTTGCTGCGAACGCTTGATGGCTTCTTCATTGAAAGCCCGCACCATGCGCTGCTGAATTGAGGTGATTCCGGTATCGGAAATCCCCTCAGCGTCTTCCATCAGATCGATGACTTTCAGCCGACGAAGGAGATCCTCCCGCTGCTCTTCGTCACCGATCTCGTAGCGGTGGTTCAGCAGCCGGTGGTTCGTGGCAGCGGTCGCGCCACTTCGAGGCCACGACCACACTTGGCGGACTCCGTCAGTGAAGATCAATAGTCGCTCGGAGGAAGTCCTCTGGACCGCTGAATCAATTGCCCGCTGGTCGGTGCGATTCGGAATACGGTCGCACTCCACCACCCACACTCGCAGTCCGTATTGGTCGGCGATAGGACGGGCGGTGAGTTGACCTCCTTCTGCACCTTCTGCAGAGACAGCCTGCAGGACGCCTGGGACTCCGCCCCAGCCGAGTTCCTCAAACAGCTCGGAGAATCGGCCGGAGTCAACGAATGTCATGTAGTCGAGCATTATTTCACTCCCATTGAGGCCACGATGTGGACCGGTTCGGCCGCTTTGTCTGTGGAAGAGGTCAGCTTGTTTTCGGCGTGCATGTGAGTCAGAAGTGTCAGCAATTCGACATCAGTTGCTTGGTTGCGGCGGGCGCGGCGTAGCACGTTTGTGGCCGTTGACGTCAGAGGTCGCTCGTACAGTGAGTCCAGTGCCTGCCGTTGTTCCGGTTTCTCCCAGAGTCGAGGTTGGGCGCCTAACCGGTTCCAGATGATCTTGCGTTCGCCTCGTAACCGTCCGGCAGTGTTCACGGTAGGTACCAGGGAATCAGTCACGAGCTTCTCGACGAGGGAATCGTGGTTCTCGAGCATCTCTACTCCCGGTGTTTGCGGGGACGACTCGAACTTCTCCAGGGCTTCGTGACCGGTCAGAAGCTTGGTTCGTCCAGACTCAGAAATGAATCCGTAGGCTTCGAGACCAGACTCTGTAGAGGTGAAACACACAACGCCAGGCTTGTCTCGGTCAGTGATCGCAGAGTTCGTCGGCCTCGTGGCATCGATGAGATCCGGCAGCGCGATGATGCGGTTCCGCAGCTCCTCATCGTCTTTTGTTGCCTTGTGCCAGATTTCGAAAGCGAGGGAGCCAGCATCGACATCATCGCCAACGTCGACATCAGACAGCTCCCCGTTGAACAGCTCGCTGATTGTGCTGACCTCGGCGTCTGTACCGAAAAACTGTTCATCGGAACCAAAGGTCTCTGCGTTTTGGGAAAGTCGCGTATGGATACGCGAGCGCAGACCCAAAACCTCTTCGATGCTGTCGTGCATCAATGAGTAAATGAGGACTTCATCTGATTCCTGGCCGACGCGGTCGACGCGGCCGGCCCTCTGAATCAGCTTGATGATTGCCCACGGCAGATCGAAGTTGATGATGACGTGGGAGTCCTGGAGGTTCTGTCCTTCACTGAGGACATCGGTCGCAACCAGAATCCGGAGCTCATCCTCCGGATCCACCGGTTCTCCGCCCTTGTTGGTGCGAGGAGAAAACCTACGGGCAAGCTCAGTCGGATTTGAGGTTTCGCCGGTAGCCGCTGCAACCTTGTCAAAGTCTAATTTTTGGAGCGCATCGGCCAAATAAATTGCCGTGTCTTTATATTCAGAGAAGATGAGGACCTTGTCATCGGGATGCTCCTCCATCAGCAGACACGCCAGTTCACGGAGCTTCGTGTCATCCTCGATAACCCACTGTCCGTACCGGTGAAGTTGCTTCCGGATAGCCTCGGTGTCCTCAATGAGATTCTGGTGCAGCTCCGGTGTGAACAGTCCAGGGCGAACCCAGTTGATCCCCTTCGGCTGCTCGGCCTCGATAATGGTGTAGTCGCCCGCAATGCCGAAGAAGGAATCTCCAGGAGTTTCCGCGCGCTGGAGCATCTCAAGATCGGACTCATCCTCACTCAACGTCGCCGGATCGAGCGTTCCTGCAGGAAGGTCTTTGCCATTCTCGATCGCATAAAGGAACAGCTCGTTGCGGCGAAGGTGACGGAGCAAAGACTGCCGGAACGAATGACCACAGGAGGATAAACGCTTGTAGAAGTTGGTTCGAACGAAACCGGCTACCTGGCCACGGGAGTTCTCGAAGTCTGTAAGGATCTTTTCTTCATCGGCTGATGCGCGGCGCCTGGCATCGGCGTTGATGTATTTCGCCAGGTCATATCGAGCCAGCTTGAGGTTCTGGATCATGTCCAGTGTTTCGTCATCTGTCATCATCGAGGCAGGATCATCATCATCGAATCCAAGCGAGACGGGTATGGCAGTGCGCTTCGGGAAAGTGAACCGATCACTAGGGGATCCGTCGGCGTTTTTGTACTGCATGTAGCGCACACCGTTGTCATCGATTTCGGTGTAATTCTTGATGACGAACGACCGGGTACGGCGGATGAGGTGCTCGCCCATCAGTCGCTTCCAGTCGCCAGGCTCTTCCGACTTCCGGAACGCAGCAAGCGTTGACTCGCCGAACTCCAGCTTGTCCGCTAGCCGCGGGTTCTGTTCTAAAGCGATGGACGGCGACAGCCCGAGATCCTCATCCTCGTCGAGGTACAGCGCCAACTGATTCGCCACATCGCTGTAACGGAGGTTGTACGGAGTAGCGGTCAACAGCAGAACGTGCGAGTCATTCACATGCAGGTATTGGTGGATTGCGTGGTAAGCCTGGGTTCCCTCATTGCGCAGGGTATGGGATTCATCGACGATGACGAACCGGTGACGTGGCAGCTTCGGAAGGATCTTGTGCGCCATCGAATACGGAACGACCCGGCCGTTGAGGTTGTACTCCGTCAAGTGCCACTCCCACATCTCTACCAGGTTCTTTGGGCAGATGATGAGGGGCTGGAACCCGTGTTCGTCGCGAAGCATCATTGCCACCGCAACTGCAGAGAGGGTTTTCCCCAGACCCACAACGTCACCGAGCATCGTTCCGCGACGGTGCATGATGCGCCGGGCAAGAGTTTTCACCGCTGTGGTCTGGTACTCGAGCAGGATGTTGCCGATCGTCGGATCGATCTCGTATTCGTCCAGTCCATCGCGCACATCGCGGGACATCGTGTAACAGACCTTGAGGAAAACATCGTAAGGGGAGCGAGGCTTGGGGCTCGCCCAGCTCTCGTCAATGAGCCCCAAGAGGTCTGCATCAATATTCAGCGATGACCGGTCATCCCACAGATCCTGGAACCACTTAGAAAGTTGGTTTGCGGCAGACTGGTCCATGACATCGGTGTTCAACTCCAAATTTCCGGTCAAGCCTGCTTTGGTGAAGTTGGAAGAACCAAGGATTCCCACCCGTGGGGCAGTCGGGTCATCACGGTGAAACACGTAGGTCTTGCCGTGCATTGGCTGACGGGTATAGACCTTTACCTCAACATGGCCGGCTGCGACGAGTTCACGCAGCGATGCCAAGGATCGGCGATCCTCAGGTGTTGGGAATCCACGCGCCAACTGCTCACGAAGGTGCAGTATCAGCTGGGCGCGTACTTTCTGCTGACGTTCTTTAAGCCCCAGCGGAGTTCCGACACCGTTGATTTGGGCATCAAGTGACTCGATTAACTCACGGTGCTGATTTGGAAGCACCATGCCGATGAGCAGCCTCAGTACCGGTCGTCCAATAGAATCATTGATTTCCCGGTTGCGGGCATGTTCGACAATCAATGTGTCAATTGCTGCCCATCCCCGTAACGCGAAGTACCCGGTCGCGATGTCAATCGAATGAGTTGGCGCAGGTCCAAAGGTTTTTAGAGCGGAAAGCAGCTGGGTGTCTTCGGAGAGGTTGTCATAAATGCGAGGCAAGAGTAGACGCTTTCAGGGGTATTTCGGCAAGAGAATCAAGACGATGTGATGGATGATTTCACCAGTGAATCACCTTATCTGACAGCCCCGTTCATTTATGGCGAACGGGGGTTCGAAGAACTGGACGCTATAAGAGCTCCAATGCTTCGAAGATCCGAGTGCGTGCCGTGGTAGTTAGTCTGGTGACACCGAAGACAGCGAGGATCTGCCGATACAGTTGATTGCTGTCATTGGGATCTGTGGCGCTGAGATCGGGGTGTTCTGCCAGAACGATTTTCGCGGCATTAGCGATCTCGTGAATGGAGATGTCAACGATGTTGCGTCCTTCAGAGCGCCGGTAATGGTTCCAGTCCGTTGGACCTGTGGCAGTGGGCCAGATGAACTCGACTCCGTGCTCATCGTGGATGTGTTCCGAAGGAAGTAGCGGGTTGATTACCGTCTCATTCATCTTCCGAGAGGTCTTCTGTCGGCCGAAACGCTTCGCGATGGTGCTCTGCAACGTGTCTAGGCGCATCGGTGCGTGGTCCTCCAGTATCAGGAGCACCTCGGCGCGGACCTGCTTTGCGCGTTCTCCTTCGAATCCTGCTTCCAACTCATCTCGCTCGCCGATGATCTCGTGGCTGACCGGGGCAAAAGGAACTTCAGTGGGCAGAGCGGGCGGTGCCTCTGGCGAAGTGTCCGCCGTGTCCGCCTCGTCACTGAGAGAAATGTCGAGCATTCCGGCGGACTCGCGGAATGCTGCAGCCTCCGGAGACTTAGAGGTATCGAATAGGTCAGGGTCTTGCTGCCGAGGTTTCGCCGGAGCTGTCGCTATTGCTGGCACCGGGGCGGGCTGGGCCTTGGCACCCGGAGGATCAAACGGGTTGTCTGAGGCCACAATGACGATGTCGGCTTCGTCAGTTTCATTCCATGAATCTTCCTCGATTACCCAGGCAGGTGCGTCATCTTCGTCAGATGAAACCTCACCAGACTCCGCGACCCGGTTTTCCTCTGTACGCTCAGCGACGTCGGTGGCATCGATCTCGGAGGCCCCAACGCTGGAGGCCCCGGCAAGTTCGGCCTCTTCTGCCTGCTCGGCTTCCAGTTCAGCTCGGGCCTGTTCTTGGGCTGCCTCTTCGGCGAGGCGCTCGTCTTCGATGCGCTTGCGCTCTTCAGCGAGGACCCTCTCGGCCTCAGCGAGGGCTTCGGCGCGCTGCTGGTCGAGGTCGTTGATTCGCGAGGAGGCGTCCGCAAGCGAGGCTTCAATACGCTCGATGACCGCATCCGGGTTCTTGATCCACTCTGGCAGCCAGACGCGCACGGTGGCTGCCCACTCCATGATGGCGCCCAGGAGGTTCGGGGTCAGGTCACGGTCGGCGACGGTCGGCATGGCAGCCCACTTCTGGCCGTCGGTAAGAATTGCGGCGTGCCAGCGGTCATCGTCTGCGGGACGAACCACCAGGTCAAGGGTGAAGGACGAAAGGCCGAAGTCCTTTTCTACTACCCAGCCACGGTCCTGCAAACGGGCCGCGATGTGGTCCCGGACGGGGTTGATGTTGAGGCCGGTGGGAGTGAGGGAGGCGTCGGGAAGCGAAGG
Source organism: Corynebacterium sputi DSM 45148 (assembly GCF_000427865.1). Taxonomy (GTDB): domain Bacteria; phylum Actinomycetota; class Actinomycetes; order Mycobacteriales; family Mycobacteriaceae; genus Corynebacterium; species Corynebacterium sputi. The sequence goes on along the minus strand of NZ_ATYV01000002.1, from coordinate 34,090 downwards.
GGTTTCAATGGCAGCCTCGAGGTACGCGCGCAAGTGCGCCATACCCACCGACTTCGTGCGCGAGACATCGATCTCATTCGGGTCGAAGGAACAGAAAACCTCGACCTCCTTGCGCGCACGAGTCACTGCGACATTAAGACGACGCTCGCCGCCGGCACGCGACAGCGGACCGAAGTTCATCGGCATCGCCTTGCCGCTCTCGTGCTTCGAGAATGCGGTGGAGAACAGAATCACGTCTCGCTCATCGCCCTGCACGTTCTCCAGGTTCTTCACGAAGATGCTGTCCGGACCCGGCTGCAGGCGCTTCTGCACCAGCGGGTCATCAGACTGCTCCAGCAGATCCAGGACGAGGTTGCGCTGAGGCATGTTGAAGGTGACCACACCGATCGACTCGTGGCCGGTCACGGGGTTATTAATGCGCTTCACGACGCTCTGAACAATCGCCTCCGCCTCTACCGGATTCGTCCGGAGCAACGGGTGCTTCTGCTCGCGGATGAACTGGCCGTCCACGCGCGTGACCGAGACGCCGGCATCTGGGATGAAGCCAGGGGAGGGCAGGCTGGAGAGGTTCCCCTCGTAGTAGTGCTCATTAGAGAAGGCGATGAGGGCCTCGTCCTTGGAGCGGTAATGCCACGACAGCCACACCTGGGGCAGGCCAGACTCAACGGCCTCGGAGAGAATCGACTCCAGGTCCGCGATGTCGGCCATGTCGTCGTCAGAATCAGGGTCATCTTCGTTGGTCGCGACGGCCTTGCCGATGCGGGTCGGCGGCATCTGCTTGGAGTCACCAACGATGACAGCGGAACGGCCACGGCCGAGCGCACCCATCGCCTGATCGACGGTGACCTGGGAAGCCTCATCGAATACGACGATGTCGAAGTCGACGGCACCCGGGGCAACGTAGGTCGCCAGGGATGCGGGGCTGACGAAGAAGCACGGTGCGACCGACAGAATCTCGTCACCGAATTCCTGCAGCAGGTTCCGGAAGGACTTGGCGTTTCGCTTGGCGTCGAGCTGACGGCGCAGCAGAGCCGGCCGGCCGTCGAGACGGTCTGGTCGGAACGGACGCTGGCGGAGCAGTTTCGCAGGCAGCGCGCGGACCGACTCCTCCTGAACCTTGGCGATGGCTGCGGTGAGCTGGGCAAGTTCGTTGTCCTTGAGTTCCGGATGGAAGTCATCAAGCCGGAAGCGAGTGCCGCGTTCAGTCACAGAGGCCTGGGCGATGCCCCGGCGCAGTGCGACGTCGATGTCATTGGGCGGGATCTCTCCACGCTCGATCTGTCCGACAAACTCGGTCAGTCCAGCATTGCGCAGGTCGGACGTGGCAGTGGACCACTGGATGATCCGGGCCGGAGCTTCGGCACCGGAGGCATCGATGTCACGCTTCCACGCGTTCGCCGTGGTGAGCCACGCGATGACCCAGCTGTTGTTACCTCGCCAGTTGTAGATGGATTCGTCGGTGGCACCGAGGGCCACGACCCAGTCGAGCCAAGCGGTCCGAATGTCACGAAGGGTGGTGGACATGTCGTCGGCCAGTCCGGAGGAGCTGAGATCATCCAAGATTTGCAGAGCATCTTCATGCTTACGGGACATCACGATCGCTTCGACTATGTCCTCACCGAACTGCCACAGAGCAGCCGGAAGCGCGGGGTCGAGGACTGAGCGGGCGTGCATCGGCTCGGCGCCGGGGATCTGTTCCAATTTGGCCTGCAGCTCCGCGGCGGCAGCGCGGAGCTGCGGCAGTCGGCCCAACTGGATCTCGATCTGGTCCGGGCTGAAGGCCCCGTCGAGGTCGAGTTCGGCGGCATTCGCTGGCACGGCGATGCGCAGGGCCTGCTCGTAGGCCGCCATGCGCTTCTTTTTGCCGAACATGCCACGGCGGGTCTCTGCGATTGCTTCCAGGATTGGTGCGGTATCGCCGGAACGGATGAAGGCCGGAGAGAACAATGACTGCGCCTGAGCCAGTTCCTGGCCGAGGCTGTTGATCTCAGCGGCGAGGGCTTTTACGGCCTCTGGGGTGTGGGTGAGCCGATCAATCTGCTCTGGTGAGAGACGCTGATCCTCAGGGATCTTCTCGGCTTCCTCGAGGGTGCGGAGGAAGTCGTCGAGGTCGTCGCGCTCCAAGTGGGGGACGAGCCCCGAGGCCTTGGAGACAATACGGCGCTGCTTCTCGAGCTCTTCCCAACGCTTGAGAAGGCTGGGGCGAATCTCTGAGCCTGCCAGTCGCCACCGGTCTACCGCACTGAAGTCCATGATCTTTGACAACGGCGCCAGGTCTGCCGCGATGTTTCGGAGATCATTGAGAGACAGCGTCGGATCGGCGACGAAAGACTCAGGGACGGTGGCGGCTGGTCCGTCACCCATGTCCATCAAAGTGGTGGTGGCTGACCACAACGAGTGGTCGACACCATTGAGGTCGTGGATCTGACCGGGGTAGTCCGAAAGCGGTGCGAGCCTGGTGCGCAAATCTGCGACTGCAGTGTCCCAGGCATGGGCCCCGTAGTAGACCTCAGCGTCGATGGAGTCCTTGAGCTGCTTTTTGATGGCCGCGGGTTTCTGCTCCACGCCGTGCAGATCCAAGGTGAACGGTGCCAGACCAACCCTGGCTAGACGCTCCTGCACCACGTCGAGTGCAGCCTGCTTCTCGGCGACGAAGAGCACCTTCTTCCCCTTGTCCAGGGCGTGGGCGATGAGGTTAGTGATCGTCTGGGACTTACCAGTTCCCGGAGGTCCCTCGAGCACGAAACTGTACCCCGCCGCGGCAGCTGTAATTGCCTTTAACTGGGCGCCATCGGCGGGGATGGGCAACGCCAGTTCAGCCTCCTTGACCTGGACATCACGAATGTCGATGGCTTCACCACTCGGCCCAACTGCCGCTGGGTCCGAGAACTGTGCACCCGCCTTCGTGGTGATGTGATTGAACACCGGAGACCCCATGAAGTCCGACCAGTTGTTCTGCAGGTCCTTCCACATTCCGTAGGTCGAGAACTTCGCGATGATGAGACGGGACTTTTCAATCACGGTGAACGGCAGCTCAGCCTTCACCAACGCCTCGGAGATCTGCGACAACGCGTATTCGATGTCCAAGCCTGAGTCGTCGAGCTTCGGTTTCGACAACGCTTCGATGGTCACTCCGTGCACCTGGCGCAGCCACTCCACCAGGGAGTAGTTGGGGCTCGCCTCGACGGAGGTATCCACCTGAATCTGGTACCTGGCCCGCCCCTTTCCTCCGACGATCTTCACCGGAATGAGGAACAACGGCGAGTACGCGGGCTTGCCGGTGGTGTTCGTGTGTACCAATGCACCGAGCGTCAGGTACAGGTTCGCCGAACCAGTCTCCTCGGTGTACGTGCGGACCAAGCGGGTCAGGCTCCGGAAGTAAGTGTCGTACCGGGCTCCCGACACATCTGCATACAGGCGATTGCGGTCAATCAAGTCACCTGCCAACTGCTCATTCGGCAACTGCGTGACGCGGTGGATGCCCTGCATTCGGCGGTTGTCACTGACATCGTCCGAAGGGTGAATCGCGATCTTCTCACCGGCGTGGATCTTGTCGTCGAGGTCAGCAAGCGTGTCTTCCGGCAGCAGGAAGTCCAGAACCTCCGGCCCCTTCTTCACGTTCAGCAGCCGATTGCGCAGTGACAGATCCAGCAGTTCGCGCTTCCAAGCCTGCACTCGGGCAGGGCTTTCGTCAGTGTCGTCGCGGAATGCAGTCTCACTGATATCGCTAATGAGTCCGGTGTCGGGGAGGTCCCATGTGGATTTGGAGGCGTCGATAAGCCTCTCTTCTTCGGTCTTTGGCGCGGAGCGATAGGGCAATGGACGCATGCCATTGCGGTGTGCTGATTTCACGTCGATGAGGCCCTGAGCACCCTTGTCCTTCAGCGCTGCGCGACTGCGATCCACCACCTGGCGGAAGCCCATGTCGTTGTAGAACATCGCATCGATCGGCAACACGCGTCCGGAGCGTAGATAGTTGTTAATCGCGGTGTCCTCCAGCAACACCGGCGCCGGCAACGGATCCTCCGTCATCAGCACACCAGCCATCGCGTGGCCCGGCACCATGATGATCACCGGATGCAGCCCACACTGCTCAGCAACGGCGGCAAACGTCAGGGAAAGATCGATGCACGTACCGAACCGCGACTCCAGGACATCCGACGACGATCTAATGCGCTGACCGGTGTTCTCGAAGGAGGCCGGCGGGTTGATGTAACGGATGTCCGCGGACTGCAGCGCCTGGTACACCGCGCCGGTGATCTCCAAGACGCGCTGCGGACCTGCCTGGTAACCGCTGAGGGAAGCGTCGCCGGTTTCCTTCTGCAAGATGTCTGCTGCTGCAGACAGCACCGGTACAACAGCGGCCGCATTCGGCTGCACGAAAGCGGCCAGCGACTCGTAGTAGGAGGGCGAATTGAACCACTCATTATCGGCGAGGACGCGAAAATCAATTTGCTTCACGACGTTTTCCTCACCCACCCTCACCTCCACACTCAGATCCGCCGGACCTTCCAGAGAGTCTTCTCGCGTGAGCGTGACGGGAACGCGAGTCTGGTCGTACGGTTCGATAATTCCCTGCTTGCCAGGGGCCAACGGAGTCAGCGCTAGCGGACCGCTGTCGAAGAGCAAGGTGCCATTGGACTCGGCACGGATGACAACCTCGGCCGGCTCGCTGGAGCCTTCGGCTGTCTTGGCATTCGACACAAGGATGAACGGCACCACCGGAATGCGGTTGTGGGCGAGGGCGTAACTAGTGGCGCCCATATGGAAAACCGAAACGGTGAGGTCCCCGACCTCGACGTCGACGTGGTTGTACAGCCTGGAATCGAGCATCGTGCCTCTTGTCTGTGGGTCTCTGGGCCTGGGGCGCGGGGAAGTGCGTAATGGGAAAAATTCGGCATGGCAGGCGGGCTCTGCTGTTGCTAGCGGAGCCGCAGTAGTTTGCCCCCGGAATTCTATGACGTGTTCACAATATCGCCGCCCTCGACACTCCACGCGGGGTTAACCGTTTCGCTCCGTGCTTTTAGGCACACGTGTGCGACTCCACTGCCAGCGCGGAATAAACGTGTGAACGTCAATTGTTACCGTCTGAGGAAGGGTGCCCAGACGCCCGAGAAATACCCCGACATGGACGTGAACCTGAAAGAGGCTTCCCATGCATTGAGTTTGAGGAGGATTCCATGTCGCCCGTTGTCCGGCGAATCACTTACGCGGTGTCTTACGAGATCATCGCCATTATTTTTGTGACCATTGCGCTTTCGTCGCTCGGTCACGCAGGGGATAGTGCCGGTTTGGTGGCGGTGGCGTCATCGGCGGTAGCCCTGATCTGGAACTTCACGTTCAACACCCTCTTTGAGAAGTGGGAGATGCGCCAAGCCTCGAAGAAGCGCACACTGCGCCGGCGAGTGGCTCACGCCATCGGCTTTGAAGGCGGACTGGTCGTGTTCCTCGTCCCGGTGATCGCGCTGATCCTGGGAGTGTCCATCTACGAGGCATTCATCTTGGAGATCGGCCTGCTGATCTTCTTCCTCGTGTACACCTTCGTCTTCGCGTGGGTGTTTGACCTGATCTTCCCGCTGCAGCGAGATGCAGTGAAGTTGGAAGACACAGATGCTTCAGGGAGTTCAGAGTCCCCGGAGGCTGAAGCAGAGGCTTCGTCCAGGTAGATCTTTGCTGCCGATGCTGAGATGGCGTCGGGAGGCGAGAGCATGAAAGCCCGAGTGAACCTAGTTTCCTATGGTTCCCTCGGGCTTTTTCGTGGGGCGATGCTATGCCAGGCCCGTACAAGTATTCGTCACGTGACGAATTGGCGCAGGTCAGGATGGGAAAAGTTACCCGCTATGTTGCAATGACTTCCTCGCAAAGAGGCAGATCCATGGAAAAAATCGTCGAAATTGCAACACTCCGGGTAACTCGCTGCCACCGAGCGAGGTCGTCACCACCGACCCAGGGCCCGCTTTTAGGAGGGCTTGACTGAGATCAGCAGATCTCCGCCCTCCACCTTGGTTGGCTGGGTAAGAACTACGCGGTCAACGACACCGGCCACCGGGCTGGTGATCGTTGCTTCCATCTTCATGGCTTCGATGACTGCCACGGCGTCGCCGGCCTCCACCTCGGTGCCTTCGGTGACATTGACCGTGACGGTGCCGGCGAACGGAGCTGCCACATGACCCTTGGCCGAAGGATCGGCCTTTTCTGCGGTGGCGGTGACGGATTCGACGGAGAGATCACGCACGCGGATCGGGCGAATCTGACCATTGACGTTAGCCACGACCTGGCGCATTCCCTTGTCGTCGGGCTCACCGACGGCGTCCAAGCGGACCACCATCGGGGTTTCCCCGGCGATGCGGATGACGTTTTCTTCGCCCTCTTGCAGTCCATAGAAGAAATTGCGGTCGTTGAGGACGGAGACGTCACCGAAGCGGCGGCGGTGTTCGTCGAACTCCTCGGCCTGCTTGGGGAAGAGTAGACGGCTCAGGGTAGCGCGGCGGTTGGCACTGTCATCGCCGATGAGGTGGGCTTCCTCCTCCTGCGGAATCGAGACCAATCGGGGAGCGCCCGCGGCTCGGCCGGCCAGGGCTTTGTCGCGAAGTTCCTCGGGCCAGCCCCCGGGCGGGGTTCCCAGTTCACCGCGCAGGAAGGCGGTGACAGAATCGGGGATGTCGTAGCGCTGTGGGTCGGCGGCGAAGTCATCGACGGATACACCCGCGCCGACCAAGTGCAGAGCCAAGTCGCCGACGACCTTGGACGACGGAGTGACCTTGGTCGGGCGTCCGAGCAGTTCGTTGACTCCGGCGTAGGCGTCTTCGATCAACTCGAAGCGGTCGTCGAGACCAAGTGCCACTGCCTGGGTGCGCAGGTTCGAGAGCTGACCGCCGGGGATCTCGTGTCGGTAGACACGACCGGTCGGACCCGGAGTTCCGGACTCGAACGGTGCGTAGAGCTGACGGACCGCCTCCCAGTACGGCTCCATGTCACCAACAGCCTTCAACGACAGCCCGGTGTCGCGCCAGGTGTGGGCGAACGCCGCGACAATCGCCGACAGTGAAGGCTGAGAGGTTGTGCCGGAGAGAGGAGCGGAGGCGCCATCGACGGCGTCGGCACCAGCGTTCGCTGCCGCCAGGTAGGTGGCCAGCTGACCGCCAGCGGTGTCGTGCGTATGGATGTGTACCGGCAGATCGAAGTTACGACGCAACTCGGTGACCAACTTCGAGGCTGCTGCCGGACGCAACAGACCTGCCATGTCCTTGATAGCCAAGACGTGGGCGCCGGTTTCGACAATTTCCCCTGCCAACTTCAGGTAGTAATCCAGCGTGTAGAGGTCCTCGGCCGGATCTAGGAGATTTCCGGAGTAGGCCATCGCGACCTCAGCCACTGTGGTGTCAGTCTCCAGGACTGCGTCGATGGCGGTGCGCATCTGGGAGACGTCGTTAAGCGCATCGAAGATGCGGAAGATATCGACGCCGGAGTCGGCTGCCTCGCGCACAAAACTGCGAGCGACGACATCCGGATACGGCGTGTAGCCGACGGTATTGCGCCCGCGAAGCAGCATCTGAATGTTGATGTTCGGCATGGCCTGACGGATCGCATCCAGGCGCGCCCACGGGTCCTCGTGGAGGAAGCGCAGAGCAACATCGTAGGTGGCGCCGCCCCAGGCCTCGACGGAAAGAAGTTCCGGAGTCAGGCGTGCGGCGGCGGAGGCGGCGTCGACAAGCGCAGACGATCGCACCCGCGTGGCCAGCAGTGACTGGTGCGCATCGCGGAACGTCGTGTCAGTGACAGCAAGAGCCTTCTGCTCGCGCAGGTGCTCGGCGAACTTCTTCGGACCCACCTGCTTGAGGAGGTCGCGGGAGCCGCGGGGGAGTTTGTCGCTGGAGACGTCCGGAAGCTTGCGGTGTGGCGACGCCACATTGGGGCGCTCGCCGTGGGGGCGGTTGACCGTCACGTCGGCGAGGTAGTCGAGCAGACGGCTCGGCTCATCATCGGCGGGCGGAGCCTGCAACAGCCACGGGTGCTCGGCGATGAAAGAGGTGGCGATGCGCTCATTTTGGAAGTCCGGTTCGCGAAGTAGTGCGCGCAGGAAACCGATGTTGGTCGCAACCCCGGAGACAGTGAACTCTGCCAGGGCTCGCTGTGCGCGCAGCACGGCAGTGGCGAAATCCGGCCCACGACACGTCATCTTGACCAGCATCGAGTCGAAGTGGGCAGTGATCTCGCCGCCGAGGGATGCAGCACCATCGAGGCGAACACCTGCGCCGCCGGGGGAGCGGTACGCAGTGATCGTGCCGGTATCCGGGCGGAACCCGTTGGAGGGATCCTCGGTGGTGATGCGGCACTGCAGCGCCGCCCCATAAGTCTCGATCGTGTCCTGGGACAGCCCCAGATCCGCCAGGGTGGCGCCGGCAGCGATGGCCATTTGCGCCTTCACCAGGTCAACCTGCGTGACCTCTTCAGTGACAGTGTGCTCGACCTGGATGCGGGGGTTCATTTCGATGAAGACGTGGTTGCCTTCTTCGTCGACGAGGAATTCAACGGTGCCGGCGCCGACATAATTGATCGACTCACAGAAAGCCACGGCGTCCGCGCAGATCTGCTCACGCAGCTTCGGGTCCAAGTGCTGAGCAGGTGCGATTTCCACGACCTTCTGGTGGCGGCGCTGCAGAGAGCAGTCGCGCTCGAAGAGGTGCACGATGTTGCCCTCGTGGTCACCCAGGATCTGTACCTCGATGTGCTGCGGGTTGATCACTGCGCGCTCGATGTAGACACGGGCGTCGCCGAATGCTGCTTCTGCCTCGCGAGATGCCTCCGCGGCCAGAGACGGCAGTTCCTCGACATTGGGAATGAACCTCATGCCACGCCCGCCACCTCCGGCAACCGCCTTCACGAACAGTGGGTAGGTCTGGCCGTCGGCAGCAGCAACAAGTTTGTCGACGTCCTTCGTCGGTGCGGTCTCAGACAGCGTCGGCAGGCCGGCTTCTCGAGCGGCGGCGACAGCACGGGCTTTGTCGCCGGTCAGATCCAGGGTCTCTGGGCGCGGGCCAATAAAGGTGATGCCATGCTCTGCGCAGGCCCGGGCAAGAGCAGCGTTCTCCGAGAGAAATCCGTAACCGGGGTAGATCGCGTCGGCTCCGGAATCCTCTGCGGCACGGATGATCTCGCTGACGTTCAGGTACGCCTTTACTGGCGCTCCCTCCTCGCCGATCCGAACTGCCTGTGATGCAAACGAACGGTGGAACGAGGAACGATCCTCACGCGGGTACACGGCCACTGTCTTGGCGCCGGTTTCCACGGCCGCGCGGAAAGCACGGACGGCGATTTCGCCACGGTTGGCGACGAGGATCTTCTGGAACGTCGGTAACGAAGGTGTCGTCATGGTGTCTCCTAAAGAGGTACTTAGGTCACTCTGCACAATAGTTCAGTTTCGGTGTGACATGGGTCTCAGAAGGCGGGGCGTTGTGCGTGCCTGGGCGAGGGTTATTCTGGAACGGTTGTCTGAAGTCGCCCTCACCTGGAGGTCCTGTGAGTCTCGCTGTGGCAGAGCCCCGAACCGTCATCCTCGTTGCGGAGGAGGTTCCCGAGCGATCCCTCCGGTATTTCGCCGATGTCGCGCTGCTGCGCGTCGGCCGGGAGCCGCAGTCGATCACTCTTGGAGTGCAGGATTTTGGTCAGGCAGTGGAGCGCATCGGGTCGCTTCTCGACGGCCATAGCGTGCTCCTCCACGGCTCCACAGAGGTCCTTAGCGTTCTGGTGGATAGCCTGCGGGACAACGGAATTGAGTGGTCTGCGCTGACCGCTGAGGATGTGCTCATCTCCGCTGGCGGCTCTGCTGAGGATGACCTGGACGACTTTCTCACTGAGGAAAATGTGGCGGGGCGAGCAGAAGAATTGGCCTCGTTGATTGGTGGAGGCCACACCACATCAGCCCCTCGCCACAGCGCTGAGCAACCGGTTGTTTCCGAGGGCTCTCCAGTGACACCAGAGGGCATCGAGGAGTACCTAGGCCTGCTTCGAGAGGCATTTGACGATGGGATTCTCGACGGCAGTGAATCCGAGGCTCTCGCCCGCACTGCCCGAGAGCACGGAGTATCCGCCGATGATGCCGGTGCCCTCCACGACATCTTCGTGCGCCGCGTCGCCGTGGATGCTTGGGAAGACGGCCGGGTCACCGAGGCTGAGCACAATCATCTCCTCGCGGTGGCGAGGCAGCTAGGGGTTGAGGAAGGGACCGTCGTCACGCTTTTGCTATCCGACGACCACTCCGACATCACCCTTCACCGCAATGACCGCATCGCCTTTCACGGTGCGACTGCTTATCCGCGTGAGGAGTGGGATCGCAGGATCAGTGCCGCGGGCCTGCTCCGTACAGACCTCAGTGTTGAGGTGGTGTGTCTCGTTACCGCTCACGGCGAACCCATTGGTGCAGCCGCTGCGACGGCACGTGAGCTCGGTGTGCCCGTCATCGACGAGGTCTCTTTCTCAAGGCTTCTGGCACGAACGGCAGATACCGCTAGACCAGTAACTCCTGAGGATCTGCCGTCTGTGGATGCTCCCGCCGAGGTGACATCCGCGGCCGCGGTGACCACGGTGTTCCCGTGGCTTTCAGAGTTCGATCTCGATAACGACGACACCGGACACATCGCCGCCACCTGGGTCTCCTACTTCGCTACTGCACCACTGCACACGATGTCTCCAGTGCTGGACCCAACACAGCTTCCCGACGGCGTCCCCACCGGATCCGCCCCCGTTCGCCGCTGGATCAACACCCATGCACCGGTCCTGTCCGCATCTGCTGACGACCTCTCCGCGATTCGGGGAGTCGGGGCGGTACGGCTCCAGTCGATCGTTGAGGCGGTGGTTCAAGAAGCGCTGGATGCTCCTGCACCACGCCCGGCGGCACCTCCGGTCACTGACGATTTCGATATCTACTGGCAGACAGCCTTCGAAATCTCGAAGATCCTCGGACAGGATGATCGTTATCGCGGGATTTTCCTTGACCGAATCATCGGGGGAGAAACCCTCGATGAACTCGGCAACCGCTTCGGAGTCACGAGGGAACGCGTTCGACAGCTGGAGAAGCCCCTTATAGACCAGCTTTTATCGTTGGATACTGAAGAGATCCATGACGAGATCGTTGGGACCGTCGGGAAGCTCCAGCAGTGGTCGATGGTGATTGAGCATCATCCTGGTGTGGAGAATCTCATCCCCGAGACGGAGGTGCCGCTGTGGCGGTTCCTCGAGAAATTCCAGCGGGAGCCTCGGTGGTCGATCGTCGACCGTTGGGTTGTGCTGACCGGAGTGGACGATGCGATCTCGTCAGCAGTTTCCGACGCCGTAAACGAATACGGTATCGCCGAACTAGAGAAGATTCACGAGGGCACGGATGTAGACCCTGACCTGCTCATTGATTGGCTAACGGAGCAACTAGGCCATGAGGTTCGTGGTGGCAATGTGCTGGTCCGTCAGAGCACCATTGGAGCTCGAGCGGCCACGGAATTGTCACTGGCAGGGCAGCCGCTGACGCTCGCCGAACTGCACGAGTTAATGCCGGGCGGTTCGGTTCGGGCACTCTCGAATTCGCTTGGTATCTACGACGGTGTCTATCGATGCGCAGCCGACACTTGGGCTCTGGCCGAATGGGAGATGGAGGAGTGGACTGGAATCCGCGACCTCATCGTGCGCCGTATCGAGCAGTCCGACGATGACGGAGTCTCACTCGAATCGCTCCTGGCAGAAGCGGAGACGTTCGGTGTCTCCGGATCCTCAATGAGGAGCTACGCGAGCGGGTATGAGTTCCAGATTGAGGACGGCGTAGTCAAGTTCCACGTTGGGGAGGTCACCAGCGACACCGTTCCCGAGGACACCCGAAACTTGTACATGCGAGAGGGCGTGTGGCACCTACTGACCAAGGTGAATGTCGACAACCTACGCGGCTCCGGGATGCCCGTTCCACTGGCGCTAACTGGGATGTACGGCCTTGCACATGGTGGATCGGTGGATCTCGATGGTCGATTGGGAACTCAGACCGTGGCATGGAAATCGAGCAACGCTCAGGTCTCTTCGTACCGCCGCTACCTGGAAGATCTCGGCTGCGAGGCAGGAGACCGCGTCTGGCTGAAGTTCGGTGAAGACTTCGATGTGATCCCGGCGCCGGCTCGCATTGAGGGGCTGGACGGCTCCGAAGAAGTCCTGAACCTGATGGGGCTTGAGCCGACTGACGGCATTGATCCGATCGTGCAGGTCAATGAAGCGTTGGGTCTGGAGGAGGGCGTCGCGAGGCGAAAGACCGTCGCCCGCCTGAACCACCGCGATGAAATCGCGCTGGCGGAATTGGTCAGAGCGCTGTGACGGCCTGAACTACAGTGGTGTCCTGAACCAGGTAGCAACCTTCGGAAGGACCCACCATGCCGCTGATCCAGATTTCCCAGACTCCGGGCCTCGACGCCGAGCAGAAGAAAGCCATCATCGAGTCGGTGACCAAGGTCTACGCAGAGGTCAGCGGTAAAAAGGAAAGCTCGGTGTGGGTGACCATCAACGAGATCGAGCGGGACTCCTGGGGTGTGGGTGGAGTCCCGCTCGGTTAAATCGCCAGATCAGTTTCGGCTCGGCGGAGGCGGGGGAGTGGGGGCTCCCTTTGGCGGGGCGATCTTCGGGTACGCCTTGGTGGCTAGTCCACCGCCGGTGGAGCCTCGGCCTCCGTCGGCGGCGTCGACACCGGTCATGGCTTCCATCTTGGCGTCATCGCCGTACGTGGCGCCGTGGCCCGGGGCGGGGTCCCAGTTGCCGTCGACAAGCTTCTTCTGGACCAGCACGGCCAGGAGGAATAGCACCAGAGCGATGGCCAAGACGATTGCGATGCCAACTGCACCCTGGGCCCGGGATCCGACACCAACGAGGATGCCCATCCAACCGAAGTCAGCATCACCGAAGGTGGTGTTCTCTTCGCCGAAGGTGCCAAGGACCAGCACGAGGAACGCCGGAAGAATCGTGATGATGATGCCGTTGACGAAGGCACCAAGCACGGCACCTCGGCGGCCACCGGTCGCATTTCCGTAGACACCTGCGGCACCACCGGTGAAGAAGTGCGGCACCAGACCCGGCAGGATCAGGGCTGCACCAAAGGCCGGGTTCAGCCAGAGGCTCAGCAGCACCAGGCCAGCCAGGCCTCCGATGAAGGACGAGACGAAGCCGATGAGCACGGCGTTCTGGGCGAAGGGGAACACGATCGGAGCATCCAGCGACGGAATCGCACCGGGGACGAACTTCTTGGCAATGCCCTGGAACGCCGGGACGAGCTCACCCAGGATGGTACGGACACCGAAGAGGATGACGGCCACAGCGACACCGAACTCAAGACCCTGGGTCGCGGACTGCATCAGGTAGTTACCAACGCTAGTGGCGCCATCCTCGAAGGCAGTAAAAGCCTCGTCGGAGCCTGCACGAACTAGGAACAGAATTGCGAGCACGAGGTACATCAGAACCATTGACAGCGCGGTTGAGACCATCGAATCGCGCAGGAAGCGCAGGCCTTCGGGCAGTTTCAGGTCCTCGGTGGAACGGGAGTTTTTGCCCACGACCTTGCCGACCGCACCGGATGCGATATACCCGGCAGTGCCGAAGTGTCCGATGGCAATGGAGTCGTCGCCGGTGATTTTCCTGGTCCACGGATGCGCGAGTGCCGGCAGCGACACCATCATCACGCCAAGCACGATCGCGCCGACGGTAACGGTGACCCAGCCTTCATAACCGCTGGTCGCAAGAATAATCGTGAGCATCGTGGCCATGAACAGCACGTGGTGGCCGGTCAGGAACACGTAACTCAGCGGCGTAAACCGGGCAAGAATGAGGCTCACCGCGAAGCCAGCGATCATCAGCCAGGCGACTTGCGAGCCGTATTGCGCCTGGGCGATACCGGCGATCGCTTCGTTAGTGGGGATGACGCCGTGCATGCCGGTGGCGCCCTCGATCATGATGCCCAGTGGTTCAAGTGAATTGACCACCAGTGTCGCGCCAGCGCCGACCAGCAAGAAGCCCAGTGTCGCCTTGATGGCGCCACCGAGCACTTGACCAGTGGATTTCTTCAAGGCCATGAGGCCGACGGCGGTGATAATACCGATGAGGAATGCGGGTACGGAGAGAATCTCGTTGACGAGGAACTCCGCGATGGCAATGAGCCAGTCCATTGTTCAGTCCTGTTCTGTGGGGACGGTGATCAGACGTCGTAAAGCTCGCGGAGAGCCGTGTCGAGTTCGAGTGGATCTGAGAAGTTCTCGATGACGTAGACCGGAACTCCCAGATCTCCGAGGGCGCGGGCGATTTCCCCAGAGGTGAGGATGAAGTCCGCGTCCTTGGCTTTGCCCTTCGCGGAGATGGTGTCGGTGGCTTCGACGCTGAGGTAGGAGCCCCAGCCCCAGTCCTTGAGCACCTGCTCCAGCGTGTTTTTCAGGAACAGTGACGTGCCCAGTCCATTGCCGCACACGGTCAGGATGTGGTTCTTAGAAGAACGCGTGCTTCCCGACGTCCTCTTCTCCCCACCCCCAACCCCACTACCGGACCCCACATCTTCAGTGCTCTGGGCCTTCTTCGCCTCTGCTACTTCGGCCTCTTCTTTCGTCTGTTGAGCCTCGACTGCACCGAAGATGTCGAGGACTTCCGCGGGCGTGGCAGCAGTGTCGAGTTGCTGTCGCTTCTGCGGATTGGCCAGGACCTTAGCCAATTCGCCCATTGCCTGGGTGTGGGCTTTGGCGTCGGTGGCCGCGAGCGCCAGAACCAGGGTGACCGGGTCATTGCGCTTGTGGCCGAACTCCACCGGCTCAGCGAGCCGCACCCATGACATCGCCGTGCGATGGACCGACTCATCCGGGCGCGCGTGCGCGAAAGCAAAGCCTGGAGCGACCACGATGTACGGGCCATTTTCCAGGACGTTGTCGATCATCGACTGCGTGTACGGAGCATCAGTGGCCCCTGATTTCTCTAGAATCTCACCGGCGACGGTGATTGCTTCCTGCCAGTTCTCGGCAGGGGCGTCGAGACGGATCGACGACTCCTCGAGCAGGCTTCTTATTGTGCTCATAGGTTGAGGATAACTCTGGCTAACAATGTTGCCTAGAAGGGGTAAAGCGATTTTTATGTGGAACTAGGCGTCGTTAAGCCGGAACGTTGCTTTCACATTCGCAGTCACCGTTTCCCGTGCCGGAGCGAGCTCTAGATCGAGCGTTCGCTCGGGAAGTGGTTCGGCGGAAGCGGCGCGTGCCAAGGAGAACTGCTGTGCCTCCGGGCCGTCGAAGACGCTGTGGGCTGAGATGTTGATGGTCGCATCGAGGACCTCAGCAGTCTCTTGGCCGAACGGCTCGACCATGGCAGTTGCGTGCTCGGCGGCGGCGACCAATGCTTCGGCCTGTGCCTGCGTCCGAATGGACTGGGCCGACTGCGGGTCGAGACTCCATTGGGGACCCGTGACCTTCACGTGGTCGACCGCGGCGAGGCGAGAGACAACGTCCCTGAGCTGCTCGTGCGCCGGCGTGCCGGCCCGCAGGTCGCAGATGACCTGGCATTCCCAGAAGGCACGGACCTTGGGGTCGTCGGTGCGGTTCCCGAAGTGGTCGTCGGAGTCGTTGGTCTCGGTGACCTGTTCATTGCGAACGTCAAGTGCATCTGCGGCGGCTAGGACCGGGGACACCGTCCGGACAGCCTCTTTACGCAGGGAGTACGCCTCGGAGGCGTCGGTCGCGCTGGCAGCGACGGCTACGGCCAGCGTTCCGATCGTCGCCGGCACCGAAACCTGTGCGTCTGCGACAACCGTGACCTGGGGGATGTGATCTGAGTTCACCATCGTCCCGATTATGCAGAAAGGACCCGCCGAAGCGGGTCCTCCATGTCAGGTGCGGCTGGTCAGAGTTCGGCTTCCTTGCCGATCTGGAAGGCGCGGACCAGCTGGACGATTCCCAGGATCACCAGGGAGACACCGAACAGCCACCAGAGGGTGACAGCTCCCCAGAACGGAGTGGTCACCAAAATGATGCCGGCAATGATGCTCAAAATTCCGTAGAAGAGACTCCACCCGGTGGACCGGGAACCGCGCAAGGTCATCAAAGCGAAGATGCCCTCGACAATCCAGGAGACACCGATAACGATTCCGAGGATTACCGCAAATGCAACCGTGGACGCGGCGAGATTACCGAACAAAACGATCGCAGCGATGATGAAGATAAGACCGACAATGATTGAACCTGCACGGGACCACCCCGACCGGCTCTTCGCCATGAAACCGCCCACGATGTATGCGACACCGGCCAAGAGGCCGTAGGCGATGATGATCCAGGTGACGACCCGGCCGGTTGCAGTCGGCCACGCCAGAATCAGGATTCCGAGGATCAGAGCTACAGCACCAGTAAAGGCGAGGACGCTTCGGGCGAGTTTGAATGGGTTCTGAGGGTCAATGGCGACCTGGTTAGTCATCACGGTTTCCCTTCTCAATGGAATGTCAACCACAAGATCTTGCGATTTCTCGATACAGCTAAACTGTACATCGAATAATTAGAAACGGCGCTGGCCAAGGGGTGAATTTGGTCAATTGTGCGCAATCACACTAATCGTTATAAAAGCTTTAGAATATTC
Source organism: Corynebacterium sputi DSM 45148 (assembly GCF_000427865.1). Classification (GTDB taxonomy): domain Bacteria; phylum Actinomycetota; class Actinomycetes; order Mycobacteriales; family Mycobacteriaceae; genus Corynebacterium; species Corynebacterium sputi. Next base: position 17,476 of record NZ_ATYV01000002.1, on the reverse strand, counting down.
CGACCTCAGTCGACCTTGTGTATTTCACAAAGCAATAATGGCAACGATATTGACGGAGAAGTGACACTCCGAGAAGGCTGTTCGGCAAAGATTCGACTTCTAGGGGCTGAATTGGGCTCTGACCTGCGCACTTGCGCGGATCGGGGGAGGGGTCCAGAATGGCCGGGGTCAGAGTGAAAATGCCCTCTGACATGGGGTGATCGCCAACACAGTTTTTAGCGGCCACCATCGCTGCCCACAGAGTCACCCCAACCTCAGTAGAGCTGACCGTCCGCACCCGGACGGTGGTTTTCGCATGCCCACACATGGACCAGACACGTGAGAATGGAGTGATCGGTGACAGTTAAAGACTTCCCCCGTACGGCTATCCCGGACGTTCGGGATGAAGCGCGGACCCCGTGGTCTGCAATTGCTGCTCTGAGCGTCGGCATTTTTGCGATGACGACGATGGAAGAGTTGCCCATCGGAGTAATGACCCTCATGGCCGATGACCTGGCCACGAGCAATGGCACCATCGGACTCGGTGTCACGATTCCAGCGCTCCTGGCGGCCATGACCGCGTTCGTAGCGCCCAGATTGCTCGGGCATCTGGACCGTCGCGCGATCTTCACCACTGCACTTGTGCTGATGGCGGCATCCGGCATCCTCTCCTCGATCGCGACCTCTCCGGAATTTTTCCTGGCCTCGCGTGTCTTTGTCGGTCTTAGCCTCGGTGCATTTTGGTCGATGCTCGGCTCCACGGTCGCCCGTATGGCGACTCCGAAGGACGTCGCGCGCGCCCTTTCGATTGCGTACGCCGGAGTATCAGCGGCAGTCGTGTTCGGTGTGCCCCTGTCGGCTGCGCTGGGGAATCTGGTTGGTTGGCGGATGTCGTATCTGCTCGTCGGGATGCTCTGCGCCTTGATGGCGCTGACCTTGATGATTCGACTGCCGAAAATGCCGTCCAATGAGGTTGTTCGCTTCGGTGACATCGGGCGTGCGTTTTCCCGCCCGGGAATCCAGTTCGGACTGATCTACACCCTGGTCCTAGTCACCTTCCATTTCGCCGCGTACACCTATGCCTCTCCGCTTTTGCAGAGTCTTGGTGGAGTATCGCTAGCGAGCGTGTCCGCGATGCTCTTGCTCTACGGTGCCTCCGGCATGGCAGGAAACTTCCTGGCTGGAATTGCAGCGGGGCGCTCGATGCGGGTGACCCTCATGATGCCGCCGGTGTTGGTGCTTACTGCAATGGTCCTGTTCGCACAGGCTGGACCGGATCTTGCGATTCTCGCAGTCATCTTGTGGGGAATGGCCGGCGGCACGATGCCAGTTGTCGGACAAGCGTGGCTGCATCAGGTCTCCGGCAACTTGTACACCACTGCTGCTGGTCTGAACTCCAGCATGTTCAACGTTGGCATTGCAGCAGGATCGTTCCTCGGCGCGAAGGTGTACCTCGGTTCCTTCGCGAACCCCTCCTACGCGCTAGTGATCGTCGTGGCACTAGGCATGGCTGCGGTTATCGTCCTGACCGTGACTGGTGGAGTGGAACGCCGATACCACCTGCGTTCACGGCTTCGTCCTCAGATGCGGGAGGAACTGCCGACGCACGGCTTTGGTCGCCACGGACTGTGGAGACTTTCTGCTCGCCGCAACCGCCGCCAGTACTCAATGGCACCAAAAGCCGCGGCACTTACGGTGCCGGGCAGCGTCGAGGTTAAGGAACCAAAAGCGGAACCGGTGGCCTACGACCTCACGGCGACCAAGGAGTATTCGCGCCGCACCTTTTGCGACGACACCGAACCGGCTGACTGGGAACAGTTCCGCTGAACAACGAGAATCAGGGCACGCGCACTCGGTAGTAGCCCTCCCAGACATCATTGGGAACGTTGGCGCGCGCGACTTCGACCTGGCCGTCAGTAAGTGTGTAGGTGACATCGTAGAACTCGTTGACACCTTCAGCGGTCGCACCGCCGCGGTGGCCGTATGTCACGGTGATGGATTCCGGTGAGTTTCGTTGCACGTCTTCAACTGAGGCGAACAGGATCGGGATCGGATTGCTGACGGTCTCGCCTTCGGCGAAGAGAACCAGCAGTTCCGAGATGCTCGCACCAGTTCCGGTCGGGCCGTTGTCATCTCCGACCATTCCATCGAGGGCAAGGTAACTCAGAGGCTCGCACGCGTCGTAGCCGTCGAGTGCGACGCCTTCTGCCCACCATGCGAATCCACTCAGGTTGGCACCGGTGTAGTCAGTGACGGTGAAGGAGCGGCCGCTGGTGACCGCCCCGAAGTCGGACTCTTCGTACGGTACGTCGCAGGTCTCCGGAGGTGCCGTGGTGGGGTCAGGGGATTCGCTCTTGGTGACCGTTTCGGTGTCGGTCGTTCCCGTTGGAACTGTCGCGGTTGGCGATTGCGGTTGGTTCGCGGCTCCGTTATCGGTTCCGCTGCACGCGCTGAGCACAATCGCTGAGGCGCCGGCGATGGCCGCGGTAAGAATTCTCCGCGACGTGGGACTTGAGGCTGACGTGAACACGGTCATTCCCTCCACTCTTAGTGAGTGTTATGAATCGCTGTACGCATTCCAGTTTAGGCAGAAAACGGGTGACTTAAGAAGGGTCTCGCACTATTCCGGTGACGAGGAAGTGAGGCCGTGACTCATGCCCCGGAGCGACACCGAAGGTGCGGTCTAAGTCGGTGACCTGGGGAAGTGGCGTGAGGGAGACGTCGTAAAGCCCTGCTTTTTCAAACGCCTCGACGTAAGGCGAGGCATCGGTCGCGGTGGCAAGCGGAAGCGTAGCGAGTGTGTCTGGGTTGTAGGTGCGAAGGAAGGCGTCGGGACCATCGGGGGTTTCCACGAGCATGGAATCGTCGATGCCATGAGGGAACCACGGTGCGTCCACAGCGATTACGCGGCCGCCAGGACGAAGGACGCTCATCCACTCGCGGATCGCAGCCACCGGGTCGGGCAGAGTCCACAGCAGATAACGGGAGGTGATGGCATCGAAGCGAGCATCCTCTGGAAGCGCTGAACGAACGTTGACGGCGTCTCCAATGAGGAACTCCGCATTCCCGTTATGCCCGCGGGCTTGCTCGATCATGCCGGGGGAGCGGTCGATGCCGGTGACCGTGAAATTCGCTGCCAGAAGGTTTGCGACGTACCCAGAGCCAGTGCCCACATCAAGAACGCCACGGCCAGGCCCAATGGCATCGGTGAAGACGGCGGTCCACAACTCCCGATCCAGTTGGGCGCGCTCACCGGTGACCTGGTGGCGGTGGTAGGCGTGGGCGCGGCCGGACCAGTAGTCGTCGATCGCACGGTTGCGCGACGCGGTGGTCTGCGTCTTCATACGCGTGCCTTTCTGGGGTAGACGAGAGTGATCTCGCCGTCGAGGTTCAGTCGGCGGACCTTGATCTCGTAGACGGGCTCGAGGATCTCTGGAATGAGAACCTCCTCGGGAGTGCCTTCGGCAACGATGCGCCCTTCCTTGAGAACAGCGATCCGGTCGCAGTAGCGCGCGGCGAGATTGAGGTCGTGCAAAACCACCACGGAGCCACCGGGAAGATCGGTGACGAGCTCGAGAACCTCGTGCTGGTACCGGATGTCGAGGTGGTTTGTCGGTTCGTCGAGAAGCACGTGCTTGGCATCTTGGACTAGGGCGCGAGCGATGAGCGCACGCTGGTGCTCGCCACCGGAAAGGTCCGACACATCGCGCTGCGCCAAGTGCAAGATCCCGACCGATTCCAGCGCCTGAGCCACCGGCTCTTCATTGGCGAAACTGAATAGCCCTCGGTGGGGAAGCGCCCCCAGTTCTACGAGGTCAGCCACTGTGATTGGGATGTCGGAATCTCGTTCTTGAGACACCACCGACACCGATCGGGCGATGTCGCGGCGGCGCATTGTCGTGATGTCCTTGCCGTCGAGCAGGACGGTGCCGGTGGCATCGACGGACCCGTACAGTGCGCGCAGCAACGTGGTTTTGCCTGAGCCGTTCGGCCCGACCAGCCCGAGAGTCCCGTGGTCGGGCACGGTGAGGCTGACCCGATCGACGGCAGTCTTCTCCCCAAAAAAGACACTCACGGATTCGGCAGTGATCATATGGCGTCGCTTTCGGCCATGGCATGGCGGCCGCGGATGTAGTCGGAGAGTTTCTCGGCGCCATCAACGGCGAGCGGAGTTGGTGGCTCGGCAAAATTGAGCAGGAGCGGCAGGACGGCTGAGGTGTGGCCGGCGGTGGTGCGGTCGAAGCCTGGAAGTGAGAGGACTGCATCGCGCACCGACGCGGCAGTGCCCGAAGAGTGCAGGGCAATGACTACGTCCGGATTCCGGTTCACGATCTCCTCGCTAGAGACCTCGAACACACGCTGGTCTTGGTCTGCGAAAACGTTGGTGCCACCGGCGGCGTCGATCACCGGATGTGACATGGAGCCGGTTCCATAGGCGTACGTCGTGCCACCGCCAACCGACGGGTACAACACGGCAACGGTGAACGGCTCGGTGTCCGTGGCCTCGGCTTCGATGGCAGCGAGACGCTCGCGCAACTCTGCGATGTACGTGCTCGCTTCATCCTGGCGGCCGAAAACCGTGCCGTAGACATCGATCTGACTCCACACATGCTCCCACGTTACGGGGCCGTCGATCGATCCACACAGAGCTGGTTCTTCGAGTAATGGGATGTTGGAACTGGACAGGACCTGCCGATTGACCGTGTCCGTCTCGCCCAGGACTAGGTCAGGAGCAGTGGCGGTGACCTCTTCGCGGGAGATCTGCAGATGCCCGGAGTCGTCGAGGCGATCGGTGATCAGGGGGATCTGGTCGAGCTGGGCGAGGGTGGAGGCGTCGTAATATTCCGGCGGGTACACGCCAGCGCGCGCGGTGACACGGTCTAATACCCCGAGCCGATCCAGGGTTGGGACCGAAGCGCTTTTCAGCAGAGTTACTCGCTCCGGCGGAGCATCGAAGGAGACGTCCTGTCCGCAGTTCTCTACGGTGACGGCATCAGACGAGGCTGTGTCCGCGGCATCACCGCATGCAGCCAAGCCCAGGAGCAGTGCCGCCGCCCCTAGAGTTCCCGCCACCCGTGCGCTGTTCATGGTCATGCGGTCACCCTCATCTTCCGTACAAGTATCAGCAGGAACGGAGCCCCCACCAATGCAGTGAGAATCCCGATCGGGATCTCTTGCGGTGCCAAAACCGTGCGGGAGGCAATGTCCGCCCAACACAACAGAATCGCGCCAATGAAAGCGGCCACCGGCAGCACCGCCCGATGACGTCCGCCGACGATGCGCCTGGCCAGGTGCGGAACGATCAGCCCGATGAATCCGATGGCTCCGGCCATTGCCACAAGCGTTCCCACCAGAAGACACACCATCACCAGCAGAATCAGTCGCATGCGGTCCGGGCGGATTCCCAGAGCCAGCGCGGTCTCATCGCCAGAGGCAAGCGCATCCATCTGAGGGGAAAGAACAAGAAAAACAATAAAAAGAAGCGTTACGACGCCCACTGCCAAACCCAACGGCCCCGACCACGCAGCAAGACCGAGCGAACCGAGCAGCCAAAACATCACCGAACGGCTCGATTCAGCAGAGTCGGAGGCGAAGACCAGGAAACTAGTTAGAGCTGAGAGCGCATACCCCACGGCAACTCCAGCCATCAGCAACCTGATCGAGGTGAGCTTTCCCGCCGAGCGGGCCACCGCCAGCACGACCATCGTGGCGACCAGTGCTCCGAGAAAGGCACTGGTCTGCAAGGCATAGTCGCCGAAGCCGGCGCCGAGGCCGAAGAGGATCGACGCCGCAGCGCCGCAGCTCGCCCCAGAACTGACCCCGAGGACATAGGGGTCGGCAAGCATGTTCCGCACCATTGCCTGCAGGACGACGCCCGCGATCGCCAGTCCCGCACCAACCACCACCGAGAGAACAACCCGAGGTGCACGGATGGTCCAGATGATCGCATCGTTGCGGCCAAATTCACCGGCTGCGCTGTCATCAAGAGGAGTGCCGGCAACATGATGTGCCAGGATCCGGATCACGTCACCTGCGGGAACTCGGACTGCACCGAGCATCAGGCTCGCAATGATGGAGACCATCAACAGCCCCGCCAGTGCGACAACCCAGCCGATAAGACGACGGCGGCCGGACCCGAAGCCCACGGCGTCGACAGTCGAGCTTGGCGAACGCGAAACCTGAAGGTGCACGGATAGCCACGATATCAACGGGTTTCATGGGCGCTGTCCACCGCAAAGGCCAATTAACCTCGCTGAAACATGAGTGCACTCACGGTCGGAAGGTGTGGTCCGTTTTCACCAGGAGTGTGTCGAGGGCATCTTGGTAGCGCGCCTCCAATTTGTTGAACCGCACGCGCTGCTCGTCGGTATCTCGGGGGAGATTGTCGAGACTGCCCAAGTTGTCATTGACATCCGCGAGTTTCACAACCAGCGAATCCGGATCCGCCGCCGCACGGTCAACGAATTGGGCGTACGTCTCGTCGTCTCTTCGACTGAGCTTCTCGACGACCCCCACCACCCGCTCCGGCAGCAACTCTTTGTGGAGCGACCAGAGGTAGGGGTGGTCTTCGGCGACGTCATGAAGAAGCGCCGCAGCAATGACCTCCTCGTCTGCACCGCCATTCCTGACGGATGCTGCGATGCGCTCTGGGTGGAGAATATAAGCCTCTTCGCCATGGGCACCCGGGCGCGAATCATGCCGGTGTGCCTCGACTGCCAGTTCCAGAGCGGTTTCGATGATGCTCGGGGAGTCCGCCATGCTCCAGATCAGCAGTTCTGCGTCATCCCCGGATACCGCGACGGTCTCGCTTACCGAAGAGACGATCCGGGCCTGATCACCCTCTGCGAGAGACTCGGAGCCGACAGTCGCAGAGCCGCGAAGAAGATAGATGTGGGTGAACTCCGACAGCGGCAGCCGCACCGAACCATGCTCCAACAACACGTAGCGAAGTCGAGAGTTGTCCGTGCCGATCCGCAGTGGCCTCGGGAGTTGACCGCGGACGTCGGTGACGTTGTCCCCGGCGGCGATGAGGTGGAGTTCATTGGGCTCAGAGATCAGATCTCGGAAGTCACCTTCGCAGTGGCGAGGCTCTGTTCCTGCAGAGTCTGGTCGTAGCCACATCTGAACCACTCTGAGGAACGACTTTCCGGTGTATCCGGCAGCATTGACCTCTGCGTGGCTCACCCCGCTGCCCGCAGATATCGCCTGCGCCATCCCGGGGGAAAGGATCACGTCCGCGCCGCCTGAATCGCGGTGGCGCAAGTTGCCCTCGACGACCCAGGTGACGATCTCCGCATCCTGGTGGTGGTGCATGTCGAAGCCAGCGCCGGGGGAGACGCGGTCGTCATTGTGGATCTGCAGCGGTCCGAATGCGTTCGCAGAGAGGTCAAAATTCCCCGTGGCAGGGAAGGCCTGACGCGAGTCCACGTCCGAACCCCGCCAGCGGTCCCGAGCAGCTGAGGCGATCACCGTGATGTCCATGACCGCAAGCATAGGCAGGCCTCCGACAGTCGCATGTGAACGTCCGGTTTCGGGGCGGAATCGTGTGGGTTAGGGGAACGTCGGGAAGCGTAAAAACATTGTTTAGCAGGAAATTTAGGCAAATTTAAGGTTTAGGCTGCAGAAGAACTTTCACTTCTAGAGATCGGTGGACGCCTTGTCCGAGAATCCGGCGAACCTCGCCGCTACTGCAGATCCAGCCCTGTACAACCCCGACCTGGCACCGGTCCCGAAGGAGAATCGGAAGTGGGGTGCCTTCGAGATCTTCAACGTCTGGACCAATGACATCCAGTCGCTCGCTGGTTACACCCTGGCCGCGTCCCTATTCATCAGTGCTGGCATCAGCGGCTGGTATGTATTTGCGGCGATTGTTCTCGCCGGCATCATCGTCAACTTCCTGGTGAATCTCTCCGGTGCCCCTGGTGTGAAACTCGGCGTCCCGTACGCGGTGATGGCCCGCATGTCGATGGGCGTCCTCGGCGCCCGATTCCCTGCGCTGGTCCGCGGAATCGTCGCGATGTTCTGGTACGGCGCACAGACATACTTCGCTTCTACCGCTGTCGCACTAGCGATCAACGCCATGTTCGGTTATCCCGAATCCGGCACGTTCCTCGGCATGAACATGGTCGATTGGATTTCCTACGTGATCGTCACCGCGCTGCAGGTCTACCTGTTCACCCGTGGCATCGATGCGATCGCGAAGTTCCTCAATTTCGCGGGCCCGGCTGTGTATGTGGTGATGATCATCCTGCTGGTCGTGATCTGGGTCCGGGCTGGCTCGGACATGCTCCCGGCAGTGCGCGACATCTTCAATAATGATGAGGTCACCGGCTGGGCAACGGTCAGTGCATTCATTGGAGTTGTGGGAACGATGGTCGCGTACTTCTCTGCTGTCATCATCAACTTCGGTGACTTCTCCAGGTTCACCAAGTCCGAGAAGGCAATGAAGCTCGGCAACTTCACCGGGTTGCCGCTGTCGCTGGCGTTCTTCACCTTCTTGTCGCTATTCATCACTGCAGGCGCGTACGTCGTGTTCCAGAATGGTGAAGGTACTCCGATGGACAATCCGGCGGATATCGTCGGTCAGACCGAGTCCGTCATTCTGTCTCTTATCGCTGCAGCAACGTTCCTCGTCGCCACGATCGGTGTGAACCTCGTGGCGAACTTCATCCCCGCTGCTTACGACGTCGCCAACATGTCCCCGTCCAAACTCAGCTTCCAAGCTGGCGGAATCGTGACCGCCGTCTTCGGCTTCATCATCGGTGGCATGTGGGTCGCGGTCATTAACGACATCGGACTGCCGACGTTCGTTGATACCCTCGGCGCGATCCTTGCTCCGCTGTATGGCGTGCTGATCGTTGACTACTACTTCATCCGCAAGAAGCAGGTCCATATCCCGGACGTATTCACCATGGACTCCGATAGCCCGTACCACTACAAGAACGGCTGGAATACCAAGGCGCTGGTGGCAGTCGGCGTTGCTGCAGTCTTCGCCATCTGCACCGTCTGGGTGCCGGCGTTGCACGGTCTCTCCGGATTCGCGTGGCTGATCGGTGCGACGCTCGGTGGCCTGCTGTACTACGCCACGATGAGGAACTCGGTCACTCGTCACCTCGATGTTGGTGCGGAAGAAGTGCCCGTAAAGGCGTAGCTGCGGTGGTTCCTTACGTACGACGAAACCCCGACACATCCGGTGGGATGGGTCGGGGCTGGGGACGTCGGGAAGCGAGTGTCTTTACAGACCCGCGACGATCTCCTCGACGGTGGCCTTCGCGTCACCGAGGAGCATGTCCGTGTTGTCCTTGAAGAACAACGGGTTGGGAACACCGGCGTAACCGGAAGCCATGGAACGCTTGAACACGATCACGCGCTCAGCCTCCCAGACCTTCAGCACCGGCATACCGGCGATGGGGGAGCCGGGCTGCTCAGCGATCGGGTTGACCGTGTCGTTGGCGCCGATGACCAGGACGACGTCGACCTCACCGAAGTCGTCGTTGACCTCGTCCATCTCCAGAGCCAGGTCGTAGGGGACCTTGGCCTCGGCCAGGAGCACGTTCATGTGACCCGGCAGACGGCCGGCGACCGGGTGGATTCCGAATGTGACATCCTTGCCGGCTTCACGCAGCTTCGAGGTGAGGTTCGCGACCGGGTACTGCGCCTGGGAAACGGCCATGCCATAGCCCGGGGTGATCATGATCTTGCGAGCACCCTTGAGAGCCTCGACGGTCTCAGCGATGTTGACCTCGGTGTGCGTGCCGTAGTCGGTGTCATCAGAACCTGCGGACGGGGTGTCGCCACCGAATCCGCCGAGGATGACGGACACGAACGAGCGGTTCATGGCCTTACACATGATGTAGGACAGGTACGCACCGGAAGAACCAACGAGGGCACCGACGATGATCAGCAGGTTGTTGGACAGCATGAAACCTGCAGCTGCTGCAGCCCAACCGGAGTAGGAGTTCAGCATCGAGACGACCACCGGCATGTCTCCGCCACCGATGGCGGCAACGAGGTGGAAGCCCAGGAACAGCGACAGAGCAGTCATGACACCGAGGCAGATCCACTCGACGGTCACGTTGTCCGTGAAAGCGAAGACGAACATCAGGACGACGGAGCTGACGATGATCAGCAGGTTCAGCAGGTGGCGACCCGGGAGCATCAGCGGCTTGCCGTCCATGCGGCCTGAGAGCTTCAGGAAGGCGATGATCGAACCGGTGAAGGTGACCGCACCGATGAAGATACCGAGGAAGATCTCACCGGAGTGGAATCCATCCAGGCCGTAGTCAGGCGCTGCGAGGTAAGAGTTGAAACCGATGAGGACTGCGGCCAGACCCACGAAGCTGTGCAGCATCGCGATGAGCTCCGGCATGCCGGTCATTTCGACCTTCTTGGCACGCGGGATACCAATGGCAGCACCGATGAGCATTGCCAGTGCAATGAGGATCAGAGTGGCGAAACCGGAACGGTAGGCCTCCGGGTCCTCAATGGACTGAACGACTGCGGTAATGATCGTGGCAATCAGAGCGACGGCCATACCGGTCGCACCGAAGGTGTTACCGCGCTGTGCAGTGTCGTTCTTCGACAGTCCGGCCAGGGCCAGGATGAAGAGAAGCGCGGCGGCGATGTACGCCAGGTTAGTGAAGCGGGTGGTCCACTCCAGCAGGGGGGAGGTCTCCTCGATGAGGACAACATCCGCGATAGCGAGATTCAAAGTAGTCATCGCTTACGCCTCCTTCTTGAACATCTGGAGCATCCGGTGCGTCACCGTGAAGCCACCGAAGATGTTGATGGACGCGACAACGATCGCGATGAACGCCAAGATCGACACCGCCAAATTGCTGGAGCCGACCTGAAGGACAGCACCAACCAGGATGATTCCGGAGACGGCGTTGGTCTCAGACATCAGCGGGGTGTGCAGCGAGTGCGTAACCGCGGTGATGACGTAGAAACCGACGACGACGGCGAGCATCAGCACCATGTACAGCGGGCTGACAGCGACCGGGGAGAACAGCACCAGGGCGACACCGAGGACAGCAGCAACGCCGAGCCACAGCTTGCTGTTGCTCTTTTTCTCCTCCGCCTCTTCTGCGGCTGCGGCTTCCGGGGCAGCTGCGGCCGGGGCGGCAGAGACCTTCACCGGCGGCGGCGGCCACAGGATTGAGGTGGCACCGTCAGCGTTGTTGGTGACGGTGATGCCGCGGATGATCTCGTCATCCAAGTCGACAACCGTCTGACCGTCCTTGTTCGGGGTCAGCAACTTGAACAGGTTGACCACGTTCTGGCCGTACAGCTGCGATGCCTGGGTCGGCAGCGAGCCGGCCAGGTCGGTGTTACCGATAATGATCACGCCGTTGTCAGTAACGGTGGTCTCGCCGGCGACGGTGAGCTCACAGTTTCCGCCGTTGGCAGCCGCCATATCGACGATGACCGAGCCGGGCTTCATCTTCGCGACGTCAGCTGCGGTCAGCAGAATCGGGGAGGTGCGGCCTGGGATGTTCGCGGTGGTGACAACGATGTCAGCCAGAGCGGACTGCTCCGAGTAGAGCTTCGCGGCGGCGACAGCCTGGTCGGCGGTCATTTCCTTGGCGTAGCCGTCTTCGGACTTCTGAGTCTCAGCCGGGATCTCGACGAACTCTGCACCCATGGACTCGACCTGCTCGCCGGCTTCCGGACGAAGGTCCGTTGCCTTGACGATGGCGCCCATGGAGTTTGCGGTACCGATCGCGGCAAGGCCTGCGACACCGGCACCGATGACGTACACGGTGGCCGGGGGCATCTTGCCGGCGGCGGTGACCTGACCGGTGAAGAGACGGCCGTATGCGCCGGCAGCTTCGATGATCGCGCGGTAACCGGCGATGTTGGCCATCGAGGACAAGACGTCCATCGACTGTGCACGGGAGATACGCGGGACCGTGTCCATTGCCATCGAGGTGATGCCGGATGCGGCAAGCTCTTCGATGAGGTCGGCATTGCGGGCCGGTGCCATGCGAGTGATCAGCGTGGCGCCGGAGCGCATCTTCGCGCGGTATTCCGCCGGCGGGGTGTCGAGGGTGGTGATGATGTCCGCCTGCCAAACCTCTTCGCCTACGAGGTTCGCGCCTGCGGCCTCGAACTGGGCGTCAGGGAAGTTGGCGCGTGCGCCTGCTCCGGTCTGGACATCAACGTCATAGCCGAGCTTGATCAGCTTGGCCACGGTGTCCGGTGTCGCGGCAACTAGCGGTTGCTCAGCGCCCGGTTCTATGGGAACTCCGATTCGCACTCTTGTCTCCTGATTCGGGTGCTTGCGGCTTGCTTGCAGATTGTTTATGAGATGTGAACCACGATTCGTGGAACGCGGTAGATCTATTAATAAATCTGTAACCGTCGGTATGTGTGGTTTTGCTGAAAATATTCCTATTTTCGGCAATGTCCGGCGCTGGCCGGAGGCTTAGCGAAAGTTGTGGCGCGAAGCCGGGGTGCCTGGTCGGGCGTCAGCGGGCGCACGGGGCGCTAGGGTTGGGCCCCCGCACGTGCAGGTAGTGGATAACGGACGGATTGTAGGTCAGCGGATGGCGCCCTGGATAGCAGGCCTCGGTGGATTCGGCTTGGTCCGTTGAGCTGCGTCGACTCGTTGAGTAACGGATCGCCCGCTTAAACCTGAGGGCGATCCGACTGGGGCTATCGGTGGTGTAGAGCGGCTAAGGGGGGCTTCGGTCCCACCCGTCATTAGGTAGTGATTGCTGTATCCAACACGCTTACAGTGTTTGCTGTGTGGGTAGCGTCGGTTACCCCCGATACCCCCAAAATAGTTTCCAGGCTCTGTCAGTAGTGATCGGTATTGCCCGACATGCGGAACCGGCATTCCCGTCGTAACCTCAGTGTCCATGACCGAATTCGCTGATGGCCGCGAGAGCCTCGACTGGACCCGCTTCCAGCGCTCCCTCGGCTTCGATTTCGGCGATGCCACCCCAGGCGGAGTGCTCAAAGAATTCTCGGAAGTGCTCCGCGACCATCGGGCAGTGGAAGTGTCGAAGGGGCCAGCCGGCCCGGAGTTGGTGCGCAGGGTGCGGGATTTCTCAGGTGCGGTCGTGCTGATCGGGCCGGATACCTTGGCCTTCGGTTTCGATGGCGGTACTAATATCCCCGCTGGCGCCGCGTACGTTCCGCAGAACAGCGAAGGCCTAGGCGTCAGTTTTCTGACCTCGGCATCGGCACTGAATCCGGATCTTGAACCAGACCAGATCTCCTTCTCCCCGGGGAAGAAGGAGACAGTCCCCGTTCCCCTGCGATTCCACGTCACTGATCCGCGGGGGCTGTGGGTCGGGCCCCCGGCTGATGAGCGTGGTGGAGTCATCGCCAAGGACGCTGACGGACGGCTTCAGCTGACGGTCGTTTTTGCTGACGACGTCATCATTGCCGCTGACGGCCAGGTCCCCACCGGTCGCCCAACTCACGGTGAACCCCGTCGAGTTGTTGCCACCGTCGAGAGCGCTCGGAAGTATCTGAACGTACTGGTAGGAACGCCATTCTGGTATCTGACCATCCGGCTCGCGGACGGGTCTGTTGTCGACGCTTGTGCCCCAGACATGAAGGTTGCCCGGGTCCACCACCCGGCTGCGAGGGGAGTGTTGCGTCCAGAGAATCCTTACCCCGTCGGCACCACCGTCAGTGGTGACGCCGTGCTCACTGGCAGATTCCTCTCCCCGGAGGCACATCCGATCGTTTTGGCCGACCCGCTGTGGATCGTCGGCGGGCAGGAACCGGATCTGCGGCCGCCGGTGACGCACGGTCCGGTCGGCGCGGTGATCGATACTGATATCGCGACCTGCCTGGGACTGCGATTCAACGGTGGGGCAGCGGTGTGGGAGGCGATTTCCGGCGCGCCTCGCTCGGCCGGCTGGGAGACCACCGAATATCTCGATACGGACGAGGATGAGTCCGGTGTGCTGTTTCCGGTGGGGACGCGGGTAACCGTCGGGAGGCAAGGCATTGACGGCGCGAGCGTCGCCAGATCCCTGCCTAGCGGGGATTGGGCGGTGTACCTCGACCGCGATCCGATGAAGGATCAGGTGCTCCATCTAGCAGCGATCGACTGTGTGGTCACGCCCGATGCAGCGACGCTTGAGAGCTTATGGGGCCTCGACATCGACAGCGAGACCTCCTATTCGATCGCTACCGTCGCCTCGGCGCCGCTGACGTTCGGGACTCATCTTCCGATCTGCTGCCAAGTGGAATCGGTGCGCCAGGTTGAGGTTGAACTCACCGAGGGCATCGGGGGTGGACATCGCTATGAGGTGCGCTCGCATATCGGTGATCGGGATGTCGTGCTGCATCTGCCTGCGGATTTGGGCATGCTGCCAGTCGGTTCGGTGCTCTGCGGGGTCGCGGTCACGTGTTCAGCCGAGTCCACCACCATCGGTGAGCTCCTACGAGACCTTGAACCAGACCGAGATCAACGTGGCCACCGGCATCCCGACGACGCCGACCGCCTCCTCCTCTCTGTCATCGACTCGCCTCCGACGACATCTCGCCTCGCGCATGACACCTGCACCTCAGTGCCTAAGGCTGAGCAACAGCTCAGGGATACCGCGTTCGGCCGTGGCCTCGAGCCGTATCTCGGAGATGATCTGCGTTGGCGCTTGCGGCCGACCGGATATGGGGTCCCGAAGCTTCCCGTCGACAAGGACATCCTGGACACCCTGCGTGACGCGGTCGATATCGCCCGCTCGCAGGAGGACTCGGCCCGAATGCGCCGTGTCGCCCATCTCTTGGAGAGCCTCAGGCCGTACGATCCCCGGTAGCCAACGGCATCCAATCTGAAGGGGCCTTACATGAAGATTGTGGTTCTAGACGACTACCAGGACGTCGCCGGTGAGTTCGCCGACTGGGATTCGCTGGGCGCCGAGGTCCACACCGTCACCAGGCACGTGACCGGTGAGAAGGACCTAAAAGATCTGCTGTACGACGCCCCCATCATCATCGCCATGCGCGAACGCACCCCATTCACCCGATCTCTTTTGGCTTCGCTTCCGCAATTAAAACTGCTGGTCAGTACGGGCAAAGCAAATGCTTCGATCGACCTGGACGCTGCCCGTGACCATGGGATCGTTGTGTGTGGCACGGAGTCTCCGGCCTCGTCGACTCCAGAATTGGCCTGGGGTCTGATTCTGTCGGTTCTGCGTTCGATACCTACAGAGAACCAGGCGATGCGCGACGGAGGCTGGCAGAGCACCGTTGGCACTGACCTAGCCGGCCATCGGCTGGGAATCATTGGACTCGGCCGACTGGGCGGTCGGATGGCGAGGATTGGTCAGGCCTTCGATATGGATGTCGTCGCCTGGAGTCAGAACTTGGATCCAGCCGATGCCGAGTCGCTGGGGGTGCAGGCGGTGTCGAAGGAGGAGTTGTTCTCTACCTCAGACGTCCTGACCATCCACTACAAACTCAGTGACCGCAGCTGCGGCATCGTTGGCGCCGCTGAACTGGATCTGATGAAAAACACTGCAGTGCTGATCAACACCTCGCGTGGCCCCCTCGTGGACACTGACGCACTCATCGACGCCCTAGAAGCCGGCTCTATCGGTGGTGCTGGCATCGACGTTTACGACACCGAACCGGTTCCCGCAGACCATCCCCTGCGCACGGCACCACGCACGGTCCTCACTCCGCATTTGGGTTACGTCACTCGCGATACCTACTCCGTCTTCTATAGCCAGGCCGTTGAGAATGTCGCCGCCTGGATGGCAGGTCAGCCGATCCGCGTCCTCACCTAAAACCCGCCGAAATGTGGCTTAGGTGCCACAGAAGGTGATGAATGTGGCATCTGGTCCCGCACCAGGGCCTTCGAGATGGTCCATTCCAGCGCGTCGGGTGAAGGGGGTGAGGAGGACGTCGTAAAGCGTTTCGTAATCTTTTAGGTCTCCCTCCACCGCGCGGTCGACCGCGTGCTGTACGTGATGATTGCGGGGAATGTAGATGGGGTTCGTTCGCTTCATCAGGTCAGCATCCGGGTCCATGCTCCTCCATTCGCTCAGCCAGTTCCGAACGCGCTCATTGTCCGGGAGATGGTCGAAGATGTCGCCGTCAGTAAGGCTGCGGTGGACCTGAGTGTGATCCGGAGAAAATTCGACGAGTATGGCGCGCCACTCGTTAATGAGTTCAGTGGTTGATTCCTGAAATCCAGTGGCAGGATTGAGTCCAAGTTTGCGCCCAAATTCCGCCATGATCAGTGAATTCTGCTTTTCTTCATAGCGCTCGAGGATGGGGCTGGCGTAGGCGATGGCGTCGTCTGGATTATCGGTGAGGATCGGGACCATCGCCTCGGCGAATCGGTACATGTTCCACTGCGCGATTTTTTGCTGGCGGTTGTAGGCGTACCGGCCGCCAATATCGATGGAGCTGAAGCACGCCTTCGGCTCGTGATCGTCGAGGAACGCACATGGGCCGTAGTCAATCGTCTCTCCCGACAACGACATATTGTCCGTATTCATCACCCCATGTACGAACCCCAACCCGATCCATTTCGCCAGAAGCTTGGCCTGCGCATCCAGCGTGTACTCGAACAGCTCCCGCCTTGAATCAAGGTCGAAACGTTTCGCCGCATGGTCCGCAATCTTGCCGAGCACTTCTTCGCTGTTGCGCGATAAAGCCAGTTGCAAGGTCCCGACTCTCAGATGACTTCGCGCCACCCGCACCGTCGCCCCCGCAGGCAAAGCGCGTTCACGAATTGCCGTGTGACCGGTGGAAATGGCAGCCAAGGAACGGGTCGTGGGGACACCGTAATGGTGCATCGCCTCACTGACTAGGTGCTCACGCAGCACTGGGCCCAATGGCGCCCGACCATCGCCGCGCTTGGCGAACACCGTTGGTCCTGACCCTTTTAGGTGCAGATCGTAGAGGTGCCCGTCAGTGCCTGTGCGCTCTCCAAGAAGGACCGCACGGCCGTCTCCCATCATGGGGTTGAACTGGCCGAACTGGTGGCCTGCGTAGGCTTGGGCAACTGGCTTTGCGTTCTCCGGCAGGTTCTGCCCTAGGAGGGACAACACCCCCTCTTCGGTCTTCAACCACTCAGGATCGAATCCGAGTTCCTTGGCCAGGGGTTCGTTCAGCATCAGCAGTTGAGGGTCAATCGGAGTCTCTGGGACCTGCTCAACCGCCAACTCCGGAAGTGCGTCGGCGAAGTCATGGCTCAATGTCATGTCCCCGAGCGTACGCCCCTCGATTCAGTTCCCTCGCACGCCTTTTCGAGGAATCTCCATTTTCCTATTGCGTGAACTGCACAAACACACTAGCCTCGAACACGCAAGCGAGTTGATCGGGAAAACACGGGGATCAACTCACTCACTCCACAACTGAACCAGCTCTGTCACATCTAGCTCTGTCACATCAGCCCAGGGGGACCTGATGCACACCACAGCCAACCCGCCACCATTCGACCTCACCGACCCGGGGTGCCCATTCGCAGCGGCCATCGCACCACAGGCAGCACGCTTCGCCCACGAAAACCCCACTGACGAAC
>NZ_ATYV01000001.1 GCF_000427865.1 Corynebacterium sputi DSM 45148 | reverse complement strand
CCCCTCGGCTCGGGTCTGCCCTGGCCGGTCACCGTCCTCCACCGCGGCGCGCTGCAACCATTTCTGCAGGGTCATCGGGTGAACGCCGAAATCTTTCGCAATCTGCTCGATCGTCACACCTGGTTCACGACTCCTCGCAACACGCACAACGTCGTCACGGAACTCTCGGGGATAGGGCTTCGGCACAATGACATCCTTCCAGCCCACCCTCCCGGGCAAGCCAACTCAGATGTCACCTACACGTGCAGCAGACCCATTTCCTGAACGAGGACCTGTCGTTGTGCGGGAACCATCTTCGGCTCATCGGTCGCCTCGTCGATGATCTCATTGCCCTCGTCATCGAGGTCGGGGACCATCACCGGGTTTCCGTCCTCATCGAGGATGTCCTCCATGATCGGGTTGTTCTCAGCGTCGAAGGCCGGGACCATCTTCGGCTTCGGCTGCATGAGCGGTTCGCCGGTCTCGTCGTCGAGAACCGGAGCACCGTTCTCATCGAGAACCGGCTCCATGACGTAATCGGTCGCGACATCCTTGGTGAAGCGCACGAAGTCCTTGGCGAACTTCAGGCGGTCATCCTCGGAGGTGAGGTTGTGCATCAGATCATCGAGGAACGGAGTGTTCTCGGCGTCGCCGGTGAGCTGCTTGGCCAGGGCGTCATTGCCCATCACCAGAGAGGTGATGTCGGTCAGGCCGTACTGGGTCTGACGAGACTCGCCCGGACGTGCCTCTCGAAGGTCTTCGTAGCTATCGAAGGTGCCCAGGATGTTGGAGCACGACCCCAGGCCCTCAGCCTCTGCCCGTGCGATAACACCGAAGCAGGAGACCTCCTTCAGAGCCGGGAGTTCGAGGTTCTCGGCCATGTCGAGCATGTCTTCCATGTCCTCGTCCATGAATTCTGCGGCACCAGCCTCACGAAGCTTGGTGAAGTCGAGCTCCTGACCGAACCAGGTCAGTTTGATCTCGTCGGTGTCCATGTTCAGTGCCGTGGCGATTCCCAATCGGGAATAGGCAACGGAGCTACGTTCCTTGTCAGCTCCCGCAAGTGCGATCGCCGGCAATCCGAAGAGCTGGTGCGCCTCGGCAACCGCGTTACCCCCACGCATCGAGGCTGCAACCTGGATTCCATCACCAATGGTGGTGGAGGTACCTCTCGGAGCAGGCTGGCCCGGCAGTTCGACAGGTTGGGTGTAGTCATAGGTCTCACCGGTGAGGAACTCCGCGATCTTCAAGGCCTCGGTACGCTTTTCGAGGTTCGCATCGCGTTGCCCAACTACAACTTGTTCCCATTCATAACAAATTCCCAAGAATCGGCTGATACAGTCACCGTTCCCCCAGACGTCTTCGTTCTCAACAGGAAGATTCGCATCACGCTGAACCTGCTCATAGGACTCGTAAGTTCCAAGCTCGAAAGGGTCAATTCTTACACCAATGAGCCGTTCGACGAGCCCCTTGGTCGTGTTGCTTCCCAGAGCCGCAGCGCTAACTAGTTCGATGAGGTTGCGCTCACCCATCCGGAATCCAAGAATGTCGTTACCCAGATCGATGGTCATATCCTCGGCTGCATTACCAAGTTCGATCGACTCCGGAAGCACAATCCCGATACCGGTACCGGTGGACTGACTGCAGTCTGCAACGGCAACTAGTTCGGTGCTTTCATCAATTTCCGGCGCTTCATCGCCGGTCTGACAGACCCGGATGTAATCCAAGATCATCTCATTGGTGAGCAGATCTCCGATGCTGTCGAGATCAAATCCCCCACCCAGTCCGCCGAGCGGATTGGCGTGGCTAACTGCAGGAGTGATGACAGTGGCACCGATTGCCAGGGTGGCTCCCGTGGCGAGCGCTCCCTTGCGGATCTTGCTGAACTGTTTCTTCTGACGGTGGCGGCCACCATCGCGCGAGGGGGCGGAGGAACTATTCGACATCTGTCGCCTTTCAGGAATGCCCGGCGCGACTCGTGGGTGACGATGACCGGGCGGAGGGGAACAAGGAGTACTTGCTTCAGCTCGTTGAGACGAACTCCTAGGTCCGTTTCACAGTCACAACACCGTTTTCTCGACAGATATCGTTAGCTTTGCGTAAAAATGTCACCCGCTGCCAAGTCCCACGCGTCACACGATTCAGAATTATGCAGGTCACGGCAGTATCGGCGCTTTACCCCCGCTACCCCCACAGCTGAGAGACGCCCTCTACTCCGGCAGAACGTCTCGCAACACCCGGAGAGCATTTCCTCCCATGATCGCTGCGATGTCCTCTTCACTGTGACCCCGGGCAACCAGTTCGTTGGTTACCAAGTTGATCTCGGAGGTATCCCAGCCAACCTCGACGCTGCCGTCATAGTCACTGCCCAGAGCCACTGACTCAATTCCGGCGACCTCGATGACGTGCTCGATGGCGTCGACGACTGCCTCTGGGGCCATTTCACATACCGCCGTGTCCCAGTAACCGATACCGATCACTCCCCCGGTTCCGGCGATGCCGCGGATCTGCTCATCCGAGAGGTTTCGGTTGTTGTCGCACGTGGCCTGGACCCCGCCATGGCTGACGACAACAGGGTTAGTCGAGATGGAGAGAACATCGTCCATCGCTTCGGAACTGATGTGCGCCAGATCGATCACGACGCCAAGGTCCTCAAGTTCGGCAACAACGTCGCGGCCCAGATCTGTTAGACCGCCGTGATCTCGACCATGGGCGGAATCGGAGACCTCATTGTCGAAGAAGTGCGTGAATCCGGCCATACGCATACCGGCGTCAAACAACACCTGGACATTGTCTTGCTCCCCCTCCAAGTTGTGCAGGCCCTCGACAGAAAACAACGCTCCAGTCACCTGATCGCCACGTTCACGGGCGGCCAAGAGATTGTCGAGATCTCCGGTAGTTCGAATCGAGACGAGTCTGCCATCGGAGTCTGCGACAGCACGGTCGAGCTTCTGCGCGTGATAGAGGGAGCGCTCCAATAGCGAGTTCCAGGTCTTCGGCGGCTGTAACTGCGCGAACGCCAGCAGGGTGATGTTGTCACTGTCCCCATCGTTGCCATCGATATTCTGCCCCATCGGCGACTTCGACACCGAGGACAACACCTGTAGGGCGACATTGCCCTCCTCTAGACGAGGAAGATCCATGTGTCCGCGAGAGTGACGAGTAAGGAAATCACGCTTCCACAGCAGTGAATCTGAGTGCAGGTCGACGATAGTCAAGCGATCATGGACTCCCTTCGCCTCGTCGGTGACCTCTGGAAGCTCGCCGTCCGCGACCCCGTTGCGTGACTGATCGACGTACCTCGGAACAACCACGAAAAGGGCGACCAGAGCCACGGCGATGACCACCACAAGGCCAAGCAGGATTGTGAGGCCCCGCCGGGGCCGCTTACGTTCCGACGAACCACCAATGCGCTTATTCACACCTCAAACGTATGTGATGTGCGTCTCGCAGTGGTTTAAATCTAGATATAAGGAAACCACCCCGTTCCGGCGGTTGCGGAGGGGGTGGCAGGGGACGTCGGGAAGCGACTCCCTTCGGTTTTAGCTGGAGTGCTTCTGAGCCAGCGAACCGATCTGCGGAAGCTCCTCTTCCACGGTCTTCTTCACGGTGCCACGCACAGCGCCGTACATCTTGTTCGCGGTCGAGTTGGACTCGGCGGCACCATCGGCGACGGCCATGATGTTGTTGACTGCAACTTCCTTGTGCTCAACGAGGTACTGACCAAAGTCAGCCTGTCCGCACTCCTTGAATGCCTGCCAGAGCTGATCCAGGCCATCGCACAGCTGCTGCAGGAAACGACGGGCAGCCTTGGTGGCTATCTCCGAGTCGGCCTTCTTGGCCGCGGCGTACGCGCTCTTGACTGCTGTGCCCTTCAAACCCGACTGCTTGGAGACGACTTGCTCGATGAAATCGGCGGTGTCGGCCACGGCCGCGTCGCGGTCCGTGATGCTGTCATAAAGAGAAGTCATGGGCTAGAACTATACCCGCACCCGCCCCGGATCGACGGGTAGGGTGAATCGCCATGAAGTATTTGGCGATGGGCGATTCATTCACCGAAGGTGTCGGGGACCCGCACCCAGAGGACGACGGCAGCGGAGACCTCTGCCGAGGCTGGGCCGATCGCCTGGCCAGTCGATGGTCCCGAACTGAACCTGATCTGCAGTATGCGAACCTCGCAGTGCGCGGAAAACTGCTGCACCAGGTGCTGAATGAGCAACTGGAGCAGGCGGTGGACCTCGCACCCGACGTGGTCACCTGCTACGCCGGCGGCAATGATCTGATGCGACCGAAGGCCGATATCGACAAGCTCGCCGAAGGAGTCGGCACGATCATCAGCACCCTCCAGGACGCGGGGGCAAAGGTGTACGTCTTCACCGCGGTTGACCCTCAAGATGCCCCCGTGTTCAAGGCCATCCGCGGCCGGTCTGCGATCTACTCGGAGAACATCCGCGAACTCGCAGAGAAGACCGGCGCCGGCATCGTCGACTTCTGGCGAGCAAAGGAGTACTCCGACATGCGGATGTGGTCGAGCGACCGCCTCCACATGAACTCCCGTGGACACCGATTCATGTCCCAATTGGCCGGCTACACCGTCGGCGCACAGCCGGAGATCGGCGGCGTCGACTACGAGTCCCCCATTACGGACAAGGAATTCGCCAACGACACCATCGACCGCCAGTGGGTTCGCTCTTTCGCAGCGCCGTGGGTCAGCCGCCGACTGCGGGGAACCTCCAGCGGCGATGGACGTCAGCCGAAGTACACCGAATGGATTCCCGCGACCGAACTCGATGCTGCATATAAGGCAGCAGGGGCTACTGACTGAGCCTTCCGACACACGGACTACAAAGGAACTCATGATCATCAAGGACCAGGACCAGCTCGAAGGCCTCAAGGCCGCGGGCAGCGCCGTCGCCACCGCACTGCACGCGATGAAGGCTGCGACCGAACCGGGGATTAGCACCGCCGAACTCGACGCGATCGGCACGAAGGTGATGAAGGACCTCGGGGTACTCCCCGCTCCCCCGACCCGTGGCTTCCCGGCAGACACGTGCATCAGCATCAATGATGTTGCCGCACACGGCATCCCCTCTAAGGACACAATCGTTCGGGACGGCGACCTGGTGAACATTGATGTCTCCGGGCGCCTCGGTGAGTTCTGGGCCGACAACGGTGAGAGCTTCACTGTCGGCGAGGCCGATCCGGTGGCACATGCCCTTGTCTCGGCAGTCCACGAGGCGCGGGTGGCTGGCCTGACTGCAGCGCGGGCAAAGAAGCCGGTGTGGCGCATTGGCTCGGCCTGTGAGCGCGTGGCCCGGCAGCGTGGATTCGTCATCGTGCGAAACCTGTGCGGACATGGCGTCGGCGGCGACCTATGGGAGCCGCCGCAGGTACCCTCCTACGCTGACCGCTCTGCCAACACGCGGCTGCGCGAAGGACAGGTGCTCGCGATCGAGCCATTCCTATCTGAAACGGCAAACTACGCCGATGACGACGAGGAAGACGGCTGGACCCTGCATACCACCGGAAGCCGCTCGGTTCAGGTTGAGCACACCATCGTTGTGACGAAGGATGAGCCGATCATCGTGACAGTGCAGCCGGAGTAAACGAGGTGAACTCCGCGAAGACCGCGGGCTCCAGAGACACGCTCGCGCGCAGAATCTCCGACATCACGTCGCCCGTGTGGGTGGTCGCGGTCATGGCAGTGATCTTCGGTGCATTGACTGGGGATCTGGTCGTCGGCATCGTGATCGGTGCGCTCAGTGGCGTAATCCCAGGCATCGCCATCATGGTGAAACAACGCCGCGGATCAATCTCCAGCGGGTGGCACGTAACGGACCGGGCCGAACGAGCCGGAGTGTTCGTGATCATCCTGATGTGCCTAGTGCTCCTAGGTATTTTTGTCGCTGTCGCTGACGTGCCGCAGGCGGTCATTGGGCTGGTGGCTGCGGAGTTCTCAGTGGTGATCTTCAGCGCTGTGCTTACACTGATCGGCCACAAGCCCTCGATGCACGTAGCCGTGTGGCTCGGCGGTTGGGCAGCCGTCGCAATGTTGCAGCCGTGGTTCATCCTGATGGTTCTGCTGACCCCAGTGGTCGCATGGGCCCGGATTCGGATCGCGCATCACACTCTCCGCCAAGTTCTTGCTGGAGCAGCAGTAGCGGTAGCGACATTGCCGGTGTTCCTTCTAGCAGCAGGGTTCTTGCCATGAGCGAGAAAGGCGCCAATGAGTGACAACGCAGAAAAACTTGCCAAAGGCGACTGGTATCTCGATGACGATGAGCTGAGGGCACGGCGACGTGGCTGCGCCCGTATCCTCGATAGATTCAACAACGCTCTGGCAGACGACGACGATGTCCGCTTCACGGCACTCTCTGATCTCCTAGGAGAATACGGCCAGGACGTCGAGATCATTCCCCGCTTTAAATGCTCCTACGGACGAAACATCCGCTTAGGCCGACGGGTTTTCATCAACGCGAACGCCTTCTTCATGGATGACGCTCAGATCACCGTGGCTGACGACGCCCGCATTGGGCCTGGGGCTCAATTCATGACTGCACTTCACCCAATTGAGGACCATGCCAAGCGCCGCGAAGGGTGGGAGAAGGCCCTGCCGATCTCCATCGGGTCGAACACCTGGCTGGGCGCTTCGGTCACTGTCGGGGCAGGGGTGACCATCGGTAAGAACTCAGTGATTGGTGCCGGCAGTGTGGTCCTGACCGATATTCCAGAGCATTCAGTGGCTGTCGGGACACCGGCGAAGGTCGTCCGGACCTTGCCTAAGGAGTAGTGACCCCGTTTGATCAATTGCTCGCTGTATTTTCGCAGGTCGTGGATTTCGCGAGTTATCGAATGGGGTCACTGACCTGGAGCGGTTCGGCTACTGCTCCACCGAGTGCACATGGTGCCGGCCCTTTGGCAGGACCAAGGGACTACCGGAGACCGGGTCCGGGATAATCATGCTGTCCATCCCGTACACCTCTTTGACGAGGCCGGTGGTGAGAACCTCGTCGGGCGTGCCGAAGGCTCGGACCTTTCCGTCCATCACCGCGACGAGAGAGTCTGAGTATCGGGCAGCCAGGTTCAAGTCGTGGAGGACCATTACCACCGTCGTCCCGCGGTCGCGGTTGAGGTCAGTGACCAGGTCAAGGACTTCCACTTGGTGAGTGACGTCGAGGAAGGTGGTCGGCTCGTCGAGAAGCAGGATGTCAGTTTCCTGCGCAAGTGCCATCGCGATCCACACGCGTTGGCGCTGACCGCCGGAGAGCTCATCAACCGGACGATTGGCCAGCTCTAGGGTGCGGGTCGCGCGCAGAGCTTCTTCCACCACCGCCTCGTCACCTGGGCTCCAGCGTGCGAGCGCTCCCTGGTGTGGATGCCGACCACGACCGACGAGGTCAGCCACCGCGATGCCGTCTGGGGCAATGGGGTTCTGCGGAAGAAGACCCAGCGTCCGGGCGAGTCGTTTGGAGGGGATGGAGGTGACGGATTGGCCGTCGAGAAGCACAGAACCTGACTGCGGTTTGAGGAGCCTGGCCAGGGACTTCAGCAAGGTCGACTTGCCACATCCGTTCGCGCCGACGATGGAGGTGACCTTGCCTGCAGGGATCTCCAGATCCAAGTCGTCGATAATCGCGCGGTCTCCGTAGGAGAGGGACAGGGAATCCGCTGTGAGCTGGTGAGTTGTCGTCATTATCGGCTTCCGATGCGATTCATTCTGATGAGCAAGAGGATGAGGTACGGCGCACCCAGGGCACCGGTGATGACGCCGACTGGGTAGCGGCCCGCGAAAAGATACTGACCGACCAAGTCCGCCATCAACACCAACAGCGCACCGACGAGGCCGGAGGCAAGTATCGGGGAGGTCCCGTCGCCAAGCAGTCGCACTGCGATCGGGCCAGACATGAAGGCGACGAAGGAAATCGGGCCGGCGGCCGCGGTAGCGAAAGCCAACAATGCGACGGCGACGATGATGAGAGTCACTCGCACAACGACCACCGGAAGTCCCAGGGCACGGGCAGTCTCGTCGCCAAGTTGCAACACTCCCAGGCTGTTTCCTGCGATAAGCAGCGACGGCACGAGAATTAGGAAGGCGATAGCCAGAGGCATGATCGATGACCACGTCGCCCCGTTGAGACTTCCGGTAATCCATCTCATCGCTGCCTGCATGTCCCACGCGGCAGCCCGGGACAGGACGTACGAAATCACGCTGTGGAGCATCGCGGCCAACCCGATACCGATGAGGATAAACCGAGTACCGGTAAACCCATCTGAATTCGACAGCGCATAAATCGCCAGTGCCGTGACCAATGCCCCAATAAGCGCCAGCGCGGACACCGCAGTGCTGCCTAGGGAAAAAACAACGATGCCTGTGACCGCGGCAGCAGCCGCGCCTGCGCTGACACCAATGATGTCCGGGGACGCCAACGGGTTGCGCAGCAAAGTTTGGAAGGTCACACC
The DNA here is from genome assembly GCF_000427865.1 of Corynebacterium sputi DSM 45148. Lineage (GTDB taxonomy): Bacteria > Actinomycetota > Actinomycetes > Mycobacteriales > Mycobacteriaceae > Corynebacterium > Corynebacterium sputi. The sequence continues at coordinate 221,995 of NZ_ATYV01000001.1, read as the reverse complement.
TGCAGCACCAAAGGCGAATCCGCAGAGCACGCCCATCACCGCACGCGGCAGCCGAAGTTCACCGACTGTGAAAGATGCACCGGGGACGGTGTGGCCGAGGATGACGCGGAAAACGTCGGGAAACGAGTACACCGTCGACCCGTAGACCAAACTGAACAGGAATACGGCGACCAGCAGCACCGCCAGCACTGTCGTCACGAGCACGCGCTTGCGGGCGCGCTTCGCACGGCCGGCGCGGATCATGCTCCCAAGTGGCCTCTCAGCGCCTTCGTCATCATCTCGGCCGGTAGTACTGGGAACGATCTTTGTGGTGGTCACAGTGACTGCACCTTCTGCTTCCGGACGATCCAGATGAATACCGGGGCACCAATGATGGCCGTCACGATGCCGACCTCGATTTCCTCAGGCCGTGCTACGACCCGGCCGACGACGTCAGCCGCTACGAGCAGCGCCGCGCCAACTACCGCAGAGAACGGCAACAGCCAGCGATGGTCAGGGCCAACCAGGAGCCGGCACATGTGCGGCACGACGAGGCCAACAAAGCCGATGGGGCCGGCAACTGCAGTGGCAGCGCCGGCGAGAATCACGGAGCCGACGGTTGCGATGATTCGCGCGCGGACCACATTTTCTCCGAGACCAGCTGCCATTTCGTCACCGAGGGCCAGGGAGTTCATGCTCTTGGCGCTGAAGAATACGATCAGTGCGCCGATCCCCAGAACCGGAGCGACGATGGTGATTTTCTCCCAGGAGCCGCCGCCCACGCCGCCGATCTGCCAGAACTGGAAGTTCCGCAATTGATCAACGCGCGGCAACATCACCGCTGATGTCAGTGACACCAGGGCCGCCGACGTTGCAGCGCCTGCCAATGCCAATTTCAACGGTGTTGCTCCGCTGCGACCAATAGTGCCCACGCTGTAAACAAACACCGCAGCCACCGCCGCGCCGAGAATGGCCACCGCCATCGTCGGGTACGGGGCGCTGAGGCTAAAGAAGGCGATACCGATGACCACGGCGAAGGACGCGCCAGCGGACACACCAAAGATGCCGGGGTCGGCCAGAGGGTTTCGCGTCACCGCCTGCATCGACGCGCCCGACAGTGCCAGTGCGGCACCGACCAGGATGGCCAGGACCGTTCTGGGGACGCGCTTGGCGACGGCAGACTCCTCTAGGGATTCAGTGTGCCCGAGGAGCCCCGACCACACGTCAGCTAGCGATACTGACCGCACGCCGAACGTCACCGAGGCGAACACCAGCAGTGCCAGCGCCACGACGCAGATGATCAACGCTGTACTGCGTCGGGCTGCTACCGCGACTGTCGGACTAATGTCCGTCCCATTTTTGGTTCCCGCGTCCACTGCCGGTCCACTCCCCTGCCGATGCTGAATCCGCCGTCGTTGATGGCGTTAGTTGGAGGAATCGTTCGTGCTGTTGAGCAGAGCGAAGTACTCCGAGATACCCCACGGGATAGACAGCGGGGACGGGTTGGCCGAGGCTGCCAGCGGCGAATCATCCTCGAGGATGACGATGTTGCCCTCAGCGATAGCCGGGATCTTGTTCAGCAGCGGGTCAGCCTGCAGCTGCTCGATGAGGTCGCCATCGGGGTCTCCGTAGGTGACGATGATGTCCACATCCTGCAGCTGGTCAGCGGCCTCGGAGCTGATCTCAGCGTAGAAGTCATCAGACTGTGCGGAAGCCTCTTCGACGACCTCCGGGGTCGGCAGGCCAAGTCCTTCCAGGAAGCCCGGGCGGGTGTCGTGGCTGGTGTAGTAGCCGAACTGGCTCAGATCGGTCGGATCGAAGAAGGCGAACATGACCTTCTTGTCCTTGAGCTCCGGGTTCTCATCCAGCGCTGCCTGGGCCTGCGAATCCAGGTCCTCGATCAGGGCCTCGCCCTGGTCGCTCAGGCCCAGTGCCTCGGAGTTGATCGTGATCATGTCGTCAACGGAGGTACCCCAGGCGACGCTGTCCTTCGGGAATGCGATGGTCGGGGCGATCTTGGAGAGAGTGTCGTACTCCTCCTGGGTCAGTCCCGAGTAGCCGGCGAGGATGACGTCCGGCTGGGTGTCCGCGACAGCTTCGAAGTCGATGCCGTCAGTCTCGTCGAATAGGACGGGCTCTTCGCCGCCGAGCTCATCGAGCTTGTCTTCGACCCACGGGAGGATGCCGTTGCCGTCATCGTCACCCCAGGAGACCTTGCTCATGCCAACGGGAACGATGTCCATTGCCAGCGGAACTTCGTGGTTCGCCCAGGCGACGGTGGCGACACGCTCGGGGTTCTCCGGGATTTCCGTGACGCCGTAAACGTGCTCTACCTCAATGGGGAAGCCCTCAGCCGACGATGCAGCGGAGTTGGTGTCCTCGGTCGGCTCATTGGAGTCATCAGAGGAACATGCCACCATGCCGGCGGCGAGTGCGAGCGCGGTGGTCGCGCCGAGAACTCGTGAAAAACGCATTCGCGTTTCCTTTCCATAGGCTCCGGCCGTGTCATCACCAGCCGGGGAATGTCCGAGCGGACATATTACCGACCAAAAGGCTAGTCTCACCTAACACAAGTTCCAAACACTACTTTAGGGACGGCGCCCATCAGCTTTACCGAATCCCTTTGGGGATTGAGGGTGATGGATTCAAGCTGAAAACGTCGTAAAGCGAAAAATCTCGCTTCACGACGTCACCTTCGCTTACGTTCCCTTCACATTCATCACTTGCCGAAGAGTGTGTCGGATCTCGACGAGGTCAGATGCATCTGCCATGACCTGGTCAATGGGCTTGTATGCCGTGGGAATCTCGTCGATCCACTGCTCGCCGTGACGGTAGACAATGTCCCCCATCTGAGTAGCCAGATCATCGATAGTGAACTGACGCTTCGCCTCTCGCCTGGACATCGCCCGACCAGCCCCGTGCGGCGCAGAGAACAATGCAGAAGCATTGCCCTTGCCCACGGTCACGTAGCTGCGCGTGCCCATGGAACCGGGAATCAAGCCGGGCCGGCCTTCTTCGGCGTTGATTGCACCTTTACGGGTCAGCCACACAGACTTTCCCTTGATGGTGACCTTCTCGGTGTAGTTGTGGTGCGTGTTGATCCGCTCCACCTCTACTTCACCGGCGGGGTCTCCCATGAGACGTGCGAGCTGGTCGACGAACCGATCCATCATGTCGTCTCGATTCAGCGCAGCGAACTTCTGCGCCCACGCCAGATCCTTCAGATACCTCGTGAACTCAGGAGTTCCCTCCACGAGGTAAGCGTGATCAGGATCGGCGAGCTGGATGAACCACTTCTTACACAGACTCTGCGCGGTCTTGATGTGCTTGCGGGCGATCTTGTTGCCCACGCCACGAGAGCCGGAGTGCAGGAAGCACCAGACCCGGTCTTCCTCATCGAGACAGAGCTCAATGAAGTGGTTTCCGCCGCCGAGGGAACCGAGCTGTTCGCGCCACTTCGGAGAGTGGGACAAGTCAACGCCGTCTTCCTCCGCAAGGTCCTCGAGCTCTGCGATCCGATCTGCAGTGTGATCGAGGTGGCTCTTCCGGTTGTAGCTGCCCGGAGACAGCGGGATGGATCACTCAAGCTGGTCGCGGAGCTCCTCCAGACTGATTCGGTCCAGGTCAGCTGCGGCATACCGGGTGCGAGCGGCAATCATGCCGCAGCCGATATCCACGCCGACAGCAGCGGGGATCACGGCCTTCTCGGTCGGGATGACCGTCCCGACGGCACTTCCCATTCCAGCGTGCACGTCCGGCATCAGCGCGATGTGTGGCTGGATGAACGGCAGGCCAGCGAGGGCGATGGCCTGCTCGCGGGTGGTGTCGTCGATGATGCTGGCCCAGGACAGCACCCGGTCAGCAATCTTCGTGGGAGACATGGGAGTCTCCCTCCTTTCAGATGTACGTAGTCACGCTCAGGTGACTATTGGAATAGATGGTGGGGGCATTGTCGCGGTGAATTCACGGGAATCGGGCACAACAGTTCCGACTGGGGCGGCCGGGGTCATAATGTCCGTCTTCACGCCTCGTTTCGCTGAAAGAACTCCACGTAACGAGGACTGCATAAACTGCAGATGTAGCTGTCGGCGCGATGCATGGTCAATCATTGTTTTCTCCTTGCCTTTCGGCGATTCGTTGTCCGTCCGCGCGGGACCGAAGTCAGTAAATTTTCCGGGTTCCTGAATCAGCACACTGAGCACCACAAACACATCTCACCTGGCACAGAACGGCCGCCGTGGATACGCCATGGCGTCCGCAATACAGATGCGCGGTATTTTGCGGAGAAGAGGAGTCGACGACAACCGTCAAGCCGAACTCCACAACCGAGATGCCCCTATCCCGATTCATAAAACCTCGTGTCGCGGTCTGTGACCGTCGTCAAAAACGCGACCATTAAGACTTATCACAGGATTCCGCGAAAGCAAATGATTTTTCCGGAGAATGAGAGGAAGTGGTGAAGGATCCGTCGTCAAGCGACTACTTCCGGCGGGGACGAGCGGCAACGCCAGCATCGACGCGTCCGAGTTGTGCGATCCGGGGGATCCCCTCCGCCCATATCCCTGCATCACCGGAACACACCGAGGTGAATCGCGGGATTCTCTTCATCTTCACCCGGCGGTATCCGAAGATGGCCTGCTTCAGGCTGGCCCCCGGGACATCGGGATAGACAAAATGATTCCACCAGGTCGGGCCGTCCATCGTCATGACGATCCAGGCGGCCCTTGATGAGCTGCTCCGGGAGTCCGTTCCTTTCGCGGTACCAGAACGTCGCGCCGGAGAAGACGACCCGGTCGATGAAGGACTTCAGTACCGCCGGATACGAGCCCGGCCCACAGAAAGAAAACCAGATGTTCGTCCCCAGAACACGACATCGAGATAGCATGCGACGTCCAGCTCCGGGTGCTTTGGTCATCGTCGCATGAGGCTGACAACGTGCCTCGCATGCGCGGATGCGTGGAAGCGAGATCGACGACACGAACCCGCACCCACCGTTTCATGCAGCGCCGATATAGGAATTGACCAGTCATAGTTGAGGGCCCCTGGCAACGGGGACCAACCACGACGAGGATGTGGCGTGTCATGAGAGTGATCCTTCTCGGATATGGCACTCAAATTGATGCGCGGACTCCCTCATCGACCGAACTCACCTCAAGTCAACTCCCAGATGAGCTCTGCGGCATGCGACTGGATCACGCGAGATGTTTAACCCAGGTGATGTCTCCCAAGGCGGAATACAGTCCGACAAGTAGTTGAGTTAATCCAAATAGACGAATATCAATGCTTGAAGAATTCACCCCTGTCCACCCCGGGAAGATACAACCAGCGAGCCAAACCTACTCATTTAGACAAATGACACAATACCCTCGATAGAAATTGTTGCACCTCATTAAGTTTATGCAAATCTTTCTCAATGGCAAATTTAGGCCAGTTTGAATTCTTCTTACATTCAAACCCCTGTTTAAATCTAGCGAAAGATTCAAGCTCTCCATACGGATTAATGGCGATTCCCTTTTCCAAGCACAGCCCAAGCAAATCATCGATCCCCTCATAAGGGAATTCCCCGACAACCGCTTCGACCCCATGACTCTTATAGGCCTTCCACGGGGATGGAAAACTAATCACATCACTGACTTGCTTTTTGATCTGAGAGTTATGGATACCAGAATCTGCAGAAATTGAATCAACAACCTCTTTTAATGAAAGGATGAGCTCGGCAGACTCGGGAGCAAGTGAGTTTTCATCTACAAAGTTACTAAACGACCTATACTGTTCATTTACACCTGACCAGTTATTCCCAGCCGCTTCCCAAATCGACCTAAACTGGCCATCGTCGGAGAATATATCAAAGTCGCAAATTACCGCCGCCTTCGAACCCATTTTCCTAACTAAATCCAGAACAATAGATTGCGCAGCCTTTCCGCCACATGGGAGTATGAGAATATCCGAAGGAGATATTTGCAATTCGCTGGGAGAATCTTCCAACATATGACTGAATGCCGCGGAGAAGAATATTGCGTCGGACTCGCCTTCTACGACAATGGTCAACTTATGAAAAAGAGTATCCAGCAGTGGCGAATAACGGACCAGAGAGCCGGCTTTCGCAGATTCAATCAGTCCCATATCAACTATGTTTATATCTAGGTCATGCTCCACTCGGTTTAGCCGGAGAAAACTAACCTGCCCATGATCTACATCCAGAATTCCGTTAATATAGTTCCTATCATGCGTTGCGACTAGTAGGGTCTTTTTGCGCTCTACTGCCAGACGCGTCAACACCGATGCGAGCTTTTTCGCTTGCGGAGGATGAAGAAACGCCTCTGGTTCATCTACGAGGAGAATTTCCTGTTTACCACCCAAAATAGCGATCAGTATGCCAAGCGTCGCCCGCATCCCCAACCCCTGATCTTGAATCGCCGGCAGGCTACGCACATTGCTCAACAGCTCGCTGTCTACCGGCCCTGTTCGACTTGCTCCTTTATCATCGACCTCACCTAACCTATATCCCACTTGGCGGCCAAAATCATCAAGCGTAATCTCTTGGAAAAATATTTCTCTGAAGGATTCCTCAAGAACTCGGAAATCCTCAGGGCTCCTTACGATCTCCTCAATCGGATGAGGCGAATCTTGACTCTCTGAATACACCGCGTCCGTCTTTTCTTTAAAAACCGATTCCCCAACCCGGCCGATTGCATCATCGAACTTGATAAACGCCGATATCATATCTCCGAAAGAATTCTCCAACTTGGATGATAATTGAAGCTTGTAGTCACTCAATAATTTCCGTGGAAGTAGATATGAGTTTGTCCCGTTCCGAATCTTGTGAACATAGTTTCGCTTGATATATGCAATTTTTTCATCAGGATTAACATTCCAGTCAAGATCAACCCGAGTGACTATTTTGGCAGGTATTTCACCATTCTGAGTGCGGCCCAGTTGCGCATAGAACTCATTCAGAAAAGTAGTTTTCCCCGAGTTATTGGCACCCGTCACAATCAAAACCGAACCACGACTCAGGTCGAGGCGCTGATCATCTGAGAGGGTGATAGCAGTAACTTCCGGGTCAACATATCTACCGCTTACATTACTTGACAAACAAATACTCCGGTTCCGATACGGCTGATCAATAGCTGGGGCTCAAAGAATGCGTCTTTCACAAAACCCCCTATGTGGTTCATTGCGCTTCTGCAGGAAATAGCCTACTGGATGTGCCCACCATCAGCCCACCCGTTAGACTGGACAATCGTGGACTACATCTCGACGCGCGACCCCAAGGGCACCCGTGCCTCCTTCTCGGACATCCTCCTCGGTGGACTTGCTCCGGACGGCGGCCTTTACCTCCCTGCGGACTACCCGCAGCTTGACGACGACACGCTGACCCGCTGGCGCGGCGTGCTCGCCGAGGAAGGCTATGCGGCCCTGGCTGGCGAGATTCTCCAGTTGTTCGTCGATGACATTCCGGTCGACGACCTCAAGGCCATCGCGGCACGCGCGTACACGTACCCGAAGTTCTCCAGCGAAGATATCGTCCCAGTCACCGAGCTCGAGGACGGCCTCTACATCGGACACCTCTCCGAGGGCCCCACCGCCGCGTTCAAGGACATGGCGATGCAGCTCCTCGGTGAGCTCTTCGAATACGAGCTTTCCCGTCGCGGCGAGACCCTCAACATCCTGGGCGCCACCTCCGGTGACACTGGCTCCTCCGCCGAATACGCCATGCGTGGCCGCGATGGCATCTCCGTATTCATGCTGACTCCCGCCGGCCGCATGACCCCGTTCCAGCAGGCGCAGATGTTCGGACTTCTCGATGAGAACATCCACAACATCGCTCTCTCCGGTGTCTTCGATGACTGCCAGGACATCGTCAAGGGTGTCTCTGCAGACCTGGACTTCAAGAAGAAGAACCGCATCGGCACGGTCAACTCCATCAACTGGGCCCGCTTGATGGCCCAGGTTGTGTACTACGTCTCCAGCTGGATCCGCATCACTGAGTCCAATGACCAGAAGGTCAGCTTCAGCGTCCCGACGGGCAACTTCGGCGACGTCTGCGCCGGCCACATCGCCAAGTCCATGGGTGTGCCGATCGACCGCCTCATTGTCGCCACCAATGAGAATGACGTCCTCGACGAGTTCTTCCGCACCGGCGACTACCGCGTGCGCACCTCCGCGGAGACGATGGAGACCTCCAGCCCGTCAATGGACATTTCCAAGGCATCCAACTTCGAGCGGTTCATCTTCGATCTGCTGGGTCGCGATGCAGAGCGCACCGCGGATCTCTTTGGCACTCAGGTTAAGGACGGTGGCTTCTCGCTTTCCGACGACCCCACCTTCCCCTCCGCCGCTTCCCAGCACGGATTCCTGTCGGGGACTTCGACCCATGCCGATCGCGTCTCCACGATCCGCGATTGCTGGGAGCGCCTCGGCGTCATGATCGACCCGCACACCGCCGACGGCGTGAAGGCCGCCCGCGATCTGCGCGACAAGGTCAACTCCCCCATCATCTGCCTGGAGACCGCACTGCCGGTGAAGTTCGCTGACACCATCCGCGAGGCCACCGGCGGCGAGCCGGAGGTGCCCGAGCGTTTCAAGGACATCCTCGACACTGACATGCGTGTGGAGGCGCTCCCGAACGATCTGGACGTGGTGAAGAACTTCATCACGGACAACATCGTCGAAGCTTAGACCTCTAGGGCCGCGGCGGGGCTCACCCGAGAACTACTTGTGAGCCTCTCCCCACACCTTATTCAGGCGGTCTACTAGTACTTCCGCCCGCTCTTCACCGACCAGTTTGGTCACCGTGACGGGATCGCCGGGGCTGCCGAACCACTTGTTCCAGATGACGTCCAAGGCCGCGATATCGATGGGCCCGTGCTGCCGCATGTGTAGCAGGAAGTCCTTGGCCTCCGGTGCGTACTCATCCCACGGCGCGTCCGGGTTTTCGGCCGCGCCGGCGAAGAATCCGTACGGGTCGATCTTGTTGATTTCCTCAATGCTTGCTCGAAGAAGTGGGTCCATGGGCCAGAGATTACGCCGATCACCTCTACAGTCACTGAGGATTTTCTATAAGTAACCTCGCGGGAGACGAACAGTGTTCTTTGGTGATCCTGAACGTAACAAACCCGGCCGTGGCTGTGTTGGCCATCACTGTTCGTGCTCGGCCCGGTGCTTCTTTTTCATTTCCAAGTAACGCTCGTCAGCCGCCGCTCTGTCCCACGCTTCCTTGAAGATGCGAGCTGATTCAGCCTTCACTGGATCCTCCGGCTGCCGAGGTTTCTCTGCCCTGCCGTGGGCGCCGCTCTGGCCTCTCTTGTCGTCAGGAACTGCGCCTTCGTATTTCTTCCCTCCGGCGTGGTTGGCGTACCGCCGCGCTCGGGTGTAGCCCATCTGCAGGAATTTTCGGGCCATGTCCGCACCGACGAAGTCGTTGGAGTCGAGGTAGGCGTCGAAAAGCGAAGAAATCTTTTCACTCGATGCCGTGGCCTTTTCCGGATCCGCGAAGCGCCAGTGCGGGAGGATTTCCGACTTGTATGGCTCGACCTTCAATACGCCCTGCTCACCACGACCGACTCGGTAGAGGTCCGGGCGTTCTCGAAAATCGATCTCCGAGAAATCAAGTGAATAGTCGAACTCTTTCATCGTGGGGCCTTTCCTCCGGTGAGCCCGCGAGTCTACCTGCGCCAGGGCATGACAAAACCCCACGTCATCCTGTGTCTCCGCCTGATCAGTGGGTGGTCAAGCCAGGATGGACGTGGGGCCGCCGTCGGGTAGTTAGGTCGTGACGGCCACCTTCTCTGCTAGTTCCGCGCGGACGATCTTCGCGGCTTCGACCAGGTTCTTCAGCGCCGGGGTGGATTCCTCGTGCTTACGGGTCTTTAGACCGCAGTCCGGGTTAGCCCACAGTCGCTCGCCGGGGACGCGACGGGCTGCCAGGCGGAGTGCATCAGCCATCTCACTGACCGACGGCACTCGCGGCGAGTGGATGTCGTAGATGCCTGGGCCGACGCCCAGCTCGAAGCCGATAGCCTCCAGGTCCTCGATGACCTCCATGTCCGAACGGGCAGCCTCAATGGAGGTGACATCAGCGTCCAGATCGGCGACAGCGTCGATCAGGTCGCCGAACTCGGAGTAACACATGTGTGTGTGGATCTGCGTCACATCGGCGACCCCGGAGGTGGCCAGCCGGAATGACCGCACTGACCAGTCGAGGTACGCCCGCTGGTCTGCCTCACGCAGCGGAAGCAGTTCACGCAGAGCAGCCTCGTCGACCTGGACGATCGAGATGCCAGCGGATTCCAGATCAACGACCTCGTCACGAATGGCGAGGGCAACCTGGTCTGCAACGCTCGGCAGCGGAATATCGGAGCGGACGAATGCCCACGAGAGCATGGTTACCGGACCGGTCAGCATGCCCTTGACCGGCTTCGGAGTGAGGGACTGGGCATATTGTGCCCACTCCAGGGTCATCGGCTTGGGACGGGAGACGTCACCGAACAGCAGCGGCGGCCGGACACACCGGGAACCATAGGACTGCACCCATCCGTTGACAGTCGCGGCGTAGCCGGTGAGCTGCTCAGCGAAGTACTGAACCATGTCATTGCGCTCAGGCTCGCCATGGACCAGCACGTCCAGGCCGATCTCTTCCTGCAGTGCGATGACCGAGTCGATTTCAGCACGCATCCGGGCCTTGTACTCGGCCTCGTCGATGGTGCCATTGCGCAGGTCAGCGCGAGCAACGCGAATCTGCGGGGTCTGCGGGAAGGAACCGATCGTCGTGGTCGGCACCGCCGGCAGCGGGTGCGCCTCGGACTGAGTAGCGAAACGCTGCGCAAAAGCCGGACGACGGGAGTCGGAATCAACCAGCTTCCCGACGCGATCACGCACATCCCCCACCGTCACTCGCGGATCAGCCTGTGCAGCATCGATGGCCGCGCGGGACAGTGCGACTTCCTGCGGGTCCAGCGAACCGCCAGCGATGGCTGCGCCTAGTGCTGCAACCTCACCGATCTTCTCCTCACCAAATGCCAGACGGGCGGCGAGGAGTTCATCCTCGAGGATCTCCTTCTCCGGTGCCAGCGAATACGGCACGTGCAGAAGCGAGCACGAGGTCGAGACAGCCAGCGAACCAACCTGGTCGCGCAGTCCCTCCAGGGTCTGCAGAGCGGCCTCCAGGTCCGTGCGCCAGATATTGCGGCCGTCGACGACACCGGCGACCAGCAGCTTCGAGCCGAAGCCGGCCGGAAGTGAGGTCGGCACGGGACCGGCAACGAAGTCCAGGGCAACGCCCTCAACCGGAGCCTCTGCCAGTACGTTCAGTGACTCGTGCGCGCCTTCGAAGTAGGTAGCCACGAGGATCGACGGGCGATCGGTCGCAGCTGCCAGGTCAGTGAAGATCCGCTCGGCGGCAGAGAGCTCCTCAACGGTGCGGTCCTGGACGAGAATCGGCTCATCGATCTGGACCCACTCGGCGCCAGCAGCCTTCAGTTTCGCCAGCAGTTCCACGTACAGGGGCAAGAGCTGATTAAGCAGTGAGAGGGTCCGGAAGCCACCCTGGGTCGGCTTGGCCAACAGCAGCAGGGTCAGCGGACCGACGATGACCGGACGTGCCGGGATTCCCTCGGCGACAGCCTCGCGGACCTCGTCCAGCAGGTCCGTTGCATGCAGCGAGAACTCAGTGTGTGCGCCGAATTCTGGCACCAGGTTGTGGTAGTTCGTGTCGAACCACTTGGTCATTTCCAGCGGCGGAACCGAGGCAGTGCCGCGGGCAGCTGCGAAGTAAGACGTCCACTCCGGATGTGCACTTCCAGCAGCCGCCGCACGGTGGCGTGGTGCGTAGCCTCCGAAAAGTGCAACGGAATCCAAGAAGTGGTCGTACAGAGAGTGAGTTCCCACCGGGATGGAGTCGTGTCCGGCGTCGAGGAGGGAACGTCGGGAAGCAGTTCGAAGGTCGTTGCGGACCTCAAGTACAGCTTCGATCCCGGTGCGTCCTGCCCAGAAGTCTTCGACTGCTCGCTTGAGTTCGCGGTTCGGTCCGATACGCGGTGTACCAAGCACCGTTGTGGTGAAGGTCGTGGTCATGGTTATCCCCATTCAAGTTGATGACGAACCACCTGCCCAAGGCAGACGTCATCCGGGAGATACACGTGACCGGTGCCCCATGTGTCCGGACCGTCTGCCCGATTCCACGAGGCGAGATGGCCGGCCACCACATCTGTGGCGGCCCCGGCTGGCAGGTAATCGGACTCCCGTCTGTTGACGGATACCGTTGCGGGTCAGTTCCGGATTCACACCGGATTCCCTCTTAGCGGTCGGAAGTCGTGCGGGGGTGGGGCTCCACAGGTGCACGGCCGACCGGACCAGGCCGTGCCGATGACCGTAGCAAACGAAGCCGCGGCTGGCGATAACACCATCGCGTGAGCCGCGTCTGGACGCCTCACCCGTGTGATCTGGAAGAAGTAACCAGGATCACCCCCGACACCCCCTCGGACGGATCGAACGCAGAATTTCGGGTGTAGCCAGGCAGGAAATCGCCATAACCTGCGCGAACTAAATTCCCAGTTCGTTCGCGCGTTCATGCCGACCACTGTCCTACGTTCTCCCACCCCAAAGTTTTCTGCGGATGTGGGGTCCCAAATGAAACAGATCACGCTACGATAACGATCTTGTAGGAAAGAAGCTGCTCATCTGACGCTGCTGAATTGTCGCATCCCTCCGCGGAAGGACCCCACGTGCACTACTCCCCGACCATCACCACGACTGTCTCCACGGCCATCGCCCAAGCGATCATGGCCCGTGCGGACCATGTCTTCGGTCTGGTGGGTAACGCGAACAGCCATGTCGTCAGCTTTCTGACAGCGGCAGAGTTTCCGTATACCTCCACCCGTCACGAAGTTGCCGCAGTCACCGCCGCCGATGCCTTTTACCGGGCCGGCGGCGGAATTGCTGTAGCCACCACTACGTGTGGAGCTGGCTTCACCAACACCATCACCGCTCTGGCTGAGGCTCGCGCCGCCCGTATTCCGCTGGTGTACGTAACCGGTTCCGCGCCGACCCGCGGCCCGCGCCCCTTCGACCTGGATCAGGCCGGCATGGTCAAGGCTCTTGGTATCGATCTCATCACTGTCTCCCCGGAGACGGTGCTGGCCGACATGGATGCCGCGTTCGATCTGGCAGAGAAGAACCGTGTCCCGGTCGTCGTGAACCTCCCGTTCGACATTCAGACCGCCACCGTCACAGCAGACGAGACCGTGTTCTCCGGCTCGGAGATGTCCACCACCTCGGCGACAACGGCGCATTTCAACCCCCCGCCCCACGCCTCGGATGCAGACGTGGAGGCCGCCGCAGGGATTTTGCGTGCCTCGAAGCGCACGCTCATCATCTCCGGCCGTGGCGTGGTGCTCTCGGACACCTCCGGTCAGGTTCGCGATCTTGGCGACCGTCTCGGCGCGCTACACATGCACTCGGCGATGGCACGCAATGTCATCGACACGCCGTGGTCTCTCGGTACCGCCGGTGGGTTCACGCACCCCTCGTACGTCGAGATCACCCAGCAGGCGGACACCGTCCTCATCCTGGGTGCGTCCTGGAACCAGTTCCAGTTCCGTGGCGGCAATCTGGTGCGTCCGGATGCGACGGTTGTGCACGTGGACGTCGAGAAGCATCCTGCATCTCAGCGCAGTGACCTGCGTGTCAGTGGCGACCTTCGCGACGTGCTCCCCCGCCTTACCGCTTTGCTTCCCGACGTTCCCCTCTCCTCCTGGCGCGACTCCCTCACAGCCGTCCCGGCTGCTGAGGACCGTGAGACGATGCCGGATCTGTTCAACGACTACGGCCCGGATGGGCGTCTGGACCCGCGTGGCGTCATGCGCCGCCTGAACGAGATCCTGCCGACCGACCGTGCAGTCACCACCGATGGCGGCCACTTCCTTGGTTGGGTGCCGCTCTATCTGGAGAGCCCCTGCCCGCAGTCTCAAGTAATCGTCGGCACTGCGATCCAGACGATCGGATTGGGCTTCCCCTCTGCCGTTGGTGTGACCGCAGCTCGCCCGAGTGATTTCACCGTCCTCGTCACCGGCGACGGCGGCGGCCTCATGGCCATTGCAGATGCCGAGACATTTATCCGCACCGCGCGACGTGGCGCGGTCATCGTGATGAATGATGCAGCTTATGGCGCGGAGCTGCACCAATTCCGCAATGAGGGCCTAGACACCGGCTCCATGCTGATCCCCGATGTGGACTTTGCAGCCCTGGGCCGAGGCTTCGGCGCCCGTGGCATCACCATCGAGTCCCCCGAGGACTTCGATCTGGTGGAGAAGGAACTGGCAGCTCAGCCCGAAGGTGTCATTGTCCTCGACGTGAAGATTTCCCGCGAGATCATCGCAGACTTCATTGCCGAAGTACTGAAGAAGCAGTAACCGCAGCAGTACCTGGATCCGTCAGCAACTGATCTCATGGTCACGGTGGCTGGCGGATTCGAGCTGCAAGGTGGCGTGGTCGACGCCGTAGCGCTCCTCCAGACCTGACTGAAGTCGGCAGAGAATGCTGCATCCGCTCTCCAGGTCCGTTCCGTCTTCGACGGTGACGTGGGCGGTGAGCACTGCGTCCGTTCCGTGGATGGACCAGACGTGCAGATCGTGGACGTCAATAACCCCGTCTGCCTGTTCCATCCATTCGGTGATCTCCGCAGGATCCAATCCCGGCGGAACCTGTTCCAGCAGCACCCGCATTGCCATCCGGATGAGGTTAACTACCTGCGGGACCACGAGGAATGCGATGAGCACCGCGGCGATGGTGTCCGCTCGCTGGAAACCGGTGAGGTAAACGACCAGCGCAGAGACGAGCACACCGACCGAGCCCAGTGCATCGATCATCACGTGCAGCAGGGCCGCCCGCATATTCATGTTGGTGCGATCGCCACCGGCGAGTACCCAGGCCGACACCAGATTCGCAAACAAACCGATGATCGCGATGACAATCACGGGACCGGACATCACCTCCGCCGGCTCCTGCCAACGCTGGGCGGCCTCGAAGAGGATCCACAGAGCAGCCGCTCCAACCAAGACTGCGTTGAACAGAGCGCCGATCACTTCGGTTCGACGGAAGCCATAGGAGGCACGCTTCGTCGCAGGTTTCATGCCAACCCAGGCCGCCACCAAAGCAATGACAAGACCCAGCGCGTCACTGGCCATGTGCGCCGAGTCCGCCAGCAGCGCCAGCGAACCGGAGATCACACCACCGATAATCTGAGCGACCATAATTGTCGCGGTCAGACCCAGGGCGATAGCGATACGGATCACGGACGTGTTGGAGTGATCGTGGTCATGCGAGTCGAACAGCCCGTGCTTGTGTTCGTGGTCGTGGCCATCCCCGTGCCCGTGTGTCTGTTCCATGTGCACACAATAGGCCCATTGCCGGGGTGCACGCATACCTGAAAAAGGCTTTCATCTGCAGTAACGCTTAATCTGCAGGCCTGTGCCACGGGGCTGCGGAACGAACACCGGTAGCCAGGCTTACACTCTCCCTGGTGATGTCCGCCAATCCATCGAGAACCCCTGCCCCGGATCCGCGTCAACAGGTGACGACCCGCGCTCTTGTCGTGTGGTCAGCCGCCCTGATCACGTATGTCTTCGCGATCACCAGCCGTACGTCTTTCGGAGTTGCTGGCGTTGACGCGATGGACCGCTTTTCTGTCGACGCCTCTCGTCTGGCCGTTTTCGTGGCGGTCCAGTTGTGCGTCTATGCACTGGCGCAGGTTCCCACCGGACTGCTGATCGATAAGTTCGGCCCGAGGGCCATCATGACCTGCGGAGCCGTCATCATGGGCTCCGGTCAGCTACTGCTGGCGTTCACTGAGTCCTACCCGCTAGCCATCGGCGCCCGGGTTCTGATCGGGCTTGGCGACGCTGGTGCGTTCCTCTCCGCGATGCGGCTGCTGCCGAACTGGTTCCCAATTCGCATCGCACCGCTTTTCACCCAGCTCACCGCTGGCATCGGCCAGTTGGGGCAAGTCATCTCTGCGGTTCCATTCCTCATCTTCCTGCACGCCAGCGGTTGGACGCCCGCATTCGCAGTGCTCGGTGGATCCGGATTTGTCGTTGCCTTGCTGGCAGTCGCCCTAGTCGCAGATAGCCCCGATTGCTCCACGCGCGATGAGTCCTCCTCCCCGAAGATAGGTCTGCGGGGGACGCTTGGGGTCGTCGTAGAGCATCCTGCATGCTGGCAGGGCTTTTTTACCCACTATGTGGGAATGATCGGCACTGCGGTCTTCATGATGTTGTGGGGTCTGCCGATGATGAACCTCGGCATGGGGTTGTCCGCGACTACCGCCGGCACTGTCCTGGTTGCCGGCACTCTCGCGATGGTGTTTACCGGACCTCTCACCGGTTACCTCTCCTCCCGGCTCGGCCGACGACGCACCTACCTCGCAATGGCCAGCGCCGTAATTCAGTTGGCGCTATGGGTCGCCTTCTTCCTGTCTGACACCCCGCGCAGCCTGACGTTCCTGCTCGTGGTGGTCCTAGTGATGGGATCGGCCTGCACCATGGCAAACCTGGCTTTCGACACCGTGCGGGAAGAACTGGACCGACGGGTCCTCGCTACCGCTACTGGCCTAGCCAACATGGGAGGGTTCCTCTCTGCCATGGCCTCAGCAATGGGCATCGGATTGCTGTTAGACTTCTCCTCCGCCACCGGCGACTACACGTGGACGGATTTCCGCTTCGCCTGGATCGCGCTGACAATTCCGTGGGCCCTCGGCCTGATCGGTCTGGTTTACTTCACCGCCGCCACCAACCGCAGAAATCGCGCCGACGCTATGCGTTGACCTGCCATTTCACGATTCAGTGTTGCAAAGATGTCTATCCAGGTCTAGAGTTGTTGATACATCATCAAGTTCCGATCAGGCAGAATGATTGGGACCGCGATACGAACTCAAGGAGACCCACATGAAGCTCGGCATCATCACCGGAACCACGCGCCCCGGAAACGCAGGAACCAGCGTCGGAGACTGGGTAAACGCCACCCTCACTGACCGCGACGACGTGGAACTGGTCGACCTCCGCGTCGCCGACTACGACCTGGACCTACTCAACGAGCCGACCATGCCCGGTGCCGCAGACGGTGTTTACGAGAACGAGAAGACCACCCGCTGGGCCGCTGCCATCAAGGATGTCGACGCGTTCATCTTCGTTACCCCTGAGTACAACGCTGCTCCCCCGGCCGCGTTTAAGAACGCTGTTGACCTCCTCTTCGTCGAGTGGACCGGAAAGCCCGTTGGCTTCGTTGGCTACGGCTTCCACAAGGGTGCTCGTGCCGTGAAGCACTGGCGCGACATCGTGGGCAACCTGAACATGAAGGCTGCCGAGCAGGCCGTGGAGATCGACCTCGGCGCTGAGTTCGCCGATGGCGCCTTCGAGCCGTCCGATGCTCAGGTCGAGCAGCTCAACAAGGTCGTCGACGAGGTTGTCTCGCTGAACGGCTAGCTCCTCCCCGCACG
The DNA here is from genome assembly GCF_000427865.1 of Corynebacterium sputi DSM 45148. Classification (GTDB taxonomy): domain Bacteria; phylum Actinomycetota; class Actinomycetes; order Mycobacteriales; family Mycobacteriaceae; genus Corynebacterium; species Corynebacterium sputi. The sequence continues at coordinate 204,525 of NZ_ATYV01000001.1, read as the reverse complement.
AAAAATGCCCCCATCCGGTGATGATCACCAGGTGGGGGCATTGCTGTTACTGGGGCTTCTTAGAACAGACCGGTCGGGTCCGAGGAGTAGCTCACCAGCATGTTCTTGGTCTGCTGGTAGTGCGACAGCATCATCAGGTGGTTCTCGCGGCCAACGCCGGACTTCTTGTAACCACCAAACGCCGCATGCGCCGGGTACTGGTGATAGCAGTTCACCCACACGCGACCGGACTGGATCTCCCGACCTGCCCGGTATACCTCATTGGTGTCACGGGTCCACACTCCGGCACCGAGACCGTATTGGGTGTCGTTCGCCATACGCATCGCGTCGTCGTAGTCCTTGAACGTGGTCAGCGACAGCACTGGGCCGAAGATCTCTTCCTGGAAGATGTTCATCGACTGATCACCTCGGAAGATCGTCGGCTCAATGTAGAAGCCGCCGTCCAGGCCATCGACCTTGTCGATCTTGCCGCCGGTGAGCAACTCTGCCCCCTCGGCCGGACCGGACTCCAAGAATCCGGAGATCTTATCCATCTGCTCCTGCGAGGCCTGCGCACCAACCATCGTGTCGGTGTCCAGCGGATTGCCTCGCTTGATGGACTTCACCCGAGCTACTGCCAGGTCGATGAACTCATCGGCAATATCCTCCTGCACCAGCGCACGCGACGGGCACGTACAAATCTCGCCCTGGTTCAGCGCGAACATCGCCAAGCCTTCCACAGCCTTGGCCCGGAAGTTGTCATCTTCCTGCATGATCGACTTGAAAAACACGTTCGGGGACTTACCGCCGAGCTCCAAGGTCACCGGGATGATCTTGTCCGCAGCAGCCTTGGCGATGACCTTGCCGATCTCGGTGGAACCGGTGAAGGCCAGCTTTGAGATGCGGTCCGAACCGGTCAGCGCGGCGCCAGCCTCATGACCGAAACCATTGACCACGTTGACCACACCCGGCGGCAGCACATCGGCCAGCAGTTCCATGAACAGCAGGATCGTTGCCGGCGTCTGCTCGGCGGGCTTGAGCACGATGCAGTTACCGGCAGCAAGAGCCGGCGCAAGCTTCCACGCCGCCATCAGCAGCGGGAAGTTCCAGGGAATGATCTGGCCGACCACGCCCAGCGGCTCATGGAAGTGGTAGGCGACGGTGTCGTCGTCGATCTGCGACAGCCGGCCTTCCTGGGTGCGCACTGCCGAAGCGAAGTACCGGTAGTGATCCACTGCCAGCGGCAGGTCAGCAGCAAGGGTCTCTCGGACCGGCTTGCCGTTGTCCCAGGTCTCTGCAACCGCGAACGCCTCGAGGTTCTCCTCAAGCTTGTCCGCGATCTTCAGCAAGACCGCCTGGCGCTCCGCCGGAGAGGTCTTGCCCCAGGCCGGTGCGGCCTTGTGGGCTGCGTCCAGCGCCAGTTCCACGTCACCTGCGGTGCTGCGAGCAATACGCGTGAATACCTGTCCATCGACGGGGCTGACGTTGTCGAAGTACTGCCCGTCCACTGGCGGTACGAACTCTCCGCCGATCCAGTTGTCGTAGCTCTCACGGAACTCGACGATGCTGCCTTCAGTACCCGGCTTCGCGTACACGGTCATGGATATCCTCCTCAGAGAGAGTGCGTTGAGTCACATCCCTGCGACTATGCGAGAGGCTATCCGTAGTTAACCGAAACAACAATGATACATTCATACCCTTGCTGAAATCAGTTGCATTGCACGGGAAATCCGCCGCTCAGGCCTAGTCTTCATCACCGGAATCGAAGATGGACAACTGCCCCGGCAACTCCCCCGGATACCCCTCTTCGAGGGGCTCGGTCGCGGACTCATCCACCAGGTCGTCCCACAACGAATACTGGCCATCGATCTCTTCCAGAGGCTTCCCGACGTCCTCATCCTCATCCGCCTCCTCCCACACCGGAGACGGAGCCGGCGGAACAGGAACCTGAGGTTCGGCGTCCAGAACGGTGAACTCAGAGTCCAAGCGAACCGCCTCACCGAGCGACGTGATCCGCTGCTTCAGCAGCTTCACTGCTCCACCGGAGGCGCCGATCTCCTCCAAGGAACCGATGATCTCTGAGGCTTTCGCTCCACCGCGAATGGCGCCCATGAGGGAGTCCTCGTCGATTAGCCAGGTCGATCGGGAACCGGTGTGTTCCCGGAAACCGATAGCACCGAGCACTTCCGGAACCAGCCCGGACGGCACTCCACGAACCTGGGCGACGATCTCCATACGCTCTGGGTTCAGTGCATTCTTTGCGGTCCGCAACACAGCCGAATCAGAGACCACGACGAACGGGTCTTCCAGGTACTCCTGCTCCGCGATGAGGCGTGCGGTTTCATCGGCCTGCAATTGCTGGCCGGTAAACCAAGCCTCTGCCAGTGCCGAGGCAATATGCCGTGCTGGCGCACCGGAGATGCCATCGGTAAAGACACCGAGGACTCGTGCTCCGCGAAGCACCTGCTGCAGGATCGTTCCCCACACTGCATCGAAGTTCTCTAGGGCAGCACCGCAGTTCCACTGAAGTTCATTGTCGATGCAGCACGGGTACAGCATTTCTTCGTCCTTGAGTGAGGCAGCGAGCCCAACGAGGTGATGCTTCGACCGACGCATGATTGTCGCGAGGGCTTCCTCCGACAGCGTCCAATCTTCGTCATCACCATTCATATCGGTCTGCCAGCGGTCCGGTCCACGCAACCATCCGGTGGCCAGCCACGCCCACCGCTCCTTCGCAGAGGCGGTAAACCACCGAGCCATCGCGCGGGCAGTCGGCTGACCGGTCAACCCATCGATCAACCCGACCGAGGCGAGCATGCCGAAAACCTCAAAGACCGTGTTCTCATCTGCGCCAATGTGCGCAGCAAAATCACCGACTGCAACAGCGCCCTCAAAACCCTGCAGGGTCATCCGGGCCTCATCGGAAGCACCAGGACCGGGAGTGAGGAAACCGCTGCCGGCCCACCGCTCCATGACTGCATCAGCAACGACCACCGCCGATGACGCCCTCGCCGTCAACGACTCCGTTCCCTCCAACGCTGCCCGCGACTCAATCTGATGCTGCCGAGGGATCAGATTCCCTCCCAGTTTCAACGCAAGTGCTGCCGGAGAGACCATCGAAGCGTGCGTTGATCCATTGTCGTGTCCCGAATCGAACTCCACCACCAACAGGCGATCCTTCGCCCAGCGCACCGCTTCGGTTCGCCGCACGGACCATTCATCACTGGGCAGGTAGATCCCTTCACCAGCAAAGAGAAGCAGCTCCCGACGCACCGGGTGCGGTGCAGTTCCCACCAACGCCCTGACTCGACGAGGATCACACAAAAAATCGCGCAGCTCTGCCAGGTGCGAGTCAGCGTCGAAAAGCGAGGTTTGTGCCTCGACCCCGAACGCATCCTCAGGGAAGCGAGGTTCGTCGAGGATGCCGGCGCGGACCATGGCGTCGTGAAGCTCTACGGGGTCCCCGTATCGCACCAGCGACTCCACCGGAGTCGCGAGTGTGGAGTCCTTCGGCAGGAACTTGGCCACGTGAGTAGGCACGTGCCACACACCGGCAGGTTCCTCCCACGCCACACCACGTTCACGAGCTTTATTCAGCAGAGCGCTGACTTCGTCCTCCGTCGGCGGGGTGCGCTGCCCGGAGGGGATCCGGTCGGTCTCGTGCGGGAAGGTGTCCATTTCGCTGGCCATCACGCCAACACGAATGAGGCGATCCACCGACGCCGAATCCTCCAGGACGTGCACCATGCCGACCACGGCCAAAACGTCCGGAGTCAGATCGATCAGCGCCGCGTATGCCGCCTCGTCGGTAGTGAGCAACTCAATAATGACGTCGCGCTCAGCAGGAAGTGAGCGCCCCGGGAAAACGGCATGGAAAAGATCACGTGCGGCCGTCGCTCCGAGCGACCGCACGTAGGCGGCGAAATCAGGGCGCGCACCGTAATCAACCTTCGTGTCCATTCGGTCTATTATTGCACGCCACCGGTCTAATCGTGGTCCGGGTTCTCTTCTCCCCAGAACACCCGGTCGACTACCCGCCGTGCCCGGCGCGTCACACGAAGATAGTTCTCCATGTAGCCAACTGAATCGGACGGATCCCAACCGGCGGCACCGGCCACCTGCGCCAGTTGCGGACCTGGCTGAGGAAGCTGGTCGTGCCGCTTACCCTTCACCAGCACCAATGCATTACGGGCATGTGTTGCGGTGAGCCAGGCGGTGCGCAGTTCCTCCACGTCGCTGGTACTGAGCAGTTCAGCTTCCTCCAACGCGGCCAGACACTCCAGCGTCGAGGTGTTGTGCAGAGACTCCACGTCATGGGCATGCTGCAGGGTCATCAACTGCACGGTCCACTCGATGTCAGTCAGCGAGCCAGAGCCAAGCTTGGTGTGGGTCCGTCGGTTCGCGCCACGAGGCAAACGCTCATCGTCGATACGCGCCTTCATCAGGCGGACCTCACGCACCGTCTTCTCGTCGGTGCCATTCTCCGGGTAGCGGAATGGGTCGATACCGCGGAGGAACTTCTGCCCCAGCTCTCGGTCCCCGGCAATCCACGTCGCCCGCAGCAGCGCCAGGATTTCCCAGGTCTCGCCCCAGCGCTCGTAGTACTGGAGGTAGCTCTCCAGCGTGCGCACTGGAGGGCCCGATCGTCCTTCCGGACGCAGGTTGAGATCCACTTCCAACGGCGGGTCCTGGCTCGGCTTGGCCAGCCGACGACGCAATCGGTCACACACCCCGATCGCCCAGCGCACTGCCGTGTTGTCGTTGAAGGGCTCGCCATCTGGTCCGATAGTCGGCTCACACACAAACATCACGTCGGCATCGGAGCCGTATCCCAACTCGGCGCCACCGAGTCGACCCATGCCAATCACTGAGATCGACGCCGGGATCTTCTCATCCGGATGCTCTACCGACCAGGCGCGGATCTCGGCGGCAAGGGCAGCTTCCAACACTGCATCCCAGACCTCGGACAGCCCGTCGCACACTTGCTCCACGGTCAACATGCCGAGCATGTCCGCGGACGCAATCCTCGCCAACTCCACGCGGCGCAGAGAGCGGGCGACGGTGATAGCGCGGTCGGGGTCGTCGTAACGCTTCGCTGCAGACACCAGCGAACGGTGGACCGTCCGCGGATCCGCTTCCAGCAGCTTCGGCCCACTGCCGCCGTCGCTGAGCAGCCGCACCGAATCCGGCGCGGTAAGCATCAAACCCGAGACGTACGGTGAGGTTCCCAGGATGTGCATCAATCGCTTCCCGACGATTCCCTCATCCCGCAACATCCTCAAATACCAGGAGCGATCTTTCAGTTCCTCGGAGAGTTTGCGGTAGTTCAACAGGCCGGCGTCCGGATCTGCGGTTTCGGAGAGCCACTCTAGGAGCGTCGGGAGCAGCAGTGCTTGGATCCGTGCTTTGCGGGAGCCACCTGCGGCCAGGGCCGACAGATGCTCGAAGGCGCGGTTCGGCGCCATGTATCCCAGGGCTGCCAGCTGGCGCTTCGCCGCGTCTGCCGAGAGCTGCAGCGTCCCGATGTCCTGCTCCACCACCGAGTTCAACAGCGGACGGTAGAAGAGCTTGTTGTGCAGGCTGCGGATCTGCCGGGCTGCGCTGCGCACGTCGCGTTTCAGCGCAACGACAGATGTCTCCGAGTCGCGCGCGATGATTCCTGAAGCACGCGACAGCCACCGCAGTGCCTGCTCGTCATCATCCTCCGGCAGCATGTGCGTGCGGCGCATCTTCTCCAGCTGCAAGCGGTGCTCGAGCAGGCGCATGAACTCGTAGCTGTCGATCATCGAGGCACCGTCTTCGCGCCCGACGTACCCCTCCTCAATCAACGCCTCCAGCGCAGCGACAGTGGACCTGCGGCGCAGTTTTTCGTCGTACCGCCCGTGGACCATCTGCAGGAGCTGCACGGCGAATTCGACGTCGCGAAGACCACCTCGACCGAGTTTCAACTCGCGATCGCGCAACTCGTCAGGGACGTTCTCGATGACTCTGACCCGCATGGCCTGAACGTCTTCGACGAAGGAATCGCGCTTGGATGCCTCCCACACCATCGGCGTCAAAGCATCCAGGTACGCCTGGCCCAGATCCATGTCACCGGTCATCGGCCGGGCCTTCAGCAGAGCCTGGAACTCCCAGGTGTTTGCCCACCGCTTGTAATACGCAACATGGGAATCAAGGGTGCGCACCAGAGCTCCGGACTTGCCCTCCGGACGCAGTGCCGCATCGACCTCGAAGAAGCATCGGGATCCGACCTGGATGAAATCACCAGCCAGTCGAGTTGCCCGAGCAGTGGCGGGCTCGGCGACGAAGATGACATCGACGTCAGAGATGTAGTTGAGCTCCTGAGCACCGCACTTGCCCATCGCGACTACCGACAGCCGCGAATCCACCGGCTTGTTCGAGTACGTCTGCGCGACGGCCACTGCCAGTGCGGCGGTCAAGGCTGCATCTGCGAGGTGCGCCAAAAGCTCAGTGACCTCAGTGAACGGCACCGGCGGCTGGCCTGGTCGACGCGGTCCCCTGGGGTAAGTTCCCGCCAAGTCGGCTGCCGCGATCCGCATGATGAGGTTTCGATAAGAGCGCTTGAGCGCTCGATCCGCATCCGTGCCGGTGAGGCCAGCCCGGTACAGGCCTGGTCCCTCCAATTCCGGCGACGACTTTGGCAACGGTTTCGCGTCTACCTCCGCCAGTTCCTCGAGCGACTCCTCATCGGTAAGCACTGGAGTCTCAGGTACTGCCTCCACCGAGGTGAGCATTTCTCGGAACATGTCGGCCTTGGTCGGCAGTTCAGCGGTGAGCAGCGACCATGTCGAAGGGTTGGCGATCATGTGATCCGCTAGCGCCGAGGAGCCACCGAACAATGCAAACATTCGGGTCCGGATCGCCACGGTCTGCCGCATCGCCGCATCCAATGACTGCCACTGAGACCATTCAGGCACGTCCCCCGCAGCGACGCCTTCCTCCAATGTCTGCTTCAGCCGCACCATCGACGACAGAGCAAGGTCCGGATCACCAGCTCCAGCCAGCCCCCAAAGCAGCTCCAGCGAGTCCTCGTTATACCAACCCAGTTCGTCGAGGTCGGACTTGGTGCGGTCACCACTTTCCAGCCCAAGGGCCGCGGGTCGCGGGAGGACATTTCGGGACGTACGCGGATGATTAGTCATCGGACTCTCTCAGGCTCAGGCGGGATCTAGTAGTCGAGGTTCGTGCGCAGTTCCCAGGAAGTGACCTGGCTCTGGTAGTCCCGCCATTCCGCCCACTTATTGCGCAGGAAGAACTCAAAGACGTGCTCGCCGAGGGTCTCCGCCATCAGGTCGGAACGCTCCATTTCCTTAAGGGCGGTCTCCAGGGATGTCGGCAGGTCCCGATATCCCAGCGCCCGACGTTCCCTTCGCGTCATCTCCGAGATGTTGTCCTCAGCCTGCGGAGGCAATTCATAACCTTCAGTGATGCCCTTCAAACCCGCGGCCAGAATCACCGAGTAAGCCAGGTACGGGTTGCAGGCGCTGTCCACAGAGCGGATCTCAACCCGGCGCGAGCGAGACTTGCCCGGTGAGTACATCGGCACTCGAACAAGGGCCGAGCGGTTCGCCATGCCCCAGGTTGCGGCCGTGGGAGCCTCAGCTCCAAAGACGATGCGCTTGTAGGAGTTCACCCACTGGTTCGTCACGGCAGAGATCTCCGGAGCATGGGTCAGCACACCAGCAATGAAGCGACGCGCCGTGTCCGACAGCTGGAATTCATCGTCCGGATCATGGAAAGCATTGTCGTCACCTTCAAACAGCGAGATGTGCGTGTGCATCGCTGAGCCGGGCTGGTCGTGGTACGGCTTCGGCATAAACGTCGCCCGCACGCCTTCCTCGATGGCGACCTTCTTGGTCACGTAACGCATCGTCATCACGGCGTCCGCCATCGTCAGAGCATCAGCGAATCGCAGGTCAATTTCCTGCTGGCCCGGCGCGCCCTCGTGGTGGGAGTACTCCACCTGGATACCCATTGCCTCTAATGCATTGATGGCGTGACGACGGAAATGCGGCGCCTTGTCATGCACCGCCTGATCGAAGTAGCCACCGTGATCGGTGGGTGTCGGCGGCTTGCCATCTGTGTCCAGTGATTCCACGAGGAAGAACTCGATCTCCGGATGGACAAACGGGGTGAAGCCGAGGTCCTTCGCAGCCTGGATCTGTCGGCGCAGCACATGGCGCGGGTCCGCCCAGTTCGGCTGCCCGTCCGGCATGGAGATGTCGCAAAACATGCGCGCAGAGCTCATGTCGTCGTCGTGCTGCCACGGGAGCACCTGGAAGGTGGAGGGGTCCGGACGTGCGATGGTGTCCGCCTCGGACATTCGAGAGAAGCCTTCAATGGCGGATCCGTCGAAACCAATACCCTCCTCAAAGGCTCCTTCTAGTTCCGCCGGTGCCACCGCAACGGATTTGAGGTACCCGAGGATGTCGGTGAACCACAACCGGATGAAGCGGATGTCGCGGTCTTCGATGGTGCGGAGGACAAATTCCTGTTGGCGGTTCATACCGTCCGACGATACTGGTTTCCGAAGTTGATTCCGCACCTATTCCCTCGCCGCCGGTGTAGCCGTGGCAAACTTCCCCGCATGAGTCAGAAGCAGATCCGGATCCATGACCTCGCCCGCTGGAAGACGGAAGGTCGCAAATGGGCAATGCTCACCGCCTACGACTACTCCACCGCCCGCGCTTTCGCCGACGCCGGAGTCGAGGTGATGTTGGTTGGTGATTCCGCCGCAAACGTCATGTACGGGTACAACACCACCACCGAGATGCCGCTCGACGAGCTGATCCCGCTGGCCCGAGGCGTCGTTCGCGGAGCAGGAAACGCCCTTGTCATCGCCGACCTTACGTTCGGTTCCTACGAGGCATCCGATGAGCAGGCCATCCTTAACTCCGCCCGCATGATGCGCGAGACCGGCGCCCACATGGTCAAGATCGAGGGCGGCGTGCGCATCGCCCCGCGGATCCGCGCTCTCGTCGACGCAGGTATCCCAGTGTGCGCCCACATCGGGTTTACCCCCCAGTCGGTCAACAGCCTTGGCGGATACCGCGTCCAAGGCCGCGGTGATGGAGCTGACCAACTGCGTGCCGACGCCCTCGCCGTCCAGGAAGCCGGCGCCGCAGCCGTCGTCCTGGAAATGGTTCCCGGCGACCTGGCTGCCCAGGTAACGAAGGAGCTGGCGATCCCTACCGTCGGCATCGGTGCTGGTCCGGACACCGACGCGCAGGTGCTCGTCTGGCACGACATGGTCGCCCACCCCCAGGACGGCCGCCGCCCAAGCTTCTCCCACGTCTTCGCTGAAGTCGGCGCCGCCATGACTGACGGCGCTCGTGCGTACCGCGAGGCCGTCGAGAACGGCACCTTCCCCACCCAGAACCACATCTTCTCGGGGTAAACGCTCAGCCGGATCGGGTGCGCGGCAGTAGAATCCGGGATCATGAGCACCACCGAAAACCTCGAGGTCGAGGCCAAGTTCACCGTTGATCCCGATACTGCTGTACCTGCCCTGATCTCTCTCGCAGAGGTGGCCACCGTGGACCCGGTGGAGACCATCAATCTCTCTGCCGTTTACTACGACACCGAGGATCTCCGGCTTACCCGCAACAAGCTGACTCTTCGTCGCCGCACCGGTGGCGCCGATGCCGGCTGGCACTTGAAGACTCCCGCTGAGCACGGCCGCATCGAATATGGTGCGCCGCTCGGTGAGGAGGGTGCCGCAGCCCCCGCCGAGATCCTCGGCCCAGTGCGCGCCTTGATCCGCGACCTCCCTCTCAAGCCCATCGCCCAGGTGGATAATCGCCGCGAACAGCAGATCCTCCGAGACGCTACCGGTGCACCGGTCGCTGAATTCTGCGATGACCATGTCACCGCGATGTCCCTCCTACCTGGAGGCGAAGTCACCGAGTGGCGAGAGTGGGAACTCGAACTCGCCCAGGGCCTTCCGGGAACTCCCCGCGCCGCAGTTCTCATGCGCCACGCCCACTCGATGCTCCTCGCCGCCGGAGCAGACGACTCCGACAGCCCGTCGAAGCTCCGCACTGCCCTCGGCGATTCGGTAGACAACGTCCCGCTCCCGGACACCCCCGAGCGCCCCGCCAAGGGCACTGCCGCTCGCACCGTCGTTGACGCCCTCACCGCCAATCGCGACCGCCTGCTCCAGATGGACCCGGCAGTGCGCCGCGATGAGGAGGATTCGATCCACCAGATGCGCGTCGCTACCCGCGAACTGCGCTCCCATCTGCAGACCTTCGAGGGCATCCTCGGCGGTGACGAATATGAGCGAGTGGAAAAGGAGCTGAAGGCACTCGCATCGATCCTGGGGATCGCCCGTGATGCAGAGGTCGTCGCCGCGCGCTTCCTCGCGCTTCTCGACCGCGACGAAACATACGTGCTTCCCGACGCCACCCGCGCCGACCTCACCGACACCATGACTATCGAATACAAGCGGGCACATCGGAATGTCGTTCTCGCCCTCGATTCCGAGCGCTACCTCGCGCTGCTGGACTCCCTCGATAACCTGCTGTTGGAACCTCCCGTTGTTTCTCCCCGAGTGGAGGCGGAGGAGAATGAAGAGGGGGACGTCGGGAAGCGAGGCACTTCTGAGATCCTCTCCGAACACCTGGCCACTGCCTACCGTGACCTGCGAAAGAAGCACCGCAAGGCGGTGAAGGGCCGCGAGGACACGTCACTGCCTCTGGTCGATCGCGAAAACCGCTTCCACTCCGTGCGCAAGGCGGCGAAGAAGCTGCGATATTCCGCTGAAGCGGCCCAGTCTGCTGGACTGAACACGAAGAAGCTCATCAAGGCCTGCAAAAAACTGCAGTCCGCACTTGGCGACTTCCAGGACACCGTCACGGCGCGCGAGGTACTGCAGCGAAAGGCTGCGTTCGCGCACCAAAAGGGCCACGACACCTTCGGCTACGGAGTGCTATTCCAGATCGAATACCTCGATGGACACACCGCACTTCAGGACTACGACGAACTTTTTGCCTCAATCGAATCCGAATATGCCACGATGATCCGGAAGAACGACCTCGGGTGACGTGCCCGGGCGCGCACATCGAACCCTAGGACCCGCGAAACCATGAACCGCCTTGTGCCGACTATCTCTCCCATCTATCAAGATGCGCTGGTCGCCATCGCCCGTATTTTGCTCGGGGCGATCCTCGTCGCCCATGGACTGCAGAAGTTCTTCCAGTGGGGCATCGGGGGCACTGCCTACTCCTTCCAAGGAATGGGCATTCCGCTTCCGCGGGTCGCGGCAGTATTCGCTGCCAGTGTCGAGCTCTTCGGCGGGCTACTCCTCATCGCCGGAGCATTCATTTTCATCGCTGGAGTCCTGGTGACGATCCTGATGCTCGGCGCCGCCATTTTTGCGCACGGCGACGCTCGAACCCTTTTCATCGGCGACGGCGGAGCAGAACTGGTCATCGTCATCGCTGCCGGCGCACTGCTACTGGCAGCCTACGGACCAGGAAACTGGTCCATCGACCGACTTTTGAAGGGCGGGGCGTTCACCAACTAGCGGGTGTCCGGCTCCGCCCAATCGTCATCCTCGTCCCAGTTGTCGGCCTGCTCATTGCGCGCAGCGGCCCTCGTAAGTGCCTCTCGCGCCTCCGCCTCTGAGTCATACGGTCCCATGCGGTTATCCCACGAGCTCGCCTTTCCGAGGCTGACCTCGCCAGTCTTGGAGTCGTAATACCACTTGTCGCTGCTCATCGAAATCTCCCGTCGGGGTGTTACGAAGTATGGAAAAATGTCACGGTAAACCGCGCTACCGCCATTATGTCCCAGCACCCCTCCCCACGTCCCCGCTCCACCCGCCGGGGGCTACCATTTCCCGGAACGATCCCCCACAGGGAACCCGTGACGAAAGGACCTCGATGACCGGCACCACCGCTCTCGACCGTGTACGAAACGCAGTCGAAGCAGAGGGACAGGCACCCACCGGCACCGTTTTCGCCCAGGCTCCCGGAAGTGTCGAGATTCTCGGCGATCCGTGTACTCGGGCCGGCGGCATGCTCATTACCTCCGCACTTCCCGTTTACGCCGCCGTTGCGCTGAACCCGGATACTTCCGGTGAACTCACGGTCAACTACCGCGGCGACACCTTCAGCACGCCGCTTCCAGACAGCGTCCCGGACGACCTGCCTTGGGTCGTGGAGGCAGTTGCACTGGCAGTGAATGCTCTGCAGCACAACACGCACCAGATTCCGGTCAACGACATCGGCATGACAGTGACCGTCGATACCGATGTTCCAGAGAACCGCGGTCTTGGCGCCTTCTCCTCCATTGAATGTGCAGTTGCCCTGGCTGCGAATGCGGTGTGGGGCGACCGGGATGACACCCCGACCCGTGCGAAACTCGCCTCGACACTGCATGAGGTCTCGTCCCGACACCTCGGATACGAAACCCCCATCCACCCCTTCACCACCGCTCTGCGTTCTCAGCCGGACAGCATCCTCGTCTGCAATCACGCGGACGGCGCTGTGACGCAGATGGAACGGCCAGACTCCATGTCGCTCCTCATTGCCTCCTCCCCAGACACGATCGGATCGCGTGCCCGCAGCGACCGTCCGGAATTCTTCACCGACGCCTGCCGTGCCTTCGGTGTCCCGACGCTCGCTGAGCTCCCCGACTCTGAAACTCGCGTCCTGGAATGGGTCCGCGCACGCCACGACGTCGGATCAGAAGATGACCTGCCCACCGAGAACCGCGCCGAGAGCTGGATGGAAGAAACCTCAGCATCGTCCGACCGAGCGCATGCTCTGGCAGGGCACATCAAACACGGCAATGTGCCCGCAGCACTGGCCTGCATCAAGACGGACGTGAACCTCAGCGGATTGGCACCGTCTCCGGACACCACCATCGGTCGCATCTACTCTACGGCCCTCAACGCAGGCGCTGCCTGCCGACCCGTCAGCGGACACGGGGCAGCCCTCGTGACATGGGCACCGGTCGAGTCTGCGGAAGAGGTTGCCACCGCACTGCACGCGGCCGGCGCTGATGTCATCCGCGCCTCCGGTACCAACTCCGGTCGAATCGTGGAGTTTGGCGGGAGCTAACGCTCACTTCGAGCCCTCCCCATCACCCGTGCCTTCCGTCCCGGTCTGATCATCTTCCCCAGGCGGGCCTCGGTGATCATCATCGCCGGCTGGTTTCCGTCTGGACTGATTGTGGTCTCGGACGGTCCGGAACTTCCGGCGCAGTCTCCCCGACACGCTGACTCGGCCGGGTCCGGAAGCCGGTCCCGTGGACGCGGAGTAAGTGGTGGTCCCGGTATTGGTGCAGGTCCAGTATTCAGTTCCGTCGGAGAATCTCATTACGTCAAAGTGCTTGTCCGTCTTCAAATTGTGGTGGCGTTGACACAAAGCGTGGAGATTTTCGGTGTCAGTGGGGCCGCCGGAACTGGGGTCATCGTGGTCGTACGGGCTGATGTGGTCGAGCTGGCAACGGTTAGCCGGGATGTCGCAGCCGGGGAACATGCAGGTGCCATCTCGTCCGACAACGAACGCCGTCTGAGCCGCAGTAGGCCGGTACCCCTCGGTGGCGCTGTCTGCGACGATCCGGATGTTGTCTACCCGATCCAACCAAGATTGCGCAGCGGTGCCCTCCAACCAGCCGGTCTCAGTAGACCAGATCGGCCCACCGTTGAGGTGGCAGTACAGGTTGAGGGTGACCTCTGCAGTAGTGGAGCCGCGAACCAGCCTGAGTAAAGCCTCCGAGTCTGTGCAGTCCTCTTTGCGTGCCACCTCGGAGACTGCGACGGAGATCTCAGCCAGTTTGGAACGGTCCATATATCCACTGATGTAGCCGGTCTTGTGGCCGTCATCGGACAACTCCAGGCGGTCAGGTGGTTTGCTCTCCGCACCCGGGTCGATCGGACGTAGCAATTCATGGGCATCTTCGATGATTTGCTGGAGGCGCTTTCGCAAGAGCCGGTCGCTGATCATCCTCTGGTTGTCGATCCTCGGCAGGATGGCCCTCAGAATCTGAGGCTCGAGAGCCTCCAGGAGTTCAGGAGTTTCCTCGCCGCCAGCGAACTCGGCTTCTAAGAGGGGCGTGATCGCTTCGGCAAGGACGTGGAGGTGCTCCAGTCGCAGGTGTGCGCGGTGGTCGAGAACGAAGGCCAAACGAGGTAAAGCCTGAAGAGTCAGGAAGATGTACGTGAGCCGGGTGGCGCGTCCAGCAGTGGCGCCAATACGAATGCCGGTGGATTCCGAATGCGCATGAGCATCCTCGATGCCGTTGCACCGGCACATCATGCTCTGTCGGATCTGAGCCCGGTTCACGATGATGGAGCCCTCCGCCTGTGAATCCCCCGGCTTTTCGTGAGTGAAGAGTTTGGCGCCGGGACGGATCGACGCTGCGAAAGGGCACTGTGGATCGGTTCGGTCGAATGGTGGTTCGTGGGTCGGCGGTCGTGTCGGGTCCATCAGAGTCCCCCTGGACTGACGTGCGCTGATCCCGGACCGACCACCCCATCGGCCGATCCGATTACACGTTCGACACTAGACACATCCGCGCAGGTCAGCAACCCCTACAGTGAAAAACTTCGAAAATTGTTGCGGTTGATGGAAGTTGGGCGGGGTTAGCTCCGGTTGAGTGCGTCCGGGCCCACATCGGACACAGAGGAATACCCGGACAGGCCCACGGTGAGGTCCAGTTCAGCGACGATGTTGGCGACGGCGTCGCGGGCGCCTTCCCAGCCGTCAATGGCAAGGCCGTAGAGATGAGGCCTCCCGACGGTCACAGCGTCGGCACCCAGCGCTAGCGCTATGAAGGCGTCAGAACCTGAACGGATACCGCTATCGAAAATCACAGGGACCTCGCCATCGACGACAGGGACGATGGTGGTCAATGCGTCCAAGGCGCTGATCGTGTTATCGACCTGGCGGCCTCCGTGGTTGGAAACGATGATCCCGTCGAGGCCGATCTCGAGTGCCTTGGCGGCGTCGTCGGGATGCAAAATCCCTTTCACCAGCACTGGAAGCGATGTCTTGGATTTGATGGTCGCCAGATCCTCCCAGTTGAGGGAAGGTCGGGAGTAGGTGTTGAGGAAGGTTTCCACACCAGCCCGAGGCTCCGGTGCGGTGAGGTTTTTCAGGAACGGGCCTGGATACCGCTTTGCGATAGAGAAGAGCGTCTTCAGGGCACTAATGGTGGGGCGAACGTTAGAGGAGTTGGCATCATTGTCGCCATCTACTGAACCGGCGGCTCCGATCCGCTCACGGACCATCTCACGGAACCGTCCGTCCGAGGTGTACTGCGCGATTCCCTGGGCTCGAGAGAACGGCAGCGACCCAATATTGAGGTCTTCGGGACGCCAGCCAAGCATCGTCGTGTCGACGGTGACGACCACCGCGTCCGCACCGATCGCTTCTGCGCGGCGGAGCAGGCTGTCGACGAGCTCGTCATCGGTGCTCCAATAGAGCTGAAACCACCGAGGGCTATCCCCCATCACCGCGGCGGTCTCCTCCATTGGAGAGCACCCCTGATTTGAAAAGATGTACGGAAGCCCCAGGTCAGCGGCGGCCTTGGCCACACCGATATCCCCTGAAGGATGAGCCAACTCGGATGCGCCAACCGGCGCGAAAAGGAACGGAGCAGGAAGCTCACGTCCGAAAAGGGTGGTGGAGAGGGTGCGATCGGAGACGTCGTTAAGCATGCGGGGAACGATCCGCCACCGGCGGAACGCCTCGCGGTTCGCATCCATTGTGTCGCCTGCGCCAGCGCCACCGGCGACATAAGCCCAGCCCCGAGGGCTCATCGCCTTGCGGGCTGCTTTTTCCAACGACGGAAAGTCGGTGGGGACCTTAGGGCTACGCCCGGAGACGCCATCCGTATAGATCGCTGACTGTCGTGTGCGTCCAAAACCGCCGAAGTTAGGAATCTTCATGGACAAAAGAATAAGTGAACGAGTCGGCGTATGAGCCGGATTCTGTTCCGACGTTCTCCTTTCGAAGAATGCCGGCGATGACCATCCATCTCGACACACCATTGCTGGGTGCCTGAAGCAGCTAACCCTCGAACTCGGGCGGGCAGCCCTCGAACGTCCGAGCAGGCACACCCTGGCCGAAACCATGGTGCGCCCTCTTGCCTTGCTCCCGGTGGGGTTTACCGAGCCACCCCAGTCACCTGGGGTGCTGGTGCGCTCTTACCGCACCGTTTCACCCTTACCTAGCCGAAACCAGGCGGTTTATTTTCTGTGGCACTGTCCCGTGGGTCGCCCCAGGTTGCCGTTAACAACCACCGTGCCCTCTGGAGTCCGGACTTTCCTCGGCGCCGGGCCTGGCGATGGACGCTGGTCCCCGTGCCGCGGTCATCCAGCCGACTCGCTCACAGGAAGTCAGCGTACCGCAGGCGAACTAGCGCAGGTGCATCGTGTCATTGACGAGAGTCACCGACGTGGGACCGTCTGCGTAGAACTCGGAAACCGACAGTGAGGCCAGATCCAGGTGCAGCCTGGTGAATAGTTCGAAGCCAACACCAAGGCCCTGGCGCAGAAGGGATTTGACCGGAGTGACGTGGCTGACGACGAGGATTGTGGACTCGCCGTACTTCTCGGTGACGCGCTGGCGGACTCCGGAAACTCGAGAATCTACAGAGGCGAAGGCTTCTCCCCCGGGCGGACACCGGTGCGGGTCTTTCAGCCAAGCGGAGTGGGTATCCCGGTCTCGTTCGTAGGCCTCGGAGAAGGTCAGGCCTTCCCATTCACCGAAGTCGGTCTCGCGGAGGTCCTCGTCGATTTCGATGTCGAGGCCCAGTTCGTCGGCGGCGTAGGCGGCGGTCTGCAGGGCACGGGTCTGCGGGGAAGAGACGATGGCGTCGAAATCCCAGCCTGAGACTGCCAGCCGGTGCGCCGCGAGGAACGCTTGCTGGCGGCCAAAGTCGGTCAATCCAGGGTTCGAAGTGCTGCCGGAGTAGCGCCGGTCAACGCTCATCGGCGTCTGACCGTGCCGCAGCAGCACCAGTCGGGTGGGTGCTCCCACTGCGCCGGTCCACCCTGGTGCCGTGTCCCTGCTCATGCGCCGGCCTCAGTACTTCTTCGACGCTGCCAGCGTCTTCGGGCGAACCAGGTAGGCGCCGCACTCGGGGCATCGGGTCACTTCATCCGCGGGCAAAGCGGTGAAGGTGTCCAGGGTGGGGGCATCGAGCTCCATGAAGCAGCTCTGGCAGGTCCGTCCGTCGATGCGAGCGACGGCCACTCCGATGTCGCTTTCCAGGCGGTCGAACTTGCGCAGCACCTCGGCTTCGATCTTTCCGCGGAGGATCTCGAGTTCCTTGTGCAGGCGCACGTCGTCGTTCAGCAGCGGCTCCTCCGCGGACTCCAGTGCCCGGCGCGCCGCAGCGACAGCGTCTTCTGCGCGGGTGACGGCATCGCCTGCGTTGGCGGCGTACGCCTCACGCTTCTGGCGGACCTCGGACAGTTCCTCTTGCAGCAGTTCGCGGCGACGCTGAGTGGAACGCAGGTCGTGCTCCAGGTCCTTGCGTCGCGAGGGATCTGCGACCACGCCAAGGGTCTGGCGGTCATCAGCTTCGCGGCGACGGAGCTTCTCTAGGTCAGCTTCGAGCTTGCGGACGTCTGACTCCATATCGCGTGATGCCAAGCGCGAGCGCGCGGTCTCGGTGCGGCTCTGGGAGGCATCGCTGACGAGGCGGGTCAGTTCGGCACGTTCGGGAAGGGATTCGCGGCGTGCCTTGTTCACGTCGATTCCCGTCCGGATTTCCGACAATTCCAGTAACTGGGCCTGGGTGGTCGGGTCAATCCTCATGAGTTCTCCTTGTTCGGGAATGCGACGGTCCAGGGGTCTGTGCGGATGTTGATAACGTCCGTTTCCACCCCGAGTTCTTTGCCCAGCATATCGGCGCAGGAGGCGCACCACGGAAACTCGCTGGCCCAGTGTGCCGTGTCGACGATGCAGGGTGCGCCAGCGCGCAGAGCCTCATCGACTGGGTGGTGCCGCAGGTCGGAGCTTACGAACGCGTCGACGCCGAGTTTTGTGACTGTATCCAGGAACGAATCCCCGCTTCCGGAGGCCACCGCAACCCGCGAAATCATCCTCTCCGGATCGCCCGCACCGCGCACTCCCCAAGCGGTTGCCGGCAGGCGGTCGGCGACACGTCGGACAAAGTCGCGGAACGGCATTGGCTCGTCCAGGTCTCCTACCCGGCCGATGCCAAGAGTCTCTTCCGGGGCGATGGTCGGCGCCTGGGATTCGATGATGTCGAAGGCTGGTTCTTCATATGGATGCGCCTGGTGCAATGCCGTGAGGATTTTCGAGCGCAGCGGCCGCGGAGCGACAATCTCCAGCTTGGTTTCCTCAACCCTCTCCAGTTCTCCGGCGGTGCCCAGGTGTGGATTCGCGGCGGCGGTGGGTCGGAATTGGCCCCGGCCGTCGCTGTCGAAGGAACACTCACCGTAGTCACCGAGTTCGCCTGCGCCTGCGGCGAAAAGAGCTTGCTTCACGACGTCCACCTCTGCACCAGGCACCTTCACCACCCACAGATCCATCCCCGGGGCGGTCTTGGGGTCTAGTGCAGGTCCGGCGGTGACTCCAAGGAGTTCTGCCAGGACATCGTTAACTCCCGGGCGTGCGGAGTCAGCGTTCGTGTGTGCAGCAAAAAGTGCGATTCCCTCCCGGATCAGCCGGTGGATGATCCGACCTTTCGGGGTGTCCGCGGCAACAGAGCTAACTCCGCGCATCAGCAAGGGGTGGTGCACCACGATCATGTCGGCAGAGGCCTCTATTGCTGCTTCGACGACCGAGTCTGTGCATTCCAGAGCCAGGACGATCTTCGAAACTGCCGCCTCCGGATCGCCACAGATCAGCCCGACCTTGTCCCAGCTTTCCGCCAGATGCGGCGGGTAGGCGCGGTCCATGGTGTGCCGTACGTCGGCGACTGTGACGATCGTGTTGCTCATTGCATGCTCCTTAGTTCAGATACCAGTGTGCCCACCTCATCGGTTCCGCGCACCGCTAGGCGCCACCACGTGGGGTCCAGTCCGGGGAAGGTGTCGCACCTGCGGACGGCGATTCCGCGGGTGGCGAGGCGGTCTCGAGCGGCATCGATGTCATCCACCGGTGGCCGGGCCAGAATGAATGGCGCGCCCCCTGGGGCCACCATCCATTCTGCGTCGGTGAGCAAACCTGCCATCGCCTGCCGTTCAGCGCGGATCTGCTCCTGTAATTGACCAAGGTCCCCGTGTTCGGCGACCAACTGCATGGCCCGCAGTTGCAGAGTCCCCAGAGGCCAGGCTGGTCTGCGGGCCGCCATCGCAGCCAGGACCTCGGCCGAGCCAAGTGCATATCCACAGCGCAGTCCAGCCAACGCCCATGTTTTAGTTAGGCTGCGAAACACGATGAGGCGATCATCCCGGACCGAGGCAACTGAGGGATCCTGTCCATCTGGGAAATCCAGCGGATGGATCACGTCCATGAAGGCCTCATCGACGACCAATAGGAGGCAGTGATCTGCGAGGTTTAGGATCTCGCTCTGGGAATGAATACGGGACGTCGGGTTGGTGGGATTGCCAACTACTGCCACATCAGTGTTCGGCGCCAGCTCTGGCAGATCCCATGGTTCTGGGCAGATCGCCCGGTGAACCGATACGCCAGCGGCTGCGAAGGCTGCCTCCGGTTCGGTGAATTGCGGGCACACCACCGTCGCAGAAGAACTCAGGTGCGGCAGCAGAGCAAAACCCTCCGCGACGCCGTTCAGCAGAAGCACCTCGTCGGCAGGCCGGCCATGGCGGGCACCGAGCGCTTCCCGCACCTCGCGATCCAGGCCCGGGTCCGGATAGGCAGCCAATTCATCGACAGCCTTCCGGAGGCCCGCAGTCAACCACTGTGGTGCGGAACCGCGTACGTTCACTGCGAAGTCGATCCGGGCGCCTCTGGCGGCGGAATCACCGTGGTAGCGGAGCGGATCGGGTGCAGGCATGCGGTCGATGGTAGCCCGGCTGCATACTGGCACCATGAGCACCTCCGAGACCACCACCCAGCCAACGATTCTCATTGACGTCGATGGAACCCTCTCCGCGTCACTTCCTGGAATTCAGGCGGGCCTGCGGGATGCACTCACCTCCACCGGACATCCGATTCCCGACGAGGCATTTATGTCCACTATCGCTGGGCCTCCCCTGCTGGAGACCCTCGAGCGCATCGGCCTAGACGACGAGCAGCAATTAGAGACCCTCGCCGCCTACCGCGCGCACCAGGAGGCTGGCGGCTGGTCCGTCACCCACATGTACGACGGCTGGCCGGGACTACTCAAGAAGTGGCGCAATGATGGCATTCGCTTAGCGACGGCCACCTCCAAAGGCCACCGCTACACCCGCAAAACCCTCGAGTTATTTGGCATCCTCGACCTCTTCGAGGTCATTGGTTCCGCCTCTGACGACGGTGCTCGGCGGGCTAAGGACGACGTCATTGAATACACCCTTGGGGAGCTCGGACTCCCTGCAGAAAGGTTGCAGGGGTATGAGCCGGGGGAAACGTCGGGAAGCGGTTCTGCTGATGCCCTGCACAACGTCATCATGATTGGCGACCGCTCCCACGACATCGCCGGAGCACACGTCTTCGGCATACGCTGCGTCGCCGCGGCGTGGGGATACGGGACGGCCGAAGAGTGGGACCAGGCGGACGCCGTCGCACTGTCGCCAGACGAACTGGACAGCGTGGTGCAGCAGCTATTGTTGGCGCCATGACACCCACCACCCGCACCCAGTCCGTCTACCTCGTTTTCGTGTGCACCGGCAATATTTGTCGGTCGCCGATGGCAGAAATCATCGTCCGCGAGGCACTTGACGATGCTGGATTGCTTGACGACGTACTGGTTCGCTCCTGCGGCATCGGCGGCTGGCACGTCGGTGAACCCGCCGACGATAGGGCGCGAGCTGAACTTCTCGCGGCCGGATACGACCCGGACCACACCGCGGCGCAGCTCGGCGAGGAGCATGCGGACGCAAGCCTCTACATCGCGATGGACAAGGGTCACCTGAACGAACTGCGAGTTGCGGGCATCCCGAAGGAAAGAATCCGCTTGATGCGGTCCTTCGACCCGAATTCAGAGGCCGGCGCCGTGGTGGATGATCCGTACTACGGACCGCACGATGCGTTTACTCGCACCCGCGCTGAGATCGAGGCCGCAACCCCGGGCCTGGTCGAGTGGACTCGGACGCTACTGAAGGATCTGTCGGGCCGTTAGGGCTGATTACCGGCGACGTCGTCCGTCGACAGCAGTTCCACTGGCTTCGACGGAGTTATGCCGCGCAGGCGGAACGTCCAGATCTTGTTGATGAGGAAGTTCGCCGGAGTACCGAGCAACACGCCGATGAGGTTCGCCCAGTAGAAACGGTTCCGCAGGCCGGAAGAATCGTCGAAGATCTCCGAGGGAAGCGCGAAGGGGGAGGTCGGGTTCGTCAGCGCAGTAATGGTGATCAGGTTGACCACCAGACCGCTCAGGCCTGCCAACAGGAAGGGGAAGAACTGCTTGAACCAGTTCGGCCGGTTCTTCACCCGGAACGTCCAGGACCTATTGAGCTGGAAGTTCCAAATGTTCGCGACCAGGAATGCCATCGTCGCGTAGACATGCGTCCAGCGAATGTTCCAGCGAGTGCCGAAGAGGTTCATCGCCGCGTCGTACTCGTTGATGTCCATCGCGACACCGATCTTGCGGAACACGATCACGGCAATCAGGTTCACGGCGACACCGGTCATGCCGACCATGCCAAACTGAATGAACTGCCGCATCACCCGCCGCTGACGCGACTCGGTGACCGTGGGCTGTTCGGGCACTGACGTTCCTCCGTGTCTCGGTGACCGCTGTCTGAGCGGTCCGTGGACGGTGACTGTTTCACCTCGCGAAGACTCTACGCCAGAGCCGTGATGAAACGTACTTACAGGACCTAGGGCCCTCGGAAGTATGGTGAGGGATGTGAGTAGCCGAATCCGCCAGTTCCTGACCCCTGGGTGGGTCCTGACAGCCGTCTTCGCCCTGATCTTCGCGTACTTCGCGTTCACCGTGCTCGCTCCGTGGCAGTTGGGCAAGAACGAGGCCACGCAGAACCGGAATGATCAGCTCCGCGTCGCCTTCGAGGAAGACCCCGTGCCGGCCTCGTCGATCTACAACGCCGACGGGACCGTCGACCCAGGAGACGAGTGGCGCCGAGTCACGCTCACCGGAAATTACCTGCCGGAGGACGAGGTAATCCTGCGTAACCGGCCAGTGGACCAGTCCCCTGCCATGCAGGCCCTCACCGCGTTTGAGACCACTGACGGCTCGGTCTTCCTCGTTAACCGCGGCTGGGAGCACCCAGTAGACGGCAACGTACCGGATTACGACGCGGCGCCTTCCGGCCAGGTGACCATCCAGGGCTTCACTCGCAAGGACGAGATGATGCCAGAGCGTGCCCCCATCGAGGGTGACCCGGCGCAGGTTTACGGCATCAACTCCGAGCTCTTCACCGAACTGACGGGCCAGGAAGTAAACCCGGACTATGTCCTCATCGACTCCGACCAGCCCGGTGGCCTTAGAAACATCCCGTTGCCGAGCTTGGAGTCCGGCCCGTACCTCTCCTATGGCATCCAGTGGATCTTCTTCGGCATCGCTGCCCCAGCCGCCGTGGTGTGGTTCGTGTACGCGGAGATCCGCGAGCGCCGCCGTGAACGGGAGGAGCAAGCGGAGCATATCGCCGCGCTGCAGAAGGTTCGAGTGTCCTCCGCTGGCGACGATGAGCACACTCCCACCCCTGAGGAAACGCAGGACAACCAGGATGCAACAGAGGCAAGGCGCGCGCAGCGAATGGCGCAGCGCTATGGATCCTCGTCGCACAACCGCTACGTCGACCGCGGCGAACGGTTCTAACGCGGCAGCGCCAACAGCGCGCCGACGACCAGCCCAAGACTGACCGCCTGCACCCGGCGAGTCAGCCGCACCATCCGGCGCACGTCTGAGACCTCCGGCGCACGCCCCGCCCCCATCGTCGGACGGTGTTCAGTGCGCTCGGCGTACCTGGTCACACCTCCCAACTGCAGCCCCAGTGCCCCGGCAGCGGTTGCCTCTGGGATCCCCGCATTCGGGCTTGGGTGCGCCGAGGCGTCCCTTCGCCAGGCCCGTACCGCCTCAGTCCGCTTCGGCCCCACGAGCGCCGTTGCAAGACCTGTGATCCTCGCCGGCAGCCAGTTCACCGCGTCATCGACCTTTGCAGAGGCCCAGCCAAAGTTGGTGTACCGCACCGTCCGGTATCCCACCATCGCATCGAGAGTGTTCGCGCACCGGTGCAGCAGCACTCCAGGCGTCCCTGCCACCGCGCCCCACACCAGGGTTCCAGTCACCGCATCAGAGGTGTTCTCAGCGAGGGATTCCACCGTCGCTCGCGCCATGTCGTCCAACCCCAGTGCGGAGGGGTCCCTAGAGCAGAGCCATGGGATGAGGGAGCGGGGGGCGTCGATAAGCGAGGGGTTGTCACGCGCCTCATCGAGGCGCCGCGCCATGCGCTCCCCCGTATGCGCCAGCGTCGTGCCTCCAAGCGCCGCCCAGGTGGTCACCGCAAGGGAAAAAACCGGAAAGCGCTTCCCGACGCCCATTCCCGCACCCACCACCGGCACAATCAACACACCCGCATAGAGAGCACCGCGGCTACGTGAGTCGGAGTAGATCGCCCGCTCCACAACGGAAGCACACGTGCCGAACCACGCGACCGGATGATGTTTCGCCGGATCCCCAAAGACACGGTCTGCGGCAAAACCCAGCGTCAGGCCAAGGGCACGCTGGTGGAAAGGGTGCATCGGTGCTCACAATCGGTGCCGGACATGAGAAAAGCCACGGGCGAATTAACGCACCGTGGCTTCTTCAGATGGTGCGGAGAGAGGGTTTCGAACCCCCGACCGCTGGTGTGTAAAAGAAGCTAAAAGAGACGTTACACCATCACTCTACCCAGGTCAACACCTTAGAAAAAGTCCTGAACAAGAGATACAGCACATGCTGCAATGCCACCCACAAGGACAACCATAGACCTAAAACGCCCCAATCTCGACCTAAGACACACCACCCGCCTAAAATCGGCCGTATGGCGACCTCATGGGCAGAACAGACGGCATCCGGGAAGTGGCAGGCCCGGTACAGGACCGATGACGGCAAACGTCACGGTGCCGGGTCATGGGCAACCAAAAAACAGGCACAAGACGCAGCGGCCGTCGCACTCGCAGGGCATGACCCGTCGGACAATCCGGCATTCCGTGATGTTGCAGCGGACTGGATGAAGACCCGTGGAAGAGTCGCAGCATCGACACGAAAGAGCAACGAAACGCACCTTAATGCGCGGCTGAACCCTCGGCTCGGAGATAAGCCAGTCAAGTCGATCACCGCCGAAACCATGGAGGATTTCGTCACTGACTTGATCGAGGATGGTTACTCACCCAACAGCATTGGGCACACTATGGCTACCGCGAAAATGATCTTCGACCGCGCTATACGTCGAGGACTCATCAGCATAAACCCAGCGAAAGGTATTCCCCTACCGTCGCCCGGACGATCACCGGACAGGTACATAACCCGCGACCAGTTCAACGCAATCACGCGGTCACTACCCCACACCGGGTACTCGCGGAGAGTAGCGGAAATACTCGTATCCACCGGCTTGAGGCTAGGGGAACTACGGGCACTGCACTGGGAGGATGTGGATTTTTCCAATGATCTGATTCAGGTCACCCGCGCTTACAACGAATCTACTCGCCAGATCAAAGACGTGAAGAATCACCAGAACCGAAGCGTGCCTATTTCACCTATGGCGAGAACTGCTCTCCATGAAGCGCGGCATGAAGGCAACTACCCCGGCACACCTGCTGTTGGTGTTGAGTACATAGATAAGCCTCTGCCCGTATCTGGACTGATATTCACGTCTCAGGGGAACAGGCCGTTCAGCGCCGACGTGGTACGGAGGGAATGGTCCGCATCGTGCCGGTTAGCGACTGTCAACGGGCAGCCCGTCGGATCTGTACGCCTACAGGATCTCCGGCACACCGCCGCGTCCTGGATGATGCAAGACGGCATTTCACTGGAGACAGTGAAGCAGTTCCTCGGGCATGAAGCGATCCGAACTACCGAGAGATATGCACGTTTCGGCGCGATGGACTGGACCGAGGCTAAGAAGATTCTTACGACTCGTGAACCGGGGTTGCGTGACGCTTACTCTGAACACTTGGCAATGAACCCGAAAGAGCAGGAAAACCCCTAGAGCGTTACGACTCACGCCCATTCACCTGCACCAACGGAAAACCCCAATTCCGGGGAAAACCACCACCCCCAACCCCACGACCAGCAAAAACGCCCTGTACGGCCCATACAGCGACTTTTAAGCCCCCACCCATACCCAAGTACCCCCCAAAAGCCCTGGAACCCGTACGGGGTGAGACTGTATGCCCGTCGGGGTAGCGGAATGGCGGGGAGGGGGTTCACCCCCCGGGTATGGTTTGCCTTAGCTTGGCTGGTTAGGTCGTGCTTAGTTATTTGTGAATGATTGTTCTCTATTCGTTTGATGGGTTGGTTCAGGTGATCCATTTGGACCACCTGCTTTTGGTTGGTGGTGTGGTGTTGATGGGTGGTGTGTGGTGGTCAGCTCGGGACTTGATGCCACTGCTCGGATATGCGCGATGGTTTGACGCGAAGTCCGCTGTAGAACGGGCGACTATCAGCGCCGATGTACAAGGCGTTGACGTTGGAAAGAACTTTAGGGACGCGCCTGAAGTTTCGGGCAATCGCGGACCTAAGAGGCAGAACTACCGCCTCACTCGCTACGCCGCGTACCTAGTCGCCATGAACGGGAACGGGTGCCGTCGGTTCAGGTTCTCGGGCGGTGATGCTGGCATGTGGGTGGTGCTGGTGTCGGGGTGGCCTGCTTGGGTTGCCTTACCAGATCAGGGGCGGGGTGCGGATTTTGTCCACTTTGAACATTTTCCGCACCATCAACCGCTGCCTTCACCGACTCGTGATTAACGCCCAATGCCATGAGCGCACATACTCACTCATTGATTGCGTTTTGTTTGTGTTTCAATGCGCATTAATAGAATTGCAATTGTTTGCAATGTTATTCAACGTGCATTGATTGGTTTGCATCGTCGGCATTTGAGTGCGTCGCAGCGTGCGTGTGTTGCTACTGATTTTTTGGAGTTGTTGGAGTCAGCAGCCAAGCAACGACAGATCGAGGCGGTTCAGCGCGGAAATGTCTCTCGTCACGATGATTCGCCAGTTGTGGCAAATTTGCCGGAACTGGCGCGGAAAGACAGAACTAAGGAATCGGCAGAGCAGGCGGCTGCGATGCTTAGTGTCAGTGGCCGCTCAGTCCGAGATGCAAACACTCACACACGACGATCAGCCTCATGCCCTCACCTACCCCTACACGCCCCGCCTACCCCCGTGTACGGCCCTTGTGGGGCGGTGTATGGGGGTGGTGGCTAGTGCGTGCCGTGGTGGGGGGGCACAGCCAAAGGGGGTGCAGATTGCGCGGGGGTGGCTATGCCGCTAGGTCAACCATGTACGCCCGTCGATGCACACCACAGGATGAACGCAACAGCAGCCGGTCAGCCTTAGTGAGGTACACCCCACCGGAACCTGAGTAGGTCACAGTCTGTGAGAACGGCCCCGCGCTGGCCTGAGTAGTCGATGCACCGTCGATCTGAGTGGACAGGTACGCACGTGAGACTGCCCGTAGCACAACAACCTGAACCACATCGGTAGTGCCTACCGGCCATTGCCCCACCACAGAATGCACTAGGGCAACTGCCTCACGCGTCATTAGTCGTAGCCGTGCCTCGTCCATCTCGTCCGGGTGCATCGCCGCATATGTGGTGAACTCTTCAACAGTGAACAAGATCACTCACCACCAGCAAAGGTCATTCGGACGATCTTCTTCTCAGTCGGGAAGCCAAAGCCAATGCGAGCAGTTGCACGCACTGCAATACGATCACTCGTGAAGTAGTAAGAGTCATTGATCGCCAATTCCAGGTTCTGACGCTGAGCAACAAGAACATCACGCGAATCAAGCGCGTAGCCTTCACCGGCGGTGATGTACTTGCTCGTAATGACCGGCACACCGAACACGGTAGTACTACCCGGTACAGCCGGGTCAGTTCCCAGCAGCGGGGCGTTATGCGCGTCTGCGAGCTTCAACTTACGGAGGGTCAGCATATCCGCCGGGGCCAGGATGAACGCGGTAGGTGCTGCCCCTTCTGCCTGAGCCGCTGCCAAAGAATCGGCGAAGACATCGAGGTTCAGCAGATCGCCGGTGACCTCGGTCGGGGTGATGTGTGCCAGCCCCTTTGGTGCCTGCGGGTTATCGGCGGAAAGGTCAGTAAAGAATGCCTTGTCGATACCGGCGACGATCTGCCGTGCCAGTCCGGTAGTGATGATCTCAGAGGCCTTCGGAGATGAATCGTCCATCATCTCACGTGTGAGCGCGTTCACACCACCAATCTTCTTGAAGTCAATCTGCAACTGGTCCATCGTAGGATTAGTCGAATCCAGTTCTGCGCCTTCTTCGGCCCAGTCAACAGTCACATCAGTATCGAGAATAGGAATGTGAAGCTCATGCGCATTAGCGGTGACGGTGGTCGCCACGGCTGGATTCATTGCCACGGATTCAGCCTCAATTGGACGCTGAATCAGCGAGCCGAACTCCGGGGGCAGAATGTGGTTAGCGGTAGCGGTAGTGGTGCTCAAAGTAGTCATATGTTTTTACCTCGTTTTAATTGCTTGAAAGTTTAATAGTTCTATTCAGGGGATACGCACTGCGTATTACTCCCTGGCAATTATATTATTGCTCCGGTTGGTCTATGATCTCGCACGGCGAGAATCCATAAGCCATTCCCCCACACCAACAATACATTTGGTGTGAGGTGATCACTTAGGACGATGTAGCATGCCGGTATGCGTCGGCCAGCGTTAGCGTGCCGCCACCGGGCGATGATTGCGTGCCCAGCGTGGCAACCGGTGCCGGTTTGCGTATAGGTTTAATTCCGACCATTGAGGCTGTCTCTGCCAGTGCTGCCTGTAGTGCATCCTGGTCGATATTGCCGGTTTCGGTGACCCATGCCTGCTCGGTGAGGTCAAGGACTTTCGGGTTGATCCCGGCTTTTTCTGCCACCATTGCCACGATGGTGGATTGCAGTTCCGCGATGGTGGTCTGCGCTGTTTCCAGGCTTGCTTCGGCGGCCTGTGCGCGTTTGCGGTAGCGGATTTCGGATTTAGCGTTGTCCTGCTCCGGCTCGAGATTGTCCTCGGTAACCTGCTCTTCGACAGCCTCGGTGGTCTCGGCGGTATTGTCTGCAGTCTCTGCTGCCTGCCATTCACTCAACTTACTTACCCCCCGCGTAGACAATCGCGTCAAGATCATCGTTAATTAGACCCGTGCCGATTTCACCCCAGCAGGCTTCAATGACCGCTTTTCGCTTAGTGTCAGCATGATCAAACAGAATTTCCATAGCCTCTGCGAACTCCTTAAAGGCCGGGGACTCCCGATCAATTTTCGTTGGTGTGTAGTAGATAGTCTCTGTGTCGTGATCGTCCGGGCGGTTATCCCAGTAGGTGATTGCGGTTGATTTCTGCATTCCAGCGACCTCAGCCGGGGTCGGAATGGTGTTTTCGTTGGTGTTGCTCATCTTTGTTCTCCTCTAGTTCGTTCCATGATGCCCATAAACGCCCCTAGGGGTGTCATAGGCGGGTTTTTATTCGTTTTTGGTGTATGTGTATGGTTTAGGGTTTATATTCGCTTAGAATGCGTTACCTACGGTTGCGTAAAGTTACGCGATCATGTTCTCAGTCCACGCGACAATCTCAGGATTGCGATTAACCGCATTGATCCACCACCCAAATTTCTTGTCCCAGTCAGTGGAAAGAATCTCAGGATCATCGAAACGTTGATAGAACGCAGTGACCGTCCCGGCCATAAGTTCATCGCTGAAATTCAACTCGTCCATGCGTGCCGCGTGCTGCTCATTGGGAACCCAGTCAGTCGGAATAGCCATGGGCGTGATCTCCTCATCGCTGCTCTTTTTCTCATCGGCCATACGCTCCGAACCGGAACGGTTTGGAGAGATATTGGTTCTTGTTAGTTGGTTATTGTTAAGTGGTTCTTGTTCGTGTCCCGTTTTGGGGACTGCTGCTATCCCCATTTGGGGACTGCTACTATCCCCATTTGGGGACTGCTGCTGACCAGGCGTTATTGTGCTATCCCCATTTGGGGACTGCTCACCACCTGCACAAACATCATTTCCCCCGCTATCCCCATTCGGGGACACCTTAGCCACAAGGCGGTACCCATTTGAGGACTGCTTACCCCCACCGCCACGGCCAAACTTCACGACCAAACCCGCCTCAACAAGTTCATCCAGATACTTATCAACCGATGCGGCCTTAGCCAGACCAAGACGATTAGCCAACGTCTCACGCGCCGGAAAACACTCCCGGCGCTCACTATCCGAAAACGACCACAGCACATGCCACAACGCATACGACGTAGGCTTAATCACCCCCGCCTGCATCAAATCAATCAACGCCACCGGCGCTTTAGTAAAACGCTCAGTTCCCCGAACCTCCGCCATAAGATCCCCCTTCAATACCGGCATCACCGCCGTAAATACTATTCAACTCCATATACAGATTCCGAGCCTCGTACTCCGTCAACCGCGTACTAGTCGGCCCGATCTGAACATAAACAATCGGCGTATCGTACCGGCTCGTCCGATCCTTGCGCCGCGCCTTCACCTTCATCGCCATTACAGTTCCACCTCCGGTACACGCGGAAACTCCCGAACCGCATCCAGAAATACACGCCTCTCCGTATCGCTCAAACCCGGAACAAACTCGTGCATATCGACGATTGCTTTCATTGCACGCGCAACCCGCAACTGCCGTTCGGCCTCGGCGCTCATCTCCGGGTGGAACCTCTTCGCCGCCGTCATATGACCACACGCCCTAGGCACGTGATAACGACGCGACTTCATCTTCGCAATGCTCATTTCTCCTGCTCTCCATTCATTTTTCCTATGCCCCCAGTCAGCCAATGTCGCCCCATGCCTGTCTACTCCGGCACAAAAAAGAGCGCCTGCAGCCAGCCACGACCACAGGCGCTCCCCTTCGCGAAGGAGAGATCAGAATATCAACGAAACCAACCCGGAGACATAAGCAGCCCGATCAAAAACTGCCTACACCTAAATTGTAACAAGGGGGTGGCCATTTACACCGCCGCCGATAATCCAACCCTTTTAGCAATATCCGATTGTCGATACTCCTTTCGCCCATCACAGGCGACCCGCGACCTAATCAATTTCTTCTGCGACCAACGTCGAATTGTTCGGTCTGACTTCATCGCCGCTGCCGCCTCCCGGTCAATCCATACCGGCTCCTGAATGCTCAGCCCCCATACCTTCTCATGTTCTGCGACTACCCCGGCTAGACGATCAAGGGGCAATTCCATCAATGGCGACTGCTCAACAATTGCCTGGATCTCGTCCCAGTTGCGCCGTAACCATTGGACGCACTCGGCATGACCTAGGCCGGTTGATCTTGACCCTAGGCATTCCAGCCCTGCTGGTGTTCGGCGTAGCCACACGTGCCGCCTAGGGGCCTTCTCAGTGCCGCCGTAGCGCTCAAACCAGTAGCAGACGGCCCACAGCGATGCTGTGGTGTTATCTGCTAGTGCGAGCATCCCTAGGTTCAGTGGCGCTCCTGCTGGTGCCCCATATACGGGGCGCTGCTCGTTGTAGGTGGGTGTTAATCGGTTGGTTAGCGCTGATCGTGATAATTCAGCGTGATCGTGTGCTAGTTCGATGTTCTCCAGGTGTTCTGTCTCCAGTGGTATCGCCCTCCTTGGCGTAGGTATTTGCGTTCTAAACAGCGTCGATAATCTCGGCCCCGCCCATGTTCCTGAACGGAACTATATTGCCCCCAACAGGAACTTCACGTGTCCCGGTCTCTGCTATGCGTCGAATCTGATCCAACTGATCCTGAAGCGCATCTAGCGTTTCGAGGCGGATAGATTCGGGGTGCTCCTCGGCGAACTTTGCTAGCGCCGCGAGAGATCGTGTGCTGTGGCGACACTTGGTCATGTAGGAAGTTTCGATATCCAACGGACTCCCGGACCATTTGAACGCGTCCAACTCCTCCTCGGTGGGGATGTAGCTTGATCGTGCTTTGGATCGCTGTTCGAAGTCTCCGGGGTCTACGTTGTCGTATGGCCGTGATTCGCCGGTGTTGGTGAACTTATCCCGGTTCCGTGCCTCCTTCGCCGCTGCGGACACAGACACACGCCCCGCCCTAACGTCCTCCACCCGCTCCGGCGCGTTCCGCTTCACATAACTAGCGTCCCGAACCGACCTGCCAGACACCCCGAACAGTTCCCCCGCCTGATCTGCCACCGAACCCTGCGGAAAAGTTTCCGTAGGGTTGTGCTTTTTGCCTGCCTTCATTCGCAGTTCAGCGGCTGCTCGGAACTGCTCCTGGTACCCCTCTGCGATCATGGCGCGTTGCGATGCGGTTAGGTGCCTGCGGTGCAAGTTATGGGAGATGATCCACTTCGACAACGACTCATCCGTAATGTCCTCCGCGCCATATTCGAGCGAAGCATTATCCAGCGCCCTCATTTTCGTAAAAACAGGCTCAACACCAGCCAACTCGCAAGCCCGAAAACGATTACGCCCATCAACAACAATCACATTATCAGCACGACCACCGTTATGAACCGTCACAATCGGCTCGCGCAGACCGTTCTGCTTGATGTCCTCTGCTAGCCCCTGGAGCACATCATCGTCTGCCATCGGGAACAGTGAGGCGACAGGATGCACCGGAATGCCGCCTAGGTACTCCTTGTAGTCTTCTTCCAAGTCCTTCTCCTTCTCTTAGATGTTCTGAGGCCAATGTGCTCGGCGTGTGGCTACGCCGCCGACCCTGGCCACCCAGGTCGGTTACTGTATTTACGCTGTTCAGTTACTCAAATTGCACATCACACTCACATGTGATATCGAAACCTTACCACTTAGCGTTACCTAAGTCTACTTATTTAAGTGTGTTGTTCGTCACATATCATTGACAGTGAACTAACTGCTTGATAGTGGACCACGTAGCCGCAAAGAACATCGAGACCTAACGGCCCCAAAGCCCTAACCCCCTATGTCCTCCCATGGTCACACCACAGTTTCCGCTACACAATGACATCAACCCATGCCGAACTACCCCGGCCTCCACCCCTGGAGAGTCACGGGAACGTCCGAACACCGTGCCAGATAGCGACTCTGACAACGGTGCTCCCTCACGGCTAGGGAGACGTAGCACTTTAACGCCGTGGCAGGTCTATCTGTTTTGGCAGGCCGGACTCTGCAAAAGACGGCCCCGAAACCTCACTTTCTAGGTGAAAAATAGAGTGGTGGTTTTTTCCTTCGCCACCACGATGAACGCCCCTTAATTCATGAGCAGATACGCCCTGGACCCTGAGAGTCACGCAACGTATATCGCCCCCACAAACACCGCTGTGAAGGCCATATACGGCCCGGTAGACCCCACCGCTAGGTAAGGGTGGGATACCGGACTACGTGACCTTAGAGAGAGTCCAGCGCGTGCCGCTGCACCGTGTCCCAGAACTCCCAGTTGTCTTCGACAACCACAAACCCCGCCGTAGCAGCATTCGCCACCGACGTACCCGGATACAGATCCGCCTCCCAGCGAGACACCTCAGCCGCTATCGCATCCACGTCGTAATCGGCTGCATACTCACCAAGAGCGGGGATGACTTCATAGTCCCGAACATCGTTCAAAGTCGTGTAGCGCATTAGGCCACCTCGTCCGTGAGGATGTACGGGATAGGGCTTGTGTGAGGCGCATACGGCGCAGGTTCCGGGGAGATCACATCAACCGGATACAGCGCGATAGGTGCGTACTCATCGGCCTTAGCCTGCATACGACCAGCGACGGCCTCTAGAGACTCAGCGACGCGGTGAAGGTCAACGTCATTGACCAGCGCGGCGAGGTCTTTTAGGCGTTCGGCGTTGTGCAGCACTGATTGAGTGGCTGCGACCAGTTGAAACGCGGTGAAGTTCGGGTTATTCTGCATGAAATCCGCTCCTAATTAGCGGTCATGCCCTCCGGTGAATGTTCGGTTCACGCGGGGGGCTTTTTACGTTCAATGAACGCCTCCCCCACACACCAGCAACCCCAAACGGCCACCCACAACCCGGCGAAATCAAGCCTAAAACAGCAAAAATCCCTACCAGGCTTCAGAAAAACACCTGATAGGGACGTTGTGCGGAGAGAGGGTTTCGAACCCCCGACCGCTGGTGTGTAAAACCAGAGCTCTACCACTGAGCTATCTCCGCGAAGATGATCTCCGTCCACCAAGGAGGCGAGCGGAATCACCAGCAAACTCTAGCAACAAGATCCTGAAATCAGGAAATCACTGACGCTTCACTCCACGCGGGACCAGGCAGGTGCCCTGCCAATCCCCCAGGCGTGCAGTAGACGTGCCCGTCAGGCCAGCCAGCTGAGCGGACTCAGCGATCGTGCCAGCGTCGACGGAGCCGTGTGTTCCGGCGGCAGGAGTCAGCAGCCACACGAAGCCCTCATCCGAAAGAGGACGCGTGATGTCCACGAGGTGGTCGACAAGATCGCCGTCCTCGTCGCGGTACCAATACAATACTGCGTCCACGACCTCGTCGGTGTCCTCGTCCAGGAGATCCTCTCCGAGGAATGTCTCGACGGCCTCACTGACCGAAGTATTTGAATCGTCGTCCCACCCGATTTCCTGGACCAGCGAATCCTTGCTGATGCCCAGTAGTTCGATGATCCGCCTGGCAGCGCCCGAGGCGTCGTCCACGTCTTTTGTCCTCCTCAGAACTTAAAGCGACTCCCCCAGCGCTAATGCCGAGAGTTGAAGCTTCGAGAGTTTTTCAGTGCTCAGTGGGCACTCTACATTTTCCCGGCCGCAATCCATAGGCCATCCTCAGGATCTTCCCTGAAAAGGCGATGAACGCACCCCTTTCATGGGCAGTCCGTGACACTCCTGTGACGTCGAGTTCACCCTGTAGAACAGCGGTAGCTGACTGCCGTTCACAAAGATTCACTGCTATCACCTGCGTAGTTACAATCAGCTAACAATTGGGTGCGAATGCAATCTGCAAGAGTGCCCGTGTCGAACGTAAGGTTGGGTGTGCCTGGACTGCGAACACCGTTTATCCGGCCCACACGGACCACAATGTAGAGCCCCCGGAGGAACCCCCAATGGCTGACTCGGCCGACCGTTTTTCCGACGACACCAATGTCGCGCTAATCCGCGACGGTGTCGCCGCATACCTCAATGACAACGACCCGGAAGAAACTCAAGAATGGCTGGAGTCGCTCGACGGTCTCTTGGAGGAAGCCGGGCCCGAGCGCGCGCGTTTCCTCATGCTCCGTCTGTTGGAGCGGGCTACCGCGAAGCGCGTCCCGCTTCCGTCGTTGACGTCCACCGATTACGTCAACACCATCCCCACCTCGATCGAACCGGAATTCCCGGGCGATGAGGACATCGAGCGTCGCTACCGCAAGTGGATGCGCTGGAATGCTGCGGTGATGGTGCACCGTGCGCAGCGCCCGGGGGTCGGCGTCGGCGGTCACATCTCGTCATATGCATCGTCCGCGCCGCTGTATGAGGTGGGTTTCAACCACTTCTTCCGCGGCAAGGACCACGCCGGCGGCGGTGACCAGATCTTCTACCAGGGACACGCCTCGCCGGGCATGTATGCGCGCGCCTTCTTGGAGGGTCGCCTCAACGAGCATGACCTGGACGCCTTCCGCCAGGAAGTCTCCCAAGAGCGCGGCTTGCCGTCCTACCCGCACCCGCATGGTCTGCCGGACTTCTGGGAATTCCCCACCGTGTCCATGGGCCTGGGCCCAATGAACGCGATCTACCAGGCTCGTTTCAACAAGTACATCAATGACCGCGGCATCAAGGACACGACCGATCAGCACGTGTGGGCCTTCCTCGGTGACGGCGAGATGGATGAGCCTGAGTCACGTGGTCTGCTGCAGATCGCTGCACTGAACAAGCTTGACAACCTCACCTTCGTCGTCAACTGCAACCTGCAGCGTCTGGACGGCCCGGTGCGAGGCAACGGCCAGATCATCCAGGAGCTCGAGAGCTTCTTCCGCGGCGCAGGCTGGAACGTCATCAAGGTCGTGTGGGGCCGCGAATGGGACAAGCTCATCGAAGCCGACAAGGAAGGTGCACTCGTCGATCTGATGAACCGCACCTCAGATGGTGACTACCAGACCTTCAAGGCAAACGACGGTGCCTTCGTCCGTGAGCACTTCTTCAACCGCGACCCGCGCGTTGCGAAGCTGATCGAGAACTGGTCTGACGAGGAGCTGTGGGAGCTGCGCCGCGGCGGCCACGACTACCGCAAGATTTACGCCGCCTACAAGGCCGCTCTGGAGACTAAGGGGCAGCCCACCGTCATCCTGGCGCACACCGTCAAGGGCTACGGCCTGGGCCACAACTTCGAGGGCCGCAACGCGACCCACCAGATGAAGAAGCTGACCCTGGACGACCTCAAGCAGTTCCGCGACAAGCAGGACATCCCGATCACCGATGAGGAGCTCGACAAGGATCCCTACCTGCCGCCGTACTACAACCCCGGTGAAGACGCCGAAGAGATTCGCTACCTCAAGGAGCGCCGCAAGGAGCTCGGTGGTGCGCTTCCGGCGCGCCGTGTTGAGTACTCGCCGCTGACCGTCCCGGCTACCGAGGACGTCATGAAGTCGCTGCTCAAGGGCGCCGGCAAGCAGGGTGTAGCTACCACGATGGCCTTGGTCCGAGCCCTCCGCGAGATGCTCAAGGTCGACGGCATCGGCGACCGTATCGTCCCGATTATCCCGGACGAGGCACGTACCTTCGGCCTGGACTCGTGGTTCTCCACGCTGAAGATCTACAACCCGCTGGGCCAGAACTACACTCCGGTCGACGCTGACCTGATGCTGTCCTACCGCGAGTCGACCGAAGGCCAGATCCTCCATGAGGGCATCTCCGAGGCTGGCTCGATGGGTTCGTTCGCGGCTGTCGGTTCGTCCTACGCCACCCACGGCGAGGTCATGATTCCGGTCTACATCTTCTACTCGATGTTCGGTTTCCAGCGCACCGGCGACTCCATGTGGGCTGCAGCAGATCAGCTAACTCGTGGCTTCCTCGTTGGCGCCACTGCCGGCCGCACCACCCTGACCGGTGAGGGCCTGCAGCACATGGACGGCCACTCCCCGGTCCTGGCTGCTACCAACCCGTCGGTCGTGTCCTACGACCCGGCGTTCGGTTACGAGGTTGCGCACCTGGTCCGTGAAGGCATCGACCGCATGTACGGCGAGGGCCGTGGTGAGAACGTCATCTACTACCTCACCGTCTACAACGAGCCGACCCCGCAGCCGGCACAGCCGGAGAACCTCGACATCGAGGGTCTGCATAAGGGCATCTACCCGTTCGAGGTCACCGAGGGCGAGAACCACGTGAACCTGCTCGCCTCGGGCATCGGAATGCAGGCTGCGCTCAAGGCCCGCGACATCCTCGCCGAGGACTACAAGATCCCGTCGTCGATCTACTCCGTCACCTCGTGGAACGAACTGGCCCGTGACGGCCTGTCCCGCGAAACTGAGGCACTGCGCAATCCGGGTGAGTTCATTGAACGCCCGTACGTGCAGCGTGTCCTGGAGGACGCAGACGGCCCGTTCATCGCCGTCACGGACTACATGAAGGCGCTGCCGGAGCAGATCCGTCAGTGGGTCCCGGGCGACTACACCACGCTCGGTTGCGATGGTTTCGGTTTCTCCGACACCCGCGAGGCTGCCCGTCGTTACTTCAACACCGATGCCGAGTCGGTAGTTGTCGCAGCGCTGGCAGGCCTGGCCCGCGAGGGCAAGATCGATAAATCACTGGCTGCGGACGCTGCGAAGCGTTTTGAGATCAGTGATCCGCGCGCTGTAGCGGTTGCGCCGATCGAGCACTCCCCGGTGGCTGAATAGCCACATGTTCGTCGACTCACCCGTGCCCGCCCCCTACGACATCATTGGGGACGTGCACGGGTGTTTCGCTGAGCTCATCGAGTTGCTCACACAACTCGGTTACTCGCTTGACGACGCCCCCCTTTCCCACATCCGCCCACCACCATCCGGACGCACCGCGGTTTTCGTGGGTGACCTCACCGACCGCGGTCCCGAATCTGCGGCGGTACTGAGGCTGGTGATGGGAATGGTTACCGCCGGCGACGCGTTGGTCGTCCGCGGCAATCACGATGACAAACTCGCCCGAGCCCTCGCCGGAAATGACGTGAGCTTCTCTCACGGACTCAGCGAGACGATGGAAGAACTGGCTGCTCTGAACGATCCTGGTTTCGTCGAAGAGGCACGGCAATTCCTCGAATCCTTGCCGTTCTATCTACTGATGGACGGCGGCCGCCTGATCGTTGTCCACGCCGGGCTAAAAGAGCACCACGTGGGCCGCACAGACGGACGAGTGCGGGCAATGGCCCTCTACGGGGACACCACCGGAGCCAGGACCGCAGAAGGCTACCCAGTACGGCGCTCCTGGGAGCTGGAGTACACCGGCGAAGCGATGATCATCTACGGGCACACTCCCGTCAGCGAGGCGGTGTGGATCAACAACACGATGTGCATCGACACTGCTTGCGTCTTCGGTGGTTCACTGACCGCTCTGCGCTATCCAGAGCAGACGCTGGTGCAGGTGCCGGCTGCTCAAGCGTGGGCCACCACGAACCTCAAGGTGCCCGGCACCCGGATCTGGTGAGGCCTTCCTAGTAGCCTGGGTCCATGACCAGCAGCCTGGGCGACGCACTCGCCGCCATGATGAACACCTCCACGGACGATTCCGCTTCTGCCGATGAGGGGCTCACCGGGGTCCGCGCGGAGGTTACCCCGATCCTTCGGAAGGTCATCGGTACATCCGCATCCGAGGATTCCGCTGATGAGGAGGAGCCCTCCCCCATCTCGCTCGAGTCAGACCTACGGGCGGATCTCGGTCTGGACAAGTTATCTGTCATCGAGTTCGCCGTCCGCTGCGAAGAGGCAACTGGCGTGCGCATCGAGGACGACGAGATTACTGGATTTACAACCCTCGGCGACGTCGTGGACTACATCTCCGCCCGCAGAGAGTCCTGAGTAGCTTTCGCTACATTTCGACCTCGCTGCGGCCCATCGCGAAGCGGATGCACTGGAAGACGAAGATGACGATCATCGCCAGATTAGTCACCATCACGATCGCAGTGGGGATAATCGCGTCACTGGTCAGATCCACGATCGACCAAATGACCACCGGTAAAGCAAGCACCGCAGCAAGTGCCGGCAACGGGAACCGACGAACGGTATCCGGCGGAGTCTGACGAGCCAGCAGCGAGATCGCCAGCGTCCAGCCGACTCCCACCGCCAGGCCGGTCCATGCCCTTCCATTGGCGCCTTCGCCACTGGCCAGGATCACCGCGCCGAAGGCGACGATGAGCGTCAGCCACAGAAGCGGGTCCCTGAGGAAACTCTTTACTCTTTCATTCATAAGGCAAAGTTAATTCATCTGGAGGACTCTCCGCAGTTCAGTGAAGAGTTCGGGTCGAACCTGGTGAGTGATGTTCCTTCCTTTTCGAACTTTCTCCAGCAGTCCTGCATCCGTCAGTTTCTTCAAATGGTGCGAAACCGTCGACTGGCTCAGCCCCGACATGCGAGTCAGTTCAGTGACGCTGACCGGACCACACCCCTCAACCGCTAATCGGGAGAGCAGAGACAGCCGTGCGGGATCCGCGAGCACCTTGAACAATCCTGCGTATCGCGAAGCCTCATCATCGGTGAGTGGGCCCGACCCTAGGGAACAGCAGGTTGACTGATCGGCGAGCGGGAGGATGTCCATCACCCCACGCTATATTGACACTCGTCAATTTCAAGCTTAGGCTTCATATCGATGTCTATCGATATTAAATCCTCAGCGCGTATGTCTTTCCTCGACCGTTATCTCCCAGTCTGGATCATCGCGGCGATGGCAACAGGTCTCCTGATCAGTTTCGCCGCGCCTGGCATCGGAAGCTTCCTCGGCTCGATGGAGATCGGGGGCATCTCCATTCCCATCTCGCTTGGCCTATTGGTGATGATGTACCCACCCTTGGCCAAAGTCCGTTATGACAAGGCCGGACAAATCGCCAGTGATAAACGACTGATGGCAACCTCGATCGCGCTGAATTGGATCGTGGGCCCAGCGCTGATGTTTGCTCTCGCCTGGATCTTCCTGCCGGATCAGCCGGAGCTGCGCACTGGCCTGATCATCGTCGGCCTGGCCCGGTGTATCGCGATGGTGCTGGTCTGGTCCGACCTTGCCTGCGCCGACCGTGAAGCCACAGCCGTTTTGGTTGCGATCAACTCGGTGTTCCAGGTGATCATGTTCGGTGCACTCGGGTGGTTCTACCTCCAGGTCCTGCCAACGTGGCTAGGACTGTCGACAACCTCTGCCGGATTCTCTTTCTGGTCGATCGTCACCTCGGTGTTGGTATTCCTGGGTATTCCACTGGCAGCCGGGGTTATCTCCCGAATCGTCGGAGAGAAGACCCGCGGTCGCAGTTGGTACGAGAACACGTATCTGCCTGCCATCTCCCCGCTGGCTCTGATCGGATTGCTCTACACAATCGTGCTGCTCTTCGCACTGCAGGGAGGGCAGATCACCTCGAACCCCTGGGCAGTGGCCCGCCTGGCTGTTCCACTCTTCATCTACTTCGTGGGCATGTTCGCAATTGCGTTGGTCGCCTCAAAAGCCGCCGGTATGGGATACGCGCAGTCCGCATCGGTCGCTTTCACCGCAGCAGGAAACAACTTCGAGCTCGCCATCGCAGTATCGATCGGCACCTTCGGTGCAATGTCCGGCCAGGCTCTCGCTGGAACTATCGGCCCGTTGATCGAGGTACCTGTGCTCGTCGGCCTCGTGTACGTGATGATGCGGATCGGACCGAAGATGTTCCCTGGCGACCCGACGCTTCCCTCCCCCAACCCACAAGACAAGGCCAAGGTATGAGTGCCACACCGATAGTCCTATTCGTCTGCGTCGGCAATGGCGGTAAATCCCAGATGGCCGCTGCTCTTGCAGAACTGCATGCAGGCGATCGCCTGCGGATCCACTCTGCCGGCACGCGACCAGGAGCCTCACTCAACCAAGAGTCAGTTGTCGCCGTAGCTGAACTCGGCGCCGATATGTCCCAGGGCGTGCCAAAGAGCATCGACGCTGACTTACTCAATTCTGCGGAACGAGTCATCATTCTCGGCCCTGACGCGCAGCTCGATCACGCCCCGGTGACGACCGAGCGCTGGATCACCGACGAGCCATCCTCACGCGGCATTGAAGGAATGGACCGAATGCGGCTGATCAGAGACGACATCAATGATCGGGTCAGAATCCTCGTTAAGGAACTGACTCAAACGGAGAGCTAGTCCGCGAGGACCTTCCACATTTCGTCGTTCCAGTCCGCCCACAATGGCTTCGCCCAGCCTCCGAACGGCTGGTCCGTGAGGACCACTCCGGCCCGGCCCGAGGGACGGTGAATCCACGCGAAGGTGCCAGACTGGCCGAAGTGGCCGGAGACGTCGTTAGGCATCGCTTCTCCAAACCACAACCCTTGACGACTCTGCGCATTGCTGTAGATCTGGAACCCTAGGCCCCAGTCCGCCGGCTTCTGCATTCCGTAGCCTGGGACGACACCATCGAGGCCCGGGAACTGCACCGTCAGCGCCTCGTCGACGGTATCGGGGTGCAAAAGTGTGGGCTCGAGGATTTCATCGAGAAAGCGCATGACATCTTCGGCGGATGATTCCACGGCATGCCCGGCCGAGCCGACCAAACGTGAGGAGTCCATCCCCAACGGCGCGAACGTCGCCTCGCTGAGGTACTCAGAGAACTGCATCCCAGTTTCGTCTCGGATGGCATCGGCAATGATGTCGAACCCCGCTGAGGAGTAGATGCGCCGCTCACCCGGTTCCTTCTCTGGGGTGCGGTCGGCGAACCCGACACCAGAGGCATGCGAGAGCAGGTGCCGCACGGTCGCACCGGGAGGGCCCAGCGGCTCGTCGAGACCGCCTTCGAACACCCCCTCCTCAATAGCCAGCAGGGCCGCGTGCGCGGACATCAGCTTCGTGACGCTGGCGAGGGCATACACCTTGTCGGTGTCACCATGAACGGTCCAGGAACCAGAAGAATCCCGGACCGCCGCTACTGCGTTATCTACCGGCCATTCGTCGGTGGCGGTGAGCAGTTCGTTGATCCGAGATTCCTGTGTCGTCATGTCTTACAGGCTAACTACGTTCTATTTCTCCTGCTGACGAGAGGTCACGCTCTCGCGCGGGCGATCCATGAAATCCTCGCCCTCGATCTCCTGAACGATCTCAGGGGTCTCAGCCTCTTCCTCCACCTCATCGGCGTCGAGGTCAGCGTTGGCACTGTTGTCCCACTTGTCCTGGTCGAGGATTCCAGCGCGCTTCGCGACAACCGCAGTGACCAGTGCCTGACCGGTGACATTCACCGCAGTGCGGCCCATGTCGATAATCGGCTCAACGGCCAGCAGCAGGCCGACGCCGGCGAGCGGCAGACCCAGGGTGGACAAGGTCAGAGTCAGCATGACGGTCGCACCAGTGGTTCCGGCGGTAGCCGCCGAACCGATGACGGAGACTATCGCGATGAGGAGGTAGTCAGTCAGATCCAGCGGGATGTCATAGAACCCGGCGACGAAGATTGCTGCGATGGCCGGGTAAACCGCGGCGCAACCGTCCATCTTGGTGGTGGCGCCGAGTGGGACTGCAAAGGAGGCATACTCCGTCGGGACGCCCATACGACGCTCGGTAACACGCTGGGTGATGGGCATGACGCCCATCGAAGAACGAGTGATGAAGCCCAGGGAGGTCACCGGCCAGACGCGGCGGAAGAAGTCCATGATGTCGATGCCGGCGAACTTGAGCACCAGCGGGTAGACCACGGCGATCACGATGACGAGGCCGACGTAGATCGCGATAACAAACTGGCCGAGGTTGCCCAGGGCTTCCCACCCGTAATCGGCGATGGCATTACCGACCAAGGCAGCTGTGCCGATCGGCGCCAGGCGAATGATCCACCACAGGACCTTCTGGATGACTGCGAGCAGGGACTCCATGAATCCGATGAACGGCTCAGCCTTGCGGCCGACCTTGACCGCTGCGATGCCGAGAACGATAGAGATAACCAGCAACTGCAGGATGTTAAAGGTCGGAGTTGCGCCGGTATCGCTGACATTGACGCCGAGGCCGAAGATGTTGTTCGGGACGATGCCTTCGAAGAACGCTGTCCAGCTACCGACGTTAGTGGGCTCTGCAGCGGTGTCTGCGTCCACGCTGGAGTTAGCGCCGGGGTTGATCAGCAGACCGACGCCAATGCCGACGAGCACCGAAATAAACGCGGTAATCGCGAACCACACCAGAGTGGATACGGCCAGACGAGCGGCGTTGGCAACTTTGCGCAGGTTCGCCACAGACACGATGACGGCGGCGACAACGAGCGGCGGCACCATCAGGCGAAGCAAACCGACGTAGGTGGAGCCGGTGAAGCCGAGGAATTCACGGAGGCCGGAGCCTTCCGCAGTGCCTCGAGCGATAAATCCGAGGATGAGGCCGATAATCAGGCCATAAACAACCTGGGCACCGAAGTTGGTGAGCCAGGACGGGAGCTTCTTGCGATTGTGAGTATCCGGGGAGGCGGGTGACGCTGGGTTAGCAGCGGAAGTGCTTGCCACGGCATTCCTTTCGGCGAGGGGTGTTGCCGAGGTGTTCCGGACTGTGCGCAGGACAGGGTCAACTGCGCGTTCTAATGACGGTCAGGTGCACGCGGGGCGAAAAAGTAAGTGAGTGTGGTGGCGGCTACTCGGCCGCGGCATATTCCGGACAGGCGTCACTCGAGGTATGACCCTGGTCGAGCCACCTGCGGGATGTGAGCGTCATGGACATGTCCCCCAAGTTAGAACTAGACAGGCCTGTCTGTCAACGAATGTCAGATAGGACACAGTACGTTCCTAGGCAATACGAAAATTGCTGGTAGAACGGAGCCATGGCTTCAAAAACCCTCACCCGCACCTTGGCCGCCTTCTCTGTCGCTTCACTGTCGGTCGCAGCAGTGGCCTGCTCCACTGACGACAACACCAATGCAAACGCGACGACCGAGACAACCACAACCGAGACCTCGGCCCATGACGACCACAATGACTCTGAGTCCGACGCCGATGCTGAATTTAACGACACTGACGTCGAGTTCAATCAGATGATGATCGCGCACCACCAGCAGGCTTTGGACATGGCAGCGCTCATCGATGGCCGTACTGACAACCCGGACATCCTCCAGTTGGGCGCCACCATCGAAGAAACTCAGGCGCCGGAAATGGACGCGATGCAGGCGCGCCTGGATGAATGGGGCGTCAGTGATGACTACGCCCACGGCGGCCACGAGGACATGGACGGAATGTTGGATGACGAGCAAATGACCGCGCTTTCCGACGCCTCCGGCACCGACTTCGACCGCCTCTTCCTCGAGGGCATGATCGAACACCACGAAGGCGCGATTGATATGGCCCAGGATGAGCTCGACAACGGTATCGACGAGCAGTCCCGCCAGATCGCGGAGGACGTCATCTCCGCCCAGGCATCCGAGATCGCCGAGATGAATGCATTACTAGACGACCTGGAGTAGCCCAGCACACTGCCCACCCCATTAACTTTCCCCCGCTGAGACGGCTGATATCCTCTCAGGGTCCCTATAGCTCAGTCGGTTAGAGCACCGAACTCATAATTCGTTGGTCCTGGGTTCGAGCCCCAGTGGGGGCACATACTTCAATCCCTGATCTGCAGCTTTGCAGGTCAGGGATTGTTGTCATTTCTGGCCACATTGCCGCCGAAGAGCCAGTCTTTTACTCGCGAATTGCCAGGAAGATCACTTAATGACATCGAAGAAGGGCCCCGAGAAAACCCGGGGCCCTAGAACAACGAAGAAGTCAGACGACTAGTCGCCCTTGAGCTTGTTCACGGCCTCAGAGGCCTTGTCCTTGACGTCCTCAACAGCATCCTTCACCTTGGACTTGGCCTGATCGCCCTTGCCCTCAGCCTCCAGCTGCTCATTGCCCGTGACATCTCCAGCGGCTTCCTTAGCCTTGCCGCCGAGGTTCTCGGCGGAGTTTCCAATCTTGTCATCCAGACCCATGTTCATGCCTTTCGTTCGACTGCAGTAACAACACCCTTTGTACACGCAGGTGTAACAACCCCGCAGAAAATGGCGGCCATGGGTTCATCCCAGTCCGAGCACGCAGCACTTATTCGACCTCTAAGGTTTCATCCCAGGTCCCCGCAGAGCCGCCCGGGCCCGACACACGAAGCTTCGTAATCTCTTGCAGTGCCT
This sequence comes from Corynebacterium sputi DSM 45148, assembly GCF_000427865.1. GTDB lineage: Bacteria > Actinomycetota > Actinomycetes > Mycobacteriales > Mycobacteriaceae > Corynebacterium > Corynebacterium sputi. The sequence continues at coordinate 160,067 of NZ_ATYV01000001.1, read as the reverse complement.
CGTTGCCCATCCACTTGGACAACGAGGCCCTAGTCTCCCATCCAAGCATCGTGGACCCCGGAGTCAATTCATCACTGCCAAAGGCTTCGCTGGCGCGTGGCGAATCCACATAGGCGATCTCAAGCGTGCTCCCATCCTCGGAAATGCCGAAATTCGCGTCTTCACAGAAGGGATTGTCATCACCCTCTATCGTCCCTTCCGGACCGCAGGATTCATCTTGCTCCCTCTCGGCCCACGCTGCGGCTCCAGCCGTCGCGCTTGAGTCCGTCTCTGCGGACGGCGTTTTCGCCGCGGAGGTCTCGACGACTTCTTCAACCGCGGTTTCAGAAGTCACATTGCCGCTGGCATTGTCATCTGTTGCGCATTGCGTGCCTGTGAGACCAACGAAAAGCAGCGCACCGAAGACTAATGGCCATTTCTTTTTCAACGTCGCCCGGTCGGTATCGGCGGGAATAAGTACAGACATGGTCTCCCCCTCCTCGTTTGCAAACCAGAATAAGCGTTTCCCTCCAAAAGAACTTTTCGGGCGACCACATATGGGACCTAGCCTTCTTCTCCACTGACCTGCACAATAGGAAATTCAGCTGCCTCCGTGCGCTACCATCACCCCCATGCTGCTCCATGTCCTATGGGTGATCGGAATCACCGCCGAGGGAATGTCAGGCGCCCTCGCGGCCGGCCGTCAGAAGATGGACCTCTTCGGAGTCTCCACCATCGCCTGCGTCACAGCCATCGGTGGAGGAACGATTCGAGACCTCGTCCTCGGCCACTACCCCCTGGCGTGGGTTAAGGACCCCCAATATCTCCTGGTGATCATCGGCGCCGCGATTCTCACCGTGTCGATCTCCTACCTGATGGCACACTTCAGGATTCTTTTCCTAGTCCTAGACGCAGTCGGACTATCTGCATTCGCGATCATCGGCACCCGAGTTGCCATCGAAATGGGCCACGGCTTCATCATCGCCGTGGTCGCAGCTGTTCTGACCGGTGTTTTCGGCGGTGTTCTCCGAGACTTGATGTGCGATCGAGTCCCGCTGGTTTTCCAGAAGGAGCTCTACGCCTCCATCGCACTACTGGGAACCGCGACCTACTTCGTCGTCGATTGGCTCGGAGCGCCGGAGCCGGTGACCATCATCGTCGCCGTGCTCGTCACATTCATCACCCGACTCCTTGCGATCTGGCGTGGCTGGAGCCTTCCAGTCTTCGACTACCAGGAACGCGAGATCGAACGAGATCCGAACCAGCGCCTGTTCACCTTCAATTTCTTCAACCGGGGCAACCGCGCTGCACGCCCTGACGCTGGTGCCGACGAATAATTCATGACCCAATGAAATATGAATCGGTTCGGTGAATAATGATCTTCCTCATGCTCAGAACCCTTTCAGTTTCGGCCGCTTTGACTGCGGCTCTCCTTCTTGACGCATGTTCGACGGAAGCCCCCGAACCTGCGGCTACCGAAACGGCCACTGTCACAGTTACCGGACCGAATCCAACCCTGGGCTCATCGAGCACCTCTACCGATCGCTCCACAACGTCACGGACTTCAACGTCAAAAGTCTCGGCACGGTCAACAGAGGCAGAGGACACCCGTCCGGTTGGCCTAACCGATCGCCAGAGCGGCATCCCGACTCCCATCAACAGCACAATCTCCCGATGCGCGGCTAGCTCGGAGGGGCTCTACGAGCAAGGAACCACCTGGTTCACGGACGGAACCTCCGGATGGACTGCACATTGCAGCGAGCGGTTCTGGAATGGAGCACCGACCAATACAGCCCCAACAATCCCGGCCACTCCGGTTCAGACCACCCAACCCGTGCCTCAGAGCACCTACTACGCGAACTGCTCGGCAGCCCGGGCAGCTGGAGCCGCTCCCCTATACGCGGGACAGGCCGGATACGGCAGCCATCTAGACGGCGACGGCGACGGAATCGCCTGCGAATAGTCACTTTTCCGGAATTTTCTTTCACCCCCGAAACTCCACGGTTTATTAAGACCACGTGTCCGTTTTGTTCGGGCGGCGTAATACCTTCTGAACAGGCCAAACGAACCTTGATTAGCGGCGCTAACGGTGTAAATATCACTGTATGCAGTCACAACTGAGGGAGTTGGCGCCCAGCCACACATGTCGAACAGTTCGTCCAATGGAGGGGCTAGGGGTGACGGGGAAATGACGTCGGCGCTGACTAAGACTGTCGACTGGATCCCCGCCGTCCTCCATGCACAATCTCTTCAGGGTTGGGATGCTCCGGTCGGATTTCGAGCGCACCTCACAAGGGTCGCCAACGGAATGATGACGCCCGAGCGATTGATTTACCGCTCGGCGGACGAATGCGGACAAGCCTCCGAACGTCTTCGACCACGGCCGAAGCGGCTCCTGGCCAGACTTCGTAGTACCCCATCTGCCTACGAAGACCCGAGATATCCGGTTCTGCGCAATCACCCGGACATCCACGCTGCTGGTCCTCTCCGTGATTTTGAAGGGCAGGCCAGCGCTACCCGGATGCTGGCGTTCCTCGGTAACCTGCACCATCCGCAGGGGACGATCAGCCGACTCGGGAAAATCACCAGCCCCGACCAGATCGACGTGGTGCACCGGTACCTCTTCGGCGACGTTTACGACTGGGCCGGCGACTTACGAACCGTCCGGATGTCCCGTGGTGGATTCGAATTCGCGAAGCCAGAGGACATCGAGGGGGAGCTACAGAAGGCCACGGTGTCGTTGGTCCGCCACTACTCTGCGGAGGTCGACCCAATAACTGGCACCGACCCGGAGCCGCTCGCGGATTTCCTCGCCCGGTATCACTGGGCCCATCCTTTCCGTGACGGCAACGGCCGCACTGCGATGACAGTCTTGCTCGCACTGACTGGGCCGACGTCTCTGATGCGGGTGTCTCCCGATGAGTGGTTCGCGGCAACCACAAATTCCTTGGGTAACGTCGGGAAGCCGGATCCGGGTCCGTGGGTGCCCGTCGTGAAGCGGATTTTGTGGTGACTCTTTCGGAATACCCGTTCGTAGTTGTGGTTCAGAAAGTTCCCGTGTGTCGACTACTCAGAGATCTAAGATTCCAGACCTGCGTCTACGTTTTTGGCGTAGCTCTCTGGGAAGTCAAAAGCCCAGAACGGAAGGTTTGCGCGGAACTGCATTTACATTCCCAATGAAATTCCCTCTGTCGCACAAAGCAAAAGACTCGGTGCAGCCTTGAGGCTTAGTCGCGAAATCAACGATATTGGCGCTGATCAGACATCTGGTGGAACGAAGATTTCTACGCAGGGGTTCCTTCAACTTCCTTAAGTTCTGATCCTGTAGTAGATACTCTTTTCATGATAAAAAAGATTGCGACCGTATCAGTCGCGGCGCTTCTTCTCTTGACCGGATGTTCAGCCGAACCCGCTGAAGAAACTCGCACCGCTGTTCAGAAAGCAACTGTTTCCTCGCCCGCTAAAGGCCCGAACCCTACCCTAGGGCGTGAAACTCCTGAAACGGGTTCTGATCCCGTTTCTGACCAATCAATGATTACTACTGCCGCCGACACTCGCCCTCGTGGTCTAACCGACCGTCAGAGAGGCGAACCCACCCCGATTAACAGCACGATCTCGAGGTGCGCTCGCAGTTCTGAAGGGCTCTACGAACAAGGCACCACGTGGTTCACTGATGGAACCTCAGGATGGACCGAACAGTGCAGCGCTACCTTCTGGGATGGTCCGCCTCCTGCGAACACCGTCGCCCCAGTTCAACCTGAGTATGAACCAGAGCCGATCCCGAGTGGACGAATCGTCACGGCTGGAGCGTGGTGTGGTGCCGCTGAGGTAGGCCAAGTCGGCTACACCAGCGGCGGCAATCAAATGGTCTGTATGTATGAACCCTCCAACGACGTGCACCGCTGGAAATAGTCCACTTAGCTTTCGGACTGCAGGAAGGCCCGCCAACCGCCGAACTCAGTGATGTCGCGGGCTCCGTCAATTGCGGACGGATGGCAGGAAAATCCGAGAACGTGTCGACCATCCGAAAGGACCACTTCACCCATCGTCATGGGCTGGGGCAACCCCGCGAGAAATGACCCGAGACCTGCCGAGGAGATGAGCCACTCCTCTCCTGCAATCTGAGAGCCATCATCAGCAGGGACCAGGCCTGGCTTCGGCGGAGCGGTATCCAGTGCATAAAGGCGGTGGTTGGCGGTGGTGACGTCGCCGATAAAGGCGGCTCCACAATCGCGAAGCTGATGGTTCAACGGCTGCCCGCGCAGGTGAGCGCCGAACACAGTGATGGTGTGGCTATGCGCTCCCTGGCGTTTTGCGACCCAACCGCCGTCGGCATCTGAAATCTCTCGCCGCAGCAATCGCCCCGCGATGTCTGCTGCGACTCCATCGTCAAACGGCCGAGCCAACACCGTGACTCCGAATTGCGCCGTACCTGTGGCATCGGTGACTTCACCAGCGGGGACAGCGACTCCGCAGAGATCAAAAAGGTTGCAGAAATTGGTGTAGGTGCCCATTCGGGCGTTGACTCCGACGGGATCTGCCTGGACTTCTTCGATTGTCGGATGGAACGGGGCAGTGGGAACGAGGACCGCGTCGACACACTCCCATTCCGCCATGGCTGCTGTCCGTCGACGTGCCAGTTCACGCTGAGCTGCCAAAACCTCCGTACCGGTCCAGCGACCGGCCGCGGTGACGATTCCCTCGACTGTCGGATCAAGGCCGGCGTCTGAGCTTGCTGGGGCAATGTACTCGCCCACCGCCTCATAACGCTCCGCGACAAGTGCGGATTCGTAGAGCATCTTCGCGGCATCGATGCTCGGGCCGAGATCGATGGTCTTGATCTCACAACCCAGATCACCGAACTCCCGAACAGCCCGGTCGAATGCGCGTCGCCACTCCCCCGACAATTCCGGAAGATCCGACGGGATGCCAAGCGCAGGAGTCAGCGGTGCAGTCATCCGGGTATCGGCTGGCCAAGTCCGCTCGCCTGAGGTGCTCATGCACCCCATCACCGTCTCGGCGAGATCTAGGTCAGAGGCAAAGACAGTGACGCAGTCATAGCTCTCGGATGCAGGCACGGCGCCGTCAGTCGACACGACGCCTAGAGTTGCCTTGATCCCGACGATGCCCTGCAGAGCAGCAGGAATACGCCCTGAGCCGGCTGTATCGGTGCCGAGGGCGGCATCGACGAATCCCAGTGCGACCGCAGAGGCAGATCCCGACGATGACCCACCGGAGATAAACTCCGGTCGTCGCGCGTCCCTCACTGCACCGTATGGCGATCGCGTGCCCACTAGTCCGGTGGCGAACTGGTCCAGATTCGTCTTGCCGATGACGAGGGCCCCGGCCTCTTTGAGCTTCCCGACGGCCCCCGCATCAACTTCCGCCTCGTACAGGAAGCCAGGGCATGCGGCGGTCGTTACAAAACCCTCAACATCGATGTTGTCTTTGACTGCAAGGATGAGGCCGGAGAGGGGGGCGTCGGGAAGCAGCTCGTAGATCTTTTCCATCTCTGCTCGAGCGACCTGCTCGGAGAGCAGGGAGATGAAAACCTCGTCCCGGCCTGCGTCAGCGATGATCCTGTACATGGTCTCCAGCGTGTCAATCGCCTCCTCATAGGTGCGGTAAGTCATGCGTTCACACTCCGAATGCTGTCGATAGCTGACACTGCAGCAACCTCACCGGAGGCGACCCACCGGGCGCGTTCCTCGGCTCTGGCGGCCTCCATTCGACGTCGCGTGGCGGTGATGTCAGAAACGTTGTCGTCGAGGAATGCCTGATGGTCAGCGAGGGAAAATGTGCCGTCCTCGATATGCATCTGCCCGCGTCCTGCGGCCATGTCGGCGCGCATGTCCATTAGTTCATCGGCGCTGACCGGGTACCAGCTGATTTTGTCGAAGAAGCGCAGGAGCCACGGATGGTCGGCGTCAAAACCCGGGGCCGGTGCCGGGTGGCGGTGATTCCACACCTGCGTTGTCCGGCCGACAAACTGATAACCACCGGGCCCTTCCATTCCGTACACGCACAAGTAGGAACCACCAACGCCGACTGCGTTCTCCGGGGTCCAGGTGCGCGCCGGGTTGTATTTGGTGGTCACCAGGCGATGCCGCGGATCCAGTGGGAGGGCTACCGGGGCGCCGAGGTAGACGTCACCGAGGCCCATCACTAGGTATTCGGCGTCGAAGAGGATCTTCTGCACGTCCTCGACCGAATCCAGACCATTCATGCGACGGATGAACTCGATATTCCAGGGGCACCACGGCGCGTCGTTGCGCACGCCGTTCATGTAGCGCTCGATCGCGAGCCGTGTCGACGGGTCGTCCCAGCTCAGCGGCAAATGCACAGTGCGGGACGGCACTGAGAGCGATTCGGCAGGCGGCTGCACAGCCTCGAGCTGTTTCAGCGCTCCGAACATCGAGTCCTGACCAATCTGATCCGGGTCGAAGTGCACCATCAGGGACCTGATTCCAGGAGTGAGGTCAACAATTCCTGGCACAGAATCAGCGTTGTCCCTGATTGAATGCTGAAGTGCGTGGGCCCGGGCCCGGTATTCCAGGTCGATGACGGGCCGGCCGTACTCGATGAGGATGTTGTCATCACCGGAGCGTCTCCACGTCACCTCCGTCTGGCCGTCTGCCGTGGCACCGCGACCGAGTATGCCCCGGTCATTGTCGCCTCCAGTGCGCGATGCGGAAGGAAACGACGCCCGGCGACCGCTACCGAGCAACTTCCTCGATGCCGCAGTGGACACCTTCACCGGCACGAAACTGACAGTGTCGCCCGGCGCGAGCTGGCCGAGTTTCCACCGCTCAGCGGTGACAACGGTGACGGGACAGGTGAAACCGCCGAGGCTGGGCCCGTCCGGGCCAAGGAGAATCGGGGTATCTCCGGTGAAGTCGAGGGTTCCCGGAGAGTAGGCATTGTCGTGGATGTTGGAGGGGTGCAGCCCAGCTTCGCCGCCGTCCGGGCGGGCCCATTCGGGTTTGGGACCTTCAAGGCGTACACCGGTGCGGTCTGAGTTGGCGGAGACGCGGTAATTGAAGGTATAGAGAGTCTCGATGTCACCGGCGGTGAAGAATTCCCCTGCCGAGTGCGGGCCTTCGGCAACGGCGAGTTCCCAGGCGTGACCGATGTATGGAACTTCGGACGTGAGGATCCGGCGAGGTTCGGCAATAGGTTCGGTGGCACCCACTGCGAGGGAGTCTCCTACTGCAAGAATCCGACCTTCATGACCGCCAAACTTGCCGAGGGTGAATGTGGCAGCGGAGTCAAGATAATCGGGCACATCGATGCCTCCTCTGACCGCGACATATACACGCATGCCGGTGGTGACCGGTTCAGAAATATCAAGTACTTGACCAGGTGCCAGGTCCAGTGGGGTCCACTGTGGGGCGGGGTTACCGTCGAGAAGCACTCGCGTGGGAGCACCACCGACACAGACGGTGACATTGGAGTTAGCTATTAGGACGGGGCCGGAAACAGTGGCCTCGAGCCCAGCGGCACCCTCCGGATTGCCAACTGCGGTATTGGCGAGGCGGAAGGACAGGTCATCCATGGGACCTGAGGGCGGTACTCCGACCTCCCAGTGCCCGATTCGGCCGGGCCAATCCTGAACGGTCGTGAAAAGGCCAGGTGCGGTGATCGTGAGGCTCATGCGGTCGGCTCCGTAATGATCATGCGCACCGGGGTCGGGTTAAATCCGTTGCACGGGTTGTTGATCTGGGGGCAGTTGGACACCAGCGCCAGCACATCGCGTTCAGCGCGAATGGCCAACCGTTTGCCCGGAGCGGAGAGTCCATCAACGATCCCCATGGTGCCGTCGTCGTTGACGGGGACGTTCATGAAGAAATTGATGTTTCCGACCAGCTCGTGCTTGCCGAGGCCGTGCTTCGCTCCCTCCTGCAGGAAGTTCTCCACGCACGCATGCTGGTGAACTGTGTGGTGGCCGTAGCGAAGCGTATTGGATTCCTGGGAGCAGGCACCGCCAATGGTGTCGTGATTTCCGACTTCATCGGCGACGATGGTCATTAGCGGCCGCGACTCCTGATCGCGCAGAACTGACCCGGTCGTCAGAAAGATGCTTTTCTGGGCGGCGACGGTTGTCTGCAAACTGTATCGAGCATCGTGGTCATCAGCGGCATAAAAGAGCGTGTCGACGGCCTGGTTTCCATCCAGATCCACGATCGTTAGGACCTGACCGGCCTTGATGACTTTCGACCACGGTGCATTGGCTGCGACTATCTCGTCGGAGGCGACGGTGCCTGCGACGCAGGAGAGGTCCTCGGGGGCGGCAGTTGCCACACCAGTGTGTACTTCAGTGATTGTGAGGTTGCTCATCGGTCGTCTCCTATACGTTGCGGCCGTAGCGGGCGCGGATGTCGGCTTCGGTGTTTTGCCAGGCCCGGGTGTATTCGGGGTCACGGTCTGACAAGTCGTCGGCGATGATGTCGAGGGCTTCCGGTTCGTCCCAGGCGTGGACACTGATCGTGGTGGTGGGCATGGGGATACGGCTGTCGAGGGGGTGTGCGGTATTGGCCACGGCGATGATCAGCGGGGCGTGTGCGACAAACTCCACGACTGTTCCTGCGTCGGCGTCGCCGGTTGAAACCAGTTCCCCGGTATTGGTGACGCGGGCACCGTGAAAGAAACTCACTGAGGGAGGAACGTCGCGAGGGGCTAGGCCGTTCTTAGCTGCAGCGAGAATCAGCAGTTCACGGCCGGCAGGGGCCTCCGACTGGGCTTGCCCGACGATCGGATCGCTGCCGCCATAGCGTTCGCTGTTGACTGCCGCAGTCGTCGTTCCGCAGATCGCGTCAGCTTTTCCACCGGTGGTGTCGGCGACGATGGTCGCCAGCAGCCGCCCTTGGTCTGACAGGAGCGGGTGTCCCTCCCCCAGATACGCCTGCCACGGGATTTTCATCGTATCGGCGACGCTGAGACGCTCGTGCGGGGCGTCAGCGCGCCAGAGCATGAGGTTGGCGCATCCGGAACCGTCCCGGTTGTTCAGACGAACCCTGGTTCCTCGGTTCACCACTGCGGTGGTGTAGCCACCAGCGGGGACGTTTTCTGCCCACGTGACCGAGTCCGGCTCGAGGTCCGTCGGAAGCCGCGGGTCGAGGGTCGGCGGCAAGAAGCGCATTGCATCAACTAGTTCGCGGCCTCGCGAGCGGGCGTTAGTACGGGCGTCGGTGGTGGTTGCAGTACTCATCGGGAGACCTTTCAGGAAGCAGAAGCGGAGGATTTGGTGAAGTCAGCAGGTATTGGCACAGTTCGTGGAACGGTCACCGGGTTTGGGTGGACACGCCCCCAGGGGAAGGCGAGTAAACCTGCACCGACAACGATCGCGACCGACAGCGGGCCGGCCCACTGCATCAGCGGCATGTCGCCGGAGGGGTTGTAAACCTCTACTCGAGGCCAGGCGAGGTTGACGACCATTACCGATCCGTAGATGACCGCAGCCAGGTTCACCGCGAACCCAAAACGGCCAAGGGAGAACAGCGGGTAGCCTTCGGCATCGGTGGCGCCATCTCGGGTGTTCCAACCCTTGATCCGGCGGTACAGCAACGGGCCGGTGACAAGCAGGTACGCAAGGTAGATCAAGATGATGCAGACACTGGTGAGAGTTGCGAAAATCGCATCGTTGCCCACGTTGACCAGCAAGACGACCACACAGGCCAATCCGATGAGAATCGACGGCAGGATCGGGGTTCCAGTTCGGCGGTTGACATGTGCCAACTGCTTGGACATCGGCAGTCGCCCATCGCGAGCCATCGAGAACATCAACCGGGACGCTGCGGTCTGAATCGCCAGAGTGCAGATAAGCACCGCGATGGCGACGTCGACGAGCAAGATCGTTCCCCACGGGGAATTTAGTACCGTGTCCAACACGTACGGCAAGCCTTCAGTGGCGAGGCGTCCGTCAGTTAGTGACGGAGCTGCCATCAAAGCGCCGATGATCATAAGCCCGCCACCGAGGGCGGACACGGTCAGAGCCATCCGAATCGTCTTCGGCGCAACGCGACGGGGGTTGCGAGTTTCTTCGGACAGTTCGCCGGCGCTGCCGAAACCGACCATCACGTACGCGGCCATCAGGCCAGAGGCGATCCACGCCCACACGTAGCCGGGCTGTTCACCAGGCAGTCCGGTATCGAAGACGACCTGCGGTCCTCGCTGTGCATGGGCAAATAGGACACCGATAACGGCGATGACACCGATGATCTCGCAAACCACACCAGTGGTGGTCACCCAGCTCATCCACTTCACGCCAAGGCAGTTGATAGTGGTGGTGATGACCAGCAGGATCGAGCCAAGCAGCACCGCGTTGGCGGCGCCAGACGGGGAGGTAAGAGTCGGATCCTCACCGATGATCTGAAATCCGGTCCAGATATTCGGCAGGACGACCTGCATGGCGATGGCTGCAGCAGCAGCGGTGACGGTCTGGGCCAAGATCATGAACCAGCCGCCGAACCAGCCGAGCACCTCCCCTCCCATTCTCCGGGACCACTGATAGATCGCTCCGGAAAGTGGGTACCGGGCGGCCAATTCTGCGAAACACAGCGCGACTAAGTACTGCCCCAGGAAAACGACGATCCAAGTCCAGAAGAATGCCGGGCCGCCGAAGCCGAAGCCCAAGCCAAAGAGCTGGAAGATCGTCGTAAGGATCGAGACAAAGCTGAATCCGGCAGCGAAGGACGCAAATCGACCCAAGTTCCGGTGGAGCTGCTGTTCGTATCCGAACTCTCCGAGTTCGTTGGAGTCGTTGCTGGCTTTCAGTGATCGCGCTGTTGGCGTTAGCGACTTCATGCTGTTTCCCCTTCACGGGAGTGTCGGTCGTCTTTCGGTGACCTCACCTATTCAGCCTGCGGAACATTTCTGTCAGATGACAGAAATGTTGGAGTCGTGTTAGACCTCTCTGAACAGCACAAATAACTCTTGCCCTCTAGACCCTGTGGTGTTTGGATCACTGATATGCAGTCAACATTGACCGATCTCGGCAGACGCGCCCTTCGTCGGCGTGCCGAAGGTGACACCGCAGAGGACGTCGCGGCTCACTGGTCGGAAAAGATCAGGGCGCTTCTCGACGTCTCCCTTGCCGCCACCGGCTCCGTCGGCCGTGGAGAGGCGACCCCACTGTCTGACGTCGATGTCATCCGAATCTCCGCAGGAGCGACACCAAAACTGCAGCGCCTGTCAGAGTTGGGCAAGGTCGACTCCAACGGCGTGGCGGGAAACTCCTGGGCCCTCCCAGAGGACGCCACCGCGTGGCGAGTGGCGGCTCCTCGGTGGGCAGACCACCCAGAGCTAGATCTAGCGGTGGTGAAGATCGGTCTATTGGCTGATGCTGCAGATAATGTCCGTAGCGCTGCCGCAGACGTAGTTCCAGGCTCTCGGATGATCGCCGAAATGCTCCGGGACAGCCTCGCTACCAAAACCCCGAAAATAGGACTGCACCGGTGGTCACACACGTCGGTCGCAGTAAAAGACCAGCTCCTAACCCCCATAGTGAAACTCGCTCGCTGGGCTGCACTTAGTTCTGGCAGCGATGCGCTAAGCACACCTGCTCGGTTAGCCTCCGCTGCGCCATTCACCATCAGCGCGGACGAGTCCGGAGATCTCGCCGAGTCGTTCTCGATCATCTTCGCAGTCAAAATGGATCTCGATTTAGGCCTCATCGACAGAGAGTGTGTGGATCACCGGGGCCGACTAATCCTCCCAGCGCTTTCCCGCGATCGCGCTAAATCAGTTATCGCCTCCGCAGCCACGGTGAGGGGAATTCAGAACGCGGCGGGCTACCGTCTGACGACATCCAGCTATGCACCGGGAAACATCAGAGAGCCAAACCTATGACCGCATCACTCCACTCGTGGATTCCCGCGATATGCCACGCCCAGTCCATCGAGGGATGGAGCGCACCTGTTGGGTTCCGGGCTCACTTAGAACAGGTTGCGAACGGGTCCGCGGCCCCCGAGAGCCTAATTTCCCGTTCCCGTGATGAGTCTTTGCAGGCGGCGGCACTGTTGCAACCGCGGCCAAAACGCTTCCTTCGACGCATGCAATCGGTGCCGTACGAACACCCGAAGTTTCCGGTGCTTCGCAACCTACCTGGCATCACTGCTGACGGGCCGCTGCGCGACTTCGAGGCGCAGGCAAGCTCGATCCGCATGCTTGCATTCCTTGGAAATCTCCGCCACTCACAGGGGACGATGTCCAGGCTAGGACGCATCACCCGACCGGAGCAGTTACTCATCCTGCACCGTTACCTATTTGGAGACGTCTACGGATGGGCCGGGATGAAGCGGACCGTTGGGATCTCCAAGGGAGGCGTTGAGTTCGCAAATCCCGATCGAATATCACGCCATCTGGACCGGGCCGCTGCAGCTCTCGCGGAGCATCGCTTCGGGTCCTCTCCTGAGCACCTCGCCGCATTCCTGGCTGAATACCTTTGGGCCCACCCATTCCGCGACGGCAACGGCAGGACAGCCACCACCATCCTGATGTCCTTAACTGGGCCACTGCCCATCCAGACAATCACCGCTGACCAGTGGTTTGATGCTTCCGCGGCGTCGCTGGCTGCCCGTTCGGAACCTGATCCCGAACCGTGGGTACCTATCGTGGAGACCTTGATCCAGCTTCAGCGACAGGAGAGTATTCCGTGACGACCCGCCAGCCCGGCCGACCCCGGGCAACCAAATCCCGCATTCCTGGTGGCAGTACCGAAGCGGATCTTCTCGATGCTGCGGCGGAATTGTTTACGTCGACAGGCTTTTCTGCCACCACAACCCGCAACCTCACCGAAGCCGCCGGAGTACGACAGGCGACGATGTACCACCACTTCCCCAATAAGAAGGCGATCCTCCTGCGGCTGCTCATCGACACGGTCGAACCGTCGGTCGCGCTGGCCCGGAGGCTCACCGAGGATGATTCATGGCGGTCGGATCCCGCTGCCACTTTGCACTCCCTTGCCCAGGCAGACGCGCTGTTGCTGCTCACTGCCCCATGGAACATCGCCTCTCTCTATGGCATCCCTGAGATTCAGGGCGAGTTTTTCGCACCTTTCAGAGAACTACGCAGCGACTTGATCGAGCACTACGACGCCCTCGCCGACGCCGTGCTCACCGACTCCACCGACGGTCAGCCAGACGCTGTCCGTCACTGGCGCAAGCGGTTGCCCTTCAGTGTCGTGGAAACGGTAGTGCACTCCCGCGCCGAACAGCCGACACGCAGAAGTGGCCCCGACGATGCCGAGCCTTTATCCCGGATGATCGCCGATGCCGCTTTAAACTGCTTGCGCTAACTACCCATTTTCCAGCAGGTCCGTCACCAGCTCCGCGATGCGGGAGCGCTCCGAGCGCCGCAACGTCACGTGCCCGAAAAGCGAATTGCCCTTGAGCTTCTCGATCACCGCGGCGACACCGTCATGGCGGCCGACACGTAGGTTGTCGCGCTGTGCCACGTCGTGGGTGAGGATCACCCGGGAGTTGGTGCCAAGTCGGGAAAGTACCGTCAGCAAGACGTTGCGCTCCAAGGACTGCGCTTCGTCGACGATGACAAAGGTGTCATGCAGCGAGCGACCACGGATGTGAGTCAGCGGCAGGACCTCGAGCATCCCGCGGGAGGAAACCTCGTCCATCACCACGTCGCTGACTAGGCCTTCCAACGTGTCGAACACCGCCTGCGACCACGGGTTCATCTTTTCGTCCTCGCTGCCGGGGAGGTAACCGAGGTTCTGCCCACCAACGGCGTACAGAGGCCGGAACACGACGATGCGGCGGAACTGCTGCCTCTCCATGACAGCTTCTAGTCCGGCGCACAGCGCCAGAGCAGACTTACCGGTTCCGGCGCGGCCGCCGAGGGAAACGATGCCTACGGAGTCGTCGAGAAGCAGATCCAGAGCAACCCGTTGCTCTGCCGAGCGGCCTCGAAGGCCGAATGCCTCCATGTCCTGGCGAATCAGTTCGATCTCTCGTCCGGGAACCACGCGGCCAAGTGCGCTCTGGCCGCTGCCGTCATCGGAGGTCAACTGCAGACCGCAGTTGACCGGCAGAGACTCGACATCGTCCGGCAACGGGATGGACCCCGTCTCGTACAACGCATCGATGCTTCCCGACGGCACCCTCAACTGCTCCATCCCGCTGTACCCAGTGAGCACCACATCTTGCGCCCGGTACTCGTCCGCGGGAAGGCCCACCGCACCTGCGGTGACACGCAGCGGAATGTCCTTCGTGACAAGGACGGTGTCGTGTCCTTCAGCTTGCAAGTTCAGTGCACACACAAGAATCCGGTGATCGTTCGCTTCCACTCGGAATCCAGCCGGCAGGATCGACGGGTCAGAGTGGTTGAGTTCGATGTGGAGCAGCCCACCTGACTCATTGGCCGGGATCGGCAAATCCAACCGGCCGTGGATCCGACGCAGGTCTTCGAGCTCACGCAGTGCTGTCCGGGCAAACCAGCCCAGTTCAGGATGGTGCCGCTTGGCCTCCAGTTCCCTGATCACCGTCAACGGCAAGACGATGTTGTGTTCGGCGAATTTCCGCAGCGCATAGGGATCGGACAGTAGGACCGAGGTATCGAGCACGTAGGTGCGGATCGCGACGGCCGCACCTCCTTCGGTATCTAGCTGACCGGCAGTATCGGTGTACGGCATTGTTGCGGCTCCTCTTGGTTGAGTTGATGCCACGGTAGAAGCGCTAGTTTGATTCCAGATTGGTTGAACGTGAATGCCAGGTGAACAGGAATCACGGGTGTAGTTCGGGTGACCTCGTTACGATGAAGCCATGGAAAACCCCGATGCCCGCCGCGAACGACTTCAGCCCCAGCTCGAAAAGGCCGTGGGCGCCGGAGAGCTGTCGATGTCCGAGTACGAGCGCCTGATGAAGCTGCTCTGGTCAGAGACAGATTCAGAGGAGGAGACCCACGGCAATATCGACCGCGTCGCCGGCCGAGTCGACCGACTGCAGGTTCCGGCGAAGCGACAAGCTCCCCTGGTGCCCCGTCAGGATCAAGTCGCGCTTCCCACGCAGGACGGAAAGGCCTCGATCATGTCCACGGTGAAACGGACCGGCTCGTGGGCCCCAAAGCACATCACTACCTGGTGGGCAGTGATGGGCGAGACCGTCCTCGACCTGCGCGAAGCACAGTGGCCGGATCAGACCATCACCCTCAATCTGCAGGGATTCTTCAGCGAGTACAAGATCATCGTGCCGCCGGGAACCCGCGTACTCGATTCGGGCACGAATGTCGCTTCGGATTTCACAGAGAAAAACCGCACCGGATCAGGCAAGAAGAAGCGCAAGTTCTTCTCGGAAGATAACCCTTACGCCCCGGGCAACAGCGAGGTGTCCCGATCCGGAGAGGGGTTGACGGTGATCGTCGAAGGCTTCAACCTTTTTAGTGAGATCAAGATCGAATACCGCTAGCGGCAGGAGATTCACGACATGTCAGTTCAGGACACCACAACCGCAGTAGTCACCGGAGCAGGCAGCGGGATTGGCCGGCAGGTCGCTATCCAGCTCGCCCAGCGCGGCTGGCGTGTAATCGCTATCGCCCGCAGTGCCGACACCCTTACTGAACTGGCAGAGCAATATCCGTCGATCGAGCCGCGCCCGGCTGACCTCACGGAGTTCACTTACGGGGGCCTCATCCCCGATCGTGTCGACGCCCTCGTTCACGCCGCCGGCATGAGCCCTGATGTTTCCTTGGAAGAGGCCACCGCCGAGGACTGGAGTTACGCCTTCGCCCTCAACGTCACCGCCGGTGCGGAACTGGCCCGGTTGTCGCTCCCAGCGCTCCGACAGACCCGTGGAACCATCGTTTTTCTTAACTCCGGCGCTGGATTCGTCGAAGCGCCTCGCAACGCCATCTACGGTGCGACCAAGCACGCACTGCGAGCCCTTGCGAACACACTGCGCACCCAAGTCGAGAAGGATTTCGTGCGTGTGACCTCGATCTTCCCCGGCCCTGTGGATACCCCGATGTTCACCGGCGACGTCGACCGCACCGAACTCATCCAGCCAGAAACAGTCGCCCACGCTGTCCTCGAGGCCATCACCGCAACCGACGACACCCAACTCACCGAAATCCGAGTCCGCCCACGCCGCGAACTGTCGTGGTGACCCGGCGCCGTGCCCTCATTGCTGGATTTCTCCTTGCGGTGCCGCTGCTGGTACTGACCCTGGTGTGGGCCCTGCAGCGTTCGCTGATCTATTTCCCGGATCGGTCGGAGGTTCCCTCCGCCTCTCAGATGCTTCCCGACGGCCAGGACCTCACCCTCACCACCAACGACGGCCTCGACCTGGCAGCTTGGTTCGCACCGCCCTCGGCGGAGGCAGCGGATCGGAACATGGCGGTGCTGATGGCGCCGGGCAATGGTGGGAACCGGGAGGGTCGCGCCGGGCTGGCCCGTGCTTTGCAGGATCGAGGATTTTCGGTGCTAGTGCTGGACTATCGCGGCTACGGCGGCAATCCAGGTCGGCCTGACGAAGAGGGCCTTGTGCAGGACGGTTTGGCCGCCTCTGATGCACTTAAAGAGCAGGGCTTTCCGCCCGAACGCACCATCTACCTCGGTGAATCTCTCGGCGGTGGAGTTGTCGCGGACCTCATGAAACAGCGGCCGCCGGCTGCAGTGGTCTTCCGCTCCCCGTTCACCTCTCTGGCCGATGTCGGCAGCCACCACTATCCCTGGCTTCCGGTTCGTACTTTCCTTCAGGACCAGTTCCCCGTCGCCGCATATGTGAGCGCATCCGAGGTCCCAGTCACCGTCATTCGAGCACGCGAGGATTCAGTGGTTCCGTCCGAACTCAGCGCGGAGGTCGCCGCGGCATCCCCAAACCTGTTCGAAGAACTGATTATCGACGATGCCGACCACAATTCTCCGATCATGTTCGGCTTCCAGGTCGCTGAGGCCGTCGTGAGGATCTCTGACTCTCTCATTTTCCCCTGACCTGCACCCCCATCACTGACATTCCCCTCGACCCCAAAAGTTCACTCTTGTAACATCTTCACCAACAACAGCATTGCCTCGTCATGGGAGAATCATGCATCGCCGCCTCACCTCAGCCTTCTCCGCGAGCACTGCGGCGGTCCTTGCCGGGGCGCTCCTCGTGACCGCTCCGGCCGCAACCGCCAACCCGGTCACGGACCTGCTCGTCGATTCCGGCGTCACGATGCGTGAGCCCGAGGCTCCTGCACAGCCCATCTGGTCTGGCCTTGACGCATACTCGTTGAACGCAACCGACGAATCAGGCGAGCTCCTCTCCTTCACCACCCTCGACAGCTCAGTCAGTCTCGACTCCGCTGACCGCCAGTACCGATACGCGTACTCGACTACAAACCAGCACGGCGAGTCAGTGGTTGCCACCTCCGCAGTATTTCTTCCCTCCGGCGAGATGCCCGAGGGCGGATATCCGGTACTGGCCTGGGCCCACGGAACTGTCGGCACCAATGACGCCTGCACCCCATCCGCCAATCCGCGCGGGGCCCGGGACACTGAGTACCTAAACCACTGGTTGGACGAGGGATACGCCATCGTCGCCGCTGACTACGCCGGCATGGGAGCCCCGGGGACCCACAGCTATCTCAACGGCAGCGTCGCCGCAGAGAACGTGGTGGATTCAGTAGTCGCATCTCACTCTTTGCTTAACGACGCCCTCAGCCCCAGCTGGGCCGTCATCGGCCAGTCCCAAGGTGGCGGCACCGCACTCCACGTTGCTCACGAAGCCAGCGCACTGAGCCAGGAGGCAGGCTTGGACTACCTTGGCGCAGTCGCCACCGGTACCCCGGCGTACATCGAGGAAATAGTTAATGTCTCCGGACCGTCGTTTCCGCCAATGCCACTGACTCCGTACTTGAACGCGTACCTCGTTTACATCGTCGCTGGTGTGCAAGAGGCCAGGCCTGACTTGGACATCGATTCAGTACTCACCGACGAAGGCCGCCGAATGATCGAATTGTCGGAGACCTCTTGCCTCACCGAGGTCGCAGAATCCCTCGATGGAACGAACATCTCGCGGATGTTCTCTGCTCCACTGATGTCCGTCGTTGGCCTTCCCGAAGCTCTCGGCGGGTACATGGCAACTCCGACCGGCGGCTACGACAAGCCGGTCTTCCTCGGACACGGTCTGCTCGACCAAGATGTTCCCTCCCCCATCGGAGTCGCCTTGAACTCTGAGATCTGGGCCCGACAGTTCCTCGCGGATAATGGCGGCGGCAATTCCAGCGTTGAAGTGCACTGGTACCCCACCGACCACAGCGACACCGTCATGGAATCGGTGCCGGACTCAACCCCGTTCTTGGAGGACCTTTTCAATCAGTGATCGTGAGTGACCGGCTCCGCACCGTCGAGGTCACCAACGACGAACTGTCCCATCATTCCCTCATCCTCGTGCCAGAGCAGATGACAGTGGTACATGTACGGGATCTCCGGGGTCGGGTTGTCATGAAACTCCATGAGCAGCCGGAACCTGGCTCCTGGCGGGGTGTAGATGGTGTCCTTCCACCCAGCCAGCTCTGCTGGCGGCTCCTGCCCATCGATATCGAGAATCTGGAACTGCACATCGTGGATGTGGAAGTTGTGCGGTTGTGAGTCGGTGTTCTGAATTTCCCAGATTTCCGTCGCATCGCCGGGCACCTCGAAGTCGATGCGGTCCATGTCCATCGGACGGTTGTTGATGACGTTGTTGCCCAGACTGAACTGACGAGTCTGGCTCGACTGGGTCTCCTGAAGGGCCGGTGCAGCAGCAAGCGCTGCAGGCAGTACGGGCGACGGCGACAACTCTGGTGCGCTGCGCAACTGCATAATGTCGAGTTCGTCGTTTCCGCCGGAGTCGGTCGTTCGTCCGGAGTTGATCCCCAGGTCCTGGGTAAACGAGCGCAACACGACGGTTTCATCCGGCACCATCTCAACAACAATCTCTGCCCGCTCACCTGGGCTGAGCATGATGCGATTGAGATCGATCGGCTCCGGCAGCAGGCCACCGTCGCTGGCGATCATCTGGAACGTCGAGTCGTCCGACAGACCAAAGTTGTAGGTACGAGCAGTCGACCCGTTCAGCAGTCGAAGCCGTGTCTTTTCGGCTGTGACCTGTAATTCAGCACCTGCAGCGCCATTGGCGAGGATCGTCTCACCAAGCATCCCGACGCCAAATCGCTCAGTTACCTCCAACTCACCATTCTCATCGAAAGTCTTGTCCTGAATGATTACGGGGAAATCGTCGACCCCGTAGTCATGGGGAATCTCATCCGGTTCTTCCCCATCGTCGACGATGAAGAACCCACCGAGGCCCATGTAAACGTGGATTTCCGTTTCCCCATGCGGGTGCGGGTGGTACCACAGGGTCGCTCCCGGCTGATCGATCGTCCATTCCGGTGACCAGGTGTCACCGTTCTCGATCGGCGAATGCGGGCCGCCGTCCGCCGCAGATGGAAGCCTCATTCCATGCCAGTGCATGGAGGTCATCTGCGGCATGTCATTGGTGACATTGATCCGTACATCGTCACCACGGTTTGCCCGAATCGTCGGCCCGAGCATCGGACCGTTCAACCCCCAAGTGGTCGTGCCGCCCTGCGGGACGATCTGGGAGATTCCCTCCTGGATCGTCATGTCGAAGACCTGCCGACCTCCGACGTTATTCGCCTCCAGGATCGGCGGCACCGGCAGCGGAGTATCGAAGGTGACCTGACCGAACGTGTTCATCGCCTGGCGAGGCGCGAAAATGCTGCAGCCCGCCACCGAGGTAACTCCCACCGCCCCGGCCCCAAGTGCCGCCAACTTCAGAAAATCGCGCCGCCGCATGCTCGTGAACTCCTCATAGGAAGACAGGGTGAACACTGGGACAAACCCAGACCCATCCACCCTACAACTGCAAGCTTTTTCCCGGTAACCAGGCGGTTAGGGCGAGGACGGCTCCACTCGATGTCAGTAGAGATCTCTGTAATCCGAAGACCGACCCAGTGCGGCGATTTCGTGAACCCACTTGGGAACCACACGGGTGGCTTTACCTTCACGCTCACGCTTGACGAGAAGACGTGCTGCAGCAATCTCGCCACGGCTCGGCTTACGTCGCTCCCGCTGTTGATCGTTCATGCTGGGTCTCCTTCACCGCGTTTATCCTGCTCATCGTATTCCGCAAGTGATCTGTTGTCGCCCTTGATGTCCCCGAATCTCTCAAGCACAGCCATCAAGACACCCTGAATCAATTGTTTGTCCTCTTTCGACGAGTCTTCGACGTCATCCAAGGAGTCGAGTACGTAGATGCCAATTGTCAGAGAATCTTCACTTCGGCCAGTGATCTTCTCCACCGACCACCTGAGATTCCTATGCCACTCTTCGGCCCGCTTCTGTGCCCGGCCATGCTGTTGCTGCCGAATCTGGACCAGCAATGCTCCAAGTTGAGCGATCAGTGCAATCGACACCGCCAAAGCAACAGCTCCCCACACTGGCATGGTGCTTTCCATGATCCCCCTCATAGTTGCCCTAGGCCGAGACTAGACATCTAGCCCCAGCGCCCGAAGTGAAGAACCAAGGAGGTAACGCGAGTTGTGGATAGATCATGCCTTGGGGAAAGAGTGATGCCCATCGGTGCACACATTTACCGACGCACAGCACAGCCGCCTGCGCCCGCAGGGCAGACACCTTTCCACGTAGCTCGAACACCCTGTTGATGTCGTACCGCGAACTCGGATATGCAACGGAAACAGGATGTTCGGCGCACGCTCACTGGGCACTGCACCCACCGCGCTTTATCTCTTAACCCTCTCTTGCCCCCAAGCGAGACCTCGCGATATGCAAAACAGGCCAGGACCAAAAGGCCCTGACCTGTATCTTTTGCTCCTCCAGTAGGATTCGAACCTACAACCCTTCGATTAACAGTCGAATGCTCTGCCGTTGAGCTATGGAGGAAGAACTGCTGCCCGCTCTCTGCGGCAACGTGTATGTACACTACAGAGCTTTTTAGATTTCTGACAAATCGGCAGGCCAGGACATGTTTTTACACATGGTTGACCGAAGGCGGGAAGCGTACGGGTGACAGGAAAATGTCGAGCCGGTGACGGGAATCAACTGTGGGTACCGGTACCTTGGGTCGTGACACGGGGTGCCTGCGATAAGACGCGGGCTGAGATGACACCCGTTGAACTTGATCCGGTTAGTACCGGCGAAAGGATGTTCCATGAGCTCTGCGCTCAATGCAGCCACGCCCACCACTCCCCCGAACGTCTTGAGCATCGCAGGCACCGACCCCACCGGCGGCGCGGGCATCCAAGCGGACCTGAAGTCGATCTCGGCTAACGGGGGCTTCGGCATGTGCGCCGTCACGGCTCTGATCGCGCAGAACACCGAAGGCGTCCGTTCCATCAACATCCCACCGGTTTCGTTTCTCCGCGAACAGCTCGACGCAGTGTCTGATGATGTGCAGATCGATGTAGTGAAGATCGGCATGCTGGGCACTTCGGAGATCACCGGAACCGTCGCGACATGGCTGCGGGATATCAAGCCGGCCAAGGTAGTGCTCGACCCGGTGATGGTGGCAACCAGCGGTGACCGACTGTTGGACCAGGATGCAGAGGCAGCAGTCCTTGAGCTCATCTCGCAGGTAGACGTCATCACTCCTAACGTGCCTGAACTGGCTGTCATTGCGGGGGCTGAACCGGCAACGGTGTGGGATGAGACGGTAGGGCAGGCGGTGGATGTCGCAAAGCGCTTCGATGTTGCGGTTCTTGCCAAGGGCGGCCACCTCTCCGGCGACACCGCATATGACGCGCTGGTGCTTCCTGACGGCACCGTGTCGACGATCTCCGCTCCGCGCGTAGACACGAAGAACACCCACGGCACCGGTTGTTCCTTGTCTTCTGCAGTCGCGACGCGATGGGCGGTGACCGGAGACCTCGAGACCGCCGTTCGACAGTCAAAGACATGGCTAACTGAGGCATTGCGCCACGCCGATGACCTAAACGTCGGACGTGGACACGGTCCGGTGCACCACTTCGCCGGAGTGTGGGATCGGGGGCTTACTCCCCTGCCCGAGGACATCGCCACACAGTGGTGGCAGGACATTGCTGAAATCCGTGAGGACGTCGACCGCTTGCCGTTCGTGCTGGGGTTGGCTGATGGATCCCTCGATCCGGACACATTCACCTGGTACGTCGACCAGGATGCGATTTACCTCAACGGGTATTCGCGCACTCTCGCGGCAGCGTCGACGAAGGCTCCGACCCAGGAGGAGCAGATGTTCTGGGCTGAGGCAGCTCACGGAGCTCTGGCGGAAGAGTTAGAACTGCATCGGTCTTTCGCCGGAGAGGACGTCGGCCGGACAGATGTCGTTCCCTCCGCAGTCACGCGGGCTTACGTGGACCATCTCACTGCAACGGCTGCGGTCGGCTCCTATGGCGAGATCATCGCAGCGATCCTGCCGTGTTACTGGCTGTATCGGGATATCGGGACGCGCTTCCATGATGTCGAAGGAGACCACCCCTACCGGGCGTGGCTGGATACGTACTCCGACGCGGCATTCGACGAGGCCACAGATCGGGCCATCGCCCTGGTCAGTGACTACGCGGCTAACCATGCCACTGCAGAGGAGCGAGAGAAGATGCGCACGGCCTTCTACAACTCCTCCTGGCACGAACTGGAGTTCTTCGCAGAGCCAACCCGACGCTTGCAGCACTAGGGCCACGCACCTAGCGTTAATCACACACGTGGTTAACCGATCCGGGAGGCGATCACCATGCAGGACACCCGACCCATCTACGTTCAGATCGCCGACGAGATCCGTGGCCGCATCGCCGACGGTTCTCTGTCAGAAGGCACCCGCGTTCCATCGACAAACGAACTCGCAGACCAGCACTCGGTCAACCCTACGACCTCAGGAAAGGCACTGTCCTCGCTGCAGGCTTTGGGCGTGCTTCAAAAGCGCCGCGGGTTGGGGATGTTCGTCGCAGAAGGTGCGCGCGATCGGATTCTCTCCGATCGCAGGGAGTCGTTTGCGGAGGATTTCATCGCGCCGTTGCTTCAGGAGGCCTACGAGCTAGGGCTTTCCGACGCCGACCTCACCCGCATCATCGACCGCGAGCGCGGACGCCGGTGACTGCTAGGCCACCGGCCCTCGCAACGCCTCTGACAGCAGTTCGCGGCGGTACTCCTCCAAGCTGAGCAAGTCCGCGAACATCTGTCGGTAGGCGTTTTCGTCGTCGCTCGGACGCATTCGCGACAGTGTCGCCTTGACCTGCGCGATCTGCTCGCCGATCCACACTTCCTGCAGGCGCGCGATGATCGACGAGGAGTAGAGCTTCAGCGACTCCACTTCCGCCGGGATCGGCTCCACGCCGAGCTCGGTGATGAGGCTCCGGATCGCTGGATTGTCGGTGGTATCCATCAAGGCAGCCAACCACCGAGACCCACCGTGGGTCTGACCGACACCGCCGGCTCGCTGAGTAGCGTCAAACACTGCCCGGTACGCCGGATGAGAGAAAATCTCCGGGGCCAGTTCGTCAAACACTGGACCGGTCAGCACCGGCTCCTGGACCGCGAGCTTGGCTGCCTCCCTCTGCACGTGCAGCACCGGGTCCTTCGGATCCGGCAGCCCCCGCGGCTTCTCCTTCGCCGATGCGGACTCCTCCCGTTCCTTACGCCGCCGCTCAGCCGGGTCGACCTTTTGAGGCTTCTTCGACTCGTCGCGGACCATGCGGACCAGTTCTGCCTCGTCATTCCAGCCGATCCAGCCAGCGACCTCTCGGGCGAACTCATCGCGCAGAGTCGTGTCGCGAATCGTCGCGAGCACCGGTACCACGCGCTTCAGCGCCGCTACCCGGCCCGGCGCGGATTTCATATCGAAGTCAGCGAGGATTGTGCGCAGCACGAATTCCACCATCGGAGTGCGTGAGGCGACCAAGTCCCGCACCGCGGCATCGCCCTTGGCCAGGCGCAGATCCAGCGGGTCCTGCCCTTGCGGTGCGACAGACACGTACGACTGCCCGGTGAACTGCTGCTCCCCCTCGAAGGCCCGCATAGCGGCTTTCTGCCCAGCGTCGTCACCGTCGAAGGTGTAGATGAGTTCGCCGTTGAAGAAACCGTCGTCAAGCATCAGTCGACGGAGCATCTGCAGATGCTCCTCGCCGAACGCCGTACCACAGGCGGCGACGGCGGTGGTCACACCAGACGCGTGCATCGCCATCACGTCCGTGTAGCCCTCCACCACAACAGCGCGGTGCTGCTCGGCGATGTTCTTCTTCGCCATATCCAGACCAAAGAGCACCTTCGACTTTTTGTAAAGGAGGGTCTCGGGCGTGTTCATGTACTTGCCGAGATTGTCATCGTCGAAAAGCTTGCGCGCGCCGAATCCGATGACGTCATTGCTCATGTTCCGGATCGGCCACAAAAGCCGACGGTGGAACCGGTCGATCGGCCCGCGCTTGCCCATCTTCGACAAGCCCGCCTTATCTAGATCCTCGAACGCGAATCCCAGGCGCATGAGGTACTTCGTCAGCGTGTCCCAGCCAGCCGGCGCGTAACCGCAACCGAATTCACGAGCATCATCAAGCGAGAAACCCCGCTCGGTGATGAAGTTTCGAGCAACCTCAGCGTCCGGCTTCTCGAATTGTTCGGCGTAGAACTTCTGCGCCTCCCGGTTCGCTGCGACAAGACGCTTGCGAGTCCCCGGCTCCTCACGGCGCCCAGTCCCGCCACCCTCGTAGTTGATCCGATAGCCGATCTTCTCGGCGCAGGCCTCGACCGCTTCAGGGAAGGTCAGGTGCTCCATTTCCATGAGGAAGGAGAAGACATCGCCGCCTTTGCCCGTCGAGAAGCAATGGAAATACCCGTGGTTTGGGCGGACGTGAAAACTGGGCGTGCGCTCGTCTTTAAACGGGCTGAGCCCCTTCATCGAATCGGCGCCACCGGGCTTAAGCTGGACGTATTCCGCGACGATCTCCTCGATAGGGGTGCGTTCGCGGATAGCCGCGATATCGCTGTCGGGAATACGTCCTTGTGCCATAGAGATTACTCTAACCGTCATGTCCAACCAGGATTCGACACGTCTGAAAACCATCGTCGCCTCCGTCGGCGCTGTAGCCGTCGCCGGCGCCGCCGCCTTCTTCGGCTTTGATCTGGGATCGGAAACGACAAACGATTCGCTTCCCGACGCCTCAGTCCACACCCAACCCACCGACACCTCCACCGGCTGCCCGGTATCGAGCCTCCCTGGCGAAGCCGATGACGTGATCGATCGGATCCTGACAAACCAGGACCACATCTACACCGATCACGATGGCAAGCATTTCGGTAACTACGAAGGAGTGCTGCCGCAGGAGCGCGGTAGCTACTACCGCGAATACACCGTGGATACGCCGGGACTGGACCATCGCGGTACCAGGCGTATCGTTGTCGGAGGTGGCACTGAGAGTGACCCGGACGTTTGGTATTACACCGACGACCATTACGAGTCATTCTGTGAAATTCCGGACGCGGAGGACTAATGCAAGATCGAACCATCACCACGGCACCTAAGGGTTTGTCCTGGCTCTATGTCGTCGCAGGCCTGATTGGCCTAGGTGCCGCGATGACCCTGACGGTGGAGAAGTTCATCCTCGCGGAGAACGTTTCCTACGTCCCTACCTGTAGTTTCAGCGCCGAGTTCGCGTGCAGTTCCGTCATGGCCAGTGACCAGGCTTCCGCGATTTTCGGTGTTCCGAACCCGCTGTGGGGCATTATCGGTTTCTCCGTGGTGCTCGCCATCGGCGTAATGCAGCTGGCTGGTTTCCGTCCGCCGATGTGGTTCCGATATTGCGCCCAGTTGGGCTTTACTGCAGCGACCATTTTCTGCATGTGGCTCTTCTATCAAAGCGTCTACAACATTGGCGCGCTGTGCCTGTACTGCATGATCACCTGGGCCGTGACCGTGACGATGTTCTGGTTCACCACGGTCAACAATCTGGAGACGGACGCCCCCGACAACGCGATTACCCGCGTCGTCAGCATGCTTCGCTTCCCGATTCTCATCGCTTGGGTCGCGCTCATCGCCCTGTTGATCTGCGTCGAGTTCCGCTTCCTGTTCTTCTAACCCCAGGCGGCGGTGACTCCGCTGATGCGGTGGGCGAGCCTCTCCACACGCGACTCAGTCATTGAGGCGATCTGGTCAACCACTGCCCGCAGCCGGGCAGCGTCATCATCAGCCCGCTCGTACATCCATGAGAACACCGGGTCGAGGGTGCCTGCCTCCAGGAGGTAGTCGGCGACACGGAACAGCCGATCCCGTTCTCTTTCCTGGCGACGCTGATGCTTTGGCTGATCCATCACGTACAGCACTGCGAGAGTTTTCAGCATCATGACTTCCGCTTCGATCTGCCCTGGCACAACGACGTCCGCGGCATACCTTCCGAGCGGCTCACCGGTTCCGGCCACCCGGCGAGTTTCCGCCACCGAGGACGCCAAGAACCTGCCAACTAGCTCCGAGGTCATACGCTTCAAAGCGATGGTCGCGCGAATGCTGCCGTCATAGTCCGCTGCTTCTGCCACCACTGGAAGGCTCGCCAACGAGCCAGCCGCTTCGATCAGTCCCACCGGATCGCCGCCGAAGGCCAAGGCGCCCTTCTCAGCGAGGTTCGCCAACTCCACGGTGTCCCACAGCACCCGAAGATCGATGCGGCCGGAGATGATCCCGTCCTCCACGTCATGCACTGAATACGCGACGTCATCGGACCAATCCATGATCTGCGCTTCCAGGCACCGACGGCCGGGCTCTGCGTCTTCCCGAATCCAGGCGAGCGTGTCGGCATCGTCGTCGTAAGCGCCGTACTTGTGCTTCTTGACCCCGTTTTCGTCGATCGCGGTCCACGGATATTTGCAGGCTGCATCCAATGAAGCGCGGGTAAGATTCAGCCCTCGCGGATTGCCCACCGCGTCCAGCACCTTCGGCTCCAAGCGCACCAAGATTCGCAGTGTCTGGGCATTGCCCTCAAAACCGCCGCATTCAGCCGCAATCTCGTTCAAGGCCCGCTCACCATTGTGTCCATAGGGCGGATGCCCGATGTCGTGGGTCAGTCCCGCCAGATCCACCAGATCCGGGTTCGCGCCGAGTTCGCCGGCGATACCGCGGGCGATCTGGGCGACCTCCAGGGAGTGGGTCAGCCGAGTCCGAGGAATATCCCCCTCCCCCGGCCCAACAACCTGAGTTTTATCCGCCAATCGACGCAGCGCCGCGGAATGCATCACCCGTGCGCGGTCGCGTTCAAATACCGAGCGTTGCTGTGCCGCACCAACAGCTGGCGCCGGCACCGAGCCTTTGGGCTGCTCCGGCCACAGGCGGGCGATATCCCGCTCCTGATACGCGTACTCACTGACCATGAATCCATCATGCCCTGTCACCCGAAAACAATCGCGATCTACACGTATCCTGGATGGCATGAATTCTCAGTCTCCGCCGCTCGTCGCCAGGATCGCCGGACTCGCCTTCGCCGGTGCCCTCGTAGCACTTCCGGTTGCCGCGTTCTCCACCCTCGGGCCCGCCTCTCCCGTCGCCTCCGCAGAGCAGCCGCAGATGTACGGGACCGTGCTCACCGACAATGCCGGAGTGCTCTCCTCTTCAGAGTTCTCGAGCTTGGAGTCTCAGCTTCAGCAGGTCCAGCAGGACCACGGCGTGCGGTTGTTCGTCGTGTACGTCGAAAGTTTCGATGGCATGCAGGCAGAGGCATGGACAGATCAAGCATGGGTGGCACAAGGCGGGGCGGACAATTCCGCGATCGTGGCTATCGCGACCGGAGACAGACTTGTCGGTGCAGTAACTGCCGACGACACAGGAATTGATAGTGCGAGTCTTCAGAACGCAGCAACATCCGCTCTGATGGCTGATGACACAGACTGGGCAGGTGCCGGCGAAGCAGCCGCCAACTACGTTAATGACGATCTAGAGCCCACTAACCCTGCCGTCGTCGGTGGCCTCCTGGCCGGTACTGCAGCCGCCGGTGGCGGTGTCTGGTACTGGTCCCGCAGCCGTAGCAAGAAGCGAAATGAGGAGCAGCTTGAGTCGGCCCGCAAGGTCGCTCCTGGAGATGTCAATGCACTTGATCGGCAGCCTGTGCATATTCTCCAGACTCTGTCCCACGAGGAACTTGCCTCCGTCGACCAGTCCATCAAGACGGCCGAGGCCGAGCTTGATGTCGCCCGTCAGGAGTTCGGTGACGAGCGCATCACCGAGCTGCGCAAGGCTGTCGAGAATGCTCAGCGCACCCTGGACCGCGCATTCCAGCTCCGCCAGCGCCTGGATGCAGACCGCAATGCCAATGAGGCCTCCAAGCGCACGCAGCTACTGGAGATCATCTCCACCTGTGGCAAGGCTGACGCACAGCTCAATGAAAAGACCGATGAGTACCGCGAAATGCGCGAGAAGCTCATGAACGCGGATACCGCACTGGAGCGTCTCACACGCGAGGTCGTCAGCGCCCAGACACGCATTCCGCAGGTTCAGACGACGCTGAAGAAACTGCAGGAAGAACACCCCGCCGAGATGCTTGTGTCCATCGAAGACAACATCGAGCTGGCAGAAGAGTTTGTGGCCGAAGCCGACAAGTCCGTCACCTCTGCTCGTGAGGAACTGGCCAAACCAGTTGGGCAGCAGGTCGGTGTCATCGACGGGATCCATGATGCGGAAATGCAGCTAAACCAGACAAACGTGCTTCTCGACGCCATCGACAACGCCGAAGCCCGCATCCAGGAAGCCATCCGTGGCAAGGAAGCATTGATCGCTGAGATCGAAGGCGAGATCAACGAAGGCCGCGACTTCATCAAGCAGCAGGCCATCGGCCTTGATGTCCAAGCCCTGGAAAACGCGATGGAAGCTGGCCGCAAAGCGGTCCAGTTCGCGAAGGACGCCGGTGCCCGTGATCCCCTGAGTACCTGGACCGAACTCACCGAGGCTGACGCGGACCTTGACGAGCAGCTGGCTGCGGCACGCTCTGCCACGGATGCCCATGAGCACATGCTCGTCAGCCTGCGCAGTGCGTTGCAGGAGGCGGAGACTCGGATCAGTTCTGCGCAGTCGCTGATTTCAACTCGTGGCCGCGTCGTCGGAGGATCTGCGCGCAGCCTGCTGCACAAGGCTCAGGAGCTGTTCCGTTCAGCGGTAAGCAAGGCCAACATCATCGACGCACGCAAGATCCCCGAGGGCCAGGAATTGCTTCTGCCCCGCGAGGCGATCAACGAGGCTCGCCTAGCAGCAAAGACTGCCCGCGACGCCGAGCGCCGTGCCCAGAACGACATCAATGACCACCGCCGTCGTCAGAGCCAGTCCCGAGCTGGCAACGTAGTCGCCGGTGCTGTCATTGGCTCAATGCTCAGCGGTGGCGGCCGCGGCGGCGGATTCGGTGGTGGATTCGGCGGAGGCGGCTTTAGCGGCGGAGGAGGCGGCGGCCGAAGCGGAAGCTCCGGCGCCTTCTGATCTGGTGTACTCGGCCCCAGCCGAGCACCGCCCCTCAGTCCTCGCTCTGCTGCTCCAGCAGTTTCTGCTGGTTAATTTCAATGAATCCCAGAGCCGTAATGAGACTCCGCGCCAGAGCCTCCGGCGGCAATGGTTTGCCCTCTTTGACCTCAGGGGTCCCCTGCTGAGGCTGTTGACCCGGTGCTTCTACTTGCGGACCTGCGGCATCGCATCGATTCGCCCGAGCGCCAGCAGCACTGCCGTGAGATCGGCGAACCTCGTGGCATTAATCTCCACTTCTTGCCGGCTTTCCTGACCTAACTCCATCTTTAGGGAAGGGCCCCTCCCCCGAGATGCCCTGACGGACTCAGTGGTTGCCAGAAGGTCTCCGTCATCAGTCCGGATCTCACGACGGGTCCCAGTCGGACCAAACACCCGGGTCATGCGGATGAGGTGGAGTGGGTGGTCGGAATCAACGTCGCAAAGCAAGCGGTTGGTGGTGAGCCCCAACGGGGCGATGCGCCACGTGCGGCCTTCCGGAGAGCTCACGTCGAGGGAACGGATCCGCTGGCGCACAACCCAATTAGCGGAAACGGGCGCGCCTGAAGAATCCGTGACTGTGCCGCCGGTCCAAATCAACGGAAAAGGCGCCTGCCCCCGGATGCCGGAGGAGGCGTCATTCGAGGTGTCCATGACACCGAGACTACTTACACCACCCAAACATAGGCGAGGTAAGCGATCAACAGGAGCAACATCACAGTCATGATCCAGGTGGAACCGACCTGACGAGCATCCAGGACCCTGCGGGAGACCCACGTAAGGAAGATCTTGTGGTCCTCCGGAAGGGCCTTGCCGCGCTTAGTGTCGTACTGGATTTCAGCGGTGATTACGCCCCGCTTCGCACCTGAGAACTGTCCGAGCTTGTGCCCTTCCATGTCCTCGATCACGTAGTTCTGCGAGGATTCGCAGACGATTCGGACGCCACCGGGAGTGTCGTCCTCCAGCAGAACCTCTTCACTGGTGCCGAATTCGACGTCGAGCTTTTTGGCTCGGACCAGCTTCGGACGGTCTACACCAGCAGCGGTGAAGACTCGGTTGTCCGGAAGTGTTGCCATCAAGCGACCGTTCTCGAGGACATCGAGGTCCCACACACCCTTGGCGGTGCCGATAGCTTCCTCCGGCCCAACCTGAACGTACTCGGCAACTTCAGTGTCGTCCCGAAGGATGGAGTTCTTCGACTTATTGCCGTCTTTGCGCACCGGACCGAGCTTCCAGCTCTCCCACGTCACCACAGTTCCGTCCGGCATCGTGACGCTATTCGGCTTCTGCTGCTTTTCTGGCTGTGCTGACATCGGATTATCGCTCTCTGCTCGGTGGAACGGGTGGGACTAGCAGCCGATCAGCTGCTGCGCGAGGTATCCTTCGAGCTCGTCGATCGACACGCGAGTCTGCTCCATGGTGTCGCGCTCACGCACGGTCACGGCGTTGTCTTCGAGAGTATCGAAGTCGACGGTGATGCAGAACGGGGTACCGATCTCATCCTGGCGGCGGTAGCGACGGCCAATGGCTCCGGAGGTGTCGTAATCGATGCTCCAGTGCTGGCGCAGCTTGTCGGCGACGGCCTCGGCGGTCGGGGTGAGCGTGTCCTTCTTGGACAGCGGCAGCACAGCAACCTTGATCGGGGCCAGACGCGGGTCGAGCTTCAGCAGGGTGCGGGTGTCGGTGCCACCCTTGGCGTTCGGCACCTCTTCCTCGCGGTAGGCGTCGCACAGGAATGCCATCATCGCGCGAGTCAGACCGAAGGACGGCTCAATGACGTACGGGATGTACTTCTCGCCGGTGACCTGGTCGTTGTAGCGCAGGTCCTCACCGGAGGACTTGATGTGGCAGCCGAGGTCATAGTCGGTGCGGTTGGCGATACCCATGAGCTCGCCCCACTCATTGCCCTGGAAGTGGAAGCGGTACTCCACGTCGATGGTGCGTGCGGAGTAGTGAGCGCGCTCGCCGTCCGGAACATCGAACTTACGGATGTTCTCCGGATCGATACCCAGGTCGGTGAACCAGTTCCAGCAGGCCTCAACCCAGTCGTCGAACTTCTCCGGAGCATCCTCCGGGTGGACGAAGTACTCGATCTCCATCTGCTCGAACTCGCGGGTACGGAAGATGAACTGACCCGGGGTGATCTCGTTGCGGAAGGCCTTACCGGTCTGGCCGATGCCGAACGGCGGCTTCACGCGGGAGGTCTGCATCACGTTCTTGAAGTTCACGAAGATGCCCTGGGCGGTCTCCGGGCGCATGTAGTGCAGGCCCTGCTCATTGTCCACGGGACCGAGGAAGGTCTTCAGCAGACCGGAGAAGTTACGCGGCTCGGTCCAGTTGCCCGGCTGTCCGGTGTCCGGATCCGGGATCTCGTTCATGTTCTCCGGCTTGCGGCCGTGCTTCTTCTCGAAGGCTTCCGCAAGGTGGTCCGCGCGGTAACGCTTGTGGGTGTGCAGGGACTCCACGAGCGGGTCGGAGAAGGTTTCGACGTGGCCGGAGGCCTCCCAGACCTGGCGCGGCAGAATAATGGAGGAATCGAGACCGACCATGTCCTTGCGTCCTGTGACGAAGGTCTTCCACCACGAACGCTTGATGTTCTCCTTGAGCTCCACGCCAAGCGGACCGTAATCCCACGCGGAACGAGTACCGCCGTAAATCTCACCGCAGGGGTAGACGAAACCCCTGCGCTTGCACAGGTTCGCGACGGAGTCGACGACGGACTTGGCCATTTGGACATGCTCCTTGATCGGCGGTAGGCATACGGCCTTCACTCTAGCCGGTGGTTCTTTCATTCAGCCCATCGACCGATGATTGAGGCGTACCGTAGGGCACCCTAAGCTGTTTACATCGGAAAAAAGAAGGGATGTGGATCAGGTGACGGGTACGCCCAACATCGGCATGAGGACCACCAGGCAGCGCACCGCCGTCATTGAGGTGCTGCATGACCTCGGCAATTTCATGGCGGCGCAAGACATTCACCGGGAGTTGGATGCCCGGGAGGCCAACGTCGGACTCACCACCGTGTACCGCACGTTGCAGGCACTGGTGGAGATTAAGGCCGTTGATGTCCTTCACAACGAAGGCGAAACCCTGTTCCGTCTGTGCAGCGACCACCACCATCACCACTTGGTGTGCACTGACTGCGGCAACACCGTGGAGATCACCGGCGGGCCCGTCGAGCAGTGGGCCCGTGAGCTGGCAGACGAGCACGGCTTCACGCTGACCGGCCACACCGCGGAGATCTTCGGGGCGTGCGCAAACTGCCGAGCAGCCTAGCGGTTACCGCCGAACCTGCGGTCCCGCTTGGCGTACTCGACGACCGCATCGCGCAGATCATCCCGGCCAAAGTCCGGGAACAGCTTGTGCTGGAACACCAGCTCCGCGTACACCGACTGCCACGGCAGGAAGTTCGAGGTCCGCTGTTCCCCTGAGGGACGCAGGAACAGATCTACATCCGGCATCGATGGCTCGTCGAGGTTTTGCGCCAGCACCTTCTCTGTCACGTCTTCCGGCCGCAGCTCCCCTCGCGCAGCCAAGTCAGCGATCCTCTTCGCTGCATCGACAATCTCACCGCGGCCCCCGTAATTGACGCACATGTACAAGGTCATCCGGTCGTTGTCCGCGGTCTGCTGCTCCGCGGTTTCCAGTTCCCTGATCACCGAACGCCACAACCTCGGCCGCCGTCCAGCCCACCGAACGCGAACGCCCTTGCGGTCCAGGTCGTCGCGCTGCCGACGCAGAACATCGCGGTTGAATCCCATGAGGAATCGCACTTCATCAGTAGAGCGCCGCCAATTCTCCGTCGAGAAGGCATACGCCGACAGGTGCCCCACGCCCATCTCCAGGCAGGCATCGACACATTCCATCAGCACGGCTTCCCCGCGCTTGTGTCCTTCAGTGCGCTTCATGCCGCGTTCTTCGGCCCAGCGACCATTGCCGTCCATCACGAGGGCAACGTGGTCCGGTACGAATGTCTCCGGAACCGGGGGGTTCAGCGGAGCGTCGAGGTCGTACGGATTGAAAATGGAGTCAGTCACTCCCCCATCATGCCGGACCGCCCCCACCGCGGGTCCAGATACTCCAAAGCAGAGATCTTCCGGCCGATGTGCCACTGCAGATACACCGTGGTCAATGCGCGGGCTCGGGAAAGTTGAGGACCAAAATCTGCTTCCCGACGTCCCCTGTCCACCAAATCCCACCTCCCATGCAGGAGCCACCACATCAGTTGGAGAACCTCCGTTGGAGGCGTTGCGGCACCAGGCGGACGACATTCGACGCACACGGCGCCACCTGCGGCCGGATGGAAAGCACGGTGCGGGCCGGGTTTGCCGCACTGAGCGCAGTCGAAAAGACTCGGCGCCCATCCTGCAAGGTCGAGCCCACGCAGCATCATTGAGATCAGGGCCAACTCTGGATCCTCAGTGCTGACCCGACCAAGTGATTCCACGGTCAGGTCCCACAGCTCTGGCTGCGGTTCCTCACCGGCCAAGCGTTCGGCGGTCTCGAGGATGCCGCACGCGCAGGTGTAGCGGGAATAGTCACCGACCAGCGCAGAAGCCCATGTGTGGATCGTGTCCGCTCCAGTGACGGCGTGAAGGTTACGCCCCGGGTGTATCTGCACGTCGACGTCGACGAACGGGCTCAAACGCGAGCCAAACCGAGACTTGGCCCGTCGCACCCCCTTAGCGACAGCCCTGACTAGACCATGCTCCCTGGTGAACAGGACGATTATCCTGTCCGCCTCCCCCAGGTCATGCCTGCGCACGACCAGGGCACGGTCCCGCCAGCTTTCGGCCATCTACTAGCGGTTCTCCAGCGCCTTCAGCGACTGGGCAGCACGAACCAACGCGAGGCCGGCCTCCAGCAGAACGCGGAAAAGCGCCAGCTGCAGCAGCACAACGAGCAAGACCACGGGAATTCCGAGGAGGAAGAGAACGGCTTCGCCGCCACTGCCCCACTGCATTGCGTCGACCATGCCCATGATGAGAACCAGGATCCAGCCAAGCGCACCCAGGCCCAGCAGAACGCTGACGAGGATGTACACCATCTTGACGATGGAAGGAGTGGCGTACTTCCGGAAGGAAAAGTCGAACAGCGCAGAGAAGAACCCAGCGTCATTTGCAGGTGCCTGCTGCTGGAAACCCGGCTGCGGGTAGGACTGCTGTTGGTAGTAGCCGTACTGCTGCTGGTTCCAGTTCTCTGGGCCGATGTCGTTGTTCTGCTGCTCTGTCATGACCGTCCTTTTGTCAACCCACTAATTTTCAGGATGATCTTAACTAGAAGCCGAGGCGTCCGAGCGACTTGGGGTCAGACTGCCAATCCTTGAGGACCTTGATCCGAAGATCCAGGTAGACGTTCTGCCCGAGCAGATCGATCAGTTCCTTACGTGCCTTCTGAACAGTGGTCCGCATCCGGCGTCCGTCGCGGCCCATCAGGATCGTCTTCTGGCTCGGCCGCTCAACGTAGATGACCGCGTGGATATCCAGGACATCGTCCCGGTCCTCGTTCGGCAGCACCTCGTCGATCTGTACAGCCACCGAGTGCGGCAGCTCATCGCGAAGGCCACCAAGTGCGGCCTCACGGATGAGTTCGGCCATCCGGGTGTTCTGGTCATCGTCGGTGATGTGGCCGGCCGGGTAGTACTTGGGGCCTTCCGGAAGCTGCCCGACGATCACGTCGATCAGCGTGTCGATATTCTCCGCAGATTTCGCAGAGACCGGCACCAGTTCAGCCTCGGGTCCGAGAAGGTCATGCAGCGCCATGAGCTGTCCGGCGACCTGGTCACGGCTGACCTTGTCCGTCTTGGTGACGATGCCCATCAGGCGGGTCTTCGGTGCCTGAGTACGTACCTGCTCCAGGATCCAGCGATCGCCCGGTCCGATCTTTTCGTCGGCCGGAATCGCCAGGGCGATGAGGTCGACGTCGGTGTACGCCTCCTGCACCATGTCGTTGAGTCGCTCACCGATGAGCTTGCGGGGCTTGTGCAGACCCGGGGTGTCCACGACGATCACCTGAGCGTCCTCGCGGTGCACCACTCCGTTGACGACGTGGCGGGTGGTCTCGGGCTGATCAGCGGTGATCGCGATCTTCTCGCCGACCAGAGCGTTGGTCAGCGTCGACTTTCCCGTGTTGGGTCTGCCGACCACGGACACGAATCCCGACCGGTGTCCCTCTGGCGCGGCGAAGGCATCTGCCCCGGCCAGGAGGTGGTCAAACTGGCTTGTGGGGGTGGCGTTGCCGGGGATCTCGAAGATCTCCGGGCCATCGCCCTTGTTCTGATCGGTCATCGCCGTTCCTCTCTGTCATCGTCAATTGTCGTCGAATCGTCATGTTCGCCGGGGCTGATGATGACGGTGTCCACCCGTACCCGGCCACGGCGGTCTTCGCCGCCTTCAGCCGTGAACGTCAGGCCGGAGATCTCGACCTCCGAACCAGGCAACGGTACCCGACCAAGTCCATATGCCAGCAGTCCGCGGACGGTGTCGACCTCTTCGAGGACGTCATCGTCGAAACGCAGCTCCTCGCCGGTCTCTTCCTCGTACAACTGCATCAGGTCGTCAAGACTGAGCTTCCCGACGACCCGGAACACACCTTCTCCAAGCCCCTCTACCGGGGAGATTTCGTCCTGGTCATATTCGTCAGCGATTTCGCCGACGATCTCTTCCAGAATGTCCTCGATGGAGATCAGTCCGGCGACGCCGCCGTACTCGTCGATAAGCACCGCGATATGAACGCGGGTCCGCTGCATCTCGTTCAGCAGCTCATCCAACGGCTTGGAATCGGGGATGAACAGCGGGGTCCGCATGTGCTTCGACAGCGGTGCGTTCGCCGACAGGGAGCGCGGGACCAGGTCCTTCAGATAGACCACGCCCACCACGTCATCGGCGTCTTCACCGATCACCGGGATACGCGAGTGCCCTGAGCGCTCACAAAGGATGATGGCGTGTTCGATGGTTTTGTCTTCTTCAATCCAGACGATGTCCGGACGCGGGACCATCACCGAACGGGCCGTGGTGGAGGCAAGGTCAATAACGGACTTGATCATCCGCTGTTCCTCCGCCTGCACGATGCCGCGCTCCTGCGCCATGTCCACAAGTTCACGGAGCTCCACTTCAGTGGAGAATGGTCCCTCGCGGTAACCACCGCCTGGGGTGATCAGATTGCCGAGTCCAATGAGGAGTTTCTCCACTGGACGCAACAGGAATGACACGGCGACAACCCCACCGGCAGTGGCAATGCCGACCTTGTAGGGATCACGGCGTCCGATAGTCCGGGAGAACACACCCAGCACCAAATAGGACACCAGCGACATCAAGATGATGGTCGCAGCGAATGCAGCGCCCTCAGTGTCAAGGGTCTGCGTGAAAATCGCAACCACGGTGACGGTCGCTGAAATCTCCATCACCGTGCGCAGCAAGATCAACGAGTTGATGTACCTGGCGCGGTTGTCGAAGATTTTAAGCAGCAGCCTCGCACCGGCCTGCTCTTCGCGTTCCATCTCCTGCACACGGGCTCGGGAGAGCGCGCCGAGAGAGGTCTCCGTCGTGTTCACCAATGCCGCACCGAGCAGCAGTGACACGGCGAGGATGATCAACCACACCAGTGAGGTGATCACGGGGCGTCGCCGTCCTTCATCTGTTCGTCGAGCTTCTCGCGGTCAGCCGCCGTCGGGAAGGCACCCGGAGTGATGGGCTTATCCGGGAAGTCGACGCCACGCTCATCGATGTCGTCGTACCAATCAGCCAACAGGCCGTTCTGGAGGGCGAACATCCGGCGTTCGTCGGCCGGCTCGATGTGGTCGTAACCGAGCAGATGCAGCACACCATGGACGGTCAACAAGACCATCTCATGGGACAGCGGATGGCCAGCACGAACCGCCTGAGCCCGAGCAAAGTCGGGGCACAGGACAATGTCACCGAGGACCGACGGGCCCTGCGGTGCGGCGTCCGGGCGACCCGAGCCTGGAGTGAGCTCATCCATCGGGAAACTCATCACATCGGTCGGGCCGGGAAGATCAAGCCAGCGCACGTGCAGGTCCTCGATGGTCGGCTCGTCGACCAGGTGGATCGACAACTCCGCAGCCGGGTGGACGTCCATGCGGCCGAGTGCGTACCGGGCGACATCGACCAGCGACTCTTCATTGACCCCGACGCCAGCCTCGTTGAATACCTCGATGCTCATCGCTTGCCCTTCTCTCGGTCCTGATCCTCGTCCCACCGGTCATATGCCTCCACGATGTGGGAGACCAATGAATTGCGCACCACGTCTGCAGCGCCCAACTCCGGGAACGCGATGTCCCTAATACCTGGCAAAATCCGACGCACCAGATCCAGGCCGGACTTCTGTCCACGCGGAAGGTCGACCTGCGAATCGTCGCCGGTGATGACCATCTTTGCGTTGAAGCCCAGGCGCGTCAGGAACATCTTCATCTGCGCCGGGGTGGTGTTCTGAGCCTCGTCCAGGAGGATGAACGCATTGTTGAGGGTCCGTCCACGCATGTAGGCCAGCGGAGCCACCTCAATGACTCCGGCTTCCATGAGCTGCGGGATAACTTCGGGGTCCATCATCTCGCGCATCGCGTCATGCAATGGTCGGAGATACGGGTCGATCTTGTCGTGCAAAGTGCCCGGCAGGAAACCGAGGTTTTCGCCGGCTTCCACCGCAGGGCGGGTAAGGATGATCCGTTCGATCTCCTTCTTCTGCAGCGCCTGCACTGCCTTGGCCATCGCCAGGTACGTCTTGCCGGTACCGGCTGGTCCGATGCCGAAGATGATGGTGTTGTCGTCAATTGCGTCGACGTACCGCTTCTGCCCCACCGTCTTTGGGCGGATGACCCGACCGCGACGAGAGATGATGTCCGTGGCGAAGATGTCCGCGACCGATCCTGGCGCGTCCCGGCCGATCAGCTGCACGGCACGGGCAACGGACTCCCGGGAGAGTTCATGACCACGCTGGGCCATCGACTCCAGTTCACGGAATGCAGACACTGCTGTCGATACATCCGCCGGTGCGCCCTCGATGGTGACCACGGAGTCACGGACGTGGACGTCAGCCGTGAGCATGTTCTCCAGCAGCCTCAGGTTCCGATCGGCCGGGCCGAGCACGGTGTGCACGACCTGCTGATCCAGTTCGATGACCGCCTGGGTCTGTTCATCGGTCACTCGGAGTGGACCTCTTCCTCACATCGGATACTTTGACTATTCATTCTATGCCCATCGGCCGGTCAACGGTCCCAGGGCGCCCAGCGCCACGGCCGCTGCCGCCGAGGTCCGCAACACCGTCGGCCCTAGGACGACCGGTCGGGCCCCTGCCGCGGTGAAGATTTCAATCTCTTCATCGGAGACTCCCCCTTCGGGGCCAACGATGAAGATCAGGTTCTTAGGCTCCCCGAATCCGCGCAGGACCGTCTCGAAGGAGTCAGTTGCTGCCTCATGGAGCACCATGGCGCCATCTGCTGATGCAATGAGGTCAGCGACCTGAGAGGTGGAGTGCAGCTCCGCTACCGGAGGAATCCAACTGCGGCGGGCCTGCTTCGCTGTCTCGCGGGAGGTGGCAGCCCACTTCTCGCGGCCTTTGCCAGCCTTCGGTCCGGTCCACCTCGCGATACAGTTCCTGGCTGACCACGGCACAATGGCATCTGCGCCGGCCTCAACCGCCAGGTCCACTGCCAATTCAGAGCGCTCCGATTTCGGCAGCGCCTGAACCACAGTCACATGAGGAAAAGGCCTCTCGACGAGCTCCGCCGACCGCACCTGCGCCACCAACGAGGACTTCCCCTCGACGGCAGAGACAGTCGCAAGAACACGGCGGTCTTCTCCATCAGTGAGGTAGACGGTGTCGCCGGGTTGGGTGCGTCGGGAAGCGACTGCATGGCGGCCCTCTGGGCCGTCCACCACGACCGAATCGCCGGGCGCCGGAAGCGCTCCGGCGAAATCAGCCAGAAAAACAGGAAGACCCATTAGCGGTGAGCCCGGAAACGCGAGAAGAACCCGCGTCCGCTGCCGACCTTCTCCCCATCATCGATGTGCGCACTATCGCTGCGGTGCTCGCGGAGCCCCTCCAGCAGATCACGGGACTTGCCGTCGAGCTTGGTCGGGACGGTGACCTCGATATGGGCGATGATGTCGCCATCGCGCTGACCGCGCAGGTGCGGCATGCCGCGGCCCTGCAGTCGGATCTCGTCCGCCGGCTGAGTGCCCGGCTCCACCTCGATGGTGAGGGTCTCCCCCACCAGGTTCTCCAGGTCAACCGAAGTGCCCAAAGCCGCGTCGACCATGGGGACCTTGACCGCCACATGGAGGTCATCGCCATCACGGGTAAACACCGGGTGCGGGTTGGTGTGAACCTCCACGTAAAGGTCACCAGCCGGTCCGCCACCGGGTCCAACCTCGCCCTGACCAGCCATGCGCACGCGCATCCCCTCGGCGATGCCGGCGGGAAGGTTGACCGTCAGGTCACGGCGGGCACGGACTCGGCCGTCACCGGAACAGTTATGGCACGGATCCTCGATGAGCTCACCGGTACCGCGGCACCGGCCACACGGGCGCGAAGTCAGCACGTTGCCCAGCGGCGAACGCTGGACCTGCTGGACCTCACCTGCACCTTGGCAATCCGGGCAGGTCGTCGGCGTAGCCTTCGACTCCGAGCCGGTGCCCTCACATTCTTCACAGAGGACTGCAGTGTCCACAGTGACGCTCTTACGTACACCGGTGAAGCACTCTTCGAGGTCCAGATCCATGGCCAGCAGCGCATCGGCGCCGGGCTGGACACGGGAACGGCGCTGACGGGGTCCGCCACCGCCGCCACCGAAGAAAGCATCGAAGATGTCGCCGAGGCCGCCTCCACTGAAGCCGCCTCCGAATCCACCGCCGAAGCCGCCGCCCATTCCGCCTGCGCTGGAATCCAGCGGGTCGCCGCCCATGTCGACGACGCGTCGCTTCTCCGGATCAGAGAGGACCTCGTAGGCGTCCGAGACGTCACGGAAACTTGCCGCGGCAGTCTCGTCATCCGGATTGCGGTCCGGGTGGAACTTCAGCGCCAGTTTCCGGTAGGCCTTCTTGATCTCTGCGTCTGAGGCGTCCCGCTCAACGCTGAGGATGCCGTAGTAATCACGAGCCAAGGTAAGTTACTTCCCTCTGTAGTCGTTCATTGATCGCCGGTTAACCCTACCGGTGCTCAGCCTTCGCCGAGTACCCGACCGACATACCGTGCAACGGCCGCGACCGATGCCATTGTTCCCTGGTAGTCCATATATGTGGGACCAACCACACCCATGCCGCCGAAAATTGCGCTCGCGGTGCCGTACCCAGTGGAGACCACAGACGTGCTGCGAAGGTTCTCCTCTTCGTTTTCGGCACCGATGGAAACGTTGATGCGATGTAAGTCTCGCGCTTCGCTCAGCAGCTTGATGACCACGACCTGTTCTTCCAGTGCGTCAAGCACCTTCGGCAGTCCGTCTGGTGAATCCAGCGGCGAGCGGGTCAGGTTGGCTGCGCCAGCAAGTATCAGGCGGTCACTCGGGCGCTCGATGAGTGTCTCAACGAGCACTGTGGCACACCGGATCACCACTGTGCGGACCTCGGCCGGAGCATTGGCGGCAAGGTCAGAGACGGCCACGGAGGCGTCGGTAAGCGTTTTGCCAACCATGGCGCGACCGAGCAGGTCGCGCACCTCCCGGGCCCCATCCTCAGACAGTGGCGCATTCAGCTCCACGGCGCGCTGCTCCACACGACCGGTGTCGGTGATGAGCACCAACAGCAGGCGCGCATCGGCGACCTTGACGACCTCCAGGTGCCGAACGCGGGAGACCTCCAGCGTTGGCAACTGCACCACGGCAACCTGGCGGGTGAGCTGGCTGAGCAGCTGCACCGAGCGCCGCAATACATCCTCAAGATCAACTCCGCCCTCAAGGAACGACAAGATCGCATGACGTTCAGCGCGTGAAAGCGGCTTAACGTCGTCGAGAGTATCGACGAACTGTCGATAACCCTTCTCCGTCGGAATCCGCCCAGAGGAGGCGTGCTGCTGCGTGATGTAGCCCTCGGCCTCCAGCACGGCCATGTCATTGCGGATCGTCGCGCTGGACACGCAGAGCGTATGCCGCTCGACCAGCGCCTTCGACCCCACCGGCTCCTGCGACGCCACATAGTCAGCGACGATCGCGCGGAGTACTTCCTGTCTCCTGCGTTCAGTGCTTCCCGACATCGGACCTCCCCGTCAACTTCCGCAACGAGTCTACGCCCTTACCCGAGCAGATCCAGCACGATGGCGTCCGCCAGGAGGCGTCCAGCATCGGTAAGACGAACTCGCCTCCCGACGGTCACAGTCCCCACCCGCTCCTGCCGACGTGCCTTACTTAGCTCTTCTTCGGTGAACATCTCCACCGGAACACCCTCGGCGAGCCGCAGTCGCAGCATGATGCGCTCCACGTGCCGGTCGGTGTCATCGAGGGTCTCTGAACCGGCAATGGGCAAGTCACCGGCGGAGACCGTGGCGGCGAATCGGGCTGGGTGCTTAACGTTATAAAAGCGCTCCCCGGCTAGGTGAGAGTGCGCTCCTGGGCCAGCTCCCCACCAGTCACCGTCACGCCAGTAGATGAGGTTGTGCAGGCACTCGCCGCCAGGTCGGGACCAGTTGGAGACCTCGTACCAGGCCATGCCATCGCTGCGCAGGAATGAGTCGATGAGTTCATAACGGTCAGCCAGGTCATCGTCATCAGGCATGGGAAGTTCACCGCGGCGGACCTTGCGGGCCATTGCGGTGCCGTCCTCGACGATGAGTGAATACGCCGAGACATGGTCAACACCGGCAGACAGGACCGCTTCCAGAGAATCCTCCAGATCGCCCATCGATTCACCAGGGGTGCCGTAAATCAAGTCCAGGTTCACGTGCTCAAAGCCGGCAGCCGTGGCTTCCTTCGCCGCGGCCACTGGACGTCCCGGAGTGTGCGTCCGATCCAGAGTCTTCAAGACATGCGGTGCCACTGACTGCATGCCCAGGCTCACCCGATTGAAGCCAGCCTCGCGGATCCCGTCGAAAAACTCCGGCGAGGTGGACTCAGGGTTGGACTCGGTCGTCACTTCTGCGTCAGTGGTCAGGCCGAATGAATTGCGGACCCCGTCGAGGAGCGTCGTGAGTCCTTCTGCACCGAGCAGAGACGGGGTGCCGCCGCCGACGAACACCGTCTCCGCAGGGCGGAGCGTTCCTTCCGCCTGCATTTTCGCGGCGCCCATCTCCAACTCGCGAACAATGGCATCCAGGTATGAACCGG
Source organism: Corynebacterium sputi DSM 45148 (assembly GCF_000427865.1). Lineage (GTDB taxonomy): Bacteria > Actinomycetota > Actinomycetes > Mycobacteriales > Mycobacteriaceae > Corynebacterium > Corynebacterium sputi. The sequence goes on along the minus strand of NZ_ATYV01000001.1, from coordinate 117,380 downwards.
TCGAGGCGCTGGATCCCAGCTCACCTGCGGTGTACGTGTTGAAGTCGCAGTATCCGCAGCGTGTCGCACAAAACGGCACGTGCAGATAGACGCCGAATGGCGCTGCTTGGTCGGTCACCTGTCAGATCCCCCTGCGGGTCGAGACGACTCGCGACACCACCGCATTCACGCGGGCGCGCTCGCCGAGAAACTCCGGTGGCCGCCTACCCCGCAAGGCGCGAGCGACCGCCGGATGGGTCTCTGGCACAGTAACCCGCCACGCGGCTGCAGCCTCCATCGCCCGTCGGCCGGCCCGTGAATACAAAGACGGCAATTTCACTGAGCCGAGCACCTCAACGCCCCGAATATTCTCCGTCGACACCCAATCCGCCAGCGCCACCAGATTTGCCGCCACCGCATCTGAACGGGCGATGAGCGCCTGCACAACGGTGGGCACCTCCGTCGGATGGGTCAGCGGCGCCGGAATAACTGACAACGCCGCCACGTCGATCGGCGGCGGCTCCGGCACAGCATCGCGCTTCAAAGGCGCAGACAGCTGTCCCCCACGGATTCCAGAGATAAAGGCCTGCCGCAGTCCCCCGAGCTCACCGATCAGCGGAATCGCATCATCGACTGCTTCATCAACGACTTCGGACAGCTCCAGCACACACTCATCGACTAGTTCGACATCCACATCAGCAATGGCCTGCGAGAGGTTCTCTATGTACTCGGCGACTTCATCACCGATGTCATACATGGACTGCGTGGCTTCGCGCATACGAAGCCGTGCATCGTAATGCTTCACGCAATCCTCCACTTCTTCACCGCTGTCGTATACATGTTCGTCAACGCACACCAGGGGCCGTCTGATTCCCCCTAACCCTATGACCTGCGCCGCACTTTCACTGGGATGACACGCGCCGCCGTCAAAAACGTTGTGACCTAGGGGAAATAAGTTTCCGCGAAACGTCTTCACAGAGCAATGGCGAGGAAAACAGCCCTTAACAACCGCTCCATACCGTAAACGAAAGCACTTCTTCCCCTACCCGAGGAGTTCCCGTGTCCAGCACGACAGATCGTGAAGAGATACCTTCCGAACCAGCGGCGCCCGCAATGGAAGGAACCGCGGCATCCGCGTACGGGCTCAATGACATGCCGCCTCCGCAGAAGGCGATTCCCCTAGCACTGCAGCACTTGCTAGCGATGTTCGTCGGAAACGCGGCGCCTCCTCTAATCCTCGCGACCGCCATCGGTATGGCCACCGGCGAGGTGACTCTCATGGTCCAGCTGGCAATGGTCATCTCCGGTGTCACAACCATGATGCAGACCTTCGGGCTTGGTCCGCTGCCGATCGGAGCCCGTCTCCCCGTCATGCAGGGCACCAGTTTCGCCTTCCTGGCCGTCGCGCTGCTGATCGCCCAGGAATTCGGCATTGCCGCTGTCTTCGGAGGCGCGGTCATCGCAGGTGCTTTCCAGGTGCTCTTCGGCTTCTCCCTCCGGTGGATCGCTCCCCTGTTCCCGCCGCTGGTCTGCGGCATCATCATCCTGGTCATTGGCGTCAGCCTGATGCCGACCGCTATTGGCTACTCCGCCGGTGGCGCGCCCGCTGAAGCTATCGGTGACTACGGCTCCCTGCACCACTACGCGATCGCCGCCTTGGTTGTGGCCGTCATCGTTGGCTGCACCGTTTTCGCCAAGGGCTTCGTGTCGGTGGCTGCAGTCCTGATCGGTCTGATCGTCGGTTATATCGTCGCTGCCGTCTCCGGAATGGTCACCTTGGACGCGCTCCGCGAGGCTGCCTGGTTCCAGGTCCCCCAGCCGCTGGCATTCGGAATGGAGTTCTACACCGGTGCTGTCCTGGTCATCGTAGCCCTGGCCCTGGCTAGCTCTGTGGAGTCCATCGGCGACCTGACGGCCGTCGCTCGCACTGGCCTCGGTCGCTCTCCGACGCCGAAAGAACTGAGCCGCGGAATCGTCGCCGACGGTGTGGGCACCAGCCTCGGCGCCATGTTCTCGGCCATGCCGAACACCACGTTCAGCCAGAACACCGGCATTGTTGCCCTAACCGGTGTCGTGAGCCGATTCGTCGTCGGTATTGCCGGTGCCATGCTTCTCGTCGCGGGCCTGATCCCCAAGTTCGCCGCGGCGTTCAACACGATCCCGTACGCAGTGCTCGGCGGTGCGACCCTGGTGATGTTCTCCATGGTGGCCGCGACCGGCCTGCGCATCCTCTCGACTGAGGAGATGAACCGCCGCAACATGCTGATCCTGGCGGTCTCCCTCGGACTCGGGATCGGCTTCTCCATGAGCCCGCCGGAGGTGTTCCAGCAGATGCCGCAGGACCTCGCGCTGCTGCTCACCTCAGGCATCGTCCCCGCAATGTTCGCGTCGATGATCCTGAACCTCATCTTGCCGAAGGAGCGTTCCGCCAAGCACGTCGAACTTCGCGAAGATGGCCCCACCGGCGAAGACATCGAAGAGGCAGAACAGGTCGTCGAAACTAGCCGACCCATTGCCTCAGTATCGCCCAGTTCATCCGGCTAAAACGAACAACTGCCCGACCAGAAATGGTCGGGCAGTTTTTTGCGTCGTAAAGCGGGGTTTTTAGCGGTGGTAGATCTCGTCGACGATGCGCGAGTAGCGCTCGAGCACCACGTTGCGCTTGACCTTCATGGTCGGGGTCAGCTCGCCGCCCTCCTCGGTGAGATCACGCGGGAGGATGTGGAAACGCTTGATGGCCTCGGTGTGGGACACCATTTCGTTGGCTGCGTTCACGGCGTCCTGGATCTCCGCGCGAAGAACCGCGTTGGAGCCCAGTTCGGAGATCGTGGCGTTGGCCGGCAGGCTGTGTTCGGTCTTCCAGCGACCCAGTGCATCCTCGTCGAGGGTGACTAGAACGGAGATGAACCGCTGGCCGTCGCCGATGACAACAGCCTGGGAGATGAGCGGGTGCGCACGCATCCGATCTTCCATCGGTCCCGGAGAGACGTTCTTACCACCGGCGGTAACCAGCAGGTCCTTCTTGCGACCGGTGATGGTGAGGTAACCCTCGTCATCGAGCGAGCCGAGGTCGCCGGTACGGAACCATCCGTCGACGAAAGTCTTCTCGGTGGCTTCTTCGTTCTTCCAGTAGCCATTGAAGATCATCGGCCCCTTGAGGAGGACTTCTCCGTCCTCGGCCACGGCAGATGCACATCCACCAAGCGGCTTTCCGACGGTTCCAATCTTCTGCGCATCCGGGTTGTTCACCGTGATTGCTGCGGTGGACTCGGTCAGGCCGTAGCCCTCGTACACCGGCACGCCGAGACCGCGGAAGAAGTGACCAAGGTCAGCGTCCATGGCAGCGCCACCGGAGATGACGTACGAAACGTCTCCGCCCATGGCGGCACGGATCTTCGAGAACAGCAGACGGTCGTACAGCTTGCGACGAGCCTTCAGCAGCGGCGACGGACCCTTGTCAGTGTCGAGCGCCTTCGAGTACTCCATGGCGGTAGCCTCTGCGCGGGTGAAGATGGTCAGTCCAACCTTCCCCTTTTCCTTAGCAGTGTTATACGCCGAGTCGCGGACCTTCTCAAACACACGCGGGACGCCGAGGATCATGTGCGGCTGCGAGCGCTGGAACTCCAGAGTCACCGTGGAGGTGTCTGCCCAGTGGGACTGGGTAGCGCCGGAGACGGTAGCTGCCAACGACACGGCAGAGGCCAGAACGTGAGCCAACGGCAGGAACGTCAGAAGACGGTTGTCCTTCTGCGCGATCTGGCCAATCGGGTTGACCAGGATGCTGCGGACCTCAGAGAGCCAGTTGGAGTGGGTCAGCATGCAGCCCTTGGGGCGGCCAGTGGTACCCGAGGTGTAGATGACCGATGCAAGGTCGCTGGAACGAGTCAAGGAGATGCGGGCCTCGACCTGATCACGCGGGATATCGCGTCCCTCGTACTTCAGGGTGTCGACCGCGGAGGAGTTGATCTCCAGCACACGACGCAGCTCCGAGTGCCCGTCATCGCTCTGCTGGTCGAGAATCAGCGGGCGCATGCGCTCGGTGTGATTCTTGGACTCAGTGATTGCGAAAACGGCGCCCGAGTTCTCGACAATCCAGCGGATCTGGTCGGAGGAGGAGGATCCGTAGATCGGCACCACCGTGGCACCGGCGGCCCAGATTGCGTAGTTGAGCAGGGTCCACTCGTAGCGGGTCTCAGAAAGCAGACCGACACGATCACCCTTCTCCACGCCGTTGGCAATAAGTCCCTTGGCCACGTCGATGACCTCGTTGACAAACTCCTCGGACGAAACCTCCACCCACTCGAAGTTGACCGGTCGGGTGAACATCACGTTCTTCGGATCATCCGCGGCCATCTCCATCATGGCGGTCACGCATGTCTCGGACTCTCCGACCGAGTAATCGAGTTCGGTCGAGTATTCACGCATCTCGTCAGTCTCCTTAACGGCCGTTCCAGTTGCGACCAGATGTAAAACGTTTCGACCCCACACTTGTGAGGTCGGTTACCTTTATGAAGATACGTGAAAATTTCCTGAGTTTCGCTCAAAAGCCGAAAATTCCAGGCTTTTCGCACTATCGGAGGTCAACGCCGTTAGCACTGGGGGACTGGGAGCTAAAAACCCGCCCGGAGGCGGGTTGAACTATCGCTGAGAGAACGTTTTCCAGGGACCGGAATCACCCTTGATTTGAGCCGACGGCGTTCCCTCCTGGTCTCCGTCGAGGAAAATCTTGACCTTCTCTGAGCCGGTCAGTCCAGTCATGAACTGCTGAGTTCCACGGTCCGGGCACGCCATCATCGTGGAAACCACTGCCCCGAACTCAACGACCGTGCGGCCGCTGTAGTCCTGGCGGATTAGATGACCGTGGCTACCACCGAAGTTATTGCATCCATCAGAGCCGGAGACGGTTCCGTCTTCGTCGATCTGGAACCACCCGCTGGAGTCCTCGTCGAGTTCCCAGGCCACTCCGAGGATGCCTTCGCCGGAGTGCTCTCCTGGGTGGTAGCTAAAGCCTCCGTCACCCGCAGTTGCGCGGACCGGAATGATCAACGCAGCCGACACGACCACGCCCAGCAAAATCGCAAGGATGACGGCCATCAGGCCGGTGCCGGTACCTTCACGGGATACAACTTTGCTCATCAGCCACTCCGCTCAGTGGATGTTTAGTCGGCTCACATTATACCGCTGAAAACGCCGATGACCACGACCAGGATAATCAGCGCAATCAGGGCCAGACGGACCTTGTTGAAACGCACGAGGGCTTCCTTCTTTAGTTACTGCTGTTGTCGGTGTGTCGAAGACGTCGGTACCAGGTGCTCACCATGTCAATGCTTCGCATCAACACCACCGCGGCCACGGCTCCCGCGGGAACCAGGACCGACAGCAGAACTACTGTCTGCAAGAACACGGACAACGACACCAGCCATTGTCCGACGGCGTCAAACACGTCATTCACGACTGGACATGCTACCCGACGGCCCCAGCCAAGCCCCTCCTGGCCAACAACGGACCAATGTCCTTGTCACGGCCACGGAAAGCCCGGTATGCCTCGTCGTAGTCAATCGAGCCGCCCTTGGACAGAATCAGTTCCCGAAGTCGAGCGCCGCCATCGAGAGTGGCCCCGCCATTCTGCTCGAACCAGTCGAAGCCGTCGGCGTCGAGGGCTTCTGCCCACAGGTAAGAGTAGTAACCGGCGGAGTAACCACCGGCGAAGATGTGATTGAAGTAGGTCGAGCGGTACCGCGGTGAGATGTTGTCGACCGCCAGGCCTGCCTCTTCCAGAGCCTTGGCTTCGAACGCCTCTACGTCGTCGATCTGTTCCGCCTCCGCTGCAGAGAGAGAATGCCAGGCCAGGTCGAGAGCGGAAGCCGCGATGTACTCAGTAGTCGCGAAACCTTCACCGGCAGTGGCGGCTCGCTTAACCGCGGCAACGAGCTCCTCCGGAATCGGCTCTCCGGTCTCTACGTGGAAGGCGTAGTTGCCGAGAACGGCCGGCTCCAGAGCCCAGTTCTCGTTGAACTGGGAAGGGAACTCAACGAAGTCGCGCGGGACATTGGTGCCGGAGAAGCGCGGGTAGGTGACGTCGGAAAGCAGTCCGTGAAGTCCGTGGCCGAACTCATGGAACAGGGTCATAACCTCATCGAGGGTGAGCAGTGCCTGCTTCCCTTCTGCCGGCTCCGGGATGTTGAGGACGTTGACGACCACAGGCTTGGTGCCCAAAAGCTTGGACTGGTCAACGAAACTGCTCATCCACGCGCCACCGCGCTTGGTGGAGCGGGCAAAGAAATCGGTGACAAGGAGGCCGATGCCGGAATCGTCGGAATCCTTCACCTCCCAGACGCGGGTGCCCGGCGCGTATCCGTCGAGGTCGTCTCGGGGTTCGACGGTGATGCCATAGAGCAAGTTCGCTGCGTAGAAGACTCCGTCGGTAAGGACTCGGTCCAAGGGGAAGTACTTGCGCAGTGCTTCCTGGTCGACCTGGAATTCCTCGGCGCGGCGGCGCTCTGCCCAGTATGGCCAGTCAGCGGCGCCAATATTCTCATCGGCGAGGTCGAGCAGTCGCTTGTACTCGCCTTCAGCGTTGGCGGCAGCGGCTGGACCAAGGTCGGTGAGGAGTTTGCGCGCTGCTGCGGCGCTGCCGGCAGTTTCGTTGGTGATGACGTAATCAGCGTGGGAGTCGAAGCCGAGGAGCTCTGCTCGCTCGGCACGGAGCTTGATCTCGCGCAGGAGGATCGGGCGGTTGTCGTTGCCGTCGCCGGTACCCCGAGCAAGGGACTGCTCCAGGATGCGGGCACGGAGATCAGCGTTAGTCAGCTGGGCCAGCAGCGACTGAATCGACGGGAGCTCCAGCGGGATGAGCCAGCCATCCTTGTCACCGGCATTGCGACGCAAGTTATCGATGGTGGAGTCAGACAGCCCTGCCAATTCGACCCGGTCCGTCACCAGAACCGCACGGGCCTGGGTGTCTTTGAGCAGGTTCTCTCCGAACCGGTTGGAGAGCTCAGACAACTCCGTATTGATCTCCTTCAAGCGCGCCTTGCCATCCTCATCCAGATCAGCACCAGCGCGCTCAAAGTCGCTGCGGATCTTCTCCAACAAGCGACGGCCTTCCTCGTCTTCCGGCGGCTGCACCGCGGCGATGCGCTGCCACAGGCCCGGGTCCAGGACAATCGAGTCGTTGTGCGCCGCCAGGAGCGGGACGATCTCCGCCTCGATGGCGATACGACTATCGGTCGCGTCAGTTCCGGCGAGATTAAAGAAGTAGGAAGCAACGCGATCCAGCAGGCGACCTGAGCGCTCGAGTGCTTCGAGGGTGTTCTCGAATGTGGGCTCAGCAGGGTTCTCCACGATTGCTCGAACCTCTGCCAGGTGGTCGTCAAAGGCCACACGGAATGCTGGGATGACATCGTCATCGGAGATAGCCGCGAAATCCGGAAGACCATACGGAAGGTCGGAAGGAGTCAGGAGCGGGTTGTCGGTCATGCCGATACTGTAGCTACATGACCGAGCAGACCGTCCGTGCCCCAGCAGGAGATCTCACCGGAACCGTCCGCAACGGGGTATGGAAATGCCACTCGATTCCGTACGCGTTCGCTGAGCCTTTCGCTCCGTCCACACCCGCTGCACCGAAAGACCATGACGGCCGTACTCCAAGCGGCGCGGAGATGGTTGTGACGGTGTGCGCGCCAGCAGAGTTCACGGGCAATGCCCCGGCGCTGTTGTGGCTGCACGGTGGTCGGTATGAGGAAGGCAGCGCCTCGGAGCCCTGGTCGAACGGCCGGCACTTGGCTGAAGAAGGCATCGTCACGGTCAACTTCGGTTACCGCAAGCGCTTCGAGGGGTTCTGGCGTGATTCTCCTGAGGATACGTTCACTGCTGTGGCGGACTTGCGACATGCGGTCGCGTGGGTCCTCGACAATGCCGAAGCGCTCGGGATTGACACCTCAAACATGACCTTGGGCGGGCAGTCCGCCGGGGCCGGGCTGGCGTTGACACTCGCCGCCGATCCGCAGGTGCACGACCATATCGCCCGAGTTATCGCCCTGTCGCCAGGGTTCTCCCGTGCAGGTACCAGTGCTCGTCGCCGGGCTGTGGTCAGAGCCCTCACCCGGACCTCGCCGGCCCGCGCCACCATCGCCGCCATGAGTCCGGAGGACGAGCAGGCTCTTTATCGCCGCACTCGCTCCTTCTTCCCCACTGACACCTGCGTGGGACCCCGCATCTCCGACGCAGTCCGGGACCTTCCGATGCTGGTGACGACCACGTCGGAGGAATTCCACTTCATGGGCATCCTGCAAAAGGCGGACGCCTCTAGATTTGGCCGCCTCGCTGCCAGGGCACTAGCCCCGATTCACGGTGCATCAGTGAAGATTCCGGACGACCCGCGTCCCCTCGCGCGGCTCATCTCTGACGCCACGATCCGGAATTGGGCGGTCAAAGCCGCCGATGCGGCAGTTGCTGCGGGGACACAGGTGTGGGCCGGTGAGTTCTATCCCGGGGAGGGACTAGGCGTGGGACCGGACGGTGAACTGACCTCCGGCGCCCCGCATTGCATTGACATTCCCCGTTTGTTTGGCCGTGAGGCGCACCCTTTCCATCAGGAGGTACTCGGCTTCATTACTGGCGGAACCTTGCCCTGGCCCACTTACGACACTGGCAAGGCTCAAGCCTGGTTCGGTGCTGGGGAATTCGCCACCGAAGAAACGATCGACGACCCGTGGGCCGAAGTGCGTGACCAGTTCTAGAAGATCCCCGATTCAAAGCCCTGCATCAGCAGCATGATCGCCGAAATCACCGCGATGAGACTGATGAGAACGGCCCACCAGATCTTCATTTTCCCGCCGCGCGGGTCACTTCCATTGAATTCGTCGGTCTTCTTGTTGTTCAGGTCGTCTGGGTCAGGTGCTCCTGGGATCGGCATGGCTCCTTTCTACACATAGGCTGGGGCCATGACCGCCGACTTCCTCGATCCCCGTTCCCCCGCGCTCACCCCGATGTCACCGAAATATCGCAGTGCAGAACTGCTCAGCGCAGCAATCTGGGGAGGAATCCCCGTGATCGCAGCGATCGTATTGGCAGTGCTGTGGCAGAGCCTGTGGGGTTCGATCATCCTCGCCGCCGCAGTGGTTTTCTTGGTGTGGCTGATGTGGATCTCCGCGCGCCGTGCCAGCGCGCATAGGTATATGGAGCTTGACGACGACCTTGTCGTCGCCAGCGGCATCCTCTGGCGGAAGGTCACCGCGGTCCCCTATGGCCGAATCCAGTTCGTCGACCTGTCCGAAGGACCGATTCTGCGGATGTTCGGTCTGGCTACGTTGAAGCTCAACACCGCCAGCGCCACCTCCGATGCAGTGATCTACGGACTGACGCGCGATGACGCGCAGGCGTTGCGCACCCGCATCTCTGAGGCCGCTCGCGTTCGGATGGAGGGCCTGTGAGTTGCATCGGAGCAGGACGCCAACGCGTCCACCCACTCACCCCGGTGCTGCGCGCCTGGATGGGATTGACTGCGGTTCTTGTCGCTGTCGCCATCAATTCAGGTGCGGCAGTAATCTCCGCGGCCGCCGCAGTGAGCGATCTGGCAGATGGCACTCCTCTGCTGGCGGTACTGGCCGTGTTCGCCGGATTGATCGCCATTGTGGCTCTGATCGCCGGCATTAGTTACTGGAGCTGGTCCAAGCGCTTCTACGAACTCGACGTCGAAGAGATTCGAATCGGCAGCGGCATCTTCTTCCGTCAACGCCGCTCGGCCCGGTATGACCGTCTGCAGTCGGTGGATATCAAGCAGCCCCTGCTCCCCCGCCTCTTCGGTCTCGGCGAGCTAACCCTTGAGACCGCTGGCGGATCCGGCTCGGCGCTAAGTATCGCGTATCTCAAGGTCCCGCTCCTGGAGTCGCTGCGCACCGAAATCCTCGCGCACGCAAAGGGCGAGCAACACGACCCGCTTCCCGACGCCCACCCCGAATCCACCACCCTCAACGGACCCGTCCCCACCCGAATGCTGGTGGGCATGGTTCTGCTGTCATTCGGTGTATGGGCAGTGCTGGCTCTCATCGGCGCGGGCATCGGCTCCATCGCCGGTGGCGGCATCTTCACATTCGTTGGTGGTCTGGTTGGTGCAGTTGTTCTGGTCTGGGCTCCGCTGAATCGCAGGTGGCGCCAAGAGCTTTCGCTCAATCGCGAGGAGCGCAGACTGCGCATCACTGCAGGGTTGACCTCTACGTACAAACAGACCATCCCCCTGCACAGGGTCCACGCCCTGCGGATTCGACGACCCTTCCTCTGGCGCAAACCAAACTGGGCAGACCTAAATTCCAGTATCGCTGGCTACGGCCTTGAATCCTCTGGCGACGGGGCGACAGTCTTGGTACCAGTGGACAAAAATGCCGCAGTCGATCGGACGGTGGAGACGGTGTTGGCAGAGGTGAACGTCGGGAAGCGAGATCCTTTCCTCACCATGTACTCCCCGCCGAGCGCGAAATGGGTCTCTCCGGTGGATTGGCGACAGCAAAGCGTGTCGCTGTCGACCGGCGGTGTGGAGGTGACCTGGGGTCGGCTGACCACGCGATGGGCATTCGTGCCGTGGCGGCACATCCAGGGTGCTTCGCTGCAGCGCGGCCCGATCCAGAAGCTACTCGGCACTGCGAATGTGCAGGCTGCAGTGGTCGCGGGGCCAGCGCAGGTCGTGGCTCGAGATCTATCTGTCGATGACGCCAGGGCACTGCTAGATGAGATTTTGAAGGATCGCCTTGACAGCATATAGACCGCTTTGTCTATAGTTGGAGGTAGGTCAAGAAGTGCAGCTTCCCCGGGAATTGAGCTGCCTGGCAACCGCGAGTTCACGGTGCCCACCCGGACAACGACCAGCCGACTACGGAAAACTCAAGGAGCACCACATGTACCCAGTACCCCGCCCAATCATCGACGCACCGGGCCCATCCGCGCGCACATTCCGCATCGCCGACCGCTACTTAGAAAACGGCGAGGAAACCCTCCGACTCACGGACGGCGTCATTTGGCTGACGGTCTCCGCCGAACGGTTCGACTGGGCCACCCGCACCGCGCGGGAAGTCCAGGTTGATAGGGATCAGACCCTGTGGACCCGCAACCGGAATTCCGGCGCCTGGTGGGCTGACCGGGCATTGGCGTCTTGACCCACCGGAGTCATATCCTCGGATGAGTGCAATCCCTCACCCGAATACTCAGCACGGCGAAAGTCCTGTGGCCCTTCTACCTGGGGATCGTTCTCGCTGCGGTAGCAACCGCTGCAGCGACGTTGGTCAGCCCCTTCCTCGTTCGCGACGCGACCGACACCATCGTCGATGCCCTCGGCAATGACGACCTGATCCCGACCGCCATGACCACCGTTATCTGGTTGGCGGTCGGGCTCCTCATCGCTGATCTACTGCAGACGCTGATGCGCAATGTTGGCGGCTATTTCGGAGACGTGATGGCTGCCCGGATGCGAGAAATCCTCGCGACCCGCTATTTCGCGAAACTCCTGTCTCTACCGCAGCGATACTTCGACAACAACGTCACCGGCACAATCATCGCCCGCTTGGACCGTTCGATCCATAACGTGGTGCAGTTCCTGCAGTCATTCTCCAACAACTTCTTCCCAATGCTGCTGACTCTGGTCGCAGTCTTGGCTATTACTGCTTGGCACTGGTGGCCGCTGGCGATTCTCTTGGCGATTATCTTCCCCGTCTACGTCTGGCTCACGGCGCTGACCTCCAAGCGGTGGCTGAAAATGGAGCAGGTCAAGAATGAGGACCTCGATGTAGCTGGTGGCCGGTTCGCCGAGTCCGTCGGACAGATCCAGGTCGTCCGCTCGTTCACTTCTGAGCAGCGAGAGATGCGTGGTTTCGCCGACCGCTACAACCACATCGTGAAGGTCACCCGCGGCCAGTCTAAGTGGTGGCACGGCATGGACACCCTACGCGGATCCATCCTGAATCTCATCTTCTTTGCGGTGTACCTGCTGTTGTTCTATCGGACCCTGCAGGGACACTTCTCCATCGGCACCATGGTCATGCTGATCCAGCTGGTCACCATGGCGAAGGACCCGGTTAGCATGATGAGCTACATCATCGACGCTGCTCAGCGCGCCATCGCCGGTTCCCGCGACTACTTCAAGGTCATGGATCTGGAGCCGGAGAAGTCCGCCAGCCCGGCGCTGGTCGCGGCCGCCGAACGCAATGGCGGAGATACGCTTCCCGACGTTCCCCCCAAAACGCGCGTCACCCCCTCCGACCCGGCCATCCGTTTCGACAATGTTGACTTTGCCTACGAGGCAGGTACGGATGTCCTCCACAAGATCTCGTTCACTGCCAAGACCGGTAGCAAAGTTGCCTTGGTCGGAGAGTCCGGCGGCGGCAAGTCGACGATCGTCAACCTGTTGCTGGGGTTCTATCAGCCCACCGGCGGGCAACTTCGGATGTTCGATCGCGACATCACAGAGGTACCGATGGACGAGCTGCGCAATTCTGTTGGCACGGTGTTCCAGGATGCGTCGTTGTTCTCCGGGACGATCCGGGACAACATCGCCTACGGCAAGCCGGATGCAACGGACGTTGAGATCATCGACGCGGCCCAGCGCGCGAACGCGGACGGTTTCATCTCCGCGTTCCCCGAAGGCTACGACACAACGATCGGCGAGCGCGGATTGAAACTGTCCGGTGGACAGAAGCAGCGCGTAGCCATCGCACGGGCAATTCTCAAGGATGCACCGATCTTGCTTCTCGACGAGGCGACCTCGGCTCTGGACACCAAGGCCGAGCGCGAAGTCCAGATCGGACTGGAGAAGCTCATGGAAGGGCGCACGACCATCGTCATCGCGCACCGGCTCTCGACGATCTCCGGTGTCGACACCATCGTCACGCTGCGCGGCGGCCACGTCGACGAGATCGGATCGCCTGCGGAACTAGCCGTCTCTGATGGCATCTACGCCGAACTGCTGCGCTTGACTGCCTCCGCGTCCGAATCGGACCGGAAGCGACTCAAGGCGTTCGGCGTAAAGGTGGATTAAGCAGCCACGGTGACCAAGGCATCGCTGAGAATGCCAGCCTTGTCCGGGCCGTCATAGGAAAAAAGGTTGAGATATTCGGTAGTACTCACTGTCGTGAACTTTCTCTGTGTGTCGGGTGATGGGCAGTCACACGAGACACATGGACAGTGATGGCAGCTTGCGATTGCGGACCATCACAGACCTCCTTCACCGTCAGACATCAACAGTGAACAGAGTAGTCTAGTTTTGTCCGAAGTCAACCACTCACCTGCGATTAACCCCGACCGGTATGTCTACTACGGCCTTGGAACGATGTACCGGCCCGCCCGCGGGACTACTTCCACCGTCACCGGCACTGGCGCCATGAAGTCACCATCCGCGTAGGCATTCATTCGCTCGTCCCCACGGAACTCCACCCGAGCCGAACGGCTGCGGTACTGCGCGACTTCACGGAAGTCCACGTGCTTTCCGCTGAAGACCTTCCCGAACACCGCAGCGGCCTTAAATCGGTTCGCCCGACCAATGACAGTGATGTCCAAAAGCCCGTCGGAGTGGTCCGCGTCTGGGCAAATGTTCATTCCTCCGCCGTAGCTCTTGGTATTGCCGAAGGCGGCGAGGATGATGTCCTCATCAAGCACCGTGCCGTCATCCAAAGTGATGGTGAACGGCAGCGCATGAAAGTTCAGGAACTCCAGCACGATCGCCAGGTTGTAGCGGTTGCGACCATGCGGCCAACGCATGCGATTGACGCGGTCGGACACCAGCGAGTCGAATCCGGCGCACATGATCGTGCCGAACCACAGCGGGTCCTGCCCCTCCCCGGTGATCCGGCCGAGATCTGTCGTCACTGTGAAGCCATCTGCGATGACATCTGCGGCTGCGGCTGCATCATTCGACGGCAGTCGATACTCCCGAGCATGATCATTGCCGGTGCCAGAGGGAATAACCCCTAGTGGGATGCCACTTTCCGCTTGCTCTTGGAGGGCGAGGTTGATCATGCCGTCTCCGCCGCATGCAACCAGGGCGTCGAAACGCTCGTCCTTAATCGCCTCGCGAATGAGTCCCTGCGCCCGCTCGGGGCTATTTCCCTGCATAGCGACCACGTCAACACCACGCTTAGTGAACTGGTCCATCGCCCGCTCAGCGGCATGCGGCGCGGAGCCGTGCCCTGCCTCCGGACTCGTGATCATGGCCACGACCTTGATGTCCTCGTAGCCCACCGGGTACCTGTCAGCGCTCATGTGAGCCACCCTTCCTGTCCGGCGGTTTCGTGTTCACAGCAGAACCAGACGGTTATCATCCTATGCAGCGAAAGCCGCTACTTAAGGGAAAATAAAGCCGCTACTTAAGGGAAAATGAGGACACTATGCGCACTGCCCGGAAAACTCCCGTCCTCGACGGTCACAGCAGGAACCTGGCCTGGGATTCCCTGGACCACGTCGATCTCGTCGTCATCGGTGCTGGCGTCACTGGTGCGGGGATCGCGCTGGATGCGGCGTCTCGCGGGATGAGTGTGGTGATTGTCGATAAGCATGACATCGCATTTGGCACCAGCAGGTGGTCGTCGAAGCTAGCGCACGGCGGACTACGGTATCTTGCCTCGCTGAACTTCGGCATCGCGACCAGGTCCGCCCGCGAGCGCGGGATCATGATGGAGGTCACCGCCCCGCACTTGGTGCACTCGCTCCCACAGGTCATGCCGGTCATGACTGACTCGGCGATGGTGCACCGGTTCCTTCCTCGCATTGGGTTCATCGCCGGGGATGCCCTGCGAATCGCTGCGGGCACTTCCCGCGGAACTCTGCCAATGTCCCGCTCTGTCACCGCGGCGCGAGTCCGCGACCTTGCCCCCGCAGTCCGCTCCCGCGGTCTGCTCTGTGGGTTCGTTAACTACGACGGTCAGCTGGTCGACGACGCCCGCCTCGTCACCGCCATCGTCCGCACCGCCGCATCGTTCGGCGCCGAGGTCCTCACGCATACCTCCGCGCACCAGGTCACTGGCAATTCAGTCGTGCTTCACGACGAACTCGGCCACCACCCCGACCGCATCCTCACCGCCGGAGCCGTTGTTAACGCAACCGGGGTGTGGGCCGGCGACATCGACTCGTCGACCAAGGTTCGACCGTCTCGTGGCACGCATTTGATCTTCCCTGCGGAGGTCTTCGGCAACCCAACTGGAGCACTGACCGTCCCTGTGCCCGGCCATGTGAATCGATTCTGTTTCGTCCTGCCAGCTCCACTCGGTCGGGTCTACCTCGGCCTCACCGACATGGACTCCCCCGGCCCCATCCCCGATGTGCCAGAGGTTCCCGAAGAAGACGTCGACTTCCTCCTCGACGTAATCAACCCTGCCCTACAGACTGCCGTCACCCGCGACGACATGATCGGATCTTTCGCTGGTCTGCGCCCACTGATCGATTCTGGCGACGGTGACACCGCAGACGTTTCCCGTGAACACGCCATCTTCACCAACGACGATGGAGTCATCACGGTCGTCGGCGGCAAACTCACCGAATATCGACTGATGGCACAACAGACTGTCGATCTCATTTCCTCCGAAACGTGCCGTACGAAAGATATTCCGCTTGTCGGGGCAGGGCCCGTCGGGAAGCTTCCTGAAGGGACCCCGGACTGGGTCCGGGAGCGGTACGGTTCTGAGGCTGCGGCCGTTGTGAATTCGTGTGCACTGGAGCTTCCCTTGGAGAGGGTCGCCGACGGCATCGACGTCACCCGCGCAGAATTCGCGTGGGCAGTTACCCATGAGGGTGCGTTGACGGTCAGCGACATTCTCGACCGCAGGACACGTGTTGGACTCGTCGACTCCGACCGCGACGCCGCGCTGCCCGCGGCGGAGGAAGCACTCGCACTAGTGAAAGGCGCATCATGACCCAGAAGACAATCCCTCACCGCATGCGTTGGTGGGGTTGGGGCGTGGAGGGCCACGACAAGCCCATCACCGCTGAAGCAGAAACGCTGCTGCGTGAGGAGATTGGCCTGGAGGACGGCGCGGACAACCCGCCGAAGGATATCTCCGAGGTGACCATCCCCGAGTCGCGCTTGAGTGAGGAGGACATTTCTTCGCTTAACGACGTCGTATCCACACTTTCCGCCGACCACGACACCCGCGTCCGCCACGCCTTAGGTCGGTCCTATCCCGACTTGGCACGCCTGCGTACCGGAGTAGTCGACGTGGCCCCGGACGCCGTGGCTATGCCCGCGAACGAAGAGGAGCTCCAGGCTCTGCTGGAGATCTGCACCGAGCGCAAGATCGCCGTGACTCCTTTCGGTGGCGGCACGTCCGTCGTCGGTGGTGTCGAGGCTGTTGATGGCGGCTTCGGCAAGGCCATTGCGCTATCGATGGTCGCCTTCGACGCGATCGTCGACATTAACCGCGAGGCCCACACTGTAACCGTTCAAGCAGGTGTTTTCGGACCTGACCTGGAGGAAGCGCTGCAGCCGCTCGGATTGACCGTGGGGCACTTCCCTCAGTCGTTCGAGTTTTCTACCGTCGGCGGCTGGGCTGCCTGCCGCTCCGCAGGTCAGGAGTCATCCGGTTACGGACGCATCGACGACAATGTCATCGGCATGCGAGTAGTGACCCCTGCCGGCACCATGGAGTTCCGCGACTCCCCCGCCACCGCTTCGGGCCCGAATCCCCGCCAGGCATTCCTCGGTTCGGAAGGCACCCTCGGCATCATCACCCAGGTCACTCTGCAGCTACACGACCAC
The DNA here is from genome assembly GCF_000427865.1 of Corynebacterium sputi DSM 45148. GTDB lineage: Bacteria > Actinomycetota > Actinomycetes > Mycobacteriales > Mycobacteriaceae > Corynebacterium > Corynebacterium sputi. The sequence goes on along the minus strand of NZ_ATYV01000001.1, from coordinate 100,669 downwards.
CCGGACGAGATGCTCTTCGACACCTACTTCGTGAATTGCTTCGAAGAGGGCCTGGAGATTTTCCGTGAGCTGGAGCAGGACGGAAACATCCCGCACCTGGCTCGACTTTCGGACGAATCTGAGACCCGTTTCGGCATCGAGCAAATGGGCGGCGGCATCGGCGGCAAACTGCGGAAGTACCTCTCACTACGAGGCATCGATTCCCCGTGCATGGTTCTTTTCGGGTTCGGCCAGCAGTCGAAGGCTTCTGCACGCGCTGCCCGAGAGGTCCTGGCGGGACGTTTGCTTCGCAAGAAGTGTGTCCGACTGGGTCCGGTTCCGGGTCAGCTATGGGTGAAGCATCGTTTCACCTCGCCGTATCTGCGTGATGTCATGATGACGCGACGAGTTGGAGTCGACACGCTGGAAACCTCCACAACCTGGGAGCATGCCGCCGAACTTCGTCGGAAGATCATGTCCCGGATGCGCGCAGCAGCCGAAGCACACGGAACTCCGGCATACGTGTTCTGCCACATCTCCCATCTCTACGAGTCCGGTTGTTCGCTGTACTTCACCTACTTCTTCCGTGAAAACACAGGCCATATCCTGGATCAGTGGATGGACGTCAAGGACGCTGCTGGATCCGCGATCCTGGATTTCCAGGGCACGATCACGCACCACCACGGCGTCGGACAGGACCATTCGCCGCAGAACTACGTGGAGAACACAGAGCTCTTCGCCGAGGCACTGCGCGGAATGAAGAAGGTCTTCGATCCTGCCGGGATCCTCAACCCCGGTAAGTTGCAGACGGGCCCGCACGATCTGCGTGAGCGGTACGACGGCGACGCGGTCTGACCTTCCGTCGGAACACCTCCGCCTGGTGGTGTCGGATCCGTCGCTTTAGTGGCGACGGGTCATCGAAGGATCGGGAATTCTCCCAGCCTTTAATGGTGTCCGGGTCGATCTTGGCCAGTAGTCGACCAATTGCCTTCAGCGCCCCGTCCGGATCCCGTTCATTCAGGTAAACCTGCAGAATCTCCAGGATCGCGTCCGGTGCCGACACGGTCGGCGGATCCGCTCCAGTGACCGGCCCACCAGACCTAGCCTGGGCCCGGTACCGGCGCACACGCAGCTCCTCGTGTTCGGTGCGTTCGCTGACTCGGTGGCTCGCGGCAGCGGCAGCCACCGCCGCTGCTTCCTCAGTCACGGAGTTGATCAAGTCTTCTGCAGTTTCCTCCGGAGACATGACTCGGAGATGCTGCAGCATCCGGACCACGGGCTGCACCCGACGTGCCTGCACCACGGACACTCGCACCTCAGCCCTGGCAGTGTCGCGCTTTTCATTGTGTTCGGCTCGGAGCTTTCCTGCCTTACGCACGCTTGCGCCGAAGGGGACGACTCCGGGGTGACGAATCGGGCCGTCAGGTTCGCTAGCGACCTGAGCGCCAGAGCAATGCGACGTCCAATATTCGGTTCCCTCCAATGAGCGGGTCACGTCCCATAGACCCTTGGTCTTTTCATTGTGGTGGCGTCGGCACAGGCCGTGCAGATTGTGGGTGTCGGTCGGCCCGCCCTCGTCGTAGTTGGTGATGTGATCCATGTCTGCGACACGGCGAGTGCATCCAGGGAACATGCAGGAACCGTCGCGCCCGATTACGAATGCCCGCTGGTTTGCGGTCGCGGCGTAGCCACCGGTCGCCGAAGGAGCGACGATGTCGACAGAATCAACCATGGCCAGATACTCCGCGGCCACGACCTCGGACAGCGCCCCAACACCCGGCATGTACACCGGACCTCCGTCGAAGCTTCGGTACAGATGCAGCCCGACGGACACATCCGCAGTCCCTCGGACCAAGTGCATGAACGCCTGCGCGTTGTCACACTCCTTCGTCGCAGCGATGGTGGAGATCACGCGATTCGTCTCCTCCGCATGGGCAGGATCGAGCTTCAGGCTGACATGAGTTGCCCGCTCGGGAGCCACCGGTGCGCGAACGGTGAAGGACTCTTCCACTTCTTCAGGCACCGGGGCACCGGCAAGATCGACGGGACGAGCGGAATGCTGGACCGCGTCGATAGCTGCCTGCACGCCGGCGAAAAGACCCTTCCACTCCGGCATCGCAAGCTTGTCGACGTTCGGCAACACTGCCGCGAGCAGCAACGGTTCCAGTTCCTTAAAGAGCTCCTCCTCGACAGGGAAGGTCACGGATGCAAGCTTCTTCAGCAGTCGCAGCGGCATGAATCCACGCACAGTGAATACATGCGCCAAAAACGGCATCCGAGACAGCATCAGTCCGATCTTCCGGTACTCCCGCGCAGCTGCCTCGGTGTGACCGAGATCCGCAGCAATGCAGGTGACCTGGTGGCGGGCATCGTCTTCCATCGCGCATAGACAAAGATCGGCGACAGTCAGCTCGGCACGATTTCGTACCAATCCAGCCTGGGAACGGTGAGACGAGTTCTCGTGGCCCCACTTCGGCGCATCATCACGCAGTGCGGCAGTGAAAGGACAGTCGGTGGTGGATTGACTTCCCTTGCTCACGATCCCTCCCCAGATTCGCCCGCTCGTTTATTCGACTACATGTTCGACTATTGCAGACCACGTTCACCGTCACAAGAGGTCACAGCGAAATTCACCTAAAGTTTGCCGGGGAGGGCGTGGGGTCGGAGGCGTCGGGAAGCAGGAACTAGACAGCTCTGTTCACATGCCTATTGGGAAGGGGGTATGGTCTGAATTCATGAGCGACTTCAAGCATCTGACCTTTCCCTCTATCGACGCGCTTCGGGCTCGCGGAACCCTGAAGTGGACGCAGTATCCGGAGGATGTCCTCCCGATGTGGGTAGCGGAATCGGATGTGGCGACGTGCCCGGCGGTCGTGAATTCGCTGAGTCAATCACTCGAGCAGGAGTTCTTCGGATACCCGCCGCGCAACGAAGTCAACCTCGGCGCCGAAACCTCCCGCTGGTACGCCGAAAACACCGGCTGGACCCCCGAACCGTCCCGCATCCATGCGACGGCTGATGTGGTTCGCGCCGTAATCCTGGCGGTACAGACCTTTACTCGTCCCGGGTCAGCGATTGTGCTCCCGACTCCTGCTTATATGCCATTCTTCGAGGTCGGCGAGGCTACCGGCCGCGAATTGGTGTACGTCCCCACCTTGGAGAAGGGTCCGGACTTGGACGCGGTGGAGAAGGCTTTCGCCGACGGCGCCGGTTCATTGATCGTCTGCAACCCGAACAACCCGCTGGGGTTCACCTACGAGGCCGAGACGCTCCGGGCCCTGGCCGACCTGGCGGACCGGCACAACGCGCGGCTGATTTCCGACGAGATCCACGCACCGATTGTGCTGAAGGGTCGGCATATTCCGACGGCGTCAGTCAGCGAGACCGCAGACAAGGTGACGGTCACTGCGGTGGCCACGTCGAAGGGATGGAACACTGCCGGCCTCAAGTGCGCGCAGCTCATCCTCAATGAGGAGGATGAGAAGGCCTGGCGCGCCATCCCTCATGTGGTGACGGAGGGCGTGTCGACCCTCGGCCTTATCGCTGCGACCTCGGCGTATCGAGACGGTGGTGAGTGGTTGCAGGAGTTCGTCGAGCTGTTGCGCGCCAACTCCGAGCGCATTGCGGAGCGACTTCCGGAGGTGCTGCCGGGTGCGAAGTACACGCCGAATGAAGCGTCGTATCTGGCGTGGATCGACGTCCGGGATGTCGAACCGATCAAGAACTCGCTTTCCGACGGCCAGAGCGCCCAACGCTGGCTCCTGAACGAGGCCAAAGTCGCAGTGAACCCGGGCGAGGCCTTCGGCGACGGCGGCGAAGGCCACATTCGCCTGAACTTTGCGACGTCACCGGAGCTCCTGGAAGAGGGCCTCAACCGGATCGGCCGCGCTGTTAACCGGTAATCGACAAGGACCCATCGGCGTTGACCGTCACCTGCGCTGCCATGGCGCGGGCGAGGTTCATACGGTGGTGTCCACCAGGGCCGTCCATCGGATAGCCGGAGTCGATGGCGGTGTGGGCGAGGATCTGCGTGCGCTGTTCGTCAGTGAGCTCGGGGAACGTGGTGGCGAGGAGTCCGGCGTAGCGCTCAGGCACTGTGACAGGTTCGCCGGTGGCAGCGATCGGATCGAAGCCGTAGGTCATACGTTCGGTGTAGACATCGACGGCTTCAGACGTGGAGAGGTACGGAGAGTCGTTCGCGACGCAGACCTCGACGGTAGCGCCACAGCGGGATTCGATCTCGCCCCTGACCTCCTCGGCGGCAGCCTCAATGAGAGCGCGAAACTCCAGGTCAGCCCAGCGGTCGGCTGCGGCGGCGTTGCCCGTCATGCGACCACCGATGATGTCCAACGGGTAGTGCACCCCCAGAACCATTCGGTTGTGCCCGGCCTCGGAGGCACGTGCTTGGATCTGGGGACCTGCCTCCGGAATCATCAGCGCCATGAGTGACGAGGTCCAAGCAGCCTTGTTGGTGTGCCCGGAAGGGAATGACGGAGAGGTCGGACGGGTGTCTTCGGCCTCCCGCTCGTAGTGATTGACCCGGTCGGGAGCGGCGTTATAGGGACGTTCGTAGTCGTAGTAGTACTTCTCGGCGAACGTCGAGGATGCCACTCCCCCGGCTCGGGCGAGATTGCCCGACAGCAATTGCTGCGTCTTCTGCAGTTTCCCCTCGTCCCAGGCATCGCGGAAATGCTGTCCCACGGTGGCGCCGAGGGCGTCGGACATGAGGTAGGGCGGGTCATCATGGGCGTCATCAAGAGCCCGAAGTTGTGCCGCCCGGTCATCCGCCACAGTGTTGTTGACCTCGATGACCTTCTCCAGGCTCTGGTCCAACACCTCTGGGTGATTCGCCTGCAGGTCCTCAAACGGTGCGACGACCGAAAAATAGAACATACCGTCCGACGAATTATCCGACTCATAGGGACGGAGAATCTGCTCCCGCGGGAACGGCTCGGTGACGGCAGGTGTGGCGGTGAGCAGAGTCAGTGCGGTGACTGCTGCGCCGATACGGAACGGGGTACGGGTCACGGGTTCTCCTTCAGGTCATCAACCTGAGAGAAGTTACCGACGCATCCCGAACACCCGCCGTCATTCAGATGAAATGATGGCTAACCATCATTCACCTGCTGAAATCACTTGCTGTAGTCGTAGAAGCCGATGCCGGACTTCTTGCCGAAGCGGCCAGCCTCGACCATGCGCTTGAGCAGCGGCGGCGCAGCGTAGGTGGGCTCTGCATACTCGTCGTACATCGCGTCGGCGATGAACTTCACGGTGTCCAGACCAACCATGTCAGCCAGGGTCAGCGGACCCATCGGGTGGGCGCAGCCGTTGACCATGCCGGCGTCGATATCTTCCTTGGTGGCTACACCGTCCTGCAGCATGCGAATGGCACTGAGGATATACGGAACCAGGAGTGCGTTGACAATGAAGCCGGAGCGGTCGGTCGCCTTGATGACCTTCTTGCCGAGAGCCTCGGCGGCGTAAGCGTAGGCACGCTCGGACTGGACCTCACCGGTGGAGAGGGTCACCACGTGCTCAACCAGCGGCAGAACCGGAACCGGGTTGAAGAAGTGCAGACCCATCACGCGCTCCGGGCGCTTGGTGGATGCGGCGATCGACTGAATCGGCAGCGAGGAGGTGTTGGAGGCCAGGATCGCGTCCGGGTCCTTGATGACCTCATCGAGCTTAGAGAAGACGGAAGCCTTCACTTCGGGGTTCTCCACGATGGCCTCGATGACCAGCTGACGATCAGCGAAGTCCTCGAACTCGGTGGTGTAGGTGACCCGACCGAAAATCTCATCACGAGCCTCCTGGTCGAGCTTGCCCTTGGACACCGCGCGGTCGAGGGACTTTGCCAAGCGGTCACGGCCGGAGTCCAGGAACTCCTGCTTCGCCTCCCAGACCTTGACGTCGCTTCCGGCCTTCGCGCAGACCTCGATAATTCCGGAGCCCATCTGTCCTGCTCCGACGACTCCGACGCGGGTGATCTCGTTAGCCATGTCCTCAACTTTCGTGTGGTGCTTGTGTCAGCTGCGTGATGCTACCGGACACGCACTCGAAAGATGAGAGTTTTGGCGGGATCTGAGAGCTACGGCAGCATCTGTTCGATGGCGTCGATCTCTTCAACGGACATCCGTGCCGTGGTCGAAAGTGTCTCGTTCTGCGCATCTTCAAGCTCGCCCCACGCGCTGCTCAACCGTGGCAGGTCGCTCTGGAGAAGTTCGATGTATGCGGCATTTGGGTCCTCTGCGTCCAGAACCGTAGCCGGATCGATAGCTGCGGAGCCGCCTTCCTGGAACTCTTCCGGGAGGGAACCGAGCTGACCGGTCGACAGAACCTGAACTCGATCCGCGATATCCCACATCTCCTGCGGAGTTTCCGGATCAGCCATGATCGCGCCGGAGATCTCCACCAAAGCGTGGGCATCCGCCAGGAGGTGTGCCGTCATCTGACGGTCAGTCTCTTCCGAGCCTGCCTCCTGTGCCTCCTCAATCTGCTGACGACGCTCACCTCCATCCTCGACCGTGCCCGGGTCATACCCGCATCCAGTGATGAGGAGGGTGGCAGCTGCGGCGGTGGCGGTGAACGTCGTAAAGCGGAAGGTCTTCATCAGTCGATGACCAGCTCTCCCATTTCATCCCAGCCGTCCATGTCCGGCAGGGACTGCGAGACGATACGCGGCGTCTGCGCGAGGAGCGGGCGCATCGCCTCAAGGCCCTTTGCGAAGTGTTCGGAGTTCACGTGGGCTTCCGCCGCATCGTCCTCGAACGCTTCGACGAGCACATACTGGTTCGGGTCGTCCAAGTCGCGGGACCACTCGAAGAACTTGTTGCCCGACTCGGCGCGGGTGTTCTTGGTGAACTCCGCAACGTGGCTCGGGAATTCCTCTGCAAACTCAGCCTTAACGTTGTACTTGACCACAATGAAAATCATGCGTCCGATTGTACCGAGAAGAGCTACTTGCCCTGCTTCGGCTTGCGGGCGAAAGCGAAGTAAGCGATCGGTCCAATGAAGTTCACGCCCTGGACGGTGGTCCAGAACCACTTCGGTCCGCGCAGTTCGCCGGGCTTGCGCTGGGAGATGTCGTACCAAGCGAGGACCTTGAGGCCGAACTCGACGGCGCTGATAGCACCAATGACGATCTTCTGGGTTGTGGGCAGGTTCTTAAGTGACTTCTTTTTGTTAGACATGTCCCGAAGTTTACGTGTGTATCAATGGTCGCATGGAACCCCTCATCCTCCCCTTTGAAGGCCGAACCCCCCGTATCCATCCGTCAGCGTGGATCGCACCGACAGCCGTCATTATCGGCGATGTCCGCATTGGCCCGGACGCCTCGGTGTTCTACGGCTGTGTCCTACGCGGTGACATCAATTCGATCACCATCGGTGCCCGGACGAATATCCAAGACAATTCAGTTATTCACGTTGATGGCGATGCCCCCGTCGTGATCGGTGATGACGTCACTGTCGGTCACATGGCCCTGGTCCATGGCTCCACCGTCGGCAGTCGATCTCTCATCGGCATGAAGTCGGGGTTGTTGTCGCGCTCCAAGATCGGGGCCGGCAGCCTGATCGCCGCCGGCGCCGTGGTGTTGGAAGGCCAAGAGATCCCCGAGGCCTCTCTGGCTGCGGGCATTCCGGCGAAGGTCCGCCGCGAGCTCGATGATGAATCTGCGGAACAGTTCATTGCGCACGCAGGACGCTACGTGGAGACCGCCCGCGGGCATGCGGATCTGACGCCGGTGTCCCTGGAGTCCGTCACTGAAAGTACATAACCACGCTGAATGCGATACTCAGCGCGGACGACACGAAGACGCTTTTCGACGCCCTCCCCGCCCCCACTCCATCCCCTCTTTTCCACCGGGAATCAACCAAGTAAGAGAAAGCCAGGGCAACCACCGCTACCGGAGCCATCCAGTACAGCATCAGATTTATGATCACGGCGGCAATGGAAACCGGCCATCCGTTCCAGGGTTTGCCCTGCGGACGGGGCCGTTCTGGCGGCGGGGTGTCGTAGGGTTCGAATGGGCTGCGCATCAGACGATCACGGCGCCGGCCTTCTCCATTTCCTCGAGCGCGGCCTGTCCGCGCTCAGAATCCACCGCAGCGATCTGGTTGGTGAGAACGCGAACGATGAAGCCTTCCTTCAGAGCGTCGAGAACCGTTGCACGAACACAGTGGTCGGTGGCGACGCCGACGACGTCTAGTTCCTCGACCTCTGCAGCGCGGAGGGCGTCGGCAAGCGAGACACCGACTGAGGTGTGACCTTCAAAGCCGGAGTACGCAGCGTCGAACTCGCCTTTGGTGACGTCGATGCGCGGGGCGTGCGGGTTGAGCTGCTCGAACAGGTCCAAGGCGACCTTCGCATCGGCGTGGAATTCCGCACCCGGGGTGTCAGCCTGGCAGTGCACCGGCCAGGTATCGACGAAGTTCGGGCTCAGCGCAAAGTGCTTGCCCGGATCGATGTGGTTGTCCCGCGTAGTGGCCAGCACCGAGTACCGTCCGGCACGGCCGACGGTGTGCAGACGCATGGCCCGGTAGGCATCGATCGCGCCGTCGACGGCTAGGGCGCCGCCTTCAGAGAAATCATTTTGCGCATCAACGACGAGGTAGGCGATCGACGGCCGTGGCTCCGGCTCATCGGAACCGAATGCGATGTTGGCGCGGCGGGAGTCCGGGGTCTGCTCGTTGCTCATGACTGCACAGGATACTCGCCATCGAGGTACATCCACCGTCGGGCGCGGGTGAGGAACCGGGAGCGCTCGTGCAGCTCGCCGCCCCGGTAGCGGGCGATAAATTCAACGATGCCTTCGGAGTTCCCTTCGACCACCTCGAGAATCTCCAGACCGAGCCACTCGGTGTCATCAAAGGTGATCAACTCCGGGCGATTGCGTGGATGCCATGACTTCCATAAGAAATCGGCGTGTTCAGCGACGAAGGCGCTGTACCTGGCCCGCATCAACTCCTCTACAGTGGATGCTCGGGCTTCCTCTGAATGGAACCTGGCACAGCAGGTGCCGTACGACTCTCCCCCACACGGACACGGGTCCGTTAACGCGATGCTCATGAGAGCATTCCTACCTGACTATTCGAGGATCAGCAGGCTGAGGGCCATCAGAGCCATACCTGCGAATAGTCCGTAGACCGCGGTGTGGTGGCGACCAGTTGCCACGGCGGTCGGCAGGAGCTTGTCCAAAGAGACGAACACCATGATGCCCGCGATCGAAGCAAACACCATGCCCATCGCGACCGGCCCCAGGAATGCCTGCAACAGGAAGAAGCCGATGAGTGCACCTGAAGGCTCAGCAAGTCCTGCGACGAAGGACCATATAACGGCCTTGGCTCGGCTCCCGGTGGCTTGGCGAACCGGCACCGCCACCGCAACACCTTCTGGGATGTTGTGCATGGCGATGGCCACGACAATTGGAACGGCGACGTAGGGGTCGGCGAGGGCGGCGGCGAACGTCGCAAAGCCCTCGGGAAAGTTGTGCACCGCAATCGCCAGTGCAGTGATCGTGCCCATCCGCATGAGTCGGTTGCGCTCGGACGAAAAGGCCGGATCGTTGATCTTCTCTGAGTCATGCGGGTTAATCGACTCCGGAATAAGCCGATCGATCCCAGCAATAAGCAGAACTCCGGCGAAGAATGCCGCAGCTGCTGCCCATGGACCGGCTCTGCCCCAGGCGTCGGTGAGTTCCTCGAAACCGTTCGGCAGGATTTCCACAAATGACACGTAGATCATCACTCCGGCAGAGAAACCGAGTGCTCCGGCCATGAAGCGTTTTCCGGGATTTTGCTTGACGACGGCAATGATGCCGCCAATTCCCGTAGCCAGCCCCGCCAGCGTGGTCATACCCAACGCCAGCCAGAAGCCTTCCATCATGGGGGCCTCACTTTCCTCTTATTCGTCTCATCTGAATAAAAGGATACGGCATGCCGAAGTCGTCATGTTCGCGGCGTCCAACAACGGTGTATCCACGAGATTCATAGAAGGCCACCGCCTCTGGGTTCTGCTCGTTGACTTCGAGGTCGGAGGCGTCAGGAAGCACGTGGTTGAGAAGCGCGGTACCGACGCCGCGACCGCGCATGTCGTCATACACAAAGAGCATCTCCAGGCAGCCCTCCGCGGTGCCAGCGAAACCGACCGGAGCCTCATCCCGCTCGGCGACGGTCAGGGTGACCGCTGGAAAATAGTCCGAAGCGAGCTTCGTCTCGATGGCGTCACGATGTGCGGTGGCCAAAAAATCATGAGAGAACGGTATGTCACGGTGGAACCATGAGGTTTCGCGACCGGTACAAGAAGGAACACCACGAATGACGACGGGATGAGCGTCGCAGAGTTCGGCTGGGCAGAGATGGGCCTTTTGTGGCTCATTCTCCTAGCGTTTGTTTACCTTGTGTACGTTCCTTTCCTAGCCTCCCGGCGAGGTAGACGAGGCCGAGCGAAATGACTCCGCCTCCACTCTTGAGAGGTTTCTACATCTGGCATTGACTCAGGATTGACGATGTTCGTGTTTGTGTTCGACTGGTGAAATACCAGTGTCCAGGTGCCTGATACTTTTACCTCATCATGGACAGCACCGAACCCCTCCCCCAATTGAATGATGTTCTGGCTAAGCGCGGCGAGATCTTCACCGAACCCACACCGGCCGTCGCCCCGCGCATCGGTGTGCCTGACACTGCTCCGCAGGTCGACCACTACCACCAGGACATCGGCATCATCGCGTCGACGTCTCGGGATCTGAACAAAATCGCCGACAGCCAGGACGCACTCGAGGGCGCCCCCATCACTATTCCCTTCGCCATCGCGGTGACTCTGGCAGCAATCCTCGGCGGGGTGATGTTGGTTCTGGCGGGAATCTGGCTGTTCAACACCGGCATGGCAATCGATCTGAGCGGAGACTAATCATGGCTAAAGGTGGAGCCCCGTCCGGTTGTGCATTGATTTTTATCGGGCTGATTTTCCTGGCGGTGATCGCGTGGCTGTTCAAAATCGCGGTGATCTTGCTTGGTGTCGTGGCGATTGGCCTCGGCTCAGTGGGAGCGTTGCTTGTGGTGTTCGCGGTGTGGGCGGCGCGCGTTTCGCGCCGGCGTGTTACTGAGGAGGGATTGCTTCTCGACGCCTCCATCGCCGACCTCACCTCCCGTTCCCACGCTCGCCTAGCAGTGGAGATGACTGCATGGGACCGCCTGCAGTCGAACCGCGGACTCGGCACGACCTTGGAGAAGGCCTACTTCCACGGCGAGGTCAACGCCGAAACACAGGACCTGTTCACTTCCGTGAACGGACTCATGGAGAAGGCAGAGAAGCTTCGGCAGCAGGATGTGTCGTCGCAGAGCCGCCGGACGCGGATCCGGGTGGCCGCTCAAATCGATGAGACGTGGATCGAGTTGGAGCGGAAGCGGAAGTCCGTTCAGAAGTAGCTCACAAACCCATCTCGTACACGGTGCGACCGGTGTCGTAGCCGAGGTCGGCGCACAGGTCTGGGATGTGTGAGCAATAGCCGTCGTCGGAGACCTGCGTGTAAGTGGCGCCTCGCGCGCGTCCGCGGGCATGCGCCCACCGCAGCATCGCGTCACCCAACCCCTTATTCCGCTCAGAGGGAGCGACGGCGAACCGTTCAATCTCCATCCGGGTCTCGTCGCTGCGGGTGAGACCAGGGACGATGGTTAGTTGCATGGTGCCGACGATGTGGTCGTCCTCGTCATGAATCGCCGCGAGGTAGTGGGATGGGTCGTACTTCACTGCTTCGAATGCGGAAAGGAACCGCTCCTCTTCCACATTGCGGACCTTCTCGTCTCGGGACAGCAATGCTGCGACCTGAGTGATGTCGGCGCGAGTTGCGCGCTGGACGCGGAACTTCCGCTCATCGACGTCCAAGATTCGACCCGCCGACAACCTCGCATGTTCCTGCATTCGTCGAACCAGTTCATCGAGCCACTTGCCCACGTTGAGCCTGGCCTCTGGGGTGTCCGGATAGCGACAGCGCAGATGTACACCGGTTTCGTCGAGGATGTACCACAGCATCACACCGTTGGTACGGATCGCGGCACCAACATACTGCGCTTCCAAGCCGACAGAGTCGACCTTCACCGGCAGTCGGCGCAGGTCTAGCCAAGAGATGGCGAACATGCCGGCGGGGATGGGGGCGTCGTCATGCGGGTGCGCACCAATCTTCACCGCTTCACGCACCGCAGCGGAGGCAGCCTCTGGAGAGGGGTCGGTGGCTTCCAACACCGAGTTGGAGATAAACCACCCGACCGCGTCATGCCACTTCTCGTCGAATCGGCTGTGCACGGGGAACACCGCGCGCAGCGGCTGGTCCGCGAGGTCGCGGGTCACTTCAGTCATTGCGGAGACTGCCAACGAGAGCGTCGAGATGCCTTTGAAACGAGCCTGGGCGGTGAAGCCAGCGCTGTCATTGGCGTCAAAGACGTCGCGGACCTCCACTCGCTCCAATTGCGGGCCGGGGTCTCCCAGGGGCAATGGGAACGTTGGCATAGTGCCGCCGCTGGCCTCGAGGATTTCTTCCCAGCGTCGGCTGACGTCCTCGGGAGCATCGCCGCGGGACATCCGGGTGTGATCGGTGAAGTCCGGTGCAACCTTCAGTGACGGAGTGTCCCCACCGCCACGGACCGCAGCTAGTTCATCGAGGAAATCTCGCAGGATCACCAACATCGACCACATATCCACATGCGAGTGGTCGGTGCCAATGATGATCGTCGGGCCAGCGGCGGTCTCCAGGACACAAAGGCGGTGGCTCGGTGTGCGGTAGGGGGCACAGGACTGATCGAGGACGTCGCGAAGCACGTCGTTGACTTCTTCACCCGGGCCAATCGGATGCTCGACCCAGGTCCCCGGGCCGATGGTCACCTCATAAGCGTGGGGTTCGCCGTCGGTGCCCGGCCGGAATGCAGAGCGCAAAGTGCCGTGTCGCTCAATGACAGCGAGCCAGGCTTTGGCGAGGTCCTCCCTCGGCACTGGCGCGCCCAGTCGGAAAGACAACGCCATCCAGGAGCCGACCCGATTGCCCGCCCCGACGTGGCGCCGTTGGTCCGCAGAGACGGGAATTTCGTCCCCCAGCGGAGACACGGATACTTCGTATCCCCAGAGTTTCCCGAATGGGAGGCGCATATGAGCAACGTTTGTGAGCCGCATATGGGGTATTTTATCGTTCACACGGGAAATGGGATAGGTACCGAGAAACACCTATTTCCGCCCCGTTTCCAGCACATTTCCAACAATGTGAACGACCGGAATCACCGCTGATTATTCGCACTTGGAAATATATATTCAACACGACAGGAGCCGTCATGCCGTCCTTTTCCGTACCGGGAGCGACCATTGACATGGAATTCAGCGACGAACACGGGCACCCTGTCGTCCAGTTGCACGGTCTGACCTCGAGTCGTAAGCGCGACCGAATCCTCGACCTCGACCTCGGTCGAGGTCTCAGCGGTACCCGCCTTTTGCGTTACGACGCCCGCGGCCACGGCCGCTCCACCGGCCGTCAGGTCGCAGAGGACTACCAGTGGCCAAACCTGGCCGACGACCTCCTGCGAATTCTCGACCAGTGGTTCCCTGGCGAGCAAGTCCACGGTGTTGGGCCGTCGATGGGTAGTGCCACCCTTTTGCACGCTGCGATCAAGGACCCAGGTCGATTCAGCAGTTTCACCCTTATGGTCCCGCCGACCGCGTGGGAGACCCGCGCCGCGAAAGCCGACGAGTACCGGTTCGGCGCCGACCTAGTGGAGAAGTTCGGAGTGGAGGCAATGATGACCGCCGGCCAGGACGTGGCTCCCCCTCCGGCGCGCAGCGGGCTGCCGGTCACCCTGCCGGACGTCACCCCAGAGCTACTTCCCTGGGCGCTTCGAGGCGCTGCCATGAGCAACCTTCCGGATCCAGAGCAGATCGCTTCCATCGGAGTACGCACCAGCATCCTTGCCTGGACCGATGACCCTGGACACCCGGTATCGACGGCCCTGCGTCTGACCGAACTGATGCCGAATGCCTCACTGCGGGTAGCTCGGACCCCCGCCGAGGTCGACCGGTGGCCCAGCATCCTCATGGATGATGTCGACCGGATCTCGCGACAGGCTACTGCCTATTGACTTTCGATAGATTTCGAGCGATATTTTCGCGATCTGGAAGTTGCTCTCCATGGTCCGCCGAGACGAGATTTTCGACATCGGGGCATTTCGCTGGGTCCGCATCCTGTCCGCTGCAGTCCTCATCGCCAGTGTGCTCGTGGCGTCAATGCTGGCTGTCGTCGGCCAGACCGACGATGCTCCGGGGGCAATTCTTATGGGCGGAGGCGTCCTGCTCATCGGCATCGCCTTCGCCTTGCTCATGGCAGTCATGTCGGGGCTGCTGCGCACTGCCACCGGGTACCGGACCGAGCTCTCCGAGGTGGTTTAGATGGCGATCATTGTCGACATCGACGTGATGCTGGCGCAGCGGAAAATGAGCGTCGGAGACTTCGCCGACGCCATTGGAATCTCACCGGCCAATGTCGCGGTTCTCAAGAACGGCCGAGCAAAGGCCGTCCGGTTCACTACTCTCGACGCGATCTGCCGGGTGCTCGACTGCCAACCCGGCGATGTCCTTAGGCGAGTGCCTGACTAAGCGCCTCATCCTCGATCGGGACCGGCACGACTTCTTGGGCTACGCCTTTTCGCTGCAACTGAGCGTCATCGGCGAAGAGGATCTCCTCACCGGGCTCGATCGAGGCCCAATCAATGTCAGTGAAGAAGGAGCGGGGGAAGGTGGCGGTGAAGAGGGCGTCGGGAAGCGAATTGTCGTTGACCACCGCGACGCGGACACGGTCCGCGGCCGGAACCGACGCGAAAGTGATCTTCACAGCAGCCAAAACCACCGAACCGAGCGCCTCGACGTAGACGGCATTGCGTTCGGTCTTGGTGCGCTTTTTGGTAGTCGTCTTGCCAGCGGGAGTGGTGGACTTCACGCGCTCGGGAACGATGTCCGGGGAGCCGAAGGTGCCGATGATGGTGGCTACGGAGTCATCGACCGACACACACTGGAATCCAAGCTCAGCGAGCGGGTTGTGCCGGGAGTTCTCGCGGTTGAGCTTCGCGGCTTCCTCGATGGCCTCGACATCTGCCTGCTGCAACGCTTTTCGACGTGCCAGCGGACGGAATCCTTGAATACCTGCCAGGGCCGCGGCGCGCTTTCGCGCGGAGATCGCCTCAAAGTCAACAGGCTCCGGCGCCGAGGGAGTGATGTCCCGGAGATGAACCTCGGTCAGAGCCCTGTCGGCCGCTTCCAGCTCGGCGATGAGTTCCTGCACCTGATCTGACACTTCCCGCTCCTCTTCCCACGATGACAACCTCTGCCGAACATACGGCACTGCTTATCTACCGATCGATGAGGTCAAGTTCCATCTCTGGGTAGACCACATTTTTTGCCAGCGGGATCTGGTGGGAGGCGCTTTCCAGGATGTGCATGAAGTAGCCGGCAGTGTTGGGAATACCGATGACATCACCGGGGGCGATACCGTCCGGGAAGCGAATTCGGCGACGCAGGATGACCTCGTCCTCGATGCAGTACGCGCCGACCAAGAATGCTTCGATCTCCTCGCTCGGTGGGGTGTTCTTCACGAGGATGGGGTCGACCAGGTAATCATCTGAGGTGGTTCGGCACTGGGTGCGGTTCATTTCCAGTCCCACCAGTGGCACGCCATCGCTGCGCTCCTTCACGAAGGCGACGGTGGCAAGGATCAATCCGCAGCCATCCAGGAGCGAGCGTCCAGGTTCCAGATGCAGTCGCAGTCCGCGTCGAGTCATCTCTTCGGCGATGCCGTCGCCGAGGACTTCACGAAGCCAGGGCCCACGCGTCGGTGACTGGTGATAGGGATACGTGGTGGTCAGCGGGTCGGACTTCCAAGTGAATGGCGGTGCGTAGCCTTCGACCATTGCGGTGCGCGCGTGGTGGTAGTTTTCCCACTCTGACGTGTCGTCGAGATAGCTCATCGGCACACCTCCGCCCAGATCGATGAAGGTGAGATCGTGGTCGAGTCGGTCTACCAAGTCCAGGCACTCGCGCAATGCGGCCGAACGATCCGCCGCTGCGTATCCATGCAGGTGCACGTGCAGCCCGACGATCTCCACACCAGGGGTCTCCCCCGACAAGAAGTTGGCCCAGGTATCGGAGCGCTCGCCAAAGCGAGTCGGCGGCATCGCCGCAGGATCAGGAGCCAGTCTCGGGGCAACATGTGCAGTGATCCCAAGTTCCTGTGCCCGCGCAGAAATACGCTCCACTTCGGCGCGACTGTCGCCAGAGATAGTGACGTCGTTTTCGATGGCAAGGGTCAACAGCGCATCAGTTTTCACCGCCGCTGAGAGGATGATCCGGTCGCCGGGCACTCCCCGCCCCAGCACTTGGGCGAGCTCACGTTCACTGGCGACATCCACTCCGTGCCCGAGATCCCGCACCGTATCCACGAAGGTCAGCGCTTTGTTCGCCTTGCGAGCGAAGAAAATACGGGTCTCGACGCCCATATCCTCACCCTCATCCACCAACTCCTGGATATTTGCCTTCATGGGACCGGAGTTCAGGACATTGACGGGGCTGGCGTGGGTGTCGAGGAGGGTGCGTGTGGAAAGGACGTCGTGAAGCAGATCTTGAGCCCACGGCTCCACACGAGCGGTCAGCGGCGGAATGCCATGCACGGCGGTAGGCGCGATGACCCGACGAGCCCACGCCGGGACGATGGCGTGGAGGGAGCGATTGAGGGAGTCATTGCCAAGGACCACGCCTTCGGTCATGCGGCCGATCGCGGCGACATTGGTGTAGCCGACGACGGTGCCATCGCGCTCCACATCCAGACCAGTTGTGCCCGGGCGGATCCGGGCCTTGTCGAGAGAAGCGCAGAGCGAACCCGGCACCACTCCCGGCGGCGGCAGCACAGCATCAATGATGACGGTTGCGCCGATGTCATCGCCTAATGCGTGGATGTCCTCATTGCCGCGGCCCATATAGGAGGCATCCACCACGCCGGAGTCGATGAGCTCTAGTAGGTCAGCGGTACTTTCCGGGGGCGGACCAAACCCGACGCGCTCGAGGGTGCGGGTGAGATCGCCGAAACCCTCGAGGCTATCGCGGCCTTCATAGGAGGCACGGTCGATAACCGCTGGGTAGAGCTCACGCCACGCGATTCCGACTGCACAGGCAGCAGACATCGGGGCCTCGCCAGTAGCGACCTGATGGGACAAACGCAGTTCGGCGGCCGGGTCACCGGCGAAGTCGGTGCCGTCAAGCACTGCCGCGACGTCGCCAGTGCCGCCGGCGCGCTTCAGTATCTGCTCGGATGCTTCGGCAAGAGCGGTGCGGAACTCATCGATGTCCGACGAGGCGCAAATCGCCTTTTGACCAGACGCGACGATGTCAGCGATGTCGACACCAGCGGTGAGGGGTTTGACCTCCATGAATCGCCCAGACCTGCTCACCGGAACGATCCGTCGCGGGGAAATCATCCTGGTCACGTCGATGAAGGTAAGTGCCGCCCCACGCACCAGCACCACGTCATCAGGGCCGATATCGGAAAGGTCCTCGTAGGGTTTACGCGCAGAGAGTTCGCCTGGCCAGGTTGATTCGTGGCCGGTGGTGAGGAGGATTTCGTCGGCTTCGGGCAGTTCGGTGAGATGCTGCCGGTGGTAGATCAGTGTGCAGTTCGGCGGGAGGTACGTCTCCACTGCCTGCCACGATGCGGCGAGGAACTGCCCCACTAAGGACCGCGAGGGGTAGGGATCATCGGATCCGCGCCACTCATTGAAACTGCCGATACCGGAACTGATCGCAGAGGAGCGCACATTCAGCAGCAGCTCCTCCGGCGTGTTCCAGACGCGTCCTGGTTCCGCGTCATACACATGGATGTCCACCCCGACCCCGCGATCTCGGGCCACCGAGGTTAACTCCTCCACTGCCCACAACCCTCGCGGACCTGCTCCGACGATCGCGACCTTCATCCGATTCTCGCCTCCAGTTCCTCCGGGCTCACGCCAAGAGTGCGCTGTACCCAGTCGTCGTTGTACACGGTTTGCAGATAGTTGATTCCACTGTCGTGCAAGATCATCACTACATCCGATCCCTTCGGGATCTCCTCGCACAGCTGCTTCACGACGCTCACAACCGCACCTCCCGACGCCCCCGCCAACACCGCCTCCGACCTGGCCAATTGACGGGCCCCAATGACGGAGTCAATATCCGAGACGCGCCGGATGTGGTGCGGGTGAACGTTGTCGGAGAGCGATGGGACCATGCCGGCACCGAAGCCTGGCAGCGTGCGCTCGCCGCGCTTTCCTCCGAATAACACGGAACCTTCCGAGTCCACAGCGATGACCTGGGTATGCAGGTCATTGCGTTCAATATGGCGCAGGCAGCCGCCGACAGTTCCCGTCGTGCTGACCGCCACCACGAGATAATCCGGCGCATGTCCGAGCTGCGCCACGATCTCGCTCATGCTGCCGAGATCATGTGCGGTGAATGCGGCGAGGTTGGAATATTGGTCGAGACAGACGGCGTCGGGAAGCGTATCTTTTAGCTCTTCGACCTTCATCCGCCGAGCGGTGAGCCAATCCCCGGTGTCCGGGTCTGGTTCGGTGACTTCGTGGACTGTGCCTCCGAGGGCCGCGATGTGGTCGACAGTCGAGCGGTTCGACCTGCCATCGACAACACAGTGGAAAGCCCAGCCTCCCAACACCGCCTCCCGTGCCAGTGCGACCCCAAGATTGCCGGAACTGGATTCCACGATGGTGGAGCCGTCCTGCAAAATCCCCCGCTCAACAGCGTCCCTGATCAATTCACGTGCGGTGCGGTCCTTCGCGCTGCCGCTGGGATTGGCGGACTCCAGTTTCGCGAACAGTCGGACGTCACGCTCCCCAGGAAATCTCCCAAGCCGGATCAGCGGGGTGTCACCGATCGAGTCCAAAAGCGTGGTGGCGTGTGGGCTGGTCATTCCGACAGGTTACGCGTCCATTGGACCGAGGCGGCGGATCACGCGACAGGGGTTACCGGCGGCGAAAACACCTGGCGGGACATCCCGAGTGACCACGCTGCCAGCCCCCACAATCGAGTTCTCCCCGACTGTCACTCCGGGACAAATAATCGCCCCCGTACCGACCCACACGTTGTCCCCCAAAGTGACGGGGCTGGTCGTTTCCACGCCTTCGCGGCGAGCCTCGAAGTCATCCATCGGGTGCAGCGCAGTGATCAATTGGACTCGTGGCCCAAGAAGAACACCTTCGCCGAGAGTAATGCGGCCGCAGTCGAGCATCAGTCCGTCATAGTTGATAAACGAACCAGCGCCGATCGAGATGTTCTCGCCATAGTCGCAGCGAAACGGCGGCATGACGGTGACGTTCTCCCCTACCTCACCGAATAGTTCGTCGCGGATCTCAGCCCGGCGGTCCACCTCATCCGGATGAGAGTTGTTGAACTCCCAGGTCAGGAGCTCGGCGCGCTTGCGAATCGCCGCGAGTTCAGGAGCTGCGCCGTTGTAGGGCTCGCCGGCCAGCATGCGTTCATGGTTCGAGGTCATGCCCCGGAGGCTACCGAAAGGAATTCTCGGACCGCGCTTCGCGAACGCAGCCGATGAAACGTGATGTGCGCGAATCTCGGGTCTTTCATCGCGGCCGTGAATCCTTCCCGATTGCGGTGGAAAGAGGTCCACGACCACCAGATCACTGACTCTTCTTTCTTCCAGATGAAGAATCCGGTCCAGTTCTCGCGGTTGCCGTTCCACAGTTCTCGTGAGACAAGGGCTCGGAGGAAAGTGCGACGAATGAGCTGCCACATGATCAACCAGCGCGGCAGGTCAATCCAAACAACGGTATCGGCTCGGTCCCACACGACGGTGCCAATCTTGCTCGAGTATTTGCCATCGATGACCCATTGATCCTGGTCAGTGATGTCGGTGACGCGGGCTCGGAATTCGTCGTTCGGCAGTGGAGACCAATTCGGCTGCCAGTGGATGGCATCGAGCTCAATGAATGGGATACCTAGAGCGCTCGAGAGCTGCCTGCCGAGCGTCGACTTTCCTGACCCCGAACACCCCACGACACTGATCCTGTTCACGGCGGTCAAACATACCGGCTCAGAGACGAGGAATGTGGCGCTCGTCGATCTCAACGACCTTCGCGACGCGTCGGGCGTACTTCTCTTCTGAATTACCGAGCCACTCCGTTGTCATCCACGCCTTCGCGACCTCCATCGCCAGGGCGGAGCCGATGATCTTCCCGCCGATGCAGAGGACGTTGGTGTCAGAGTGCGACCTAGCGAGCGACGCGCAGAACGGGTCTTGAGCCACGGCCGCGAATACCCCGGGCACCTTGTTCGCGATCATCGCGGAGCCGTAGCCCACGCCGTCGACGAATAGTCCCCGATCAACCTCGCCTTTGGCGACGGCTACAGAGGCCGGATACACGTGGTCGGGCAGGTCGCATGCTTCTTCATCGTGGGCTCCGAAGTCGATAACTTCATGTCCTTCAGATCGCAGCCACTCCGCGATCTCGTTCTTCAGGGCGGTTCCAGCGTGGTCATTGGCCATGGCGATACGCATGAGCTCACTCTACCGAGATCCCTGGCGACCGGCGTTAGCCTCTGAGGGCCAATGCAAACGGCAACACTGCGGCAGCTCCGGCCTGCAATAGTTCACGGCCGGCGACGGTCAGCGCCCACCTAGAGCCGACCTCCGTGTCGACGAGGAGTACTCGGCGCCCAGAAATAGCCTCCGCAGTCTGCGGATCGATCTGCAATGCGCCGAACAAGTTCTGGACCCGGAAGGCGCTGTTGACGTCTGGGGATCCTAGATCCCGCGTCGCCACGATCTGGCCGGCGTAGTCCATCCGGCCAATGCGTGCCAAGCCGGTCGCCAGGTCCACCACGGCTCCTGGATGAGTAAGTGCTGGCATTGCGACGACGACTTCCGGACGCTCATCCCAGTCCCACTCCGCAAGCACGGTTACGCAGGAGTCGGCGATGTTTTTCGGGATCGGGCGATCTTCCTCAAGGAACTCGCGGAGCACCTGCCCCATGCCAAGGTCGGTGAGCCTCGCGACGGCCCGACCCTGTGCCACCTGTTCGTTCTTCGGGATGCGTCCCTTCAGTGGCACACCGATCTTCTCCATTCCGGTTGGCCACATCGCACGGGGATCGATCGGGATTCCGACGCCGGACAGGATGGACCGAGCTCCGCTCTCCCGATCCTCATCAACTGTTGCGTCCCACCACTGCCCTGCGCACACGTCGCAGCGACCGCAGTCAGTGGCAGTGGGATCGTCGAGTGCCTCGGCCAAGAACCGCATGCGGCACATGCGGCCGGCCTCGTAGTCGAGCATGGCTTGGGCTTCGCGGTCGCGGGTGGCGGCGACGGCGTCGTAGCGCGGTGCGTCATATTCCCACGGGTGGCCAGTCCCGATAAATCCACCGCCAACCCGGTCGACGGCTCCTTCTACCTGCAGCGTCTTTAGCAGCAGATCGAGCTTCGTGCGCTTGACCCCCACCAGCGGTTCCAGCGCAGGTACGGATAGTGGACTCTGTGCATCAGACAACGCTGCCAGCACTGCCTGCGCGTCGGCCTCCTCCGGCATCGACGCTGAGGCGAAGTACTCCCAAATCCGCGCGTCCTCTTCGCCAGGAAGCAGCAAAACGTCGGCGGATTCAGTGGCACGCCCGGCGCGGCCGACCTGCTGGTAATACGCGACAGCGGAACTAGGGGCACCTAGGTGGACAACGAACCCCAGGTCCGGTTTGTCGAATCCCATGCCTAAGGCACTGGTGGCAACGAGCGCCTTGAGCCGGTTGTTCTTCAGGTCGTCCTCTAGCCGGGCGCGGTCTTCGGAGTCAGTACGACCTGTGTAGGACGCAACATCCCAGCCAGCCTCCCGCAGGGCGCGGGTGGTGTCTTCCGCTGCGGAGACGGTCAGCGTGTAGATAATTCCGCTGCCGGTGAAGTCTCCAAGGTGCTGGCTGAGCCAACCAATCCGGTGCGCTGCTGAGGACACCGGTGCCACACCGAGGCGGAGCGAATCTCGCGAGAGCGGACCTCTAACGACCGTCGTGTGCGATCCGAGTTGTGCCGAGACATCCTCCACCACCCTCGAGTTGGCGGTGGCGGTGGTGGCGAGGACGGGGAGATCGTCGGGAAGCGAATCCAGTAACGCACCAATGCGGCGATAATCCGGGCGGAAATCGTGACCCCAGTCAGAAACACAATGCGCCTCATCAACCACGATCATTCCCACGCCCCCGAGCAGCCGGTCCAGCACCCTCTGGCGGAACTTAGGGTTAGTCAGGCGCTCCGGTGAGATCAGCAATACGTCCAAGCTGCCGGCCTCCAAGTCAGCGACGACATCGTCCCATTCGGTGACATTCGAGGAGTTAATCGTTGCGGCCTTCACCCCGGCACGCTCTGCTGCTGCGACCTGGTCACGCATAAGCGCCAGAAGTGGCGAAATGATCAGCGTCGGCCCGCCCCCTGCCTCGCGAATCAGGCGCGCGGCAACGAAATACACCGCAGATTTGCCCCAACCGGTGCGTTGTACGACAAGAACGCGCTCCCGCTTCTCCACGAGCCCCTCCACTGCCTCCAATTGCCCCTCTCGGAATGAGGCTGAGGAATTGCCGGTCAGTTCGCTCAGGATGTCCGTGGCCCGTTGTTGCAGCATGCCCCATTCATACCCTGTCCCCCCCACGGCGCACCCGGCCAGGATTGTGCTGGATACCATTGGTTTTAGCTGCAATAGCCCTGGAGGAGGAGAAGGACCATGAGTACGCCGATCATCCTTACCGAGAACCTCACCAAGACGTTCGGTCCGGTGAAGGCACTCGACAACCTCAACCTGTCGATTGCGCCGGGCGAGGTCCATGGATTTCTCGGCCCCAATGGGGCGGGAAAATCCACCGCGCTCCGGGTGCTGCTTGGATTGCTGCGACCGACCTCTGGCTCTGTGCAGGTGTTCGGACTCGATCCGTGGCGCGACGCGGTCGATCTGCATCGGCGCTTGGCGTAC
Source organism: Corynebacterium sputi DSM 45148 (assembly GCF_000427865.1). Classification (GTDB taxonomy): domain Bacteria; phylum Actinomycetota; class Actinomycetes; order Mycobacteriales; family Mycobacteriaceae; genus Corynebacterium; species Corynebacterium sputi. The sequence continues at coordinate 77,663 of NZ_ATYV01000001.1, read as the reverse complement.
GTCCCTGGCGACGTGGAACTGTGGCCCAACCTCACCGGCGGCGAAGTTATCGACTTGTTCTTGCGGCTTAGGTCAGATTTCAATCCACGCAAGCGCGACGAACTCATTGAACGCTTCGCTTTGGATCCGAGGAAAAAGACTCGGACGTATTCCAAGGGAAATCGTCAGAAGGTCGCTTTGATCGCGGCGCTGGCGGCTGACGTAGATCTATTGCTTCTCGACGAACCCACCTCCGGCTTGGATCCACTCATGGAGGTGGTGTTTCAAGACGTCATTAAAGAGCAAAAAGAAGCAGGCAGGTCGGTACTGCTCTCCAGTCACATCCTGGCCCAAGTGGAAGCGCTATCGGACCGGCTGTCCATCATTAGGGCCGGACACATAGTCGAGTCTGGTTCGCTGTCGGACCTCCGCCACATGACCCGGACCACCATCGAAGTTGAGACCGCACGCCCCATCTCCGGATTCGATGACAAACCCTTCGTCCATGACCTGCACACCGCCGGTGAAAGGACTGTCTTGCAGGTGGACGGCGCACACGTCGGCGAGGTCATGTCTGAGCTCGCTGGACTCGGCATCCATTCGATCGTTGCCCACCCACCGACACTCGAAGAATTGTTGATTCGCCACTACCGCGATGATCTGAGCGCGCTAGACCGCAAGGGTGGTGTCCACAATGACAACGGCTGAAAAGACCCAGACCGGCCTGTGGACCATCTTTCGGCTCATGCTCCGGCGAGACAGGGTCCGCACGAGTGTGTGGATTCTGGCAGTCGGCGCCTGCGGCTACATCTTCGCCAGCGCCCTGACCAACACCTACGCATCAGAACAGGACGTTCATGCGCTAGCGATGATGCTCGCCGATCCAGTGATGCGCATGTTGGTCGGACCGTCCTTTGGTCTGGCCGACCCCAGCCACCAGGTACTTTTCTCCGCGGCGTATGTCCTGTTCATCTATCTGCCCATCGCCTTGTTCAGCATCTTCACGGTGGTCCGACACACCAGGGCAGAAGAAGAAACTGGAAGAGCCGAATTGGTCCGTTCGAATGTCGTCGGGCGAAATGCGAACCTGACGGCAACTCTCGTTCTCACCACCGCCTCCAATGTGCTGATCGCGCTTCTGATTATCCTGGGCGTTTTGGCTGTCGGCTTCGATGTCGAAGGGACGCTTCTTGTCGGGGTCGGAGGATTCGCCGTCGGATTGTTCTTCACCGGAGTTGCTGCGGTCACCGCGCAGCTCAGCGAATCGGCTCGTACCTCCACGGCAATGGCCTCAGCAGTTCTGGGCATCGCCTATCTGATTCGTTTGGCCGGCGACATGCCGGAAGAAGGTGGCACTGCCCTGTCTTGGTTCTCTCCATTGGCGTGGCCTCAGCAGACCGCGCCATACGTGGATGACCGCTGGTGGCCGTTGATCCTCCCCTTTGTCGGTGCGGTCATCTTGATCTGGCTGGGTATTGTCCTCTCCACCAGGCGCGATGTGGGAGCAGGCATGATCCACGCACGGTTGGGACGAGCGGAGGCGCTTCCATACCTGGGCACACCTGTGGGCATGGCCTACCGCACGCTGCGGGGAGGTCTTCGTGGATGGGGAATTGCCCTCGTCCTCACCGGCCTGATCTTCGGTGGCTTCGCTCAGGCAATGGTCGACACTGCTGACGATCTCCCCTCAGAGATGGCACTGATCTTCAGTGGTGACGACATCATGCTCGGCTATTTGGCGTTCATGGGGGTGTTTGTGGCGATCCTCGTTGCTGCAGCTGGGGTCAGTGGTCTGAAGCAGGTCCGTGGCGAGGAAACCAAAAGTCGTGCCGAATACACTCTCTCTGCACCGATCAGCCGAACTTCCTGGTTCGGTTCGCAGCTGTTAGTGCTTATCGCTGGAGTGGCGGTGATTCTGGTGCTAACCGGTCTTGCAATGGGACTGGGAACCGTGGCCTCGCTAAAGGATGGCGGCAGCGAGTACGCCGGCCCGCTGCTCCTGGCGACGGCCCTACAACTCGCCCCGACGCTGGCGGTCATTGGGATCGTCGCCGCCTTCTTCGGGCTGTGGCCCAAAGCCGCTGCACCAGTCGGATGGATCCTGGTTGGTTACTCAGCTCTGGTCACCTCGTTCGCGGACTTGTTGGATATGCCGCACTGGATGGTCCGCCTCAGTCTTTTCTCTCACCTGTCCAACTACCCCGTCGATGATGTGAGCTGGCCGCCGGTTCTCTGGCTCACCGCGATCGGCCTCACGGGTATCTTCATCGGACTTCTCGGGTGGTGTCGCCGCGATGTCAACGGCGCCTAAACAGGTTCGGGGCTGACGTCTTGGTCTTTTTCTTTCGACTATTTATAGTTCGTTTAGAACAATGACGAGCGCTGATCGTACTCCTGACCAAAGGCGACAGCCCCTATGAAGAAGTCCATACTCGCCACCGCTGCCCTGATGGTGGCCGCCGGTATCGCTGTCGCGCCGGTCGCCAGCGCAGCACCCGCCGATTGCACCCCTGTCGATGGCCGCTCTGACGCGCTCAACTGCATGATCCCGTCCGAGGCGATGGGCCGGAGCATTCCGGCAGTGGTCCGCCCCGGCAGCGACAAAGTCATCCAGTTCTTCGGCGGAATCAGCGGCACCGATGGCTGGAGCGGCCGCACCGATGACAACGGTAGGTCTGTCCTTGACCATGTGGAGGATGATGACTCGACGATCGTGTTCCTCACCTCTGAGGAGCGATCGTTCTTCGTGGACTGGGATAGCCCGGCTGCACCGAACAACACCGTGATGAAGTACGAGACCTACGTGACCGAAGAGGTCCCGGCATACCTAGAGGAGAACTTCGGGATTGCCAACGGCGGTCGAGGAAACACCGGGCTGGTCGGCCTGAGTATGTCCGGGTACGGCGTAATCAACCTCGCGTCCAAGAATCCGGAACTGTACAAGTCAGTTCTGGCGATCAGCGGTTTCTACAACAACCAGGGCATCATCGGCCGAGCCGCCATCGACGGAAGCGGACTCACCCACGCCGGCGACATCACCGGCTCCCCCTGGGACGACGAAATCTCCCGCGCCGAAGACAATCCGTGGTTCAACATTGACGGGCTGACCATGCCGGTTCACATGACCGCGTCGACCGGCATCCCCCACGAGACGGACCTCGAGGACTACGACACGACCACTCTCGTACAGGGAGCGGCCCTTGAGGCCGGCGTCCTCGGCGGAACTCTCGCATGGGGCATGTACTCCTCGCTCAGGGACAAGGACAACGTCAACATCACCTACATCCCCGAGGGCATCCACAACTGGAACCTCTACATGCGCGTTGCATTCACCGAGTACGACATGTTCCGGGATCTCAGCGACGACTTCTAAACATCATTGACGTCGACAACAACGCGTCCCTGAATTTTCCCGTTAAGGAGGTCTGAGGAGGCGGATAGGACGTCGTTAAGCGAAATCGTTTTGGCGATCGTCCCCAACTTCTCCAGATCCAAATCGCGGGCGAGGCGCTCCCACGCCTCGAGGCGATCCTCACGGGGGCACATCACGCTGTCGATACCGACGAGGGTGACACCGCGCAAAATGAACGGCGCCATGTTGCCGGGGAAATCCATGCTGTCGGCGAGGCCGCACGCGGTAACGACACCACGGTATTTCGTGGTGGCGACGATGTTCACCAAGGTGTGACCACCAGCGGCATCAATGGCACCAGCCCAGCGCTCACGCTGCAACGGCTTGCCTGCACCCGCGAAATCATTGCGGTCGACAACCTCAGCGGCACCAAGGTCCTGTAAGTACTCCCATTCCTCCGGGCGCCCAGTAACGGCAGTAACCGAATAACCGAGCTTCGACAACACTGCGGTCGCGACACTACCGACGCCTCCATTCGCACCGGTCACAGCAATATCTCCACTTTCGGGAGTAACTCCCTGCCGCTCAAGCGCGAGCACGCTGAGCATCGCCGTATAACCGGCAGTTCCAATGGCGATGGCCTCTTCCAGCGACAGTTGGTCCGGCAGCGGCACCAGCCATTCGCTCTTAACCCGCGCCTTCTGTGCGAGGCCACCCCAGTGACTCTCACCAATCCCCCACCCGTTGAGGATCACCTTGTCGCCAGGTTCGAAGCGAACATTATCACTGGACTCGACGACTCCGACGAGGTCGATTCCCGGCACCATCGGGAAACTGCGGATGATCTTCCCAGCACCGGTCACCGCAAGCGCATCCTTGTAGTTGATGCCGGAGTAATGAATCGCGACGGTCACGTCTCCATCCGGAAGATCCGACTCGTTCAGATCCCGGACTTCGGCGACGAGCCCCCCATCACCTTTGTCGACCAGTACACCCTTAAACATGCGATCACTCCACTTCTCTGTCTGAGAGGTTCGTTTCCAGTTCGATGCTACCGTTGGCAAAACAGTCTTGCGAGGACCGATTATGGAGGCACCCTATGCACCGACGAGCGTCGCAGACCTCAGCGGCGGTCGCTAGTGCGGTGGCCTGTCTTCTTGTGGCTGGGTGCTCCTCAGACCCTGATGCGCACGCGTCGACCACCACCGTCACTGTAGACAAAAAGCCCACCCCCACTGCCGCCGAAGTACCGGTCGACGCAGACTTGCAACAAGCCCTAACCCAGCAAGTCGAATCCTGGGGGCTCGACGGCGCCGCGTACATCGTGGTGGATCGCGACAGGGGGGTTGTATTTGAGGATTACGTTGGGACCTTCGATGAGTCCCGAGTCTCTCTCATCGCTTCCAGTTCCAAGATGCTCTCCGCCGGGGTGTTGTCGCGGCTCGTAGACCAAGGTCTCATCGACTTGGAGCAGCCGATCGTCGAGTACGTCGACTGGGCCGAAGGAACAAATCCGGGAGTAACTGCAGGGCATTTGATCTCCAACACCTCCGGGATCGCCGGGTTCCACCGGAATTACCAAGAACCTGACATCGGTGCCCTGACCGCCAACGGTTTCGGACACTTGCCCGTCACCGACGAGGCATACGATTGCGCCCGGGACCCCGCCATCACCTTGACCGACTGCGCCAGCCAGGTGATGAACCACCGCTTCAACGCCATCGGTTCGTCAGGGGACCCAGCCCATTCAACAATGATGGCTGGCGCAGCCCCCGGCACGTTGTTCCGGTACGGCGGATCGCCGTGGCAGGTGGCCGGTGCGGTCGCGGAATCTGTCTCTGGCAAGCCATGGAACCAGTTGATTCACGAGACATACGTCGAGCCCTGCGGCACCGATTCCATCGGTTATGGCAACCACTGGATTAATACTGACGGATCCTCCTACCCGGCGAATATCGATCCTGCCGCCCAGCCTCCGACAGCGAATCCGCAGATGGAGGGAGGTGCCTTCAGCACTGCCTCCGATTACGCGGACATCCTGCTGATGCACCTGCGCGGCGGCCGCTGCGAGGGCGGCCAGGTCCTCTCCCCGGAGGCCGTGGAGAAGGCGCACACCAACCGGACCGCACATACGGGATCTGACTACGGGCTGGGTTGGTGGACAACCCCGCTTCCCGACGGTTCCTCCCGCAGTTTCATCAACGGCATGTACGGGAGCAATTCCTTCATTGACCTGGGAAAGGGCTATGGTGCGCACCTAGTCATCGAAGGAAACTACAAAGCCGGGGTCGACATCGGAAATGAATTGATGGCCTATGTAGACCAGGCGTACGAGGACGGATCAGGAATCGGTTAGCAGCCCCGCGGCACATTCAGTACGGACAGAAAAGGGCTTGAGCCTGCGCTGAGGCACTCAGTATCGTTGGAGAATGAACATCTTCCGTGGTGTCTTCTCGCTCGTAGCCGTTGCGTTGCTGGTCGCCGGCTGCAGCACGCAGGGCACCGAGGAAGTTGAGGCCACCGAGACGTCGGTGAGTCCTTCCATGGAAACCACCGGGCCAAGTCCGACACTCTCCAGCGAATCCACCCCCTCTGAACAACCAAGCGCGCAGGGCTACTCCATCCCCTCTGACGCCACGGAAATCACAACTATCAAGAACCCGCGGTACGGAGACACGGTCGCCGTCTTCAAGATGCCCTCTGACAACATCGGCTGCTGGATCTCACAAACCGAACTGAACTGCCGCATCTCCAGTTATTCGCATGACCGGCCGATGGGTGGCAGCTCCACTGGCGCTAATAACCAGGTCAACATCACCGGCGACTCCGCCACGATTGGCATGGCTGGCGATGTCCCCGCTTACATGCCGAGAGCCTTCGGCTCCGACGACACCATCGAAGCCCAGGTCGTCCCCTATGGTTCCTCCGTCTACTACGGACCATTCGCATGCCGCTCCGAGCAAAGCGGACTGACCTGTTGGAACAGCGAGACTGGTGTCGGCGCGACGATGAACCGGGCGGGTACGGAGTTTTTCTAGGACCAACGTCAACTCGGTGTCTCCCATCGGCGATTACCTAGGCGTACCCTCGCGGGAACACCGTCCGTGAAGGCTCGGTACTCCGAGACCTTGAATGGGCGGACGGCGCGAGAGTCGCGCTCGATAGAAACACAGGAAGGAGTACACGGTGACCAGCAAGGATCAGATCAACAAGGGGCCCGCCGAGGATCAGAATGAGACCGACGCGGACAAGAACTCGACGAAGCCTGGCGAAGACAAGAACAATCCGGGCACCGAGCCCGGCGGCCCTGAGTCAGACGACGAAAAAGCCGACGAGTGGGGCGAAGAGTCGTTCCCAGGTAGTGACGCCCCCGCGAACTACTAGATCAGAGCTTGGAGGCGATCACCCGGGATACAACCTGGGAGTCGCCTTCTAAGCGCTCCACCGCTGCGTCAGCGATCCTTACCGCTTATCCTTCGGCTACTTCGAGGACCGCGCGAGCGCAAAATGCCGGACGGCCGGGAGGCCAATGCCCATCCCCTAGGCCCCGAATATTCCGGTTACCAGCACGCACCCACAGTGGTCCGACTATGTCTGGGTGTACCAGGTCGCCGACGCGTTTCATCTCGCAGACTGACTGGACCGTCACTCCGGCCATTTCAGCAGCCCTCTGCAGGCTTTCGACGTGGATATCTTCAGCGTCGGCCCCGAGGTAAACGAATTCAGCGAGCCACGTCCCGGCTTCGATCGTCGATGATTCCTGCACGGATTCGAAAGACCGGTCGGGCGGAGAAATGTCCTCAGCCGCAAGGCCAGTGTTGTCCATTCTCTGCAGTCGAGTTGGCGTGACCATCGCTGGGAAGCGAGTGGGTCCATCGACATCTTCCAGGAAAAACTTCTCGATCTTCGGATGGTCGAGAACATCTTCGATTGAGATCCTTACGACTGTCCGAACTCGAAAGGCTTCCATCTCAAGCGGATTCCCAAGTTCAGAGCGGTAAGCCGATTCTGCGAGAAGCGACCAGTAGATGTAACCGGGATGGTCTTCAGGCTCGGCATCTGCATCGGTGAATAACACCGTCGCCCATTCCAGCGGAATTGATGCGACTCTGCGCCGGTACAGATCAAGGGCTTCGTCGAGCCGGTTTGGAGGCGCAACAAAGTCGGTGGTCACTAAATACACGGGGTTTTCTTCGGATACCGACACAAAGCCTTTTCTACGCGGAACTACCGGTCGCAGCCAAGTAGTCCCTCACTGCCACCGCCGCGGCCCGCCCGGCGCGATTGCCACCGATGGTGCTGGCAGAGGGCCCATAACCTACCAACTGAATTCGTGGGTCACGTGCGCTGGTTACTGAGGTTTGAACGTCCCCTTTGCCAGGAATCAAAGCGATCCCACCTTCCGAGGTCCGCAGATGCAGCGGCGCCAGGTGATCAATGTCGTGACGGAAGCCGGTAGCCCAGAGGATCACGTCCGCCTCCGCAAAGGAACCATCGGACCACCGCACGCCGTCCGGTTCGATGTGCTCGAACATTGGCTGCCATCTTTCGTAGATGCCGGTCGCGGCAGCTTCCATTTCTTGTTCCCTCAGCACCGCTATGTTTCGTCCCTTCGCGGCGTGAGGAGGCTTTCCAGCTACGACATGTTCTTGAACTCGTCGGACTAAGTCTCGCAGCGTATCGTCTTCTCCGGTCCACCTCGGTTCGTGACGACTCACCCACGTGACATCCGAAATCGGTGCCAGTTCACCAATGAACTGAATCGCTGACGGGCCAGCACCGACGACAATGACCCGTTTACCAGCGAACTCCTGTCTGCCCACATACCCCTGTGTATGCAGTTGCTTCCCGACGAACAGTTCCTGACCTGGATACCGAGGGATGAACGGCCGCCGCCACGTCCCAGTGGCATTGACCAGCGTGCGAGTCCGCAATTCCCTGTCGCCTGCCCGTACCAGCAACGCTCCATCGTCATCTGACACCGAGGTGACCCGGGCCGGCCTCATGACGGGCAAGTCGTGTTCGTTCTCGTACTTCTGGAACCACTCTGGGACTGCGGTGTTTGCACGCAGGTCTGACCCGGTGGGCGCGGTTCCGTCGGGAAGGTCGGCTACGCCATGTACGTCATTCATCGTCAAGGAGTTCCAGCGGTGCTGCCATGCGCCACCGGGAAAGTCCTCCCCGTCGAGAAGCACGTGGTTGATCCCGAACCGCTTGAGGTGGAACGAACTGGACAGCCCGGCCTGCCCGGCGCCGATCACCAAAGAGTCGTACGTTGACATATCAACCACAACGAAAAGGCAGCGTCGATTCTTCCGTGCCTGCTATGGGAAATCGTTAAAGCCCGTGGGCGGAGACCAGAACGCGGCGAACAGAGCGTCGCACCAGCCCCCTCGTTAGCAGCCGTAAACCTGAACACCCCCTTTCCATCTGAACATTGCATCCATAGGGAAAGTAGTTAGTCTCAGATCTCTACGAGATCGCTGATTACTCCCTGAAAGTTGTTTCCGTGAAAAGGTTCCTCTCCGCCACACTTGCTGCGGCTGCAGTTGCACTAGTCTCCGTAGTCGCAGTTCCCACTGCCACCGCAAACCCCACTGGCTGCACCGCTCACCGAGGCACCGCCGTGAAATGCGAGGTGTGGTCCGATGCAATGGACAAGCCGATTCCAACGGTTATTCGGCCGTCACTGACTGACAACAACAGCCGGGTGGTCCAGTTCTTCAGTGGAATTGACGGCGGCGATGGCTGGAGCACCCGATCTGACCAGGATGGGAAATCCGTTCTGGAGCATCTTGAGGACGAAGATGCCACCCTCATCTTCCCCACCTCCGACGCTCGATCCTTCTTCGTTGACTGGGACAGCCCGGCGCCACCGAACGACACGAAGATGAAGTACGAGACCTTCATCACCGAGGAGCTCCCTACCTACCTCGAAGCGAACTTCGATGTCCCCGCCGGAGGCAAGGGCAATACTGGGCTAGTCGGGATCAGCATGACGGGGTACTCGGTAGTCAATCTCGCTGCCAAGCACCCTGATCTGTACAAGTCAGTGCTGGCGATGAGTGGCTTCTATAACACCCAAGGTCCCATCGGCCGGGCTGCAACGGATCTCAGCGTAAACACCCACGGCGAGACAAACTCCGGTGTTCCGTGGGATTCAGAGGCATCCCGAGCCGAGGACAATCCGTGGCGGAACATCGACAACCTGACAATGCCCGTTCACATGGCCACTGCTACTGGCATTCCTCATGAGACTGATCTCCAGGATTACGAAACACAGACTTTGGTCGAGGGAGGCTTCCTCGAGGCCGGAACATTAGTCGAAACGGCAGCATGGGATGTGCTGTCTCGCCTCAACGGAAAGTCGAACGTCCACATCACGTACATCCCAACCGGCATCCACGCTTGGAATACCTGGATCCGGGCAGCGTTCACCGAGCAGAAACTGTACTGGCAGTTCAACCAGTTCTGAGCCTACGTGGCCCAGTAATGCATCAGCACGATCCCGTTGTCGAAAGTTCTTTGTCCGGCGAATTCCAGGTCGAGGTCTGCTCCCGGCGGCATGGCACGAAGGCCACCTCCGACGATCTTCGGGTAGATCAAGAATCGGAAGTCTCGGACCATTCCGGCCTTGATTGCCTCGGCTGCGGTGGTCGGTCCAAAGATCTCTACTTCGCCAGTGGCCTCGTCGACGATCCGACGCAGGTCAGCAAGACTTAGCTCAGAGACGAGATCCGTGTTCGGTGAGGTCACGTCGGCTGCGGTCAACGTTGAGGACACCACAGTGTGGTGGAATCCCTGCCATAGTTCTGCAAACTGGCGTTCGTCCGGGCCCCAGGATTCATCGTCCGGTTCTTGTTCCCAGTACTTCATCAACAAGAACGTGTTCCGCCCGATGATCTCGGTGGATGCGCTGGCGAGCCGGTCGATGTGCCACCGGAACAGTTCCTGGCTCGGCGCGGCCCAGTCGAAGTCTCCATCTGCGTCTGCGATGTAGCCATCCAGGGACATCGCGACGGTGTAACTCAGTGATCCCATGATCAGCCCTTCGTCAGATCCTGCGCCAGCATGACGATGATCCCGCTTGGTCCGCGAACGTAGGAGAGTTTGTAGATGTCCCGATAGTTCGCCACTCCCCTGAGCGGGTGGCAACCGTGGCGTGCGGCGATGGCGAGAGATTCATCTATGTCGTCGACAGAAAAGGCGACTCGGTGCATGCCGATGTTATTCGGAACCGTCGGCAGCTGGGGCACGGCATCGGGATGGAGGTACTCCATAAGCTCCAAACGCCCTTCCCCGCCTGGCGTCTGAAGCATCGCAATCTTTGCGTGGTTTCCGTCCAATCCCACGGCCGTGTCGGCCCATTCCCCACTGACAGTGTCGCGCCCAATGACCTCGAGGCCGAGATCACTGAAGAACGAGATTGCCGCCTCGATGTCGTCGACGGCAATCCCGACGTTCTCAAAAATGATGGCCATATCTCCGCCTCCTTGTGGGACGTCGTATGGCCATCAAATATACCTGCGTTCTACAGGTCAGGGCTGTGCTTACACGGTGGTGTAGCCACCATCGATGAGGTGGTAGGAACCGGTGATGAAGGATGCATCGTCCGACAGCAGGAAGGACGCGAACTTTGCGACTTCTTCTGGCTTGCCTAGACGACCCAGCGGGTGCTTCGCGACAAGTCCCTTCCGTGCGTCATCGTCCATCGCCTTCAACAGCGGGGTGTCGATGTACGCCGGGCCGACCGCGTTGACTCGCAGGCCTTCAGGGCCGTATTCGGCGGCGGCGTTCTTCGTCAGACCAACCACGCCGTGCTTGGCTGCGGTGTACGCAGCGTTGCCCAGCACAGCGACCGATCCGTGGATTGACGCCATGTTGACGATTGCAGATTCGTCGGCGCCAGCCTCCAGCATGGCGGGTACCTGGTACCGCATGGCGTACAGGACGCCGTTGAGATTGAGGTCGATGACCTTGTCCCAGTTGTCGGTGTCGAGTTCGCCGACCCGCTTGTTCTCTCCGGCGATGCCGGCGTTGTTCACTGCGTAGTTGAGCTTGCCGTAGGTCTCTACCGCGAAGTCGACAAGTGCCTTATTGTCCTCCGGGGAGGAGGAATCCGCACGGAAAGCGGCGGCCGTGCCGCCTGCCTCCTCGATCTGCTTTACGACGTCTTCCGCCGCCTCCACATTGATATCCGCCACGACGACAGAGACTCCACGCGCGGCGAGGTCAACTGCACACGCGTGCCCAATTCCCGATCCTGCGCCGGTGACCACTGCGACCTTGTTGTCGAAAGTCATGATGTGAGTTCCTTCCAGACGAGAATACTTAAATATATATGAGGGTGCGATCAAACTCAGCGAACGCAACCGTTTCCCGTATAAACGGTCATTCTGGAGAGGACACCCGCTCGACAAAATCGATGATCTCGTCCTCCACCTGAGCCCGAGTGAGCGGCTCGTTATGGACTTCATAGCGCACCAACGGGAAGACATGGGCAGTGACGTCGTCATGGCCGGTGTCGCGGAGTCGATTGGCGACATGGAGCGCACCTTCACCGAAGTTGGCGACCGGGTCCTGCTCACCGGCCAGGATCAGCACGGGCAGCTCATCGGGCAAGGACGAGTAGAAATCGTCATCATTAGCCCGGTCGTACACGTCGACGAAGCCTTGCAAAAAGCGGGAGCTCATCGGAGCGCCGAAGTTATTGAAGGGATCTCGCCCATGATCCGCGACCACGTCTTCATCCAAAGCAACCCAGGCAGTGGGGCCGGCGTCGGGCCCGAAGCGGTCGGTGAAGCCGTCGAAAAGCTGGCCGATCAGGTGCATCGGGGCCGGCTCTTCGCGGGCGTCACCTGCCGCCAGTTCGGCCAGCTCCTGCCGATCGAGGGTCTTCTCGATCCCTTTCAATTGCGCCGCAATTCCGCCGAGAATAAGCCCGGAAAGTTCCACATTCGGACTCACCGCAACAACTCGGGCGATCATGGATCCCCAACTGTGACCGAAGACGACATACGGCACGTCAGGCAGTTCCGCGCGGGCCTTCGACATCATCGTGAGCTCGTCAGCGACCACCACATTCGCCGCGTCATCTCCCGAATCCGCCCACACCCCTGACTGCATTGCGGTGCGACCGTGACCGGAGTGGTCGTCGGCGACGACTGCGACGTTGGCGTCGAGAAGCGAAGAAATCAGGTGGATATAGCGGCGGGAGTGCTCTCCCAGTCCGTGAATGAGATGGACGATCGCCTGGGTTTCTCCGGTCGGCGTGTACAACCAGCCATTGATGGTGTCGCGGCCGTTAGCCGATTCGAACTCGAACTCCTGAAGCGCCATGAACTACTCCCCTGCCGGTGGATAACTGTGCCGTCAGTGTAATGGCGATCACACCTCATTCGCCGTGACTTCATCCGCATGTGTCATCATGAACCAGCACCGAAGGGAGGGACTTGCATGATCCGCCCAGAAATCGCAGAGCTGGCCGCGACCCACGGCCTGCAGATAAACCCCTCCGCCATCACGGTCGTTGAGGCTGGACTCGATTACCGAGCCGCGTTTGCGGTGGATGACGATGGCACGGACTGGGTGCTGCGCATTCCCCGGCGAGCTGACGTGTCAGACAAGATTCCTGACGAAGCGCGCATCCTCGACTTCGTCCGCTCGCGACTTTCTGCCGCGGTGCCTGAATGGAAGATCCACACTCGTGACCTCATCGCCTATCCCCTATTGCCCGGCACGCCAGGCTTGACCCTCAACGATGCCGGCGAGCCCGAATTCCACTTCGACCAGGAAAACCGACACTACGCACGGCAGCTCGGTCGGCTCATCTCGGAACTGCACAGCATGTCCCCGGATGAGGCCAAGGCCGCTGGAATTCCGACACAGTCCCCTGAGGACGTTCGCGAGGAGTGGCGGGCCCGATTGGAGCGGGTTAGTGCAGAGTTTTCGCTTAACGACGCCCTATCCCACACCTGGCACACCTGGATTCAGGACGACGAGCTATGGCCGGAATACACCGCTTTCACCCATGGTGAGCTCTATCCCGCGCACCTGCTCCTCAACGACAACTGCGACATCCTCTCGGTCCTCGACTGGACCACCGCGAAGGTCGGGGATCCTGCGGTGGACTTCATGTATCAGCGCATGATGTCGACTCCAGAGGCATTCGCCGAGACCCTGGGCGCCTATGCCGAGATCACCGGCCAGCGCCCCCGTCATTTGGAAGAGCGCTGCGACGCCCTCATTGCCGCAGGCCCCCTCACCTACGCCGACTACGCACTGACAACTGGCGACCCAATCGACGCGGACGCTGCGACAAAGCTATTGAACCCCTAAAACCCGGCAAGGTGTGGCAAAAATCATTTTGGCGACAATATGAATGGGGCATAACCTCTCCACGCAGGCCTTCCAGACTCCAGTCGGCGCTCGCCGCGTGCACGTTGATTGCCGCGTTGAGCGCCTGCACGAACGCCGACACCACTGAAACGACAGTCGAGTCCACCACGACCACGGATACCGAAGCGACCACCTCGGTCACCGAATCCACATCAGAAACCTCAACCACGGAATCTGCGCCGAACCCCGCGCTAGCCGACCCGTGCGAACTTCTCTCCGACGAGGAGTTGCGCTCGATCGGCGCCACCGACAACACACTCGGCGCAACGCGGGCAGATGACTTCAATGGAGTATTCCCCGGATGCACCTTCGGCGCATTCGCGAGCCTCTATACCGAGGTATCCGAGGGATGGATGGATGCAGCCGACGGCGAACCAGTCTCCGGGATCGGCGACGAAGCATTCTTCGCTCCGTCGTGGAGCCGGCTCACAGTGCGCTTCGGCGAAGACCGGCTCATGTTCCAGCTCGGTGTTGGCGGAAAGATGGAAGTCGAGGACGAGTTAAGCACCCTAGAGGACATGGCCGAACTCGTCCGGACGAAACTCTAAGGGCTGCTGGGGTCACCGTGCCTCATCGAAGCACAGTGGCAATCGGAACCAGCAGTAGAGCTCAGTCTCGATGACGGTTCAGCAGATCAGAGGGAACTGTGTCGGTGACCGTGGAGCCCGATCGTTTCGGGTTCTACATCAACATCGAGACAGAATCCGAAGGACTCCGCGGTCTGTGCAGTCACGAGCAGTTTAATCAGTGCTCAGGAAATCACGAGTACTTCACGGTGCATACCTCAGACACCGTCGAAGAGACCACTGAGCGCGTTCTGCAGCAGTCTCGGAAGTGGGGCTCGACGCATGACGCGTTCGAATGCGTCGAGTTCGACGCCGGTGACACCGATGACGAGGGAGTGAACGAGCAATTCCAGGGCGAGCTTGAGATGGCACAGGCCGAAGCAGCCGAGCTGGCAATCGCTCGGCGACTGATCGTCGAGACCGCCGTCGAGACCGTCACGTATCCCGGCCACCTCCAGGCATGGATCGAGGCTGACCGCATCGCCCGCGGTGAGGACCAGGACGACTAGACCCACCTAAGATTGACCCCGAGCACCTAGTGCTCGGGGTTTTGTCATGCCCTGCGCCCGATTGGGTACGAGCTAGAAGAGCTCGACCAAAGTAGGGGGCAGCACAACTCCTGTCATAGGAACAACAGCACCGTGATGTCGGAAGTTCTCAGCGAAGGACTCAAGGTGCCGCCCATAGTAAATAATGGCGCACGACATCGGAGCACCTTTCGGATCTTCCCGTCCATCGATATAAAACTTCACACGAGGCTCGTACAGAAAGCACACCGCTGCGGCCAACGGGAAAACATGGTTTTTCCAGTGTCGCGTGTTAGTCGCTACAGGAACAAGCGCTATAACTTCAGACCCATTACGAACCGACTCAGCGATTTTCGCGAACCAGTGCGCGATTCGCGTCTTGCGAACTGGGTCCGAACCATAGGGCGGGTTCACAAATATGCGCTCGAAGTCCCATGACTCAGCCAATCCATCATTCTCAGGAAGCTTGTACTCCACCGAGGCATTGACTAACGAATGCTCGTTTGAGCAGGGGTCTAAGTCAATCTTACCACCGAACACAGAGCGTACTGAATCCAAAATCCCTGGAGGAGTGCACCAGTGCTTCGTGTCGGAAACAGACTTGCGTCCCGCAGTCATGGTTTAGCTCCTCGATAGATTTCAGCCAATTTCCTCAAGTCAAGACGGAGCTCGTCAATCTTCGCTCCGGATGCTTCCTGCTCTTTTGTCGGCGCAGGCGTAATGACATTAAACCACTTCTCCCACGGCTTTGTTCTCTCGAAGTAGTCCGTGAGCTCCTTGTCTGCCTCGAAGTCAATCATTATCTTCGTGAAGGTAGTTGACCCAGTGCGCCCCTGCGCATGAGTGGCATCGAAGGCTGCTCTAGTGGCCTTGAAGCGGGGATCTTTGCCCTGCAGCACCGTCTCAATGAACTCCGACAAAGCTGCGTCAGTCAAGAACAGGAGCCAGTCGTAGGATTGTGCGAGCACCTTGATTTCCTTGGACTGATTTCCCGACGAGAACCAGTTTCCATGATTACTGACGACCCCCACCGTGAGTACGATGTTATCGAGGTCTTCTCTCGACTTGCGCGTGATGGCCCCTTGCAGGAAGTCGTAGTAGTTCTCATGGGTCTGGAGATCCCCGTCGGCATTCTCTACGATGGCAGCAACTGTCCCATCTCTGCGAGGGACTCGCTGCAGGCCTGACACTGATCGCGCGACGTACGCTCCTTGCTTAGCCTTCTCGATCGCCTGCGGACCACGAGCTTGCCCTTCTTCAACGCCTACCCGCTTACATTCGAACATCGCGTACGGTGTCTTAGAAAGCTCGTTCACGGCGTATTGGGCGCCCGAAGGGAGAGTGATCGCAGTGAAAAACGACCGATCACTTTCACCGATCGTGAAACCGTGCCGAACAACTCCCTTGGCGTTAATCAGAGAGTTTCCCTTCTTCGGCTCACCTGCATGAATGTGCGGAAGGTCCTTTTTAATCCAGTTAGTAGTCATCGACTTGCTAACCGGTTTAGGAATGTCCGAAACTGCCACCCTCCTGGATCCGTGAAGAGTGAATTCCACGTTGTGAGTCACGGCCGGGCTACCGTACTCAGGAAGGCGTCTCTCGATAGCAATACCGTCTTCGAGTTCCCACTGCCGGATCATGTAGAACGTGATGATCTCCACGACGGTACCCAGCGCTCGACCTGCCGCCTTCTTCGGCGAACCTCTTTTCTTAAAGGCTCCGTTAGCCAGAGCAGACTGCAGCGCATCGACTGACTGATAGCTCACTTGGCACCCTTTCCGCCAGACGTTACTGCGAACCGGAACTCCACGACATCGCCATCAACCATGACGTAGTCTTTGCCTTCCTGGCGGACCTTGCCAGCGGACTTAGCTTCGGCCATGGAGCCGGCGGACTCGAGGTCATCGAAGCTGACAATCTCGGCCTTAATGAAGCCACGCTCGAAGTCGGTGTGGATGACGCCGGCCGCCTGCGGAGCGGTGTAGCCCTTGCGAATGGTCCAGGCGCGAGACTCCTTCGGACCTGCAGTGAGGTAGGTCTGCAGACCGAGGGTCTCGAATCCAGCCTTGGCCAGGGTGATCAGACCAGGCTCATCCTGACCGACGGAGGCGAGCAGTTCAGCGGCCTCTTCGTCGTCAAGCTCCAGAAGCTCTGCCTCGGTGGCGGCGTCAAGGAAGACGCAGTCAGCCGGAGCGACGAGGTCGCGGAGGGACTGCTTGCGGGAGTCGTCGGTAAGCACTGCTTCATCGGAGTTGAAGACGTACAGGAACGGCTTCGCGGACATCAGGTGCAGTTCACGGACCGATGCGAGGTCGATCTCGCCGTTGACGGACGCAGAGAAAAGGGTGCGGCCATCCTCGATGATGGCCAGTGCCTTCTTGGCAGCCTCAGCGGCGTCGGCCTTATCGCGGTCCTTCTTGCCTTCCTTCTCCAGGCGCGGCAGTGCCTTCTCGATGGTCTGAAGGTCTGCGAGAATCAGCTCGGTTTCAATCACGGAGATGTCGTGCTCTGGGTCGACCTTGCCGTCGACGTGGATGACGTCGTCGTCAGTAAATGCACGCACAACCTGGCAGATCGCGTCTGCTTCACGGATGTTGGAGAGGAACGCATTGCCCATGCCCTCCCCTTCAGAGGCGCCCTTCACGATGCCCGCGATGTCCACGAAAGACACCGTCGCAGGCAGGATGCGCTCGGAACCAAAGATCTCGGCGAGCTTGCCAAGACGCGGATCCGGCAGCTCCACCACGCCGACGTTCGGCTCGATGGTCGCGAACGGGTAGTTGGCCGCCAACACGTCATTGCGGGTCAGGGCATTGAACAGGGTTGACTTGCCGACATTGGGCAGACCGACGATTCCAAGAGTAAGGCTCACGCGGACATCCTACGACGTGAAGCCCGCGGAATGGGAGTTGGGCGTCAGTAAGCAAAACCGGGGGTTCAGCTGGGTAAGAGTTTACTGATAAAGTGCCGTTCACACTTTGAGAACATCTCTCACGTAAAAATGAACGAAATACACCAAAAGACTTGATCAGCAGACTCTCACCGGAGCCTGCACATTGTGCACCAACAGACTCCCCACCACCCCCCGGGGCCAGCGACATTGATGCGCCGCACACTCCACCCACGAACGGAACATCTCCCGTGTCCTCATCTAAGAGCACCGTGAAGCAGGAGCCGACACGCGCCGTATTCTCGACGCGTACCGCGTTCCTCATGGCCGCGATCGGCTCTGCCGTCGGCCTCGGCAACATTTGGCGTTTCCCGTACGTCGCTTACGAAAGCGGCGGCGGCGCCTTCCTTATCCCTTACCTCGTGGCGCTGCTGACCGCAGGTATCCCGTTGCTGTTCCTCGACTACGCGATGGGACACCGTTTCAGGGGATCACCGCCGAAAGCGTTCCGTCGTTTCTCCCGTAAGGCAGAGACCGTCGGCTGGATCCAGGTCGGTGTGGCGTTCTTCATCACGCTGTACTACTCGCTGATCCTCGGCTGGGCGCTGCTCTACGCGTTCAAGTCCTTCGGCAAGACCTGGGGCGATGACGCCAACGGGTACTTCTTCGAGTCCTTCCTTCAGATGGACGCTGACGCTACGGTCTCGTCCACCGTGATCTGGCCGATCGCCGGCGCCCTGCTGCTGGTCTGGATCCTTACGATCGGCATCCTGTACGCCGGTGTCGATAAGGGAATCGGTGGCGTCGCGAAACTGTTCGTGCCGCTGCTAATCGTCCTGTTCATGGTCGTTGTGGTCTTCTCGCTCACCCTGGACGGTGCCGTCGACGGCCTCAACGCGTTCTTCACTCCTGACTGGACCGCATTGGCTAACCCGGGTGTGTGGATCGCCGCCTACGGACAGATCTTCTTCTCCCTGTCCGTGGCCTTCGGTCTGATGGTCACCTACGCGTCTTACCTGCGTCCGCGCACCAACCTCACCGCCAGCGGCCTGACCGTCGGTTTCTCGAACTCCGCGTTCGAGGTTCTCGCCGGTGTCGGCGTCTTCGCGACGCTGGGCTTCATGGCCATGCAGGCAGGATCCGCGATCGACGAGGTCGCAACCTCCGGTATCGGCCTGGCATTCGTCGCCTTCCCGACGGTCATTTCTCAGATGGGCGGCCTCTTCGGTTCCATCTTCGGCTTCTTGTTCTTCGCTTCCCTCTTCCTGGCGGGACTGACTTCCTTGATGTCGCTGCTGGAGACTGTTGTCTCCTCGGTGCAGGACAAGCTGGATCTCAACCGCAAGACTGCGGTCCTTGGCGTCGGCATCCCGATGGCAGTTCTGGCAATGATCCTATTCCCGACCACTTCTGGCCTGGCCACCCTGGATGTCATGGACAAGTTCACCAACTCGCTGGGAATCGTTGGCGTCGCCCTGATTGCAGTCATCATCATCGCGTGGGTTAACCGCCGTACCGATGAGCTGTCGAAGCATCTCGACGCAGTGTCGTCATTCTCGACCCGTGGCTGGTGGAAGCTGTTCATCAACGTCATTACCCCGGTCGTACTGCTGGCAATACTTGTCCCGGAAGTCATCAACCTGGTCACCGAACCATACGAGGGCTACTCCCAGGTGCAGATCGGCATCTTTGGTTGGGGTGTCGTGGCATTGATCATCATCGCTGCGGTCATCTTCAGCACCCGCCCTTGGAAGGGTAACCAGTACCTTGCAGGCCCACCAGGCTCCAATTTCGGTGTCCCAGTTGGAAAGGGAAAGGTCACTCCGCACGCACCCCAGCAGGCAGTTCCGCTTCCCGAGAATGTCGTTGCATCTGACGCGCCGTTCCTTGAGAGCGTCCCGTCTGCAGACAACCCCACGAAGGAGTCCTGACATGACGCCTATCGCCATCACCATGATGATCCTCTTCATCGTGGTCATCTGGGGCGGCATGATCGCCTCGATGGTCCACCTCGTCCGGCACCCTGACGAGCGCTCCGGCGAACTCGCAAAGGAATCCGGCACCACCAACGGTGACCTCATCAAGCTAGAGCGACACTAAGTCGCAACCAGGGGCGTCTGAAACTCCCCTGGTTACACCCATTGAACGCCATAAGGTTTTCCCTGGGGAATAATTAGGGGCGTGAACTAAAATCGCCCTCCCAACAGAGGCGAGGTCCCGGAGGAGCGTCCCGGGGAATCGTCTAACTTCGAGACACCGGACGCCTTCGACGAGGCCGTCGGCGCTGGCCACCCGCCCGCGAAAGAGACGCTCTCTTCTGCAACTATCGACACCACGCCCGCCAGGATCGACCGGGCCGACGTACTGAGCTCCGGCATCAGACGGTTCGCGGCATGGTGCCTCCGCTTCCTGATCATCGTCGCTGCGCTGGCTGTCACTGGAGTTGCGGTCGCCTACCTATGGGGCGGTGTCCTTGCGGGTTTTGCTGGCACTCATCGTATGTACTGTGCTCTGGCCGCCAACGGCTTACATGCGCAGGCGCGGACTCCCTCCAGCTCTTGCTGCGATCGCCACCCTTTTGGTCACGGTGGCGGCGATGTCCTGATTGTCTTGTTGATCGCTCCGTCGATCCGCCATCAACTCCCGACGCTGGTTCATCAGTTCGCAGACGGCTTGCGCAGCCTCGAAGAACTGCTCGCGCAGCCCCCGTTCATCATTGACAACGACCAACTCTCCTCGTGGATCCACCAGGCCACCACATGGTTAGAGAGCCATTCCTCCCAGATCGACACGACGCTGTTCTCTGGTGTGACTACCGCAGGCTCCATTGCGGTGACACTCGGTATCACGCTTGTTCTGTCATTCTTCTTCATTAAAGACGGCGACAAGTTCTTGCCGTGGGTCCGGAAGCTCACCGGCCAGAGGCTCGGCTGGCACGCAACCGAACTGCTTACCCGGGCATGGAACACACTGTCCGGATTCATCCGGGCCCAGGCGATTGTGTCGACGATCGACGCGATCGCTATCGGACTCGGGCTGCGGTTGCTGGGAGTGCCGATGGCTTTTGTCCTGGCGATCATCACATTCTTTGCCGGATTCGTGCCGATCATCGGTGCCGTGACAGCAGGATTTATCGCGGTGCTCATCGCGTTGGTTTCCAACGGTTTGAGCAACGCCATCATGGTCCTGATCCTGATCTTGGTCATCCAGCAGCTCGAGGGCAATGTGCTCTCCCCGTACTTTCATTCCAAGGCCATGGAACTACACGCGGGCGTCGTGCTGCTGTCCGTCGCAATCGGCGGCGGGCTCTTCGGAATCATCGGGGCCTTCCTCGCAGTGCCGATCGCTGCGGTAACCGCCGTCATCTTCCGCTACTGCGGTGATCTTGCAGATCTGCGAACCGGCGACAAGACACCCGAGGACATCCAGTTCATCACCGAAGAGGGCACTCTAACCGCCAGTAGATACAGACAATTGGCGGTAGCGGACCTGGGTATGGATGCCGGGCTTTCCGATGATCAGGACAGACAGCGCTGAAATGCTGACACGGCCGTCAGCCGGCGGTACTCAGTTTTCTCTGACGCTGCGCCATAATTGGCGATGTGAATGAAAAGAACGGGTCACCAGAGGAGCACGCCGGGGCACCAGAGCCCCGGTCCCTGCCGGTACATGAAGAAACCGACACGTTCGACCGGGTCGTCGACGCCGGGCGAATGTCCGCCGAAACAGTCCTGCCCATTCCCTCGGATGAGGACCCGGACCTTGCAGCTCCGGATGAGGATGAGGAGGAAATCGACCGCGCTGACGTCATCAGCGAAGGTCTGCGCAACTTCTCCTCGTGGTGCCTGCGTTTCCTCATTGTTGCTGCGGCGCTGACGGTGTTAGGTGTCGCCATGTCGTACCTATGGGGCGGCGTTTTGCCAATCCTTCTCGCGCTGATCGTCTCCACCGTGCTGTGGCCATTGGCCTTCGCATTGCGGCGACTTCGTCTCCCGTCAGCGTTGGCTGCCCTGCTAGCAATCCTGATTACGCTTGGCTTGTTCGTGGGTGTTTTCGCGCTGATGGCGCCGGCTATTCGAAACCAGCTGCCTGTTCTGGTCTCGCAGTTCAACCAGGGCCTGGCTCACCTGCAGCGAATGCTGATGGAGCCGCCGTTCAACATTCAGAATGACCAGCTAACGGATGCACTACAGGAGGCGACGACCTGGCTGCAGCAGCGCGCCGGTGAAATTGCCTCCGGCGTCGTATCCGGAATCACGACGGTCACCTCGATCACTATTACTTTGCTGGTGACTCTGGTCTTGACCTTCTTCTTCATCAAGGACGGCGACAGGTTCTTGCCGTGGGTCCGCATGGTTGCTGGCAAGCGGGTCGGCTGGCACCTCACTGAGGTTCTGACTCGTTCCTGGAATACCCTCTCCGGATTCATCTGGACACAGGCAATCGTGTCCTTCATCGATGCACTCTTTATCGGTCTGGGTTTGTGGATCTTGAATGTGCCCATGGCACTGGTCCTGGCGGTCATCACATTCTTCGCCGGGTTCATCCCGATCATTGGTGCGGTCACGGCCGGGTTTATTGCCGTGGTGATTGCACTGGTCGCGAATGGTCTCACCAACGCGATCATGGTTTTGGTCCTGATCCTCTTGGTCCAGCAACTGGAAGGCAACATCCTCTCGCCGATGCTTCAGTCCAAGGCAATGGACCTGCATGCCGCGATCGTCCTGCTCGCTGTCACCGTCGGTGCCGGTTTGTTCGGTATCATCGGCGCGTTCCTCGCAGTCCCGGTGGCGGCAGTGCTCGCAGTCTGGTTGCGGTACCTCGGAGACATGGTCGATTTGGGAACCGGGGAAAAAACAGCGACAGACATACTATTCGCTACCGAGGCAGGGTCTCAATCCGGCTTCCGGGTCGAACACCTGACAAAGCTGCGCAGACAACAAGCAGCGACCGCCACGGAGATGGACAAGGAAGACGGCGATGTCGACTCTGCCACCCTCACCGACGAGCGGCCGCAAGCTCCGTTGAACACCGAAACCAACGTCATCAACCGGATTTCGGACGTTGTGCGCAAGCCGTTCCGCAAGGACTAAGTCAAAGGCCTAAAAAGGGAGTGACCTCGACCAGCGAGGTCACCGCCTTCCGTTTTAGAGCGACCACCTCCGACCTAATGGCCTCGCCGGAACGGTCCGGCCGGTAACATCGCTCCCGTGTCTGACAACGCTCCAAATGCCAACCGAGGCGGCCAGTCCCCTTCCGGACTACGGCACCTGCCGGTCTGGGCTCCCACGCTTCTCCTGATCGCCGCTGCAGGAGTCGGTCTCGCGTTGTCTATCCCCTCCGGGGTTCCGGGAATGCCATACCTTCTGGTGTTTGTCCTCGCGGCAGTCGCAGGCACTGCTCTGGTGGACCCGCGCGGCCTCACATTGGCGGTATCGCAGATTCCGTTGATGTTCACCGTGCTCACCCCGATCGTTGCCTACACGGCAGCATCGATGTCGTCTGGGCCTACGACGGGTGGTCGTCGAGCGCAGCTGCTGACCTCGGCGTATCCAGTAGTCCAGCACTTCCCGTGGATGATCGCGGCGCTGGTCCTGGCCCTGATCGTGGCGATCGCCCGCTACTTGTACCTCCGCAGTCACCGTCAGAAGGTCGACTCCAAGGAGAAGGACGAGCGCCGCCAGATGCACCGAATGCAGGCGCAGTCTCGAGCCGCAGCCCAGACTCGAAGCCGCCTCGCAGGTGGCGCGACGGCAGCAGGCCTGGCTACTGCAGGTGTCGCAGCCGCAGCCGGCAGCGCAAAGAGCGGTGCCGGCAAGTCCGCCGAGAAGTCCGCTCCTACGGCCCAGCATCGAGGAGCCGCACCTAGACCTGCAGGCAGGGATGCCACCCGAGCACGTCGTCCTGCCAGCGAAGTTATCGCCGCTGCTGAAGAGCGCCGCCGTCAGAATCGTCTGGCCCGCGGCCTTGGCGAAGAGCCCTCCTCGCAGGCCGGGCAGCGCGCACGTCATTCCCGAGAGGTCCGTCCCGAAGACCGCCCGCGCCGCCCCGTCGAAGGCCAACCTGCACAGCGCCGGCCGGCAGCGCAGTCGCAGGAACCGCGGACAGCCCAGTCTCGTCGTCGGATGACTGATCCCGCCTACCAGGCCCAGCGCCGTCCGGCGCAGGATCCCCGCCGCCCCCAGCAAGGCCAACGACCTGTCCAGGGTGGTCAAGGTCGCCCTCAACAGCGCCCGCCGCAACAGGGTCAGCGCCCAGTCCAGGGCCGACCGCAGCAGCAGGAGCCGCGATACCGTGAGGAACGCCCGCGGCGCGAGGACCCTCGCCGCCCGAGCCGACCTCAGCCCCCGCGGGACCCCAGGGACCCCCGCAACTACCGTGACCGCTAACAGGGTCCACCAACCAGCAGGAGGCGCACGATGAGCGCAGGCCGTCTGGAGACGACCCCTGAAAATCCCGTGACCGTACGGAAGATCAACTCCCTCGTTGGGCAGTGGATTCACCGCCTCGGTGGCATCTGGGTCGAGGGTGAGTTGGCGCAGATCAACTCCAAGCCGTCGTGGAAGCTGTCGTACATCACCCTGCGTGACTCGGAGTCGGACGTCTCTGTCCCGATAACGTGCCCCACCTCGCTGCTGCGCGATGGCACGCTTCGGGTCGGCGATCGCGTCGTGCTGCACGGCAAGCCGAGTTTCTACGAGGGCCGCGGAACCTTTTCCTTGCAAGCCCGCGAGTTCCGGCCGGTTGGCGAAGGCGCTTTGCTGGCCCGAATCGAGCAGCTCAAACAAGCGCTCGGGGCTGAAGGTCTCTTCGACCCGCGCTTGAAGCGGACCTCCCCGTTCCTCCCCCGTCGCATTGGTCTGATCACCGGTCGTGGCTCTGACGCGGAGCGGGACGTCCTCAACGTGTCCCGCGACCGCTGGCCCGAAGTCGACTTCGCGGTCATCAACACCGCTGTCCAAGGGGCACGTGCCGTGCCGGAGATCCTCGCAGCGCTCGAAGAGCTGGATAAAGACCCGCTTATCGACGTCATCATCATCGCCCGCGGCGGCGGCTCCGTTCAGGATCTACTTCCATTCTCAGAAGAGGCCTTGATCCGTGCCGTCAGTCGTGCGACGACGCCGGTGGTTTCCGCGATCGGTCATGCTATGGACACTCCCCTGCTGGACAATGTCGCAGACATCCGCGCCGCCACGCCTACCGACGCCGCGAAAATTACGGTCCCGGATGTGCTGGAAGAGCGCCGTCTGCTGTCCGAGTTTCGGGAGCGCTCAGCCGCTGCCTTGCACCGGTGGGTTGACCGAGAATCGAACGGCCTGGACCAAATTCGTTCTCGTCCAGTCCTGGCTAATCCCGCTCTGCTTGTGGAGAGGAGGTCGGAGGATGTGGACCAGGTCGTCGGGAAGCTCAGGAGCACTATCTCCTTCCGCGTTGAGCGGGAGGAGAACCGAGTGGCCACCCTCCGCGGCAAAGTGTCCGCGCTGGGCCCAGCCGCGACACTCGCTCGCGGTTATTCCGTAGTGCAAGTGCAGCCGCGAGACGGCTCCGGCGATGAGGTGGTCACCCAGATCGAGCAGACACCACCGGGCTCGCAGTTGCGGATCCGAGTATCAGACGGATCGATCACCGCAGCGACCATGGGCGTTCGCCCCGCGGACTGACCGCACACACCAACCAGGAAAGGAATGACACCATGACCTCGAACGTCTTCGGTGGAGGCACCGGCAGTGAGCAGGAAGTTCGGCCGGTGAACGAGCTGAGCTACGAGGAGGCCCGCGACGAACTCGTCGAAACGGTGAAGCTTCTCGAGCTCGGTCAGATGGGCCTCGACGAGTCCCTGGCTCTGTGGGAGCGCGGTGAAGCACTGGCTCGGCGATGCGAAGAGCAGCTGGCTGGCGCTCGTGAGCGCATTGAAAAGACCCTGGCAGACGCCGAAAATAACGGCGGCTACCAGGGCCCGACGCGCAGCGGTTAGCTGACGTCCGCCTCGTATACCGGGGCGTCGACTGCCCTCTCAGCGAGAATGCGGTAGTCGTCTGGGCTTGCTGAGCCCTTGATTTCGAAGCGGATGTCGCCATCGTCGGCGGCCCACGTGGTGCGCACGCCGTCATCGACACCTTCGTCGACATTCCAGGTCACACCATTAGTCTCAACGGGATCGCCCTGGGTCCGCGGCTCGCCGTCATTCGGCAATGCGTCCAGCGGCGCGTCCGTCTGAAGCAACTGCACGAAGGTGCCATTGTCCGTGACAAAACCGATGATGGAGGACTGGTGTCCGTCCACGACCGTTGCGCGGGTCGAGTTAGCGGTCCAACCCTCCGGGATGTCTACGTCCCGAATCTCGAACGGCAAGCGGCTGGACTCCATCTGGAGGTACGTCGGAACATCAGCCTCCGGAATCGGCCCGTTCTCCGGAGCGCCGGGGTTAAAGGTGCACAGTCCCGTCGGAAAGATAACGACGAAAATCACCACGCCCAGCACCAGAAGGCTGAGAATGATGTCGCGACTGCCTTGCAGGATCCTGGGCTTCTCCGAACTCACGCTGACAGTATGCCAGGGACCTCCTAGAGCTCCCGGACCTACCCGCATTGTGAGGGGGCGATCCCACATTCTGAGGCTAAAACTGGGACAATGGTTAAGGTACGTCTCACCCCCGCTGTAATGGTGGGTGTGCACCGACGTCCGCCAGGCACCACAGGCACCGGCTCAACGGCCGTCACCGCAGGTACCGCCCCGACAACACCAGTTGATTCTCTGACCTGGAGGCCCCAGACCATGACCGCCAATACCCCACAGGCACCCGACCGTAACCTTGCGATGGAGCTGGTCCGCGTGACCGAATCCGCCGCACTCGCAGCCGGTCGGTGGGTGGGCCGAGGACAGAAGAATGAGGGTGACGGCGCCGCCGTGGACGCCATGCGTCAGCTCATCAACACCGTGAACATGAACGGCGTCGTCGTCATCGGTGAGGGTGAAAAGGACGAAGCGCCGATGCTTTTCAACGGTGAGAACGTCGGTACCGGAGACGGCCCGGACGTCGACATCGCTGTCGACCCGATCGACGGAACCACCCTGATGGCAGAGGGCCGCCCGAACGCAATCTCTGTCCTGGCTGCCGCCGAGCGCGGTTCGATGTACGACCCCTCCGCAGTGTTCTACATGGACAAGATCGCCGTTGGCCCCGAGGCTAAGGGCTCCATCGACATCGAAGCTCCGGTCGAGCACAACATCCGCTCCGTGGCGAAGGCGAAGGGCGTCCAGGTGCAGGACGTCACTGTCGTCATCCTTGACCGCCCCCGCCACGAGCAGACCATCCGGGACATCCGTTCCCTCGGCGCCAAGGTCCGTCTGATCGGCGACGGCGACGTCGCCGGTGCCGTCGCCGCAGCGCAGGACACCAACTCGATCGACATCGCAATGGGCATCGGCGGCACCCCTGAAGGTGTCATTACCGCATGTGCCATGAAGTGCATGGGCGGCGAGATCCAGGGCAAGCTCCACCCGCGTGACGAAGAAGAGATCAGCAACGCCGTGAACGCCGGCCTGGACGTTAACCAGGTCCTCGGCCTGGATGACCTGGTCGCCAGCGACAACTGCTACTTCGTCGCAACCGGCATCACCAACGGCGACATGCTCCGTGGTGTGGCATACCGAGGCAAGGGCGCTTGGACCCGTTCGATCGTCATGCGCTCGCGCTCCGGCACCATTCGCCGGATCGAAGCAGAGCACTCGATGGAGAAGCTCCGCGAGTTCGCGACCATCGATTTTAGCCAGTAAGCCAACCCTCACCCCCGATAGGTGATCCACGCAATACCAGGAAAGAAACCCCTGGTAGGGTTACACCGTTCCCAGTGGATCCGGCCGGAATCCCCTGTCGTGGCGCCATAATCAGCGTCACCGGACCCGGCCGTCACCTTCAGACGTAAACCTGAACGAAAGAGGCAACGTATGACCGAGCAGCAGTACCGCATCGAGCACGACACCATGGGAGAGGTCAAGGTTCCGGTCGACGCGCTGTGGCGCGCCCAGACCCAGCGAGCCATCGACAACTTCCCCATCTCCGGCCGTCCGCTCGAGTCCGCTCAGATCCGCGCCATGGGTCTGCTGAAGGCCGCCTGTGCACAGGTGAACAAGGACAAGGGCCTCCTGGCCGCAGACCGCGCTGATGCGATCATCGCCGCGGCCAAGGAAATCGCCTCCGGCAGCCATGACGATCAGTTCCCGATCGACGTCTTCCAGACCGGTTCCGGCACCTCCTCGAACATGAACACCAACGAAGTCATCGCGTCCATCGCGAAGGGCAACGGTGTCGAGGTCCACCCGAACGATGACGTGAACATGGGACAGTCCTCCAACGACACGTTCCCGACCGCGACCCACGTGGCCGCCACCGAGTACGCCGTCCGCGACCTGCTGCCGGCACTGCGTACCCTGCACACCTCCCTGTCCAACAAGGCAGAGGCATGGAAGTCCGTCGTCAAGTCCGGCCGCACCCACCTGATGGATGCCGTCCCGGTGACCCTCGGCCAGGAGTTCAGCGGTTACGCCCGCCAGATCGAGCTCGGCATCGAGCGCGTTGAGGCGACCCTCTCCCGTCTCGGTGAACTCCCCATCGGCGGCACCGCCGTCGGCACCGGCCTTAACACCCCGGCTGATTTCGGTGCCCTGGTCACCCAGGAGCTGAAGAACCTCACCGACATCGACGAGCTGTCCGAGGCTAAGAACCACTTCGAGGCTCAGGCTAACCGCGACGCACTGGTGGAGTACTCCGGCGCCCTGCGCACCATCGCAGTGTCCCTGAACAAGATCGCTAACGACATCCGCTGGATGGGCTCGGGCCCGCTGACCGGTCTCGGCGAGATCCGTCTGCCGGACCTGCAGCCGGGATCCTCCATCATGCCGGGCAAGGTCAACCCGGTCCTGTGTGAGACCGCTACCCAGGTTGCATGCCAGGTCATCGGCAACGACGCCGCGATCGTCGCTGGCGGTTCCGCCGGTGCATTCGAGCTGAACGTCTACATCCCGATGATGGCCCGCAACGTCCTGGAGTCCTCCAAGCTGCTGGCCAACACCTCCGTGGTTGTCGCAGAGCGCCTCATCGACGGCATCGAGCCGAACGAGGATCGCATGCGCACCCTGGCTGAGTCCTCCCCGTCCATCGTGACACCGCTGAACTCCGCCATCGGCTACGAGAACGCAGCCAAGGTCGCCAAGACTGCTCTGGCAGAGGGCAAGACCATCCGCCAGACCGTGATTGACATGGGCTTCGTCGACGGCGAAACCCTGACCGAGGAAGAGTTGGACAAGCGCCTGGACGTGCTGGCTATGGCCAACACCGACCGCGACTAGTCTCTACAGACTTCCTTCGCTGACGCCCCTGGTCCTCTGGACCGGGGGCGTTCGTCATAGTTATTGCCGACTCACCGGGCCCGGCGCACAATAGGTGACATGTCTAATTCTGATTTCCCGGACGTGTACCGCGCCGCGTCCTCCCGTTATGACGAATCTCGAAGCGCCGCAGTCCCCTACCGCCGCTCCGGTATTTCTGGACTGAAGTTGCCCGCGATATCCCTGGGTCTGTGGCACAACTTTGGAGACGATCGCCCGATTGACACTCAGCGGGAGATCCTCCGGCACGCATTCGACCGGGGAGTCACTCACTTCGACCTCGCGAACAACTACGGGCCGCCCCCAGGGTCCGCCGAGACGAACTTCGGCCGGCTCATGGCAGAGGACTTTCGGCCGTACCGCGATGAGTTGGTGATCAGCTCCAAGGCTGGTTGGTACATGCAGGATGGTCCGTACGGTTTCGGTGGGTCCCGCAAGTACCTCGTCGGTAGCTGCGACGCCTCGCTGAAGCGGATGGGCCTGGATTACGTGGACATCTTCTACCACCACCGCCCTGACCCGGAGACTCCGATTGAGGAGACCATCTCGGCGCTTGATTTCTTGGTGCGCTCCGGCCGGGCCTTGTACGTCGGAATTAGCTCCTACTCTGCAGATCTGACTGAGCGCGCCCAAGCGATCGCCAAAGACCTCGGTACTCCCCTGACTATCCACCAGCCGAGTTACTCCATGTTCAATCGGTGGATCGAACAGCCGGGGGAGAACGGGAAATCGCTTCTCGACGTTTGCTCCGACGGCGGCACCGGCATCATCGGGTTCTCGGCACTTGCCCAAGGTCTGTTGACGGCGAAATACCTCGATGGAGTGCCTGAAGATTCACGCCTTGGCGAAGGAAAAATGAATCGCGAGTTCCTCTCTGAGGACACGCTGACTGCGATCCGCGGACTGAACGACATCGCTGCCCGGCGCGGCCAGAGCCTCGCCCAAATGGCAATTGCGTGGGTTTTGCGGAAGCCGGAAGTTACCTCTGCCTTGATCGGTGCGAGCTCGATACGCCAGCTCGACGACAGTCTCGATGCATTGGGCAATCTGGAGTTCACCGACGCTGAGCTTCGGGAGATTGACAGTTTCGCCGTGGATCGCGGCATCAACCAGTGGCAGAGTGCCACGGAATCTGTGCGGGGGTAGCAAAGATGTCCGGTTCCGGGACCAAGGAAATTCCCTTCGTCGGTTCGAAACTCTGGTCCTGGGTGGCGGTGGTGCTCGGTATCGGTCTGATGGCCGGACTGACGGCACTGTCAGGGTCCACAGACGAAGCGGGCGCCCCGCGGACGCTTCCTCTGGAGTCGGAGTCAATGCAGGTGCGAGAATTGTCGGAGCAGTTCAGCGAAGGCGACGCGCTGCCTGCCATCGCTCTGTTCGTGCGGGACGACGGGGCGGCTCTGTCCGGAGATCAGATCACCGAATTGCAGCCGGTCACCGAGGCTCTTGTCACAGCGGCCGGACCAGAGGCGGAGCAGGCTAGTCCCCCAGTGCCGCTGGATGACTCCTCGGAGGCGTGGATCTCCACCATCCTCCTGCCTGCGGATGTCACGGGTCTGGATTTGAGCGACATCATCGCCGATATGAGGGAGGCCGGAGCCAACGACCTTCCCGAGGGAGTCGACCTCTACGTGACCGGTCCCGCCGGTTTCGCCGGTGACACTGCTTCGGCATTTGATGGCGCGAACTTCCGTCTGTTGGCGATCTCGGCGGCTGTGGTTGCGGTGCTGTTGATCCTCACCTACCGTTCGCCGGTGCTGTGGCTGGTGCCACTGATCTCGGTGGCGCTGGCTGACCGGGCTGCGGCCGCGACAGTTGGTCTCGTGGCCGAGTACACACCGTTGGAGGCAGACGGCTCCACCACGGGAATTTTGTCCGTCCTAGTCTTCGGTGCCGGTACAAACTACGCGCTTCTGCTCATCAGTAGGTACCGCGAGGAACTTAGGGTCACAAACGACCACCGGCAGGCTCTGTCCACTGCGACCCGAGCGGCACGGCCGGCGATCATCGCGTCGAACATCACCGTCGTGGTGGCACTGCTCGCGCTGCTGCTGGCCACAGTCCCCAGCTATCGCGATCTGGGCGCATCCCTAGCCATTGGCCTGTTGATCGCTTTGGGTTACGCGTTGATCTTCCTTCCTGCAGCCCTCGCGATCTGCGGACCGAAGCTGTTCTGGCCGTTCATCCCGAAGGCCGGTGATAACGCCGAGAAGAAGAGCCCCTGGCACACGGTCGCAGAGAAGGTGTCGACACGTCCGGCGATCGTGCTCGTTGTAATGATGGCAGTTCTCATTGGTCTCGCTGCCGGTGCGGTGGGAACCTCCGTCGGTCTGTCAACTACAGAGCAATTCCGCACCGAATCTGAAGCTGCTGACGGCCAGTTCATCATTGAGGACCGCGGCGCCGCCGGCGAGCTCACTCCGATCACGGTGATCGCACCGACGAGCTCCACCGACCAGGTCGCCCAGGCCATCGAGTCAGTAAATGGCACCCAGATGCGGGGAGAGCCAAGCACCTCCGAAGATGGGTCGTTGGTGCAGTTCACGGTCTTTGGAGACTACGCGCCGTCGTCAAGCGAGGCTTTTGAGCAGATCACCGATCTGCGTGAAGCGGTCCACGGCGCCAACGGCGATGCCGTTGTCGGCGGCACTAGCGCGGAAAGCCTAGACGAGCGCGACGGCACCTACCGGGACACGCTACTGATCATCCCCCTGATTCTCGCTGCGGTGCTGATCCTGCTCATGGTGATCCTGCGGTCTGTGCTGGCTCCCGTCTTACTCGTGTGCGCGACGGCGCTGTCGTCCGCGGCGGCGCTGGGACTGGGCGCCTGGGTGTCCACGAACATCTTCGGGTTCCCCGCATTGGATATCTCGGTGCCGTTGTACTCCCTCATCTTCCTCATTGCTTTGGGTATCGACTACACGATGTTCCTGGTATTGCGGGCGCGTGAGGAACGACCGGAATACGGCACCCGCGACGGCATGGTCCGAGCGGTCGGATTGACCGGCGCTGTCATCACATCAGCGGGCTTGGTGCTCGCCTCAGTGTTCGCGGTGCTCGGTGTCCTGCCGCTCATCACACTTGGCCAGGTCGGCATCGTGGTGGGCCTCGGCATCCTCCTCGACACTTTCCTGGTCCGCACCTTGGTTGTGCCGTCGCTGTTCTCCCTGATGGGCGACAAAATGTGGTGGCCGTCGAAGCCGACCGATCGCAGCAACCAGGACCGCTCGGACGAGGTGTCGGACATCACCGCCTGATGTAGCCACATCAACCACCCAACTTTTTGCACAGGGTGTAAGTTTGCACTCATGGCAATAAATGACGGCACCTGCTCCGAACCGGAGAAGTGCAACGGCGACGCCGTCGGGCTCCGCGAAAAGAAGCGGAGGGACACCCGGCGGTCTATCGAGGACTCAGCCACAGAACTGGTTTTGAAGCTCGGATACGACAACGTCACCGTCGAGGACATCTGCTCCGGCGCCGGAATTAGCAGGAGAACATTCTTCAACTACTTCGACTCCAAGGACACCGCGATCTTCGGCGACGGCCTCACCCCGAGGCCTGACACTCTGCGGTCCTTTAGAGATGGCCCCGCGCAAGACCCGCTCCAGGCGATCCTGGGAATGATCGGCGAACTTATCTCGGAGCCGTACTCCGGCGATACCGACTTGGAAGACCCCGTCTCCCGGCACCGCCGACTGCGCAATATGCGAAAAGAAATCATCCAGTCCGAACCCGCCCTGGCCAGGATCTGGTTCCTCGGATTTGAGACCGGAAGGCTCGCGATCAATGACGCAGTCCTCGCACACCTGGAGACGCATTCGGACATGCGCCGCTGCCCGGACATGACCGTCGAGGAAGAGGCTGTCCTCATCGCCAACCTCTCCCGATTGATCGCCGGCAACGCCGCGTTGTACAGCACCTCCCCGGACGACCCGATGGACGAGGCACTGGACAAGATCACCCGATTCATGACCACCGCAAACACCACTGATACCACCCGAAAGGAGTCTCGATGAGTTCACAGATCACCACCGGAGAGCAGGCACAGTCCGCCTCCAAAGCGGACCCGGTCGCCGAGAATCAGTCCCGCATCCTCCCTATCTTCATCGTCCTGATCTTGGGCATGCTCATGAGCTCCCTCGGTCAGATGATCTTCGCTACCGCACTGCCGACCATCGTCGGTGACCTCGGCGGCGTGGAAATGATGTCCTGGGTCATTACGGCATTCTTGCTGGCCCAGACCATCGCTCTGCCCATCAGCGGCAAGCTCGGTGACATGATCGGCCGCAAGGGCCTGTTCCTCGGAGGCGTCGCATTATTCGTCGCAGGCTCCGTCGTCGGCGCCATTGCGCAGGATATGTCAATGCTCATCATCGCCCGCACGATGCAGGGCCTGGCAGCAGGTACCCTCATGGTCACGTCGCAGGCCATCACCGCCGAGATCATCCCGGCGCGCCAGCGAGGCCGGTACATGGGCTACATGGGTGCAGTCTTCGGCCTGTCCTCGGTCCTTGGCCCTATTCTCGGTGGCTGGTTCACGGATGGTCCCGGCTGGCGCTGGGGTCTGTGGGTCAACCTGCCGATCGGTGCAATCACCTTCCTCGGTGCGTTCTTCCTGCTGAAGCTGCCCAAGCGCGGCACCGGCCACAACTTCGATTGGCTCGGCTCGCTGTTCATCATCTTGTCAGCCTCTGCACTAATCCTCACCTCCTCGTGGGGCGGATCGCAGTACGACTGGAATTCACCGCAGATAATCGGTCTGATCATTCTGTTCCTCGTCTCCACGCCGATGTTCGTATGGACCGAACGCCGGGCAAAGAACCCGCTGTTGCCGATGTCTCTGTTCCGCAGCCGTAACTTCGTCCTTGCCACCGTCGGCGGACTCTTCCTCGGTGTGAGCATGTTCGGCCTGCTCGGCTACATCCCCACCTACTTGCAGATGTCCCACGTGATGACCCCGTCCCACGCCGGACTCATGATGATCCCGATGATGGTCGGCATGCTCGGCACGTCCATCACTGTCGGCAACATCATTACCCGCACCGGCCGATACAAGTGGTACCCGGTAATCGGTATGGCCATCGCTGCAGTCACCATGATCCCGCTGAGCACGCTCCATGCGGATGATCCGCTGTGGCTGGTTGGCCTGATGATGTTCTTCTTTGGCCTCGGAATCGGCCTGGGCATGCAGGTGCTCGTGCTGGTCGTCCAGAACAGCTTCCCGGTTGCCATGGTCGGTACCGCCACTGCCGGCAACAACTTCTTCCGACAGATTGGTGGCGCCCTCGGTGCATCGCTGGTCGGTGCGGTGTTTACTCACAACCTCACGGGCAAAACCGCCGATATCGCGCAGGCTCTCGGTGCCAGTGGCTCTCAGGCCGCTAGCCCGTCCTCGAACCTGACCCCTGCGGTCCTGGCAAGCCTGCCTCAGGATCTTCAGACCATGATCTCGGCCGCGTACAACGACTCGTTCACCCCGGTATTCCTCATGATCGCCCCGATGCTCGCGGTATCGGCGATCATCCTCGCCTTCATCCGCGAGGTGCCGCTGAAGGAAACCGTCGAGGACAGCAAGGAGGACTCGGCCATCGAGACGGCCGAGTCGGTCTAACTACGCTCCGACCTGCCCCTCGGCAGAGTCGAGCTTCTCCAGGACGAGGCGGCCAGGATCGCCGTCCTCGTCCGCTTTCTTCTGGGCCTTCTTCACGGCCCGGTCTTCAGGCTTTTCCAGAAGCTTTTCCAGGATGATCACGTCGCGCCATTTGCCGGCCATCGGCCCGTAGGTCATCTTCGCCATGTGGTGGTACTCGCCCACCTCGCGGAAGCCGAGCTTCTGGTGCAGCTTCAGCGATCCGACGTTCTCCGGGAACACCCACGAATGCACGGCCCAGCAGTTGAGCTCGGTGGCGTCGTCCATCATGCGGTTCAGCAGTGCGGGGGCCAGACCCATTCCGCGGCCATCTTCTGCGACGTAGATGGAATCTTCGATGACTCCGTGCAGAATCTGGCGTTTGGACACCGGCGCTGCCGAGGCCCACGCGAGGATCTTCTCCGGTTCGTCGTCCGCTGTGGCTACATAACAGAGTTCCATCCTCTTGATCTGGGAAAACTCCTCCCATTCAGGGGCGAAGTGCTCCCACGAGGCATGGCCGGTATCCAGGCCGTCCTCGTAGATTTCCTTCACCTGTGGGTAGTCGGTTTCTTCCATCAACCGAATCGTGAATGCGCGCTTGTCTCCGGACATGCAGTCTAGTTTGACGCATGATGGTTCCCGGCGCAGACACCAGGTCGTTATCCCAGGTCAGCGCCGCTTGCGGCCACCTCCCTTTCGCTTCCCGACGCCCCCAGCCTTCCCCTTCCCTCCACCGGCCCCACCGGACCTCTTCTTTTGTGCTGCGGAGGAACTCGCCTCGCGACGTGCTTGCTTGGCGAACGTCTTCTGACGGGCGGTGAGCTTCACTGGCTCAGCTGCAGCGTCAGGCTGAGAGGTTTGGCCCCGGGTCGATCCTGGCCTGCGACCCTTGACGATGCCGACGAATTCCTGGGTCACCTCATCATCTCTCTCCTTGGACCAGATCAACCGAATCGCTGTCGACGGCAGATCCGAGGCAGTCTCGTCAGAGATGGTCCGATCGATGATTCCGCGGCCGCCCAAGACCCGAAGCAGCGGCCGGGGAGCGAACAGGACGCCTGCCCCAGAGGCAACCACCGGGAGCATTTCGCGGACCTCAGCTGGATCAGTGGAGGTCACCAGAATCACCTCGCCCGCTAGGTCTGCGGGAGTCACCTCGTCGAACTCAGCAGTCACAGACAGCACGTGGTCTTTTGCCGTAGCGATACCGCGTGCTTCGTCGTACAGCGTCACTTCATGCAGCTCCGAGTCCACGGCATGCGTGCGTACCAATGCCATGTCCGCCTCGCCTGTAGCGATCAACTGGGCTGGATCATCATGGGGGATCTCCGACAGCGGGACATCCATGCGGTCATTCCAGCGGCGGAACCACTTTGTGGGGACAACTCCGGGGACAAATGCGACCCGCAGCGGCTGGACCTGCTCTGCTTCAGACATGCGGTCAATCCTACCGCCGACCACAGTGTTTCCCGGTCTTGCTGATACCGTTGGCCACATGAAACCCCTGACCGCAGCGAAGAAGCTTGGAATTTACCTTCCCGCCACCCCGGAGCAGTTCCAGAACGAGGACCTGTCACATGGGCAGTTCGTTGAACTGCAGCAGAACCCCCCGGAGTGGCTGGCAGAGTTGCGCCGCAATGGACCGCATCCGCGCCCGGAAGTCGCTCGTCGACTTGGCGTCACCATCACCGCTCTGAAGAACAATGACTCCGACAAGCCGTTCACCACGGCTGAGATCAAGGACCTACTGGCCGATCAGCCTGAGTGGCTCCAGTCCGCCCGCGCTTCCCTCGCAGAGCAGCGCACCATCGGCAAGACCGAGGACCCCGATGATGGTGGTCCGGCCGCTAAGGCCTAAACCACCTGCCTGAAAACGACTGAGGCGGCATCCCGGATTACCGGGATGCCGCCTCATTCGCGTGTGCAATTGGAGGTTGCCTGGTGTGACTGCGTGGCAGTTGACCACTGAGCATGAGTTTATCTATATGAGGCACCCCTAAGTCAATAACGTCACGAGAATCTGACGTAAATCACCCCCACGAGTTAACGCTGTTCAGGGCCAATTCTTATCCAAACCAGATTTGAAAAGCCAGGCCAGTCGGCAATTCTTGTTTAGTGTTGCCTAATCTAAGGCCGGGGGTAACTATTCAGTTTTTGAGAGCCGAATGACCTCCAAAGGCCTGCCGCCATACGCAGGGAGAACCTGAACCCCACCAGAACCTTGCGGGGGTACCACCCCTCTTCGGTGCGCTGGGTCACACAATGTGTATATAGTTGAATGTATTCCGACACGCGGAGTTGATGTGCCCACAGGCACTGCCGCGGCACCAGAAACCAAAGGAGACCAGGTCATGAAGGACTTCCTGCCCCGTACCCACTTCGAAGACGAGCATGTGATGTTCCGCGACATGGTTCGCGGCTTCGTCGAGAAGGAAGTCACCCCGAACGTCGAGCGTTGGCACGAGCAGGGCGCACCGGACCGCGAGATCTTTAAGAAGGCTGGCGAGCTCGGCCTGATCGGCATGTCCACTCCGGAGGAGTACGGCGGCGGTGGAGAGAGTGACTTCCGCTACAACCAGGTCCTGACCGAGGAGCTCGCAAAGTCCGACTGCGGTTCCATCATCGTGTCACTCTCTACCCTGAACGACCTCGTTGCTCCGTACCTGGCACGTTTCGCCTCTGAGGACCTGAAGAACAAGTACCTCGCAGGCATGAACGCCGGCGACCTGGTCGGCTGCCTCGCCATGACCGAGCCGGGCGCCGGTTCTGACCTGGCCGGTATGCGCACCTTCGCTCGCAAGGACGGCGATGACTGGATCCTGACCGGTTCCAAGACCTTCATCTCCAACGGCATGCTCTCTGACTTCGCTCTGGTTGCAGCCATCACCGACCCGTCCAAGGGTCGTGCCGGTGTCTCCATGTTCGTCGTTGACACCAACCTCGAGGGCTTCTCCAAGACCGGCCCGCTGAAGAAGGTTGGCCTGAAGGCTCAGGACACCGCCGAGCTGCACTTCAACAACGTCCGCGTCCCGGGTGGCAACATCCTCGGCGAGGAAGGTGCCGCTTTCGGTTACCTGCGCACCAACCTGGCTCACGAGCGTCTGACCCTGGCTGTCGGCTCCGTCGCTTGCTCCGCTCGCGCCTGGACCCTGGCCTACAACTACGCCAAGGAGCGCGAGACCTTCGGCCGTCGCCTCATCGACCACCAGGTCCACGGCCACTACCTGGCTGACATGGCGACCCGCATCACCGCACTGCAGGCCTTCACCGACACCGCTGTCAAGGCCTACAACGAGGGCCAGCTCGACGAGACCGGCGCTTCCATGGTGAAGTTCTGGACCACCGAGGAGCAGCAGGACATCACGACCCGTTGCCTTCAGATGTTCGGCGGCTACGGCTTCATGCTGGAGTACCCGATCGCGTACCACTACCTCGACGTCAAGGTGCAGACCATTTACGGCGGCACCAACGAGATCATGAAGGAGATCATCTCCCGTCGTATCGCCAAGAGCGACGCGTCCTAGGAGACTCTCCCCTTCGCAGAGCCCCCGCTCACACCACTTGTCCGGTTGGTGTGAGCGGGGGTTCTTCGCATTCCGA
Organism: Corynebacterium sputi DSM 45148; assembly: GCF_000427865.1. GTDB lineage: Bacteria > Actinomycetota > Actinomycetes > Mycobacteriales > Mycobacteriaceae > Corynebacterium > Corynebacterium sputi. The sequence continues at coordinate 39,328 of NZ_ATYV01000001.1, read as the reverse complement.
ACCTCTGAGCGAGATCCCCAATTCGCCTGCACTTCACATGTCATTCCCCGCACTAATCTTGCATCTTCCACAGCGGAGAATCAGAGAGAACGGGCACCGACATGGGGTACTTCACCGACAACGAGATCAGCGAGGATCGCTCCGCGGAGCAGCCTCCGGTGACCTTGGAGAGAATTCGCTCTATTCTCGACGAGCTCGATGCTCCCTACTCCGAGGCTGCGGACTATGAGGAACTGTCGCTCGACTTCAGCAACGTCGCTGCCTCTATCCACTTCGGTGGTTCGAATCAGTCATTCCTGGTGTTCAAGGGACTATGGCTGCCAGATCTAACGCAGTCCGACTATCCCCGCGCACTGGACCTCGTCAACAGCTACAACAGCAGCTTCTACCTGCCGAAGATGTTTCTCACCCACTCCACCTCGGACAAGGTGTGGGTCTCTGCAGAGCAGTCGATTGATATTCGCGACGGCCTCAGCACCCCACAACTTCGCAGCCAGACGAGGAGCTGCCTCGCGAGCCTTATCACCTGCTTCAAGGATTGGGGCGAGCACTATCCCCACCTTGTCCGTGAGATCGGTGGCGAAGAATGATCCTCGACTTCGATGCCGCTCTCGCTGCAGTGAGAGCACTCCCTCACGGGATGGATCGGCTGGCTGCGGCCACCCGCCTGGTCGCCAGTGGCCGAGAGTTCGGGAGCCGCCAGTATCTGCCGACCTCCTTGCTGGAGCTATGCGAGTCTGCCGCTGGCGCCAACCGTCCGGACATCCAGGTCGAGACCTTCCAATTGGCTGCGCGACGCTACCTCAAGTTTCCGATGGAGGTCTCTCACGCACAGCGCAGACGACTTATCGAGATGTTCGACCAGATCATCATGCTCGCGACCAATTTCCCCGAGTGCGCTGACACCCATCAGATTGACGACATCTTCGCCGCGATAGCTCCCCTCTGGACCAGCGGCGGCGGCACTCACACCGATCTCCTGCGCAACCGCGCTCAGTGGGCAGCAGCCACCGGCGTGAAGAACCCAGAGCCATACTTCGCGGAGCTCCTCGCAGCAGGTGCCGCTGCCTCCGATATGGAAATGTTCTTCGACCACTACGCCCGACAGATGGCATCCGCCGAGGCCGTAGAGGCCTATTTCCGAGACTCGGTACCCAACTTCGATCTGTCCGCCTACGGCTGGTTCTGCCTCTCGCTTGCTGCATTGAGCGAGGGTTTCGGAGATCTCGCCGAACTGACCTTGGGCCGTGGAATCCGTCGGATCAGTGATTTCGGCGATCACATCTATCCAGATTCGTCACTAGAGCGCTCAGTGTTGGCGACCGGCAAACGCTTCGAGCTCCTATCCCGTGGCTGTTCCACCGAAGAGGCCCTCGATTACCTGCGAGAGGTCGGCGACATCGTCGGAGACCTGTCAGACCTCACGGCCTGGGGTTCGACCCCTCTGGAGTCACTGATGTTCCAACTGTCGCTGATCGCCGGGCTGTCGGCGGACCTCGAACTGTACGGCGACGACGAGATCGGAGTATCCCTCGACCCAGAAATCACGGTCCGCGACCTTCGAGATCAGTTCATCGAGGTCGCGAACTCTCTCGCTGCGTCATTCGACAACCGCAATGGCAATTCGATGTATTCGGACCTTCTCATCGAGGCCATGTACCCAACCCCACTGAAGGCAGGGCTCGTGTCACAACGGCCGGCATCTGCTCACCAGACCAGGATCTCCCTTGTCGAGATCGACGACACCTCCGATGACCTCAGCGCCGAAGAACAACTCAAGTTCGCGGAGCAATGCGCAGAGGTCTCACCGACCGAAGCCTCCCAGCAGTACGCCGCGCTGGCCCGAAAACTCGAGGAACGAGGACAGGATCGCGAGGCGGGCCACGCCTACGCCGAAGCCGCTCACTGTCTCAAGAGCATCGATGACGAGGCAGCGCACTCCTTGTTCACCCTCGCGGTCGCTCGACTGACGCTGAGCGCGCAGAAAAGCTCTTTGCTTCTCGACGTCCTCGACTCCTGGACCCCAATCGCACAATCACAGGACATGCTCATCGATTGGCTGAGACAAGCTCACGAAGTCTGTGAGTTCGACTGGCCGACCCACGATGAGGACACCTCGACTGCCCACCAGGAGTATCTCGATCGTCACCGGCTCTATCTCACGAGCCGATTCGGGGTACGAACTGCGACAGCAGCCCTTACCCAGGCCGACTACCTCGCACAGACTGATTACTCGCTGCTTCTGAATCTGACTCTTCTCGCTGAGGACTCCGCCGAGTCGTTAGCGAATCTCGGCTACATCCGGGAGGCTTCCCGTGGGTTCTGGGCCAGCGCCCGGCTCAATGCTTCGATCGGGGTCACCGACGATGTCCACTACTTCCTCGAGTCCGCACTTGAAGGCCTTTCGATACTCGGTGATACAACAGCCAGAGTCCTCGTGGCAGCCGAGTTGATCAAGTCTCTCCAATCCACCGGAATGGCAGAAGAGGCAGATGCCGTCGCCACAGCCCTGCTCACTCCCCCGGCTGAGGAAGCCGACGAGATCTAGTCACCCATCGGAGGTCACCCGAAATACCATCGATGAACTGCTGAAATACGCTCGCCTGCATGACGTATCCCGGTGCGAACAACGGCCCTAACGATTGGGGGCTGCCTTCGGCGCCGGTTCACGCCCCGACCCAACGCAGGCGGAACTGGATACTGCGATGACTCCTCCGAGCGATGGTGACCCGATGACATATCCAGGCAACGGCTCCGGAGGTTGGTCCCTCCCCGACTCATCCGGGCCCAGCACGTCCGAAATGCCACCCGTTGGCCAGTATCCCCCGCCCTACCCGCCGCCTTCCGGCAAGCCCCGCAAGTCCCGGCGCATCTGGCTGGTTCTATTCCTCGTTATCGTCCTGATCGCAGCGCTGGCGGTCGGCGGCTTCTTCGCGTTCCGTGCGCTGACCGGCGCGTCGAGTGCAGACAGCTTCCCGGCCCTCTATGTTGATCCGGCAGATGTGACCTCGGGTGGTGGCACGGGCGGTACCTTCACGCCTGAGGCCATCGACAACATTCAGCAGCAGCCTTTCACGGGCGACTCCGGCGACGCATCCGACTACCGCCTGCCCACCGAAGGCAGTTACTCCGGCAGCTTCCACCAGGAAGACCTCAGCGGACTAACCGCCGACAAGGATTACCAGATCAATATGTCGTTCAGCCCGAGCGGCTCGACGATCGAATTTCCGTCACTGGGCTGCTCCGGCACTCTCACCTTGCAGGGATTCCAGGGTGACACGGCTGTGTATGAGGAAGTGATCACCTCTGGCCGGCGCAATTGCGTCGACGTTGGCCAGTGGTGGTTTGAGACCTTCGATGAGAACAACATCGGTGCCTGGTACTCGTCTCCGGATGATCGCTGGCGCGTCACCGGCGTCCTTAACCCATGATCCGACAATCACCACAGGGACTCTGCCCTCCTTTCGTTTGTGCCCGCGGTGACAACTCCCCCTTTTCATGTCAGCACACGAAACCTCTCACCGCCCTGACCAGCAAATATTGAGATCCCATCATTTCAAGAAGGGGGTTCTGTGTCGGAGTGTAAAACCGAAAAGGGGGCACAGTCCCGGCGTGGGCGCTGCAGCGCCCCCTAGGCAGCAGAAAACCCCGCTTCCCGACGCTAAAAGCATCCGAAAGCGGGGCCAGTCTGCCTGCCGCAGAAGTGCGTTAGACGAGGGGCCACTCTTCGAGGCCGTCGTACAGCGGGAACTCCTCGGTCAGCTTGGTGACGCGGGCACGCAGCGCTGCGGTGTCAGCAGCCTTGCCGGCGGCGAGGGCGGTGCCGATGACATCGGCGACCTCTTCGAAAGCCTTGGCATCGAAGCCGCGGGTTGCCAGTGCCGGGGTACCAATACGCAGGCCGGAGGTGACCATCGGCGGGCGCGGGTCGAACGGCACGGCGTTGCGGTTGACGGTGATGCCGACCTCGTGGAGCAGGTCCTCTGCCTCCTGGCCGTTGAGCTCGGAGTTGCGCAGGTCCGCGAGGACGAGGTGGACGTCGGTGCCGCCGGTGAGGACATCGACGCCAGCGGCCTTGGTGTCCTCAGAGACCAGACGCTCAGCCAGGATGCGGGCGCCTTCAAGGGTGCGCTCCTGGCGGTTCTTGAACTCTTCGGTGCCGGCGATCTTGAAGGTGACTGCCTTGCCTGCGATGACATGCATGAGTGGTCCGCCCTGCTGACCCGGGAAGACTGCGGAATTGAGCTTCTTGGCCCACTCCTGCTTCGCCAGGATCAGACCGGAGCGCGGTCCACCGAGGGTCTTGTGCACGGTGGAGGACACAACATCCGAGTACGGCACCGGCGACGGGTGGATTCCGGCAGCAACGAGACCGGCGAAGTGAGCCATGTCGGTCCACAGCTTGGCGCCGACCTCGTCGGCGATGGCGCGAAATGCCTCGAAGTCCAGGTGGCGCGGGTAGGCGGACCAGCCGGCGATGATGACGTCGGGACGCTCTGCCAGTGCCTGCTCACGGACCTTGTCCATGTCGATACGCATGGTTTCCGGATCCACGCCGTAGGCGGAGACGTTGTAGAGCTTGCCGGAGAAGTTGAGCTTCATGCCGTGGGTGAGATGACCACCGTGGGCCAGATCCAGGCCCATGATGCGATCGCCGGCGTTGATCAGCGCGTGGAGCACGGCGGCGTTGGCCTGTGCACCCGAGTGCGGCTGGACGTTGGCGAACTCAGCACCGAAGAGGGACTTAGCGCGGTCGCGGGCGATGTCCTCGACAATGTCGACGTTCTCGCAGCCACCGTAGTAACGGCGCCCGGGGTAGCCTTCTGCGTACTTATTCGTCAGGACGGAACCCTGGGCCTGCAACACGGCGCGCGGAACGAAGTTCTCGGACGCGATCATCTCGAGGGTGTCGCGCTGGCGACCCAGTTCACCAGCCATGGCGGCTGCCAGGTCCGGGTCGAGTTCGTTCAGCGGCGTGTAGCGGGAGTCGTCACTCGGTGAGACGGTCATGAATGGCCAAAACCTTTCAGTTCATGCGGCGGAGACGCATACATGCTAACCCTTCACTGCCCCGGTGACCTACTACGGCGTCAGTTAGTTGCACAATGGAGACCATGTCACGCCCGCAGGCACCCAGTCCGTACCTTGAGTTCAACCGCTCCCAGTGGCGGGAACTCCGGGAGTCGATGCCGCAGGTGCTCACTGAATCGGAGCTCGCGCGGCTACGAGGCTTGGGTGAAAACATCGACTTGGAAGAGGTCGCGGAGGTATATCTCCCCCTCTCCCGTCTCATCCATTTGCGGGTCCAGGCGCATCGTGAGCTCAATCGCACGACCTCGACCTTCCTTGGAGAATCTGAGCACCGCAACGTGCCGTTCATTATCGGTGTGGCGGGTTCTGTCGCCGTCGGTAAATCCACCACTGCTCGTCTGCTGCAGGTGCTGCTGGAGCGTTGGGACACCAATCCCCGGGTGGAACTGGTCACCACGGATGGTTTCCTTTTCCCTGCCGCCGAACTTAACCGGCGGCGCATCATGGGCCGCAAGGGTTTCCCAGAGTCCTACGACCAGCGCGCGCTAATGCGGTTTGTCACGGCGGTGAAGTCTGGCGCTCGCAATGTGCCGGCGCCGATTTACTCGCATACTCTGTACGACCGCATCCCGGACGAGCACATCAACGTTGACCAGCCAGACATCCTCATCTTGGAGGGCCTCAACGTTCTGCAGACCGGCCCGATGCTGATGGTCAGTGACTTGTTCGACTTCTCTGTCTACGTAGACGCCCACAAGGACGACATCGAGCAGTGGTACATCGACCGCTTCCTCGAACTGCGCCACACCGCATTCCAGGCTCCGGGCGCACACTTCGCGCATTTCGCCGAACTCAGTGATGAAGACGCGACCGCTCAGGCTCGAAGAATCTGGCAGACGGTCAATCTCCCCAACCTGGTGGAGAACATCCTGCCGACGCGCGTGCGAGCATCACTGGTGATGCGCAAGGGGTCTAACCACAGCATCGATCGCTTGCGCATGCGCAAGCTCTAAAAGCATCGCTTCCCGACGCCTACTTCCCAAACCTCCGCGACCTATTCGCGAAATCACGAAGAGCTCGGAGCAAATCGACCCGGCGGAACGCAGGCCAGTATGTATCGGTGAACCAGATCTCCGAATACGCGGACTGCCAGAGGAGGAAGCCGGACAACCGCTGCTCCCCCGAGGTTCGGATCACCAGGTCCGGGTCCGGCTGACCGGAGGTGTACAGCCGGTCGGAGATCGCCTCCGGAGTGATGGCCTCAGCCAACTCCGCCGCCTGGTGACCTGCCTCTAGTTCGTCGCCGATGATCCTCTTCACCGCATCGACAATTTCTTGGCGTCCGCCATACCCGACGGCGATGTTCACCTGAATGCCAGTGTTGGCTGCTGTCAGGACTTCGTCGCGGCGGAGACGGGCAGCCATGGCGTCGGGAAGCAGTTCGAGGTGCCCCACCATGCGCAGGCGGATGTTGTCACCGGTGGTCGCCAGTTCATCGACCACGTCGCCGATGATTTCGAACAGGAGATCCAGCTCGTCATTGGTCCGTCCAAGATTCTCGGTCGACAGGAGGTAGATCGTCATCAACTCGACGCCCTGCTCCTGGCACCAACCGACAACCTCAGCGATCTTCCGGGCACCGACCCGGTGTCCATGGCTGACATCGGTGAACCCGGCCTCGCGGGCCCACCGTCGGTTTCCATCAGCCATCAACGCCACGTGGTACGGACGCGGCTTCCCCTCGAGCGAGGCGACAAGGCGCCGCTCGTAGATCGGGTAGAGGACCCGCCCGACCGCATTGGAGAGGTACTGGGGCAGCCGACGAAAATGCACGGACTTAGCTTACCGGGTGTCAGTTCCGGCGGGCGCGAACAGCCTGGGCCAGTTCGCGCAGGAGCACCTCAGAATCATCCCAACCGATGCATGCGTCGGTGACGGACTGTCCGTAAGTGAGACCCTCGCGACCATTGGGAGCCTTCTGCGCGCCGCTGACGATGAAGGATTCCATCATGATGCCGTCGATTCCGTCATCACCTGCGGCGATCTGATCAGCGAGCTCACGAATGACCTCGGCCTGCTTGACCTCGGACTTGCCGGAGTTGGCGTGGGACGCATCGACCATGAGCGACTGCGGCAGACCGACGGCGTCCAGACGTGCCAGTGCCGAGGCAATGTCGGCCTTTTTGTAGTTCGGCCCACGGGTGCCGCCGCGGAGAATGATGTGGCAATTCTGGTTGCCGGCGGTCTCCACCACGGCTGCGTCGCCGTGGTCATCCATGCCGAAGAACACGTGCGGGTTCGCCGCAGAGACCAGCGAATCGACAGCGACCTGGACGTTGCCGTCGGTGCCATTCTTGAATCCGATCGGCATCGACAGACCCGAAGCGAGCTGACGGTGCACCTGCGATTCGGTGGTGCGGGCACCGATGGCACCCCAGGACACTGCGTCAGCGATGTACTGCGGGGAGTTCGGCTCGAGGAATTCGCAGCCGACGGGAAGGCCGATATCGAGAACGTCGAGAAGCAGATTTCGAGCAGTCTCCAGACCCTCGACGATCATGTTCGAGCCATCCATCCGCGGATCGTTGATCAGGCCCTTCCAACCAACAGTGGTGCGGGGCTTCTCGAAGTAAACGCGCATGACCACGAGTAGGTCGTCGGAAAGCTCATCGGAGACCTTCTTCAGGCGACGTGCGTAGTCCAGTGCTGCCTCCGGGTCGTGGACGGAGCAGGGCCCGGCCACGACAAGCAGGCGATCATCTTCGTTAGCAACAACCTGGGCGATGTCCTGGCGGGAGGACTCGACAGCCTCGAGCTGCGCTGCGCTCATCGGGATCTGGTCTTGGAGCTCCTGCGGGGACGGCAGCGAGTGGAACCGGACGACACGACGGTTAGAAGTCGATGCCGGGTTGTCGAGGGAAGTCGGAGGGGTCATCAGAGGCCTTTCGGGAACTGGATCAGGGGGCGGTGGGCCGTCGCGCCCCCGGCCTCACCTGCACCGGGAACGCAAAAAGGCAGCCCCCTCGAATGGGGTGCTGCCTTGGGCTCCGGTGCAGTGGAAATGACGAAATCAGGGGTTCACACCGGAGCCCCGTCAAAATAAAATCGCCATGTCTGCATGAGTAGAACAATAACTGGATGTGACACAGACCGCAAAAGATTGGCAAAAGAAAATGGCGCCCGACCCATGAGAGTCGAGCGCCACCAGCGGGAAGTCCGCTATCTGCCAGGATCTGCGTCCGGCTCGTCACGATCAGTGACTGGCTGTTCAGGAGCCTCTGTTTCCTCAACACTTATCGCAGCCGACGGCGCTGCAGCGGCGGTTCCACCGGCACGTCGGTTGGCCACGTCCGCCTGGATCGACTCGTCGATCTTCTGGATATCGAACGGATCGATGCCGTGCGTTTCGGCGTACACGCGACGAATGCGCTGGCGCTTGAGCCTGCGAGAGAGGTCCCAGCCGACCAACAGGACGACGAACAGGAGCAGGACCAGCATGAACAAGCCGATCGGCGAGCCCTTACCAAAGTCCGCGCCGCGGGGACCGACCGGGTTCTGTGCGATGAAGTCAACGACCTCGTACATGTCCAACTACTCCTTCTCAGCGCCGGCGCCTTCAGCCAGCCACTGCTCGTCCGGGATGCATCCGGCGAAAAGATCGTTCTCCGGGACCGTGGTACGGACGCGGGTCCGCGCCAGTTCAAATTCCTCGGTGGGCCATACCGACTGTTGCACTTCCAACGGCACAGCGAAAAACGGGCCGTTCGGATCGATCTGTGTCGCGTGGGCGATCAGTGCCCGATCCCGATGTCCGAAGTACTCACCACAAGGAACCTGCGTGGTCACTCGGGTCATGATGTCCCCGGTCCCACGCCACCTGGCCATTGCCTCACCAAGCGGTGAGGGCTCGCCCTTGTCCCGGTAGTGCCCGTCAAGAAGCTCCAAACGACTCCGGATGAAACCGTGCGTGTAGTACATCTTCTGGATCGACCACGGAGAGCCAAGCCCCGGGTTCTCGTCCGAGGCGGCTTCATTCCATGCACGCACAGAAATGATGTGCGTCATGATGTGGTCCGGGTGCGGGTAGCCACCGTTCTCGTCATACGTAATCATCACGTGCGGGCGGAACTCGCGGATCAGCTGAACCAACGGACGCACTGCGACGTCGATGTTCTCCCGCGCGAAGCAGCCTTCCGGCAGAACCGGAACCGGCTTGCCCTCAGGCAGGCCGGAATCGGTGAAGCCCAGCCAGCGGTGCTCCACTCCAAGAATCTCGGCGGCCTCGGCCATCTCCCGGGTACGGGTACCGACCATGTCCGCCAGGACATCCGGCCTCTCCATTGCAGGGTTCAGGATCGAACCGCGCTCACCACCAGTACAGGTGACCACCATGACTTCGTGGCCCTCTGCGGCGTACCGGGCCATGGTCGCTGCACCCTTTGACGACTCGTCGTCCGGATGCGCGTGTACCGCCATCAACCGAAAACCCATCGAACTCCCTCCGAATATGCATTGACCAGTCTACGGCCCCCGTGTCCTGCCGGGACAATCGGTTCGGATACTGTAGGGGCCATGTCAGAAGGCAACGCCACGGACGACGTCCAGCGGGACGAGCGTTACGGCGACACGAGGAAAGTCCCCACCGGGAAACTGCTCATCATAGGTTTGGCCATCGCCATCATCGCGGGCCTGACCTACACATTCATCCAGTACAGCCGCGTGACTGAACCGGATGTATCGGCGAGCGCCGCAGGCTGGGACCGCGCGGAGGGCGAACGCGAAGATGACGTCTTCATCTTCACCCTCGACGTCACCCGCTCCGACCCGTCTCAGGAGGCCTACTGCATTATCTTCGCAATGGCCTACGACTACGGCGAGGTTGGCCGACGTGACGTGGTCATTCCGCCGAGCGAAGAGTCAACCGTCCGCGTGGACGTGCCGATCCACACCCGTGACGTCGCTGTCGCTGGCGACGTCTACGGCTGCTCCACCGATATTCCTCCGATGCTGAGCGACGCAGCCGCCTAGTACGCCTGTCAGCCTCGGCCGACTCCTAAGGCGCGCCTCATTTGATAACACCTGTCGCGGTGCTATCCTGTGTCGGATCGCGGCCCACTTACAGGGCCGTTTTTACTATGCAACGGACCGACAACCCAGGAGATACGACGATGGCTGATTCGAACAACCCGTGGCTGACCCAGGACGCCTACGACAAGCTCAAGTCGGAACTGGACGACCTGTACGAGAACCGTCCGCTTATCGCCGCCGAAATTAACGAGCGCCGCGAAGAGGGTGACCTCAAGGAGAACGCCGGCTACGATGCCGCTCGTGAGCAGCAGGGCCAGGAAGAGGCTCGCATTCGCTACCTCGAAGATCTCCTGCAGCGCGCCACCGTCGGTGAGGCTCCGACCGAATCCGGTGTGGCACTGGTCGGCACCGTCGTGCACGTCTACTACGACGGCGACAAGGACGACATCGAGACGTTCCTGATCGGTACCCGCGGAGCTGACTCCGACAACCCCAACCTGGAGATCTACTCCACCGATTCCCCGCTGGGCAAGGCTCTGGTCGGCGCATCGGAGGGTGAGACCCGCTCCTTCAAGTCCCCGAGCGGCGACCAGGTCTCGGTGACCCTGATCAAGGCTGAGCCGTACGACCCGAACTTCGAGGGCTAGTACCGCACCGCCTAAAAACCACCTCCCAGCGTTGACACGCTGAGGGGTGGTTTTTTCGTTGACCAACTCCGGACACAACGAAGCCCGCCCCTACAATCGGGGCGGGCTCGAAGGAGTAAGTAGCGCTGTAGTGCTAGTCGCGGAAGTACGACAGCAGGCGCAGGATCTCGGTGTACAGCCAGACCAGGGTCACAGCCAGGCCGAGGGCAACGCCCCAGGCGTACTGGGACGGAGCGCCAGCGCGGACGAGGCGGTCAGCCTGATCGAAATCGAGCAGGAAGCTCAGCGATGCGAGGCCGATGCAGACCAGCGAGAAAACGATGGCAATGAAGCCGCCGTCACGCAGCGGGCTGGCGCCGGTGAACAGAGCCAGCAGGAGGTTACCCAAGGCCAGGACCAGGACACCGATGATGGCGCCGGTCATGAAGCGAGTGAACTTCGGGGTGACGCGGATAGCGCCGGTCTTGTAAACGAACAGCATGCCGCCGAAAACACCGAGGGTGGCCAGGACAGCCTGTCCGATCATGACGCCGGCATCTTCGCCGGCAACCACGACGTTCGCGAACATGTAGCTAATGCCACCAACGAAGAGACCTTCGAAGGCCGCGTACACGAGGGTGATCGTCGGAGAACCGTACTTCTTGCCGAAGGCGGAAATCAGCACTGCGACGAGGCCACCGATGGCACCGACGACAGCCAGCATCATAGCCAGACCTGGGTTAACGGTGCCGATGAAGTAAGTAATGATTGCACCGACAACGATGATCGAGAGCGTGATCGCGGTCTTCTGAACCACATCGTCGATCGTCATCGGGCGGTCGTTGGACGGAGCCTGAGCAGCAGGCGCACCCGGCTGGCCATACGGGCTAGCTCCGTACTGCTGCTGCTGATAGGCGGCGGACTGGTCCTGAGCCACGGTCTGGGTCAGGGAATTGAAGGCCGGATTGCTGCTCTGGCGCACGTCTTCCTCATTCGTCTTCGGGGAAATTACCGCCCCGCATCCGGGACGTCGATCTACATACGTACCAACGGGCAAACCCGGTGGTTTGTTCCCTATTGTCCATCATTACGAAGACACCCGGGCCATCGGCACGTGATCTATCCTCAAACTTCCGTAAACCTTGTGTAAACAGATTTCTCCCTGAACATCTGACGAATTTGAGGCTAACGATGGTGCCCACCGAATGTGTTCGGTATCGAGAAAAATTTCCTAGTAGATCGACAAATTAAGTGACATGACCTGGCTCACAGTCGTATCATCCCCGATATGACCGCAGCGACCGAACACTCCGTGTCCAACCCGTTCCCCCAGACCCTCTCGGGCGGGCTCCGCAATCCCCTCGCCGATGGCGTTGGCGAGAAGCTTCTCGACTACGCGCGGGTGACCGACCGATCTCTGACCAACGTCCTGGCTTCGCCCCTGACCGGAGAAGACGCTTCCGCGATGGTGGTTGGCTCGGACGAAGACGTCGTTCGCGCGTTTGATTCCGCACGTAAGGCGCAGCGCGCCTGGGCTCGCACGTCTCCGAAGGAGCGTCGTACGATCCTGCACCGCTTCCACGATCTTCTTCTGACCCATCAGGCTGAGGTCATGGACATCATTCAGCTGGAGACCGGCAAGTCCCGCGGCTCCGCTTTCGAAGAGCTGATGCACACCGCCATCACGGCCCGTTACTACGGAAACCAGGCAGGCAAGCTCCTCAAGACCCGCAAGGCCCACGGCGCACTGCCGGTGCTGAGCCAGACCTCGGTCTACCACCACCCGAAGGGCGTCGTTGGCGCGATTTCCCCGTGGAACTACCCGCTGACCCTCGCTATGTGCGACGCAACCGCGGCTATCGCAGCCGGTAACGCTGTCGTCCTTAAGCCGGACAGTAACACCCCGTACTCTGCTCTGGTTGCCATCGAGCTGTTCTACCGCGCAGGTCTTCCGCGCGACCTCTTCCAGGTTGTTCCGGGCCGCGGCTCCGTCGTCGGCCAGGCGATCATCGCCCGCGCTGACTACCTGATGTTCACCGGCTCCTCCGAGACCGGCAAGGCTCTGGCTACCCAGGCCGGCGCACGTCTGATCGACTTCTCCGCTGAGCTCGGCGGCAAGAACGCGATGATCGTTGCCGAAGACGCAAACGTCAATGCCGCCGTCGAGGGAACTCGCATTGCAGCATTCACCAACACCGGCCACCTGTGTGTCTCCATCGAGCGCCTCTACGTCGCTGACAAGGTGTGGGACGAGTTCGTCCCGAAGCTCACCGATCGTGTGAAGAACATGACCCTCGGCTCCTCCTACGACTGGGACATCGAGATGGGCCCGCTGCAGTCGCAGGCTCAGTTCGACATCGCCGTGAAGTTCGTCGAGGAGGCCCGCGAGGCCGGCGCCACCGTCCTGGCCGGCGGCCGTGCCCGTCCGGACCTCGGACCGCTGGTCTACGAGCCGACCATCCTGACCGATGTGCCCTCCAGCTCCCCGGTCTGCCACGAAGAGGTCTTCGGACCGGTCGTCGTTCTGCAGCGTGTCTCGGACGTCCACGAGGGCATCCGCCTGGCCAACGACTCCGACTACGGTCTCAACGCTTCTCTGTGGACCAGCCCGAAGCGCGCCAAGGAGCTCGCTCCGCAGATCGAGTCCGGTTCCGTGAATGTCAACGACGGCTTCGCCGCGACGTTCGCTTCCGTCGACGCTCCGATGGGCGGCTTCAAGCAGTCCGGCGTTGGCCGTCGCCAGGGCCCGGGTGGACTGCTCAAGTACACCGAGCCGCAGACCGTCACCGTTCAGCGCGTGACCCCGATCTCGGTGCCGTTCCTGCCCCGCAAGGTGTACGGACTGGTCATGACGATCGCCTTGAGCCTCGGAAAGAAGTTCCGCATTCTCCCGTAGGAGGCGGATCCTGAACCGGGCCAGCGCTACTAACGCTGACCCGGTTCTTTTCTTTCTGTAAGGTTCTTCATATGAACCGACTTGGCGAATCACAGGAAAAGGACGAGCTTCCCGACGTTGTCGTGCGCTCATCCCCTTGGTTCACCTGGGTCGCTTTTATCTGGTTGGCCTACGCAGGGGTCGTCATTGCACTGACCTCGCTGAAGTCGTTTTTCCAGATCGGCCTGCTGTGGAAGCCGGAAAACCAGCAGGTCCAGGAACTGCACCTAGTTCCGCTGGAAATGTGGTTCTCCTCCTCGAACTGGTTCGGACCGGTCTTCGACACCTTGGGGAACTTGGTCCTGTTCGTTCCGATCGGGTTCTTGCTCGTCGCCCTCACCGGAAGACTTGGGATTGCCATCGTCGTTGGCTTCACACTGAGTCTCTTTGTAGAGATCAACCAATACGTGTTCCAACTCGGACGCACGGACATTAACGATCTCCTTTTCAACACGCTCGGTGCTGCCCTCGGTGGGTGGATGGGGATGTGGGGTGGGAGCTCTTTGCGTCGGGAAGCATCAGGTGAAGAAGGCGAGGTCCTCGCCGTCCGCGCCACTCCGGAGAACCACCTATGGCAGAACGTCTTCGCTGTGCTGGTCACGCTGGCTGTGTGCGTGTTCGTTGTACTGGTGATTCTTGGGCCGAACTTGGGTGACCCTTCTCGCGTCGTCGAGTTGAGATGACGTAGCGGTGACATAATAAGTCCATGTCACACAACGGACGTTCCGCGGTCGCTGCTCATCTCATGGAATCCCTCTGGGAGGCGCCGGAGCCGTCCGACGTCCGTCGCGCACGCGGCAAGGCGCTGCGCAAGACGGTCCCCCGATCGACGCTCGCAACACGATGCTCTGATGCTCGCTCCCCCATCGAAATCCTGGACAAGCAAAATTCAACGCGAGTCCAATCGCTCATCCCGATGCGCATGGAACGAACTTCCGCGAGCCCATTCGCGTATTTCCGCGGCACCGCCGCAGTCATGGCCGCAGACTTAGCGAAGGACCCCACGACTGGCCTACAGGTCGCTTCCTGCGGTGACGCGCACATCACCAACTTCGGCTTCTATGCCTCCCCGCAGCGCACCCTCGTCTTCGACCTCAACGACTTCGACGAGGCTGCCTGGTCACCATGGGAATGGGATCTGAAGCGACTGGTCACCAGCATTGTCATTGGTGGCAGGGACGCCGGCCGTTCCGACGACATCATCCGCCAAGGCGCCACCGCCGCAGTGCTCGCATACGCAAGAGTATTGGCGCTCACCACGAAGATGAGCCCATACGACCGCTACTTCGCGAGCCTCAACGCTGACGCTGCTATGGATGAAATGGACCCAGAGTCCAGGAGAGTCTTCGACGACGCAATCGCCAAGGCACAGAAGCGCACCGAGGCTCGCGCCGCGAAGAAGCTCACCCACGCGGACGAGAACGGCAACCTGCAGTTCAACGAGAATCCGCCGACCATGACGCACCTAGCCGAGCGCGGCGAGCGAAGCGCCAGTGACAACATCGTGAAGCTCCTGCGGAGCGTCCGCCCCGACATCGCCCAGCTATTGCGGAACTACACCCTGGTCGACGTGTGTCGGCGAGTGGTGGGCGTCGGAAGTGTCGGAACTGAGTGCTTCCTCCTGCTACTCCAAGACGGGGACAAGAACGGGTTCATCCTCCAGCCCAAGCAGGCGATGAAGTCAGTGCTCGAGGAATTCGGCGGAATCACCCAGCCAGAGGTGCTGAACAAATACGTGGACAAGCACGGCGAAGGCGGCCGCGTCGTAGCCATGCAGCAGATTCTGCAGTCTGTCTCTGATCCATTCCTCGGCCACATCCAGTTGGCCGACATCGACCTCTACGTCCGCCAGTTCCACGACATGAAGGGAGGCATCGACGTGAACTCGCTTACCGACGAGCCCTTCCTCTCCTACTCCAAAGCCTGCGCCGTGGCCTTGGGCCGCGCACACAGCCAATCCCCCAATTCCACCGAGATCAGCGGCTACGTCGGCAGCGGTAAGGCACTGTCCAAGGCCATCGTGTCTTGGGCGTACGAGTACGCGGAGCAGAACGAAAAGGACTTCGAAGCGTTCGTGGAGTACTGCAAGACGCAGGATGTGGCGCCAGCTGGCGAGTAACCCATCTCGCACATGTGGTGCCCCCAGTCGGACTCGAACCGACACTTGGCGGATTTTAAGTCCGCTGCCTCTGCCAATTGGGCTATAGGGGCTGGCTCGCCCGAAGGCGAGAGTGAAACTGGTCTAGATGGTCTTGCCGTGAGTGTCCACGAGACCGCCGACGATGCCGTCGAGAATATCCTGTTCGCTGATTCGGAATTCTTCCGCCCCCTCGAAAAGGTCCATCATCGTGTCTACGACGACCAATCCGGCAGCGAAGACATCCGCGCGGCCTGGGTGCATCGCGGGATTCGCGGCTAGCTCGGTAGAGGACGTGGCGATCAGTGCCTCGTTGAGTTTGCGGGTTCCTTCGAAGCGGAGCGTTGAGAGGTGGATCATGTGCGGGTCGTAAGACTCTAGGCCCTGCGCAATCGCGGACAGGGTGGTGAAGGTGCCGGCGCAGCCGACGACGGTCTTCGCCTTCTCCACAGGAACCTCGTTGCGGATCATCGCCAGGTGATCACCGGCGAATGCCCGTGCATTGGCGATCTGGTTCGGCGAGGGCGGGGAATCCAGGAAGTACCGCTCGGTCATACGGACGCAGCCGAGAGGAACGGAAATGGAGCCGTCAATGTTGCCGTCGTGGTCGCCCACGATGACCTCAGTGGAGCCGCCTCCGATGTCGATGACTGCGAAGGGGCCGTCTTCGGGCAAGAGATCGTCAACGGCGCCGCGGAAGGACAGTCGGGCCTCTTCTTCGCCGGTGATGACCTCAGCACGGGCACCCCACGGAGCCAGTGTGCGTTCAGTGATCGCCATGTACTCGTCCCGGTTCGGGACATCGCGGACCGCAGAGGTAGCAACCATGCGGACGAACTCCACGGACTCGCGCTGCATAACGTCGGCGAAGGCGCTGAGAGCGCCATCCAGGCGCTCGAGGGCGCCGTCGGTCAAACGGCCATTGGCATCCACGCCCTGGCCGAGCCGGATGATTTCCATCAGGCGGTGGATCTCGGTGAACTCCAGGACGCCGTCCACCTCACGGACATCGCTGATCAGCAGACGGATCGAGTTGGTACCGCAGTCGACGGCTCCGTAACGAGTCACTTGTCTGTACCCCGGTTCCCCAGGGACATCGCCTCGCGATCAATGCCGAGATCAGCACACGTCGGCCAATTCTCCGGGATAGCGGTGCCACGCAGGTTGGTGCCCTCAGCGGCAAGTGCGACAGACTCGTCACCCAGACGGAAGTGGCCAACGCCCTCAGCCAACGCATAGGCAATGAGAACGTGCATGCACTTCACGCGCTCCGGCATGCCGCCGCCAGAGAAGTCCGTTCCCAGGTCCTCGATAGCGTTGCGCTCGCTGAGGTAGTGCTCGTGCGCACGGGTGTAGTCAGCGCGCAGCTCCTCGTCCTCAGCCAAACGCGTAGACATGTCGCGCATGACGCCGGCGACCTCAAGCCGAGATGCCTCAGCGGTCAGGCGGGGGTCAGTCAAGTAGTAGAGAGTCGGGAACGGAGTGCCGTCTGGAAGCTTCGGGGCAGTCTTCACCACACCAGGGGCTCCATCCGGGCAGTGGTAAGACACCTCAATGGCACCACGCGGCTGGCGCCCGAGCTGCGCTGTCATTGCATTCATGTCTTTCTCGGAAATGGTCACGTGGGATACCTCCAGGTATGGGCTGGGAAAGTGAGGGGCGGGGGCGTCGGGAAGCGGGGGAAGTTTTTACTCCGGCACAGCCGGAGCCTCTTCCTCATGGATGCGCGGGACTCGGTCCGGGGAGGTCGACTCCTGGCGGACCGCACCGTCATCAATCGAGTTAGGCATCGGCGGAACAGCGATGGAGTTCCACAGAATCTGATACCACGTCATGCCATGCTCGGCATCCTCGTCAGGGTCTTCCGCAGCAAGGTCATCCGAGATTGCCGGATCAATCAAACGAAACGCGGTCTCCCCCGGATCGACCAGGCCAAGACGGACGCGGGCCTGCTCGCGGATGTACGCCTCATCGGAATACATATCCATCTCCTCCTCGAGCGCAGCCTTCTGCGCCTCGAGTCGGGCAATGTTGGAGTTGGCCTCGGCGAGTTGGGAACGCTGATCCGCGTACGACTGCAGCGGAATGATCAGCGAACCCATGAGAAAGAGCGCGAGAACTGCCACGAAGATGATCTGGCCGGGTGACGACGCCACCGTGCCCAACATCCCCCGGCCGGCGGAACCAGACTCTCCGCCACCCTTCCTACGCCACTTCATCATGCTGACAGCCTACAACGCAGAACCGGTGACTCTCACTGAGTCACCGGTTCTGCGTTGAAGTCACAGGGTCTCCCCTGCCGATCGGCTTCTACTTGAAGCGCGGGAAAGCGGACTTACCGGCGTAGACACCGGAAGCGCCGAGCTGCGACTCGATGCGCAGCAGACGGTTGTACTTAGCGACGCGCTCGGAGCGGGCCGGGGCACCGGTCTTGATCTGGCCACAGTTCAGTGCGACAGCCAGGTCGGCGATGGTGGTGTCCTCGGTCTCACCGGAGCGGTGCGACATCATGGTCTTGTAGCCGTTGTTGTGCGCCAGGGCGACAGCCTCGAAGGTCTCAGAGAGGGTACCGATCTGGTTGACCTTCACCAGCAGTGCGTTGGCGGCGCCCTTCTCGATGCCCTCAGCCAGGCGAGCCGGGTTGGTCACGAAGAAGTCGTCACCGACGATCTGGACCTTGTTGCCGATCTGCTCGGTCAGGGTGACCCAGCCGTCCCAGTCGTTCTCGTCCAGCGGATCCTCGATGGAGACAATCGCGTACTCGTCGACGAGCTCGCCGTAGACGGTGGCCATCTGCTCAGAGGTCAGTTCCTGACCTTCGAAGTGGTACTTGCCGTCCTTGTAGAACTCAGAGGAAGCAACGTCCAGAGCCAGTGCGACGTCCTCGCCCAGCTTGTATCCGGCCTTCTCGATGGCCTCGTTGATGACGTTGAGAGCCTCACGGGTCGAAGCGACGGACGGGGCGAATCCACCCTCGTCACCCAGGCCGGTGGACAGGCCCTTCTCCTTCAGCACAGCCTTCAAAGCGTGGTACACCTCAGCGCCGACCTGCAGAGCATCTGCGAAGGTCTCGGCACCGATCGGGGCGATCATGAATTCCTGGACGTCCACACCGGAGTCGGCGTGTGCGCCACCGTTAAGAATGTTCATCATCGGAACCGGCAGCACGTGGGCGTTCGGGCCACCGATGTACTGGTAGAGCTCCAGGTTCGTGGCAGCAGCAGCGGCCTTGGCATTCGCCATGGAGACACCCAGGATGGCGTTGGCGCCGAGGTTCTCCTTGTTGGGGGTTCCGTCCAGGGAGATCATGATCTGGTCGACGTTGCGCTGCTCATCGGCGAATACTCCGAGAAGCTCTTCCTCAATGGGGCCGTTGACGTTTGCGACGGCTTCCTGCACGCCCTTACCCAGGTAACGGTCACCGCCGTCACGCTTCTCGTATGCCTCGTGCTCACCGGTGGATGCACCGGACGGGACGGCCGCGCGGCCGATAGAACCGTCTTCGAGTGCGACCTCAACCTCGAGGGTCGGGTTACCGCGGGAGTCGAGAATCTCCAGGGCGTGGATACCAATGATCGGAGCAGCCATGTGTCACCTTTCCGCCAGAACTCTTCCGGCCAACTTCCTCAATTGTGGCACGGTTTTCGGCGGTTCGTCCCTTGCCCTCGGGTTAACGCCCCAATCTGTGGTTACGCAGACTGGTTCAGTGCGTAATTCGCTGCGGCGTCGCGCACATCGGCTACATACTCATCCGACTGGTTGTAGGCGCGGATTGCCTCGGTCCACCCTGCTTCGGTTGCCAAATCGCGGCCACCGAAACAGAGGAGGTTCGCGGCGGAGGCAGCAGCGTCGTCGATCTGCTGAGGATCCGGTGCTCCGGTGCCACGGATGTCGACAACGTACTGGTTCCACGTCGACGGGATGAACTGCATCGGGCCGACGGCGCGGTCGTACTCAGTGTCGCCGTCGAGGACGCCGTTGTCGGTGTCTCGGATTTCTGCGAATCCTGGGGATCCATCAAGCGCAATGCCGATGATCCGCGGTTCGGCCACACCGTTCTCATCGAGGTGGGAGCGATTTAGCCAGTCGCCGTTGTAAGTGCCGTGGCGGGACTCCACGAATCCGAGGCCAGCCAGGGTGTTCCACGACAGGTTGCAGGTCGGAAAGTTTTCGGCGGCCCAGCGCTCTGCGATTCCGTAGGCGCGGACGGCCTGCGGGTCGATGCGGGTGTCGGAGGAGATCTGCTCCGACCATTCGATGAGTTGCTCGGACGGGCGGTCGCCTGCGATGAGGTCAACCACCGGTGCGGGCTCCGCAGCGGCGGGCGGGACGTCAGCCGGTACGGGCTCCTTCGAGCTGAACGGCAGCGACACCGCCCCGCCGAAGACTGACATTCCGACCGCGAACAAAACGATCACCAGGACTGCGAACGCCGACACCGACAGGCAGCCGCAACCGGATGAACGCTTCTGAGGGGATCTGGACATGACACGTCATCCTACGGAAGGACGACGAGGAAACGTTATTTTTGGCTTCCCGACGCTCAGTCCGACTTACCCACGCCCCTCATCAGGAGCAGCCCACGGAGATGGTTCGACCTGTTCTTCGGTGTCCGTGTCGGTGACCTCAACGTAGGCCTCAGCAGCGAAATCCTCCTCGAACTCAGGCTCTGCCCGCTCGTCGGCCTGTTCCTGAGTGATTGACGCGAGGAACTTGCGTGCAGCGGTACGGGTCCGCGCCTCGGCTCCACCTTCCAATTCCAGGCCCGGAGTCGGGGCCAGAAGTTCAATGGGGATATCTGAGTCCTTAATGCCTAGGCCTCGAGCGCGGCGGATTGTCTCCTCTGCCAATGCTAGTGCCGGCAGGTGCATTGGGGGCTGGGATCTAGGCCGGCCGCGCCCGTTGTTCCAGGCGATCTCCTGTTCTTCGGCCGGGACTAGTCCTTCGTCTCCATTGGAGCCCTGGAACAGGTACGGCGAACGACGGCGCATCTTCTCAGTGAATGCCGCAGCAACGTCCGCAATGGTGAACTCGTCAGAGATCTCCGCATGGAAAAGCACTTGAAGGAGCAGATCAGACAGTTCTCCGACAATGTCTCCACCGTCATTGACTGCGTCGATGAATTCGTAGGATTCTTCCAGCAGATACGGCAGCAGCGAGGAATGTGTCTGACGGGATTCCCATTCACCACGACGGCAGGCAAGTTCCATCAGCCGAACGGCACCTTCGAGTTCAGGCAGGGTGGCTTCGGAAGGAACTTCGACAACTTCGATAACCGGGCCGTCGCCGTGACTCTCCACCCAGGTGCCTGCGCTATCGACGTCACCAGCACTGTCGTACTCGTTATCCGGGGATTCGCTGTTCTTCTTCGATACGCCGATTCCTAGCGGATCATCGGCAGCGACGTTGAATTCAGGCTCCGCATTCGCATCAGCCTCAGTCGAGCTCTTTCTTGGCGGCAATTCTGCGGGCAGAACAGCACCTGCGAGTCCGACGCTGTACAACTGCTCCCCGCGTTCAAGACGCATCCGAACCTCGTCGTTGGACCGATCGGTGGTGACGAGAATCTCCGCATCGCGCACGGAATGACCGCCAGCATCGGCGATCGCCCAACGAACCTTGATGGGAACCTCTTCGGTGTAACAGACTTCACCGGTGAGCAGGTTCGCCGCCTCCAGCGGGATCGCGGTGGGAAACCGTGCGTCCAGCTCGATAATCGCCATCGTCATTCCTTTCCACGGATCACGGGGGAAAATCGTGCAGTTACCCGTGTTATACGTACTAACCTTGCCACGCCGAAGAGCATTTGTAATTTATTGGGTCATCCGTGAGCAGCCAATTTAATCACAAAGATGAGAAATTCACAGGTAAAAGCGTTAACTGGCCGCCGGAATATTTATGTCTCCGGTGATGTCCATTGTGGGGATACCCGCCATCCCCGTCAGGAAATTCGCTACCCACTGGACTAAAGCTACGTCTCGGACCGGCTTCGCACGCAGTCCCCTGCCCTCTCTGGGCACCGGCACATTGACGGTTCCGGAGGCTGCTCGATAGGTCGAACCCGGGTACAGACGCTTGAGTCGCACCTGCTTCGAATCCGCCAATTGCATCGGTGCAATTGAGATGTGCTGACCGGATGCAGAGACCTCCCGCACCTTGAACTCACGGCAGATGATTCGCAGCCGGGACATTGTCGCCAGACGCAGCACCTCCACCGGCGGTTCGCCATAGCGGTCGCGCAGTTCATCCAGGACCACATCCACCTCGTCGAGGGCACGTGCCTCGGCGAACTTGCGGTAGCCCTCCAGTCGCAGCCGCTCGGAGGCCACATACTCAGCAGGGATGTTCGCGTCGACCGGAAGGTCAATGCGGACTTCGGTGTTCTCCGGCTCCCCTGCGTCAACGGGTTCACCGTCGGCAGCAGACTTCAGGGCCTGGACGGCCTCTCCCACCAGACGGATGTACATGTCGAAACCGACGCCGGCGATATGACCGGACTGCTCGGCACCTAACACGTTGCCGGCGCCGCGCATCTCCAAGTCCTTCATCGCCACGGCCATACCGGCACCGAGGTCGTTGTTGGAAGCGATAGTCGCCAAGCGGTCGTAAGAAGTCTCCGTCAGCGAGTGGTCCGCCGGGTACAAGAAGTACGCATAGGCACGCTCACGGGAACGGCCGACGCGACCACGAAGCTGGTGGAGCTGCGACAGACCCATGTGGTGCGAATCCTCGACGATGAGAGTGTTCGCATTCGGGATGTCCAGGCCGGTTTCGACGATGGTGGTGCACACCAGGACGTCATACTCCCGATCCCAGAATCCCTGGACCGTCTTCTCGAGCTGTTCCTCGTTCATCTGGCCGTGTGCGACCACGACTCGAGCTTCCGGCACCAGTTCCCTGATTTTCGAAGCTGCCCGGTCGATCGTCTTGACTCGGTTGTGGAGGTAGAAGACTTGGCCGTCGCGAAGCAACTCGCGACGGATCGCCGCGGCTACCTGTTTGTCCGACTGAGCGCCGACGTAGGTCAGCACCGGGTGGCGATCCTCTGGCGGCGTGAGGATCTGACTCATCTCACGGATGCCCGCCATGGACATCTCCAAGGTGCGCGGAATCGGGGTCGCGGACATGGTCAGCACGTCCACGTGATTGCGCAGCGCCTTGATGTGCTCCTTGTGCTCGACACCGAAGCGCTGCTCCTCATCGACGATGACCAGGCCCAACTGCTTCCAGTGCACACCGGTCTGCAGCAGGCGGTGGGTACCGATGACGATGTCAACCGTCCCGTCACCCATCCCCTTGATGATCTCCTTCGACTCCTTCGTCGAGGTAAATCGGGACAGCCCGCGGATGGTGACCGGGAAACCCTCCATCCGCTGATTAAAGGTAGCCAGGTGCTGCTGAGCCAGCAGAGTCGTAGGTACCAGCACCGCCACCTGACGACCGTCCTGCACCGCCTTGAATGCCGCACGAAGAGCGACCTCGGTCTTGCCGTATCCGACATCACCGATCAGGACACGGTCCATCGGGCTGGAGCCCTCCATGTCCGTCTTGATCTCGTCGATCGCGGTGAGCTGGTCCTCGGTCTCCTGGTACGGGAAGTTGTCTTCCATCTCCCGCTGCCACGGCGAATCAGTCGCGAAGGGGTGGCCCGGCGCGGCCTGGCGCTCGGCGTAGAGCTTCACCAGTTCGTGGGCGATTTCGCGGACGGCGCCGCGGGCCTTCTTCTTGGAGTTCTTCCAGTCCGAGCCGCCCATCTTGGACATGCTGGGAGTTTCGCCGCCGACATACCGCGACAGCAGGTCGAGGCTCTCCATCGGGACGAAGAGCTGGTCGGGCGGGCCACCGCGCTTGGAGGGTGCATATTCGAGCACGACGTATTCGCGACGCGCCTGATCGTCGCCGGTACCGATGGTGCGTTCGGTGAGTTTCACGAAGCGGCCGATGCCGTGGGTGTCATGCACAACGAAATCGCCGGCCTGCAGTGCGAGGGGATCAACGCGGTTACGTCGCTTCGCCGGGGCTTTGCGACCGCGGCCAATGTCAGCGACACGGTTACCGGTGACATCGGTCTCCGCGATGACAGTCAGTGCCCCGCCGGAGGTTCGCGGGAACACCACGCCGCCGTGGTTGACCGCTCGGTAGACGGTGATACGTCCGGGTTCAGGCTCTTCAGGGCCTGTCGCGATGCGACAGGAAATTCCCGCTTCGCGGAACTTCTCCGCTTGACGACGCGCACTTGCCGGAGTCGCCCCCACATACGCCACCCGCTCCTCATTGACAGTGGCCTCGCGCAACTGCGCGATCATGCGGCCAATCTCCTTGAGGTCACCGCGCGGGCGCGGGCTGGCCTCAAAGGTCAAGGGAAGGACGTCATCCGGTGTGGACTCACCCAGCATTCCCGGAGGCGAGATGCTCCACCACGGCTCAACCCGTACCTCGTCGAGGCCGCGGTACGCCGTGGATTGCAGACCGTCCTCAGCGATCGGAGCGGTGCCACCCATGGCAGCTGTCTCCCATGCAGCCGAGAGGAACTCCTCACCGGTCTGGATCAGATCAACGGCGCGGGAGCGGATGCGCTCAGGCCCACACAGGAGAGTGTGAGTTCCCTCGGGCATAAGTTGGGGCAGGGTGTCCATGGGGGCTTCGGTCAGCAAGGGAATGAGTGCTTCCATGCCTTCAACCCACTGGCCATCTGAAATCCGCACCAACATTTCCTGCACATCACCGGAGCGCTCAGCGGCGAGGGTGTCAGCCTTGGCGCGGACTGAGGCGTCGAGAAGCAAAGCTCGTACCGGGAACACGTCGACGCGCTCGATCGCCTCAGTGTCCTCAATAGTGCGCTGGTCACCAACGCTGAACGCGCGCAATTCGGTGACCTCGTCGCCCCAGAGCTCCACACGTACCGGCAACTCCTCGGTCGCCGGGAAGATGTCTACGATGCCACCGCGCACCGCGAACTGCCCACGACGGCCGACCATGTCGACATTGGAATATCCGTAGGCCTGCAGACGCGCCGGAAGATCGGCGACTTCCTCGCCTTCGGCGAGGGAAATGGGGCTGGCGCCGTCGTTAAGCACGGGTTGAAGCAGGGAGCGCACCGCAGCGACCACAACTGTGACGTTGCCCTCAGCAACCTCGTGCAAGGCCTTACGGCGCTGAGCGACCGTATCTACTGCCGGTGAGAGTCGCTCATGCGGCAACGTCTCCCAGGACGGGAACAGCGCGACCTTGCGGCCCACCATCGCACGCAGCTCTGAGGCGAGGTCCTCCGCCTCACGGCCGGTAGCAGTCACCGCCAGCACCGGAGCCTTCGACTCCATCGACGCCACCAGGAATGGGCGCAATTCATCAATGCCCGTCATCGCGAGCTCGGGCTCACCGATCCGCGTCAGAACACCCCTGAACTGCGAATCGGTCGCGACAACACGCGCCAAACCACCCAAAGGTGCGGCTGCGGAATCGTCGGTCATCGGAGTGCGGTCAGCGGAGTCCTTCACAGCGGGGCAGCTTAGCGCCTGAACTACCTCCGGTGCGGATCAGCGTCCTCCCCTGCCCCAAGACGCACACCCTCAGAGGATCTCCCGCGAAGAGCCTTGGGGCTGAGGGTCGGGTTGGACTCCATCCCTGCCAGGCCATTCCAACAGAGGTTCACGATGTGCGCGGCAACGGTTTCCTTGTCCGGATAGGAATCCGCTTGGTGCTCATCGAGCCACCACTGGGCAGTCTGCGAGACCATGCCAACCAGAGCCTGCGAATACAAAGGCGCCATGGATCCGTCGAGGTTTGCGCGCTCGAATGCGGCAACAAGTATCGGCGAGACATGACTGGTCGCATTGCCTAGAAGCGTTGCGAATCCGCCAGTGGAGCCGAGGTCCCGGGCCAAAATGGTGTAGCCGTCGGTGTGCTCCTCCACATAGGTGAGCAACGCCAAGACGGTGTTCTCAATACGGGCGCGAGCGCGGCCCTGCTGGATCGATTCCTCAATCACATGCTCCAGCCGGCCCATTTCTTCCATGACCACCACGTCATAGAGTCCATCCTTCGAGCCGAAATGCTCGTACACAACCGGCTTCGATACCCCTGCCCGCGCCGCCAATTCCTCCATCGAGGTGCCGTCCAAACCGAGCTCGGCGAACGTCGCACGACCGACGTCGATCAACTGCCGTCGACGCTCAGGCGCGCTCATCCTCCGGCGGGGCTTTACTGTCATGACTAACCAGCTTATCTGCTTGTACCACCTGTTGGACACCTTCTGGTCAACGTTTCCACAATCCCCTAGAGGGTTTGTTAAGGTCACTTCCGTTGGGAACGCGGTTTTTGAGCCGCGGTCTCCCACCTCGGAGGGTCGCACGTCGCTTACAGCGCAGCCCACCGATCCCTCGTGGTGTAATGGCAACACTCCTGATTTTGGTTCAGGCATTTCAGGTTCGAGTCCTGGCGAGGGAGCATTTTTCTTACGCCCGTGAGTGGCAATAAAACCCTCGGAAAATTGCATTTCTGCGCCAATTTGGCCGAAATCTGCAACTCTCCGAGGGTCTCTTTTCAGTGCGAGCCCGCTTTCCGGCTCCTCTGATGCATTAGTGCGACAGTTCCTTCGATGCCACCTCGCTGAACGGACGCTCCAAGGCCCCGCCTGGCTCTGCCCCTTCGGGGTATCCCTCCCCTGCCTGCAGCGCGTTCTTCATGTCCGTGCCGTAGATCCCCACGTAATCTTGGCCGGAGATCTTTTGGATGGCGAGCGTGATGTCGTCGGTCATTACTCGGGCGGCTTCATAAGGGCCCACCTTCTCTACGAGGTCCGCGTAATCCGCCGGGTAGATCGGGTCCGCGACGATAACCTTCACCTTCCAGGGGCGAACAATCCAGCTTCCGATCGGATTGACCCGGCCAGTACCGATGAACGCGACTGGACACACCACCGCGCCAGTCTCCAAGGCGATGCGAGCGGTGCCGGTACGGCCCTTGTAGAGACGGCCGTCAGGACTGCGGGTCCCCTCCACTGCTAGGCCGAGGATCTTGTCATCGTTAAGAGCGACTCGACCGGCAGCCAAGGCCGCTGACGAGGGGTCCTCCGCGTTGCGGTCGACCGGAACCTGGCCGACGGCGGTCATGAAGGACTTCTGCAGCCGACCAATCAGCCCGGGGGTGGTGAAGTACTCAGACTTCGCCAAGAAAGCGAGCTTTCTGGGGCAACGGGCGCCGATATAGAACTGGTCCATCACGGCGAGGTGGTTGGTGGCGAGGATAGCGGGGCCTTCAGCAGGAATGCGATCGCGGCCGATGAAACTCGGTCGATTCCACACCATGAGGAACGGCCCCACCGTCGCGTATTTGAAGAAGCCGTACCAAAACTTGTACATGCCTTGAAACTACAGGTAAATCGCCCCGTTCTCGCGGGTTTCCTCTGCGGGGTAGACTTCCAACCCTTGAATCTTTGGGCAGACGTATGTACAGTCGTTTTCCTGCTCAGACACAGGCGGCTGGCCTGTGTCCTCCACGTGTGCGGCGCGGCTGCCTATCAGCCCCGCACTCGCCTTTCAGGTGAACAGAACACCTCGGCGCCAATCCGATGAGACGGATCAGCGACTCCAGCACGACACTCCCTTCAACGGGACAGTCTTGTCGCGCGCCTACGCAAGAATTCGAGAGAAAGATGAACACCACAATCTACGAGACAACTATTCAGACTATTCAGACTGTGACCGGAGCCTCAGAGGCAACGGCACTGGACGCTTTCGAGTCCGTCTTCCGTGACGGCTACAGCGTCTCCGGCATCACCCGTGGTGGTGCCTGCGCGATGCATGGCACCGAGCTCACCGAGCTGGCCGTGTCCAGGATCGCGGGAAGCGACAAACACGTGCTTAACGACGCCCCCTTCGACCCCGTCGCAGCCTGACCGCACCGTCTCCTCCCCCACGTCTAGCGGCATTTGCGTACTTGCAGGTGTCCGCGCGGTAACGTTCTAGGGTATTCCACTTCCGAGGTAATGGAGGAGACATCCATGAGCCACGACTCCGCGACGGCTGTCGTCGTTCTGGCCGCCGGCCAGGGCACCCGAATGCGGTCGACCACTCCCAAGGTGCTGCATGAGGTGGCCGGGCGAACAATGCTCGGCCACGCCCTGTACGCAGGACATGGGGTGGGGGCTGATGACATTGCGGTGGTCGTAGGACACCACAAGGACCGTGTCATTGAGGCCGTCGACGAATGGGCTGACGAGGTTGGCCGCGATCGTGTCGCGATCGCCCACCAAGAACAGCAGAACGGCACCGGTCACGCAGTCCAGGTTGCCCTGGACCGGCTTGATAAAACCGGTCAGTACAGTGGCACGATCGTGGTCACCACCTCAGACGTGCCGATGCTCAACGCTGATGTTTTGCGCGCCCTGCTCACCGAGCACCGCAGCACCCCGAAGACCGCTGTCACTGTGTTGACCGCGACGATCGGGGATCCCCACGGCTATGGCCGCATCGTGCGCACTGCCGACGGAGAGATCACCGGCATCGTCGAGGAGAAGGACGCTGACGAGAACCAGCGCGCCATCACCGAGATCAACTCCGGTGTCTACGCTTTCGACGCGGAGATGCTCCGTCACGCGCTGACCCAGCTCAACACTGACAATGCGCAGGGCGAGCTGTACCTCACTGATGTGATCGGCATTGCTCGTGAGTCGGGCCGGATCGTCCGCGGACACCGCTTGGACGACTCCTGGCTCATCGCTGGTGTCAACGACCGCGTCCAGCTCGCCGCTGTTGGCGCTGAGCTAAACAGCCGCCTGTGTGAGCAGGCCATGCGCGGCGGCGCAACCATCGTCGACCCTTCCACCACGTGGATCGGGATGGACGTTGAGATCGGCCAGGACGTGACAATTCTTCCGTCGACGCAGCTCGCCGGGAACACCGTCATTGCGGACTACGCGACTGTCGGGCCGGACTCCACCCTGGTCAACGTGACCGTGGGGGAGAACGCCACTGTCACCCGCACCCACGCCATCGATTCCCAGATCGGCGCTGAGGCCTCCGTCGGACCGTTCACCTACCTGCGCCCGGGCACTCGACTCGGTGCTCGGGGCAAGCTCGGCGGATTCGTCGAAGCGAAGAACGCCACCATCGGCGAAGGCTCGAAGGTGCCGCATCTGACGTACATCGGTGATGCGACCGTCGGGAAGCACTCCAATATCGGCGCATCCAGCGTCTTCGTGAACTACGACGGCGTGAACAAGCACCACACCACCATCGGTGACCACGTGCGCACCGGTTCCGACACCATGTTCATCGCACCGGTGACCGTGGGTGACGGCGCGTATTCGGGGGCTAGTACTGTGATCAAGGACGACGTACCCCCGGGAGCGCTAGCCGTCAGTGGTGGCAAGCAGCGGAACATCGAAGGATGGGTTCAGCGGAAGCGACCGGATACTCCGGCGGCCGAAGCTGCAGCGACGGCGTCCCAGCCCAGCAACAACGAGGAAGGCTAATCCACGCAATGACCGGCGAATGGATCGACAACAAGAAGAACCTCATGCTCTTCTCCGGGCGCGCTCACCCGGAGCTCGGCACAGCCGTCGCCAATTCACTTGGCGTCGACGTCACTCCCACCACCGCACGGGACTTCGCCAATGGCGAAATCTTCGTCCGTTTCGAGGAGTCCGTACGCGGCTCTGACGCGTTCGTGCTGCAGGCGCACCCGATGCCGCTGAACAAGTGGCTCATGGAGCAGCTCATCATGATCGACGCTCTGAAGCGTGGCTCGGCGAAGCGCATCACGGCGATCCTGCCATTCTTCCCGTACGCCCGCCAGGATAAGAAGCACCGTGGCCGTGAGCCGATCTCCGCGCGCCTCGTCGCGGACCTGCTGAAGACCGCAGGCGCGGACCGCATCGTGTCTGTCGACCTGCACACCGATCAGATCCAGGGATTCTTCGA
Organism: Corynebacterium sputi DSM 45148; assembly: GCF_000427865.1. Taxonomy (GTDB): domain Bacteria; phylum Actinomycetota; class Actinomycetes; order Mycobacteriales; family Mycobacteriaceae; genus Corynebacterium; species Corynebacterium sputi. The sequence continues at coordinate 9,649 of NZ_ATYV01000001.1, read as the reverse complement.
TGGCCCAGTCGATCACATGCATGCCATGCCGATCCTCACGGATTACATCAAGGACAACTACACGCTCGACAACATCTGTGTTGTCTCCCCGGATGCCGGTCGCGTGAAGCAGGCCGAGAAGTGGGCCAACACACTCGGTGACGCACCGATGGCATTCGTACACAAGACCCGCTCGGTGGATGTCGCCAACCAGGTTGTTGCCAACCGTGTGGTCGGTGACGTGGAGGGCATGACCTGTGTCCTCATCGACGACATGATCGACACCGGCGGAACCATCGCCGGCGCTGTGAACGTGTTGCGCCAGGCTGGTGCAACCGACGTCATCATCGCCACCACCCACGGTGTCTTCTCCGGCCCGGCCCGCGAGCGCTTGTCGCAGTGCGGTGCCCGCGAGGTCATCACCACCGACACCCTGCCGCAGAGCACCGAAGGCTGGGACAACCTGACCGTCCTGCCGATCGCACCGCTGCTGGCTAAGACCATCGGTGAGATTTTCCAGAACGGCTCCGTCACCACGCTGTTCGAGGGCGAAGCCTAAACGCCCCGCTCTACCGACCCTGGCCGCCCCGATTACCGTCGTGGGCGGCCGTTGTCGTATAGTCAGCGGGTCAAGTCTCGGCGAGGGTGGCCTGTCATACGGCCCCGTTATCGACGCGACGCTCACACCGGCGCAATGCTCTGGTGCAGGCAATAGCTTCGACTCCCGGGTTTCACATCACGTACAAGGAGTCAGACATGGCAAAGTCCAAGATTCACGACCTGTCCGCACAGGCCCGCACTGAGTTCGGCAAGGGTGCCGCACGTCGTACCCGTCGCGCCGGCCGCATCCCGGCCGTCATCTACGGTACGTCCCTCGACGCACCGATTCACGTCTCCTTCGAGGAGCTGGAGTTCAACAACCTGCTGCGTTACAACGGCCTGAACACCCTGGTCAACATCGACGTGGACGGCGAGAAGCAGCTGGCCATGATTAAGTCTGTCGATCAGAACGTTCTGACCTTCGACTTCGATCACGCTGACCTGCTGGCCGTCGCTGCAGGCGAGACCGTTGAGGTCGAGATCCCGGTCATCGTCGAGGGCGAAGGCGCCCCGGGCACCATGATCATGCAGGAAGCCGACGCCGTTCTGGTCGAGGCTCCGGCACTGTCCATCCCGGACGAGTTCACCGTGTCCGTCGAGGCCCTCGAGGTCGGCGCACAGGTCACCGCTGCCGACATCAAGCTGCCGAAGGGTGTCACCCTTTCCGGCGAGTCCGACTTGCTGCTGGTCAACGTTGTCGCTCCGGAGGACAACGAGGCTGAGGCTGACGAGGCTGCTGCTGAGGTCGACGCCGGCCAGGACCCGAACGACGTTGAGGCAACCGAAGAGTCCTCCGACTCGGAGTAAGCACCTTCGCTTCCCGACGTTCCTTGCCCCACGGTCCCCTAGCGGACCGTGGGGCATTGTCGTATGCAGGGTCGGCTCATGCGAATATTGCACCATGAGCGAGAGCACCGAACCCGGCCCCGTCTTGGTGGTCGGCCTGGGCAACCCCGGCCCGAAATACGAGACGAACCGGCACAACATCGGCCAGATGGTGCTGGACGAATTGGCGTCCCGGACATTGCCGATGGAATCGACTTTTTCCCCCCACAAGCGGTCCAATGCCCAGATCGTGCAGACCCGGTGGAAGATGCCTGATGGTTCCGAGCGCCAGGTGATTCTGGCCAAGCCGCGGACGTACATGAACCTCTCCGGCGGTCCCGTCGCGGCTCTGGCAAAGTTTTTTGGCATCACCCCGGACAACGTCATCATGGTCCATGACGAACTGGACGTGGACCCCGGTTTCATCCGCCTCAAAAAGGGTGGTGGAGAGGGCGGTCACAACGGGCTGCGCTCCACCTCGAAGTCACTGGGCACGAAGGACTACCAGCGAGTCCGCGTGGGTGTGGGCCGTCCCCCAGGACGCCAGGACCCCGCGGACTATGTGCTGCGCGACTTCGCTACCAATGAGCGCAAGGATCTCCCGTTCTGGATTCAAGATGCAGCGGATGCCGTAGAAATCCTTGTGGGCCACGGCCTGTCCGTCGCGCAGAATCAGGTCCACAAGAAGTAGCTCCGGCTACTCCAGGGTCATCTCCCGCAACACGTTTTTCTGGACCTTGCCCGTCGAGGTCCGCGGCAGCTCCTCGATCACCTGGTAGTCCCGCGGCACCTTGTACCCAGCGATTAGGGCACGGCAGTGGTCAATCACCGACTGCTCCCCTGCCTCGTCGTGCACCACACCTGGTGCGAGTACGACGTACGCCCGGGGTACCTCTCCCCATTTCTCGTCGGGCACACCAACCACAGCGACGTCCGCGATCGACGGATGGCTGATCAGTGCCTGCTCCACCTCAATCGTTGAGATGTTCTCACCACCTGAGATGACAACGTCTTTGGCGCGGTCGAGGATCTGGATGTAACCGTCGGGATGCTTCACTGCCAGATCCCCACTGTGGAACCACCCTCCGGCGAATGCCTCCGCAGTGGCGTCCGGGTTGTGGAAGTACTCCTTCATGACGATGTTTCCGCTCATCACAACCTCACCCATGGTCTCTCCATCGCAGGGCACATCTTCCAGGTCGATGTCCATCGGCGAGGCCTTAGGGATTTGCTTTACGACGCGCACCTCATCACTAGTCACCATCGCAATCCCCTGCCTCGCCTTCATGGTGGCCCGCTCTGTCACTGACAGTGCATCCCAGGCTGATTGTGGTTCGCAGGAGACCGTGGGGCCATAGGTCTCGGTGAGTCCGTAGACATGGATGACCTCGATGCCGAGGTTTTCGCAGGCCTCAATGACAGTCGGGCTCGGGGGCGCGCCGGCCGTCGAAATAGTGAGGTTATCGACGTGATGGGCCTCATCTGCCGCAACGATCGTCTGGACCACCGCAGGTGCACCACAAAGGAAATCCACGCCTTCGGTGTCTAAGAGTTCCCAGATCTTCGGTCCCCGCACCGCCCGCAGCGCCACCTGAGTCGCCGCGACAGACATCGATGCCCATCCGGTGCACCAACCAGAACAGTGGAACATCGGCAGCGTCCATAGGTACACCGAGTCACGGCTGAGCCCGTACGTCATGGCCACGCCCAAGGCCGCGAGGTATGCACCGCGATGGGTGTAGACCACTCCCTTCGGGCGCCCGGTAGTGCCGGAGGTGTAGTTGATGGCAATCGCAGCATTCTCGTCGGGAACGGAGAAGGGAGGGGTGTGGAGGAGGGCGTCGGGAAGCGTTCCTTCATCTTTGAACTCATCCCACGTCATGACCACTCCGGAATCGGGGTGCCGCGGCTGCGGCTGGGTCCCGTCCTCATCATGGATCAGAACGAAAGTGTCCACCAGATCCGCCGAGCGCAGGGTGGGGCGAGCCGCCGCGATGAGGTCCTTGTCGCCAAAGAGAATCCTGATGGACGAATGGTCGCAGATGTAGCGGACCTCTGCAGGCGCCAGCCGAGTATTGATTGCGACCAGCACTCCCCCAGCCAGCGGCACCGCGAACTGCAGAAGCAGACCTTCGTAGCTATTCGCCGCGAGCATCCCGACGCGCTCACCCTGCCGCACTCCCCGCTCCCGCAGCGCCCGAGCGATATCCAGTGCGTCGTTTTTCATCTGAGCGAACGTGACACGGCGGGGCCCATCGATACAGGCGATTCGGCTCGGGTGGGCCTGTGCTGATCGTTCGAGAAAACGAAGCGGGGTCAGAGCGGTATGCATGATGGGACTCCCTGTCTGTAAATAAGATTCGCCCACAACACTAACGAGAGTGTTGTGGGCTGAATCACAGGGGCTACTGAAGCTTAGAGCTCCTCAAGCCGAGCACGCTTCGGGACGATCGGCGCGCGGGTGCCGGCCATCTGCTCCACGATGCGAACGACCTGGTTCGAGTAGCCGAACTCGTTGTCGTACCAGACGTAGAGGACTAGGTGCTTGCCGCGGGCGATCGTCGCCAAACCATCGACGATGCCGGCGTGGGTGGTGCCGACGAAGTCCGTGGAGACAATCTCGTTGGAGTGGATGTAATCGATCTGCTGACGCAGCTCAGAGGTCAGCGACACCTTGCGTAGGAAGCTGTTGACCTCTTCGCGCTCAACCTCGTTCTCCATGGTGAGGTTCAGCACGGCCATAGACACGTCCGGGGTGGGAACGCGGATGGCATTGCCGGTGAGCTTGCCGTCGAACTCCGGCAGTGCCTTCGCTACGGCCTTGGCGGCGCCCGTCTCGGTGAGAACCATGTTGAGTGTTGCAGCGCGACCACGGCGAGAGCCCTTGTGGAAGTTGTCAATGAGGTTCTGATCGTTGGTGAACGAGTGGACGGTCTCAACGTGTCCAAACTCCACGCCCCACTTGTCATTCACAACCTTGAGCACCGGGGTGATCGCGTTGGTCGTGCACGAAGCTGCGGAGAGGATGGTGTCGCTCTCCTCAATGTCACCGCTGTTGATGCCGTAGACGATGTTCTTGATGTCGCCCTTGCCCGGTGCGGTCAGCAGCGCCTTGGAGACGCCCTTGGCCTGAGTGTGCTGCTCCAGACCCTCACGGTCACGCCAGCGGCCGGTGTTGTCGACAACAATTGCGTTGTCGATGCCGTACTCGGTGTAGTCGATGGTGGTGGGATCAGAGCTGTAGATGACCTGGATCGGGGTGCCATTGGCCCACAGGATGTTGTTCACCGGGTCCACAGAGATGGAGCCATCGAAGGAACCGTGCACAGAGTCGCGGCGCAGCAAGGAAGCGCGCTTCTCCAGGTCCTCGTCACCGTTCTTGCGCACGACGATGGCACGCAGGCGCGGGCCGTGGTTGTTGGCCTGGCGTGCCAACAAGATGCGAGCAACCAGACGGCCGATGCGGCCGAAGCCGTAGAGCACGATATCGCGCTGCGGCATGGTGTCGGTGGTGCCGATGACGTCTGCGAGCTCCCGCTGCAGGTACTCGGTCAGGTCGCCACCTTCAGCGGCGAAGCGCGAAGCGAGCACTCCGACGTCCACAGATGCGGTGCACACGTCCAGCTCGATGAGCTTCTCCAAGATCGGCAGGGTCTGATCCAGGTTCAGCACCTCATTGGTGATGTGGCGCGCGTAGCGGTGGGCCTTGATGATGCCCGACTCGCTGCGGTTGTCCAGACGACGCCCATAGATGGAAGCGACCACGTTCTGGTCGCGGCGGAGCTGGCCGATGACCGGGATCATCTTCTCTGCCAGCGCAATGCGCTCGTTCCACATGTTGTCGTTGGTCGGTTCGGACGCCGGCATAAGCCCTCCAGTTTTCGTCACAGGAGTAGTCGCTACTCCCACGCGGCTGCACCCCCACTACCTCCGTGGTGGGGAGATGGCGGGGTCTTTGAGTCAGCATTAAATCTAGCTTGTGCATGTCTGTTCGAACGATTCCACCCCGAACTAAGGGGCATCACGGGCGATAATTCCCTCCCACGAGCCGTTAGCGATAGCCGTTCAGGGTGTGCCATCTCTGCGTCGTCGGTGTGAGCCAGGCAACCGGACACTGCTGAGCGGCTCCCGAAGAGTAATCTTGGTTGTCGCACCGAACGGAAGGAATCCACAACACATGAGCTCCATCGCCTCCGAGGCAGACCGCCGCCGAACATTCGCGGTGATCGCCCACCCGGATGCAGGTAAGTCGACGTTGACTGAGGCGTTGGCACTGCACGCCCAGGTGATCACGGAAGCGGGCGCCGTCCACGGAAAGGCTGGTCGCAAGGCGACCGTTTCCGACTGGATGGACATGGAGAAGGACCGTGGCATTTCCATCGCGTCATCTGCCCTCCAGTTCGAGTACCAGCCGGAAAACCACTCCGGCGAGCCGTACATGATCAACCTCGTGGACACCCCGGGCCACGCGGACTTTTCCGAGGACACGTACCGCGTACTGACCGCAGTTGACGCTGCAGTCATGCTCGTCGACGGCGCTAAGGGATTGGAACCGCAGACGCTGAAGCTCTTCCGCGTCTGTAAGTCCAATGGCATCCCGATTGTCACGGTCATCAACAAGTGGGACCGCCCTGGCAAGGCGCCATTGGAGCTCATGGACGAAATCGTCGCCGAGATCGGTCTGCAGCCCACTCCCCTGTTCTGGCCCGTTGGCGAGGCCGGTGACTTCCGCGGCCTCATGCGCCGTGGCGAAGACGGGGAGCCAGTCGAGTTCATTCGGTTCGAGCGCACCGCTGGTGGTTCCACTATCGCTGAAGAGAGCCACTTGACCCCGGACGAGGCCGCAGCCGAGCAAGGGGTCACTTGGGAAGCTGCAGCAGAGGAGTCAGAACTGCTGTCTGCAGACGCTGCAGACCACGATCAGGAGATGTACCTGGCCGGTGAAACCTCTCCGGTGATCTTCGCTTCGGCGATGCTCAACTGGGGTGTTCACCAGATCCTCGACACTCTTTGCGATCTGGCTCCCGCCCCGGGACCGCGCCTTTCCGACCCGAAGGCCGTGGCCGCCTCAACCTCCGCCATGGACGAGGTCCGCGAGCCGACCGATGACTTCTCCGGCGTCGTGTTCAAGGTTCAGGCTGGCATGGACTCCAACCACCGCGACAAGCTGGCCTTCCTGCGCATTGTCTCCGGCGAGTTCGAGCGCGGCATGCAGGTCACTCACGCACAGTCCGGCCGTGGCTTCTCCACTAAGCACGCACTGACCGTGTTCGGCCGCACCCGTTCTACCGTCACCGAGGCATTCCCCGGTGACATCGTCGGCTTAGTCAACGCCGGCTCGCTGGCTCCGGGTGACACCATCTACTCCGGCCGCAAGGTCCAGTTCACCCCGATGCCGTCCTTCGCGCCGGAGCACTTCCGCACCCTGCGCGCCAAGTCCCTGGGCAAGTACAAGCAGTTCCGCAAGGCAGTGGACCAGCTAGACGCCGAAGGTGTCGTCCAGGTCCTGCGCAACGACGCCCGCGGTGACGCAGCCCCCGTTCTCGCCGCCGTCGGCCCCATGCAGTTCGAGGTCATGCAGGCCCGAATGCAGGTCGAATACAACGTCGAGACGCTTCTTGAGCCAGTCCCCTACTCCATCGCCCGGCGCACAGACGAAGCTACGGTGCCGGAGCTCTCTCGCCAACGCGGAGTGGAAATTTTCACTCGCACTGACGGGGCGATAATTGCCCTGTTCGGCGACAAGTGGAAGCTCTCGTTCATTGAGAAGGAGCACCCTGAATTCACGCTCGAGACACTGGTCGCAGATTAGTTCCCCCCGCTAATAAAGATTCAATAACGCCCGCGGCTAAGTTCGCCCCCGAAAGCGTGATCCCTGATAGGACTTAGATCACACAACGGAGGAGGCGCCAATGCTCACAGATATCCAGAACGTCCGAAAGATTCGCCACATCAAGGACGATCCCATCGATCAAAAAGTCCTGGATTCTGCGGACGTTTCCATGGCTCATATGCTCCGCAAGAGGGTGGCAGCAACGCCGGATAGCACGGCGTTCAGCTACCCGAATGCGGACGACACAGGGTGGGACAAGGTCACCTGGGGTGACGTGGGCTCAGACGTATCCCGCGTCGCCGCAGGTCTGATCTCTCTGGGTATCGAGCTTGAGGATCGCGTCGCGATTATCTCGTTGACCAGTTACGACTGGATTCTCGCAGACTTCGCAATTATGTACGCCGGTGCCGCGACCACCACTGTTTACAACACGTCGCGCGCCGAGGAAGTCGCCCATATCCTCTCCGACTCTGGCAGCCGCATTGTCTTCGCGGAAAACCAGGAGCAGGTGGAGAAGCTTCAGGCGAACCGTTCTGATTTCCCGGATGTCATCAAGGTCATCACTATGGACAACTCCGTGGTGGACGACGACTGGGTCATCACCCTCGACGAACTTCGCACCATCGGCGACAAGGCATTGTCGGATACTCCCTCGCTCACCGAAGATCGCATTAACGCCGTTTCTTCCGACCACATCGCGACGATTGTCTACACCTCCGGCACCACAGGAATGCCCAAAGGTGTGCGCCTGAAGCACGGCACTTGGGCCTACATGGGTGTAGCCATCGTCTCGACGATGAAGGATTTGACGATCGATGACGTCCAGTATCTGTGGCTCCCCCTCGCCCATGTCTTCGGCAAGGTGCTCCTCTCTATGTGCGTCGAGGTCGGCATGGAGACGGCGGTCGACGGACGCCAGGAAAAGATCGTCGAGAACCTGAGTTCGGTCCAACCCACCTACATGGCTGCCGTACCGCGTCTGTTCGAGAAGGTCCGCTCAGGTGTCGTCCGCATGATGGCTGCCGAAGGTGGTGTGAAGGAGAAGTTGTTCCATTGGGCCTCTGGCGTGGGCATTGAGGTCGTTGAGACCATCGAGGCCGACAAGAAGCTCTCCGGTGGATTGAAGTTCCGCTACAAGATTGCCGACAAGCTGGTCCTGTCGAAGATTCGCGCTCGTTTCGGTGGCCGAATGCGATTCGTCATCTCCGGTTCCGCTGCCCTCGACCGTGACATCGCGAAGTGGTTCGAGAGCCTCGGCATCGTCGCTCTGGAAGGTTACGGGCTCACCGAGACCGCCGCCGCAACCACGGTGAACCGCCCGTACGCAGCCAAGACGGGTACCACCGGTTGGCCCGTCCATGGCACGATTGCTGACATTGCCGAGGACGGCGAACTGCTTATCTCCGGTCCCGGTGTCATGGACTGCTACCACGGACTTCCGGAGGAGACCGAGAAGGTTCTCTTCCAGAAGGACGGCCGTACTTGGTTCCGCACCGGCGATATTGCCGAGTTCGACGACGAAGGCTTCGTGAAGATCACCGACCGCAAGAAGGACATCTTCAAGACCTCCAACGGAAAGTACTTCGCCCCCGGCAAGATCGAGGCGATGTTCAAGGGCCTGTGCCCCTACGCCTCACAGATCGTTGTCGACGGCGCGAACCGTCCGTTCGTCTCCGCGCTTGTTGTCCTCGATCCAGATGCGATGGAGGCGTGGGCTGAGCAGAACAGCATGAGCGGCTCGTCCTACGCCACTCTCGTGGCCTCCCCCGGCGCCAAGGAAATGGTCGAAAAGTACATCGGCGAACTGAACTCCAAGTTGAACAACTGGGAGCAGATCAAGCGTTTCACCATTCTCGATAAGGAGCTCACCGTCGAGGATGGCGAGTTGACCCCGAGCATGAAGCTCAAGCGCAAGACCGTCATAGAGTCATACAAGCACTTGCTTGACGCGCACTACAGCAAGAACTAAACGTTCCTGCCCCCCACGGGCGTCGACCGGAGTTTCCGGTCGGCGCCCTTTTGTCGTTTTTGCTTCCCGACGCCTCCAGCCCTCACCCCACCACCCCACATACGTATCTTTCGTTTCATTTCGTCACATTTCGGAATAAATCTTTTCCAACCCTTGCCTGACCTGCGATAACACACTATAGTCGAACATGTTAGCGAGTTGATCATCAGGGGAGACCAACCGCATCCCACCAACACCACGCCATGTTCACTGATGCTTCACAGCGCCACCAAAGGGGGCTGATTTGTCATGCGAGCACCATTCGACACCACCGACACCAACTGCCCCTTCACCGCAGCACTCTCCACTGACGCACCACGGTTCACCCACGAAAACCCCGACGACGCCCTCTCTGCCATCTCCCTATCAATCAACCGCAGCACCATCGACCAGGCGCACCTATG